>NZ_JBJYZK010000003.1:19763-570009 GCF_048654275.1 Candidatus Pseudomonas auctus | reverse complement strand
GAGTAGGTCATCGTCAAGATTAAATTCCGAAACCCCAATTGCGAAAGCAGTTGGGGTTTTGTTTTGCCCGCAGGAAAGTTCGTACGGCATTCTCGGACGCCTTGCGGCTGTCCTCGCCAGCCGACAATGCTAAGGTTCAGTCCTAGCTTTTGTACTTTTCCAAGGAAGCCTTCATGCCGGACACCCAGTCCCTCAACGCTGCATTCATGGTCGTTCAGAGCAATAGCCTGGATGAACTGCGCAGCCTTGTGATCAGCATCATGAGGCGTTATCCACTGGCTCCCTTGGAGAACGAAATTGCACTCGTACAGAGCAACGGCATCGCTCAATGGCTCAAGCTGGCACTGGCTGAGGATCCTGAAGCAGACGACTTAGGCGGCTGTGGTATCGCCGCCGCAATTGATGTGCAACTGCCGGGCAGTTTCATGTGGCAGCTTTACCGGATGGTGCTGGGCCGAGAGGAAATTCCGGCAAAGTCGCTGCTCGACAAGGCACCGTTGACCTGGCGTCTGATGCGCCTGTTGCCACAGGTCATCAACCGGCCGCATTTCGAACCGCTGCAACGCTTTCTCACCCATGACACCGATCTGCGCAAGCGTTACCAGTTGTCCGAACGCTTGGCTGACCTCTTCGACCAATATCAGGTTTACCGCGCTGATTGGCTTGAGGACTGGGCAGAGGGGCATCATCAGCTTCGCAATGTAAGAGGTGAAGCGAAGCCGCTCCCAGCGTCCAGTTGCTGGCAGGCAGAGTTGTGGCGCGCCCTGCTGGACGATGTGGGCGAGCAAGGCATGGCCCAAAGTCGGGCAGGCGTGCACCAGCGATTCATGGAGCGCATCAACAGTCTTGAAAGCGCACCGTCCGGACTTCCCCAGCGAGTGATCGTTTTTGGAATTTCCTCGTTGCCCGCACAAGTACTGGAAGCGTTGGCCGGGCTTTCCCGTTTCAGCCAGGTTTTGTTGTGCGTCCATAACCCCTGTCGTTATCACTGGGCCGATATCGTTGCCGACAAGGATCTACTACGTCATCAGTACAAGCGACAAGCCCGCAAAAACGGCATGCCTGTGGTGCTGGACTCGGAATCACTCCACCAACATGCTCACCCGCTCCTCGCTGCATGGGGTAAGCAAGGTCGTGATTACATCAACCTTCTCGACAGCTACGACGAGCCTGACAGCTATCGCGCAGCATTTCGTAACGGGCGTATCGATCTGTTCAGCGAAACCCAGCCGGAGAACATGCTCAATCAGTTACAGGACGATATTCTGGAACTGCGGCCACTCAGCGAGACTCGAGCGCGCTGGCCGGCAGTCGATCTGACTCAAGACGATTCGATCCGCTTTCATATTGCCCATAGCGCCCAGCGCGAAGTGGAGATTCTCCACGACCAGTTGCTGGCACGTTTCAGTGCCAACCCTCAATTACGCCCGCGCGACGTGATCGTGATGGTGCCTGACATCGATAGCTATGCGCCGCATATCCGCGCCGTCTTTGGTCAGCTGGATCGTCATGACCCACGCTTCATTCCCTTCACCATGGCCGATCAGGGGCAACGCGGACGAGATCCATTGCTGATCGCGGTCGAGCATCTGCTCAAGCTGCCGGATAGCCGTTTTCCCGTCAGTGAGATCCTCGACTTGCTCGACGTTCCTGCGTTACGCGCCAGGTTTGGTGTGCAGGAGCGAGACTTGCCGACCCTGCATCGCTGGATCGAGGGGGCTGGGGTGCGTTGGGGCATCGATGCCGGGCAACGTGCCGAGCTGGGATTGCCCGACGAGTTGGAGCAAAACAGTTGGCGCTTTGGCTTGCGCCGGATGCTGCTCGGTTATGCCGTCGGCAGTTCCGGCGCCTGTGGGGATATCGAGCCGTACGACGAAATCGGTGGTCTCGATGCCGCGCTGATCGGCCCGTTGGTAGCATTGCTGGATGCACTGGAACTCTCGTATCAGCAACTGATGAGGCCTGCACAGCCACAGGAGTGGGGGTATCGGCTTCAGGCGTTGATGCAGCTTTTTTTCAAACCCGAAGACGAGCATGACGACTACCTGCTGGCTCAACTCGAGGAGTTGCGCGAAACCTGGCTGGAAACCTGCGAAGCCGTCGGTCTGCTGGACGAGCTGCCACTGACCGTCGTCCGTGAGGCCTGGCTGGCAGGGCTGGATCAGGGGCGTCTGTCGCAGCGCTTTCTGGCCGGAGCCGTTAACTTTTGCACGCTGATGCCGATGCGCGCGATTCCGTTCAGACTGGTTTGTCTGTTGGGTATGAACGATGGCGATTATCCACGCGCTCAACCACCGTTGGACTTCGATCTCATGGGCAGCGACTACCGGCCGGGAGATCGTTCCCGTCGTGAGGATGATCGTTATCTTCTGCTAGAGGCACTCTTGTCCGCTCGTCATCAGCTCTACATCAGTTGGGTCGGTCGCAGCATTCGCGACAACAGTGATCGGCCAGCCTCTGTGTTGATCGGCCAGTTGCGCGATCATCTCGCCAATGGATGGCGATCGGCTGACGACAACGAGGATCTCCTGATTGCCATGACCCAGGAGCATCCGTTGCAGCCATTCAGTTCGCGCTACTTCCACGACGAAGACAAATTGTTCAGCTACGCCAGCGAATGGCAGGTGCTGCATCAACGTCACGAACGGAACGACGTCGTAACAATGCTTGACCCGCATGTCCAGGAGGAGCCGTTGAGCCTGGAGCTGTTGCAGGACTTCCTGCGCAATCCGGTCCGACACTTTTTCACTCAGCGCCTCAAAGTTTACTTCGAAGCGGCGCAGGTACCTCAGGCTGACGAGGAACCCTTTGTGCTGGATGCGTTGCAGCGATACATGCTCAGCGACAGCTTGCTCGGGGCCGCCTTGAGACACCCGGACAATGTTGGTCAGGCACTCGAGTCTCAGGCCCGTCGCCTGCAAAACAGCGGACTGTTGCCCATGGCCGGATTCGGTGAGTGCCTTCAGCGAGAGTTGATCGAACCTTTGCCAGACTTGTTGCAACGCTATCAACAGCTGTTGGCGTTATGGCCAATGCCATTGACCAACGCGCTACCGGTCAATTTTGAATGGCAGGAACTGCGTCTGGAGGGATGGCTGGGCAGTTTGCACCGGCGCGCCGATGGCGGCGTGCTGTCGGTCACGACGATCCCCAACAGCATAGGCTCGATCAAGAGCCGCAAATGGCATCGCATGACCAAATCATGGGTCAGTCACCTTGTCGCGTGTGCCAGTGGGCTTTCCCTGACGACCGCACTGGTGGCCAGTGATGACACGCTCCTTCTTGATCCTCTGGAACCAACTCGAGCGGGGCGAATTCTTGAGGATCTGCTGCTCGCCTGGCAGACGGGCATGCGCCAGCCGCTGCCGGTCGCGGTGAAAACGGCTTTTGCGTGGCTGGCACAGACCGATCCGGTCAAGGCTGAAGCGGCTGCCCGTAAAGCCTATGAAGGGGATGGTCAGACCAGCGAAGGTGAACGTCGCGAAAGCCCGGCTCTGGCCCGACAGTTCCCCGACTACGATGCACTGCAGGCGGATGAAACCTTCTCCGGTTGGTGTGATGCGCTTTATCGCCCGCTGCTCGAGGCACCTTGGCGCTCATGGACCCTCGAGGAGGCAGGCGCATGAGCAATCAACAGCCGCTCGCGCTGGCATTCCCGTTAAGGGGCAGCCAACTGATCGAAGCCAGCGCGGGCACTGGCAAGACGTTTACTATTTCGGCGTTGTATCTGCGGTTGATCCTTGGCCACGGAGGCGAGGCGAGTGGTTTCGGTCGAGAGCTGTTGCCCCCGCAGATTCTCGTGGTGACCTTCACCGACGCAGCCACCAAAGAACTGCGCGAGCGCATACGCACGCGTCTGGCCGAGGCCGCCCGTTTCTTTCGTGACGAGACGCCTGCCCCTGATGCGCTGATCGATGAACTGCGTGCAGAGTTCGATCCGCAACAATGGCCCGGCTGCGCCAATCGCCTGGACATCGCTGCGCAATGGATGGACGAGGCCGCGGTCTCGACGATCCACAGTTGGTGTCAGCGAATGCTGCGCGAGCATGCGTTCGACAGCGGCAGTCTGTTTACCCAGACCCTGGAAACCGATCACAGCGACCTGCTCGGCGAAGTGTTGCGCGATTATTGGCGGCTGTTCTGCTACCCGATGCAGGGCGACGCCTTGAGCTGGGTCCGCAGTCACTGGGGAGGGCCGGCGGCCCTGTTGCCGCGTATACGGGGGCTGTTTGGCACCGAGCGCGAAGGGAACTCAGACCAGACGCCATCCGAACTGATCGAAGAATGCCAGCAGGAACGCCGTGCGGCATTGGTGGAGTTGAAGGGACCATGGCGGCAGTGGTCCGATGAGTTGCTCGCTATCTGCCATCAGGGTGTCGCCAACAAAACGGTGGATGGGCGCAAGATGCAGGCCCGCTATTTCGAACCCTGGTTTGAAAAGCTCAAGGCCTGGGCTGAGGACGAGACGCTCGAACAATTGGATATCGGCACCGGGTTCGCCCGGCTCACACCGGAGGGCATGGCTGAAGCCTGGAAGGGCGAGCCGCCGAGTCACCCGGGCCTGGATGCCATGCCTGTGCTCAAGTCGAGTCTCGACAATTTGCCGACGCCCGATGCGGCGGTGCTGCAGCATGCTGCCAAATGGGTCGGTGCTCGCTTTGAAGATGAGAAGCGCCGTCGAGCCGAAATGGGTTTCGACGACATGCTGCTGCGTCTGGATGCGGCCTTGCAGTCCGACGGCGGGGAGCGTCTCGCCACGCTTATTCGCGAGCAGTTCCCCGTAGCTTTGATCGATGAATTCCAAGACACGGATCCGGTGCAGTACCGGATTTTCGAAAGCATCTATCGCATTGAAGAGAATAACCCCGAGACCGGGCTGTTCCTGATTGGCGACCCCAAGCAGGCGATCTATGCCTTCCGTGGCGCGGATATCTACACCTACCTGCGAGCCCGCCAGGCCACAACCGGACGCCTGCATACCCTGGGCACGAACTTCCGTTCCAGTCACGGGATGGTCCGTGCGGTCAACCATGTGTTCGAGCGTGCCGAGGCCCGTGAGCAAGGGCGCGGGGCGTTTCTGTTCCGAGAGAAAAACGGCGATAACCCGGTGCCGTTCCAGCCTGTGGAGGCGCAGGGACGCAAAGAACATTTGCAGGTAGCCGGGCTGGACGTACCGGCGCTGAACATCTGGCATCTATCTACCGACAAGCCACTGTCCGGGGCAGTTTATCGCCAGCAGTTGGCGGCAGCCTGCGCCAGTGAGATCACAGCCCTGCTCAATGGCGGGCAGACCGGTCGCGTCGGGTTTGCGCAGGAGGGCAAGGATTGGCGTGGACTGCGGCCAGCGGACATTGCGATCCTGGTGCGCGACGGTAAAGAGGCGCAGGCGATACGCGGTGAGCTCGCAGCGCGTGGAGTCCGCAGCGTTTATCTGTCGGACAAGGACTCGGTCTTTGCCGCACAGGAAGCCCATGACCTGTTGTCGTGGCTCAAGGCGTGCGCCGAGCCGGATGTCGAGCGCTCCCTGAAAGCGGCGCTGGCGTGCATCACGCTGAATCTGCCGCTGGCTGAGCTGGAGCGTCTGAATCAGGACGAACTGGTCTGGGAAACCCGGGTCATGCAGTTCCGCGGTTATCGTGAACTGTGGCGCAAGCAAGGGGTGCTGCCGATGCTGCGGCGCCTGCTGCACGACTTTCAACTGCCGCAGATGCTCATTGCCCGCAGTGATGGTGAGCGGGTGCTGACCAACCTTTTGCACCTGTCGGAGTTGTTGCAACAGGCCGCGTCGGAACTCGATGGCGAGCAGGCACTGATCCGCCATCTGGCCGAGCATCTGTCGCTGTCTGGGCAGGCAGGTGAAGAGCAGATCCTGCGTCTTGAAAGCGACGAACAACTGGTCAAGGTCGTGACCATTCACAAATCCAAGGGGCTCGAGTACCCGTTGGTGTTCCTGCCTTTCATCTGTTCGGCTAAGCCGGTGGATGGCAGTCGATTGCCGCTGCACTACCACGATGAATCCGGCAAGGCTCGCATCAGCCTGAAGCCCGACGCGGAACTGATCGCTGTGGCGGACACCGAACGCCTGGCAGAGGATCTGCGTTTGCTCTACGTCGCGCTGACCCGCGCACAACACGCTTGCTGGCTTGGGGTGACGGATCTCAAGCGAGGCAATCACAGCAGCTCGGTGCTGCACCTTTCTGCACTGGGCTATCTGTTGGGCGGCGGCGTAACGTTGAATGAATCCAGCGGATTGGCCCGCTGGCTGGACGATCTGCAACAGGATTGTTCGGCGCTGAGCGTTGTTGAAATGCCACAAGCCACCAGCGAGGTTTACCAGCCTCCGCGTAACGAAGCCACGCTGCGTGCCACCCTTTTACCGAGCCGCAGGGCCAGCGAGAACTGGTGGATCGCTTCGTACAGTGCCTTGCGCATCAGTGACGTGCTGAGCGTTGGCAACGACGAAGCCCCCGACAGTCCGCAAGCGCAAAAGCTGTTCGACGACGAACGCCTCGATCCTGAAGCACCGCGCGAGATCATCGCCGGCGGAGCTGATATTCACCGTTTCCCTCGTGGACCGAATCCGGGAACGTTTCTTCACGGTTTGCTCGAGTGGGCGGGTGAGGAGGGCTTCGCGGTCACCCGCGAGTCGCTCGATGATGCGATCGCCCGGCGTTGCAATCGACGGGGCTGGGAGGGCTGGATCACCACCCTCGGCGACTGGTTGCAACACTTGCTCAAACTGCCACTGCCTGCGGGCCTCGACCAACCGCCAGTGGTGCTTGAGCAATTGAAGCAATATCGGGTCGAGATGGAGTTCTGGTTCGCCAGCCACAAGGTCGACGTGCTCAAGCTCGACGAACAGGTGCGTCAATTCACTCACAACGGTGTGGCCCGGGTCGGCGCCGAAGCGGTGCAACTCAATGGTATGTTCAAAGGCTTTATCGACCTGACGTTCGAGCACGAGGGCCGGTACTACGTGGCCGATTACAAATCCAACTGGCTGGGCGTCGATGACGCCGCGTACACCGAACGGGCCATGGAGCAGTCAATTCTCGACAACCGTTACGACCTGCAATACGTGCTGTACCTGTTGGCACTGCATCGTCAGCTCAAGGCGCGGCTCGCCGATTACGACTACGACCGGCATATCGGCGGCGCGTTGTATCTGTTTCTGCGTGGAACTCGGGCGCCTGGTGGTGGCGTTTACTTCGCACGCCCACCACGGGAGCTGATCGAGCGTCTGGACATCATGTTCCAGGGTAAACCGCAACCCAGGGCCGAGCCCGCGTGGGTGCAGGGAGAATTGCTATGAATCGGACGTTCGCCGACCTGCTGCCCACGCCGCTGACCGCCGACAGCCTCGCGCAGCTGACACCTCTCACCTGTGCCGATGATCTGCTGCTATTGCTCACCCGCTGGGTCGAGCGCGGATGGCTGCGGGCACTGGACAAGGCATTCGTGGCTTTTCTTCATGAATTGGCACCCGATGTCGATCCGCTGGTGTTGCTCGCCGCCGCATTGACCAGTCACCAGCTCGGCCATGGACATGTGTGCCTGGATCTGTTTGAAACCCTCAAGGCGCCGGATTTCGCCCTGTCTTTGCCTCCGGAAGGGGACATGCAACCCGGTGCATTGCTGCTGCCATCGCAGCTGCTTGAAACACTCGACGGGGCGCACTGGTGCAATGTACTGGCCGGCAGTTCGCTGGTGGCACTGGCCGCCGACGAAGGTGCGTTGGCTCAGGAGCGCCCGCTGGTGTTGTCCGGCAAACGCTTGTACTTGCGGCGCTATTGGGCCTACGAGCGGCGTATCGACAGCGCACTGCGTCAGCGACTCGCGGAGCAGGAAGCGACACCACCCGATCTTGCTCGGCGGTTGGACGCACTGTTCGATCCGGCCCAGCGTGCGGATGTCATCGACTGGCAGAAACTCGCCTGCGCCCTGGCTACTCGGAGTGCCTTCAGCATCATCACGGGCGGCCCGGGCACCGGCAAGACGACGACGGTGGTCCGTTTGCTGGCGTTGCTCCAGGCACCTGCGGTCGAGGCTCATCAGCCACTGCGCATTCGGCTCGCGGCGCCTACCGGTAAAGCGGCGGCGCGGCTGACCGAGTCCATCAGTCAGCAGGTGCAGTCGCTGAAGGTCGCTGACAGTGTCCGGGAAAAAATCCCGACCGAGGTGACCACGGTACACCGCCTGCTTGGCAGCCGTCCCGGCACGCGGCACTTTCGCCACCATGCCGGTAACCGCCTGCCACTGGATGTACTGGTGGTCGATGAAGCATCCATGATCGACCTGGAAATGATGGCCAATCTGCTTGATGCCTTGCCGCCTCATGCTCGACTGGTGTTGCTGGGCGACAAGGATCAACTGGCCTCGGTGGAGGCTGGCGCGGTGCTGGGCGATTTGTGCCGTGATGCCGAAGCGGGTTGGTACAGTCCGCAGACTCGCCAGTGGCTGGAGCAGGTGAGCGGCGAATCCCTGCAGGACAGCGGTTTGCAAGAAGGCAGTGACAGCTCGCACCCGCTGGCCCAGCAAGTGGTGATGTTGCGTCACTCACGGCGTTTCGGCGAGGGCAGCGGCATCGGTCAACTGGCGCGACGGGTGAATAAGCAACTCTCGGACGAGGCTCGCCAGTTGCTGGATGCCAAAACCCATGGCGATGTGTTTTCGTTGCCACTTCAGAACGAGCACGACCGGAAACTTGAGCACCTGGTGCTCGATGGACACGGCGAAGGCCCCCACGGTTATCGACACTATCTGAGCATTTTGCGCGATCGACGTCCGGTGAGCGGAACGCCGCTCGAGAACCCGGGTTGGGTCGATTGGGCGCGTGACGTCCTGCGGGCCTTCGATACCTTCCAGTTGTTGTGCGCAGTGCGCAAAGGGCCGTGGGGTGTTGAGGGGCTTAATCAGCGCATCACCGATGCATTGCTCAAGGCGCGGCTGATCGAGAGCGACCAGCAATGGTACGAAGGCCGGCCGGTGTTGATGACTCGAAACGACTATGGCCTCGGGCTGATGAACGGTGACATCGGTATCGCCTTGAAACTCCCCGAGCGCGATGGCCCGGATGCCGGTAAGTCGGTGTTGCGAGTGGCGTTCCCGCGTAACGACGGGCGCGGTGGGGTGCGTTTCGTGTTGCCGAGCCGGCTCAATGATGTCGAGACCGTGTACGCCATGACCGTGCACAAGTCACAGGGCTCGGAGTTTGCCCATACCGCGCTGATCCTGCCGGACGCCCTGAACCCCGTGTTGACCAAGGAACTGATATACACCGGAATTACTCGGGCCAAGGACTGGTTCACCTTGATCGAACCCCGCAATGGCGTATTTGAAGAGGCAGTACAACGCAAGGTGAAGCGCTTGAGCGGACTGATGCTGGAACTGGAAGAAGCAGGGGCGCCTTGAGGATGAAGGTGCCTGGATGACTGACGATTATTGACCGACCGGTCAGAGGTCGCTGTATCGCTGGTGTTCCAGCGCTGTGCTATCGTTGCGGCATCATTTCGTAACGATCCAAGAGAATCCCTGCATGAAGGTGGCTGTCTGGGCGACAGAGCGCGTAGTTGTCTGCAAGCCGGCATTGCTTGCCGTTGCACTCTGTTTGCTCACGGGTGTGGCCGCTGCCCAGACTCCAGCCCCTGCGGGGATGGCCGAACAGCGGGCCAAATCCGTCACTCAGGTTGTCCTCGGTATCCTCAGTTACGCGCGCTGGCCGGTAGAGCCGGCGCAGTTGCGCCTGTGCATCGTCGGCCCGACCGAATACACCGATGACCTGGTCAAGGGCACGACCCAGGCCACGGGCCGTCCGGTCATCGTGCGCCGGTTGTTGGCCGACAATCCAGCCATCGTCAGCGAGTGCGACGCGGTCTATATCGGCAAACTCACCACAGACGAACGCAGCCGGCTGTTCGCGTCCCTGATCGGCCATCCGGTGCTGAGCATCAGCGAAGGCGGCGATCAATGCACGGTCGGCAGTCTGTTCTGCCTGCGGGTTGGTGATGAACAAGTGTCGTTCGAGGTCAATCTCGACTCCGTCGCTCGTAGCGGTGTGCGCATTCACCCCAGCGTGCTGCAGTTGTCGCGCCGCAAACCGGCGGTGCCATGAGACGCGACAAATCCACAGGGCGCCCGACCCTCGGCTCGGTCATCGGCCGTGGCAACCTGATTGTGGCGCTGGTCGCCGTGGCAATGGCCAGTGTGTCGCTGACGCTGCTCGGGGTGCTGGCGCTGCGGGTCTATGCCGATCACAACCTGCACTTGATCGCCCGCTCGATCAGTTACACCGTGGAAGCCGCCGTGGTGTTCAACGACAAGGCCGCCGCGACCGAAGCGCTGGCGTTGATCGCCTCGACCGAAGAAGTGGCCGATGCCCAGGTGCTGGACACTCAGGGCCAATTGCTCGCACGCTGGCAGCGTCCGGAGAACGGCCTGATTTCCGAGCTGGAGATGCAGGTCGCGCGAGTCATTCTGGAAAAACCCATCAACCTGCCGATCCAGCATCAGGATCGCGAGATCGGGCGGATCTTGCTGATCGGCCACGGTGGCAGCCTGATGCGTTTTCTGTTGAGCGGTCTGGCGGGGATCATTCTCTGCACGGCGATCAGCGCCTGGGTCGCGCTGTACCTGGCGCAGCGTCAGTTGCGCAGGATCATCGGCCCGTTGCACAGCCTGGCGGCGGTGGCGCATGCGGCCCGCAGCGAGCGGGCACTGGATCGACGGGTGCCACGGGCAAAAATTGCCGAACTGGACAACCTCGGCACCGACTTCAATGCCCTGCTCGATGAACTCGAATCCTGGCAAACCCACTTGCAGAGCGAGAACGAAACCCTCGCCCATCAGGCCAGCCATGACAGCCTTACCGGGTTGCCGAACCGGGCCTTTTTCGAAGGCCGCCTGATCCGTGCTCTGCGCAATGCCCACAAGTTGAATGAGCAAGTGGCGGTGCTGTTTCTCGACAGCGACCGTTTCAAGGACATCAACGACAACTTCGGTCATGCCGCTGGCGATGCCGTGCTGGTGGCGGTGGCGAATCGGGTGCGGGCGCAGTTGCGTGAAGAGGATCTGGTGGCGCGTCTGGGCGGTGACGAGTTCGCCGTTCTGCTCACGCCCTTGCACAAGACCGAAGACGCCGAACGCATTGCCGACAAGATCCTCGCCAGCATGGACACCCCGATTGCGCTGCCGGGCGACAGCAGTGTCGTGACGTCGCTCAGTATCGGCATCGCGGTTTACCCCGATCATGGCGTCACGCCTGGCACCTTGCTTGATGCGGCCGATGCCGCGATGTATCAAGCCAAGCGTTTGTCGCGCGGCGCCCAATTCACGGCCGGGACGGAGTACCCGGTCGATTCCGTTCAAACCAGGAGCTGATGCCCGTGTCCTCACTTTCCTTTCGACTGTTTTCCACCCTGTTGCTGACGGCCATGCTGGCCCTGACCGGTTGCCAGACCGCCCCGCAAAAAGGCCTGACGCCGGCCCAGGTCGCGGTTCTCAAGCAGCAAGGCTTCGAGCTGACCGATGACGGCTGGGAGTTTGGCCTGTCGGGCAAAGTATTGTTTGGCAGCGATGTCGAAAGCCTGAATCAGCAAAGTACCGAAATCGTCGAGCGTATCGGTAAAGCCTTGCTGGGTGTCGGCATCGAACGGGTACGAGTGGATGGCCACACCGACGCTTCGGGCAAGGAAACCTATAACCAGCAGCTGTCATTGCGTCGCGCGAAAAGCGTCGGCAAAGTGCTGACCTCGGTCGGCATGAAAGAAGAGAACATCCAGTTGCAAGGCCTCGGCAGCCGCGAACCGGTCGCCTCCAACGATACCGCCGCCGGCCGCACCGAAAACCGCCGGGTGTCGATCGTGGTCAGCGCCGATTAGTCGGCGAACTGCATCTCGCGAGTTTCACCCATCAACAGCGCCTGATTGCGCTCGGTCACCTCACGGATGTAATCCCACAACAGGGTGATCCGCTTGAGCTTGCGCAGATCCTCCCGGCAGTACATCCAGAACTGCCGGGTGATATCGATTTCCTCCGGCAGCACCGGCAACAGGCGCGGATCCTGAGCCGCGAGAAAGCACGGCAGAATCGCCAATGAGCGCCCCTGCTGCGCCGCCACGAACTGCGCAATCACGCTGGTGCTGCGTAAATTGGCGCTGGCACCGGGCAACACGTTCGCCAGATACAGCAGCTCCGAGCTGAACGCCAGGTCATCCACGTAACTGATGAATTGATGCTTGCCCAGGTCGGCGGGGCGGCGGATCGGCGGGTGTTTGTCGAGATATTCCTGGGTCGCGTACAGCTGCAAGCGGTAGTCGCAGAGTTTGCAGCACACGTACGGCCCGTGTTCCGGGCGCTCGAGGGCGATGACGATATCGGCCTCGCGTTTGGACAGGCTAATGAAGTGCGGCAGCGGCAGGATATCCACCGAGATCGCCGGGTAGGCGTCGACGAAATGGCTCAATTGCGGGGTGATGAAGAAGCTGCCGAAACCTTCGGTGCAACCCATCCGCACGTGCCCGGACAGTGCGACGCCGGAGCCCGAAACTTGCTCGCAGGCCATGTGCAGCGTGCTTTCGATCGACTCCGCATAACTCAGCAGGCGCTGGCCTTCGGCAGTCAGCACGAAACCGCTGGTGCGCGACTTTTCGAACAGCAAGGTACCGAGCGCCGCTTCCAGCGAACTAATCCGCCGCGACACGGTGGTGTAGTCCACTGCCAGGCGTTTGGCCGCCGTGCTGGCCTTGCGGGTACGGGCGACTTCAAGGAAAAACTTGAGGTCATCCCAATTCAGCGAGCCTAGAGAGGTGATGTTTTTTTGCATGATGGACGGGCTTATATGTGCGTTCTTATTAGAAGTTTGCACATCTATACTCCAAAAACAGTCCGACAACCAATTCGTGATACACGCCTCATCTCAAGGCGAACCTTTCGCCTTGGCTCCTAAGATAAAAACAAGTTCTGGAGACCAGCATGAACGCATCGCTTACGCCCAACGAAACCACGATCCAGAAGGTCAAGCTGCTGATCGACGGCGAGTGGGTCGAGTCGCAGACCACCGAGTGGCACGACATCGTCAACCCGGCGACCCAGCAAGTGCTGGCCAAAGTCCCGTTCGCCACCGCTGCTGAAGTCGACGCTGCCGTCAGCGCCGCCCAGCGCGCCTTCCAGACCTGGAAGCTGACCCCGATCGGCGCGCGCATGCGCATCATGCTCAAGCTGCAGGCGTTGATCCGCGAACATTCCAAACGCATCGCCGTGGTGCTGAGTGCCGAGCAGGGCAAGACCATTGCCGATGCCGAGGGCGATATTTTCCGTGGCCTGGAAGTGGTCGAGCATGCCTGCTCCATCGGCAGCCTGCAGATGGGCGAGTTCGCCGAGAACGTCGCCGGCGGCGTCGATACCTACACCCTGCGTCAGCCGATCGGCGTCTGCGCCGGCATCACCCCGTTCAACTTTCCGGCAATGATTCCGCTGTGGATGTTCCCGATGGCCATTGCCTGCGGCAACACCTTCGTCCTCAAACCATCCGAACAGGATCCGCTGTCGACCATGTTGCTGGTGGAGCTGGCGATTGAAGCCGGCATTCCGGCAGGCGTACTTAACGTCGTTCATGGTGGCAAGGACGTGGTTGACGGCCTGTGCACCCACAAGGACATCAAGGCGATTTCGTTCGTCGGTTCGACCGCCGTCGGCACCCACGTTTATGACCTGGCCGGTAAACACGGCAAACGCGTGCAATCGATGATGGGCGCGAAGAACCACGCGGTGGTGCTGCCGGATGCCAATCGCGAGCAAGCGCTCAATGCCTTGGTCGGTGCCGGTTTCGGTGCGGCGGGTCAACGTTGCATGGCCACTTCGGTGGTGGTGCTGGTGGGCGCGGCCAAACAGTGGCTGCCGGATCTGAAAGCGCTGGCGCAGAAACTCAAAGTCAACGCCGGCAACGAGCCGGGCACCGACGTCGGCCCGGTGATTTCGAAAAAGGCCAAGGCGCGAATTCTCGATCTGATCGAAAGCGGCATCAAGGAAGGCGCGAAACTCGAGCTGGACGGTCGCGACATCAGCGTGCCGGGCTACGAGCACGGCAACTTCGTCGGTCCGACCCTGTTCTCCGGGGTCACCACCGACATGCAGATCTACACCCAGGAAATCTTCGGCCCGGTGCTGGTGGTGCTGGAAGTCGACACCCTCGATCAGGCCATCGCGCTGGTCAACGCCAACCCGTTCGGCAACGGCACCGGCCTGTTCACCCAGAGCGGTGCGGCGGCGCGTAAGTTCCAGACTGAAATCGACGTCGGCCAGGTCGGCATCAACATCCCGATTCCGGTACCGGTTCCGTTCTTCAGCTTCACCGGTTCGCGCGGTTCGAAACTCGGCGACCTCGGCCCGTACGGCAAGCAAGTGGTGCAGTTCTACACCCAGACCAAAACGGTCACGGCGCGCTGGTTCGATGACGACAGCGTCAACGACGGCGTGAACACCACCATCAACCTGCGTTGAGGAATGGTCATGAAAATCGCATTTATCGGGCTGGGCAACATGGGCGCGCCGATGGCGCGCAACCTGATCAAGGCCGGGCATTCGCTGAACCTGGTGGACCTGAACAAGACCGTGCTGGCGGAACTCGAGCAACTGGGCGGCACCATCCGCGCTTCGGCTCGCGAAGCTGCTGAAGATGCTGAACTGGTGATCACCATGTTGCCGGCGGCGGTGCATGTGCGCAGCGTCTGGCTCGGTGAAGACGGCGTGCTCGCCGGGATCGACAAAGGCGTGCCGGCGGTGGATTGCAGCACCATCGATCCGCAGACGGCACGCGATGTCGCGGCGGCTGCTGCCAAACAAGGCGTGGCCATGGCCGACGCTCCGGTGTCCGGCGGCACTGGCGGCGCCACGGCCGGGACGCTGACCTTCATGGTCGGTGCTACCCCGGAACTGTTCGCCACCCTGCAACCGGTGCTGGCGCAGATGGGCCGCAACATCGTGCATTGCGGTGAGGTCGGCACCGGCCAGATCGCCAAGATCTGCAACAACCTGTTGCTCGCCATTTCTATGGTTGGCGTCAGTGAAGCCATGGCGTTGGGTGATGCTTTGGGGATCGACACTGGCGTGCTCGCCGGGATCATCAACAGCTCGACCGGGCGTTGCTGGAGTTCGGAAATGTACAACCCGTGGCCGGGCATCGTCGAAACGGCGCCGGCCTCACGCGGCTACACGGGTGGCTTCGGCGCCGAGCTGATGCTCAAGGATCTGGGGCTGGCCACCGAAGCGGCGCGTCAGGCCCATCAGCCAGTGGTGCTGGGCGCGGTGGCGCAGCAGTTGTATCAGGCGATGAGTCAGCGCGGGGAAGGTGGCAAGGACTTCTCGGCGATCATCAACAGCTATCGCAAGCCGCAGTAATCGTCGTCAGGCCTGTGCTCGCCACAGGTCTGCACATCCAATGCAGTAGGTGTTGCCGGGAAATCACGTCGGGTGGTTTCCCGGCTTTTTTGTATCAGGCGAACACGAAATATTTGCGCACGGTCTCGACGACTTCCCAAGTGCCTTTCATGCCGGGCTCGACCACGAAGATGTCGCCGGCGCGCAGGTGGATCGGCTCCATGCCGTCCGGGGTAATCACGCAGTAGCCTTCCTGGAAATGGCAGTACTCCCACTTCACGTAATCCACCCGCCACTTGCCCGGCGTGCAGATCCACGTGCCCATGATCTTGCTGCCGTCTTCGCTGGTGTAGGCGTTGAGGTTGACGGTGTGCGGGTCGCCCTCGAGTTTTTCCCATTTACAGGCGTCGAGTACGGGCAGGGGATGGGTGTCGCGCAGAACGGTGATAGGTGCGGGCATGACGGCTCCAGGCCAAAGGGGATTGGAGCCGTCACCGTAGCTTTCGCGGGTACTGTCGGAATGTCTGGGGTCGACCTCCAGATGCCTGTAAGCGCTGGGGGCAAGTCTGCGTGACTCGCGAATGCGCACCATCGCTGTGCATATCAGACGGTTTTAGTACAAGCGTGCACTATAAAAGTTCAATCAATTTTTAGACTAAAACGAGATAACCATTCTGACACCTATTGCAAAACAAAATCGTCTGTACTATAACATTCGTACTAAAGAACTATTCCTCAAAACGGAGCTTCATCTGAGTCACGGACAGACTTGAATCGGCTTTTTCTCATCTCGACAACTGACTTGGCCTTTGGCTCAAGTGTGAACCTTTATCTGTTGTTAATGAATAATGACAGTTGAATGAACCGGACAGTTAATAAGTGGCGCGGACGCAATGTCTCGCGTGCTTTGAGTTGAAGCCTTAAATGAACAGTTAATTAATTATTTGTGCACTGGCGGATTTATATCTGCGGGATACGCACGCCTATCGGAATTTTATGTGCCCGGCATCAATGGAATGAGGCTTTATTGTGGACGACATAAACGTAATTGAAGTTTCGACGACTGTTGATAGTTCAAGTGAGCTTGGCCGGCACGTCTGGGTGCGTGCCGGCAGTCGCCTGACAAACGTGCAGATCGGCGATGACTGCTTCATCGGTTTCAGATGCGATTTGCAGCACGCGTCGGTCGGCAAGTCCAGCATGTTCGCCACCGGTGCGCAGTGCCTGGGGACGGCGCAGTCGCCGGTTCGGATTGCCGAAAACGTCTGGGTGGGCGCCAAGGCCACCGTGACTGCCGGTGTTTCCATCGGTGCCGGGGCCGTGGTGGCGGCTGGCGCGTTGGTGACCGCCGATGTGCCGCCGGACGCAATCGTCGTCGGTCGCCCGGCGCGGGTCATTGCCCAGCGCACTGTGGTCGAGGACGGCCGGCCGAGCCCGGAACCGGTGCTGGTCAAAGTCCGGGACCGGGCGCGCCAGGGCTTGCCGTCGATGCTCGATCGGTCCACGCAGTCGGTCGCGCGGCTCAAGTCGCTGAACCCCGACACCCTGACCTGGGACATCAGCGACGACGCCTTGATCGATGCCGAATTGCGCGGAGGGGCGTCGGTGGAGATCGCCCGGGACTGCATCCTGATCGGGCGCAGCAACCGTCAGGGCGGCATGTCACAACTGGGCGGCATTGAACTGGGCACTGGCGCTCGACTGGCGCCGGGCGTGGTGATCGAAGCGGCCGGCGGAGTGACCATCGGTGCCTTCAGCGAGCTGGCCGAAGGCGTCACGATTGTCGCGTCCACTCATGATCATTCGTTCCGCTCACTGCCTTGGGAGGAGGCACCGGTGCGCATTGGAAGTCGTTGCGTTATTGGCGAGGGCGCCATCTTGGTAGGTCCACTGAATATTGGTGACGGTGCCGTTATCAAGCCGTACTCGGTGGTTATAAGGGATGTATTGGAAAACACTGTGGTTCATGGCGTTGTTCAACTAATGGAGATTCAAGAATGATTTTATTTGCCCCCAATCCAACCGGTTCCGGTCACAACATGCGCGCGCTGTCCATCGCTCAGGCGATTAAAAAGCAGCGCCCGGACATGCCATTGACCGTGGCATTGGCTTCCTTGCAGCCGACCTTCACGCCGATGTTCGAAAAGTCCGGCGTTGAAGTTGTGGATATTGCCGGCCGTTTGGTCGATTACTCGAAAAAGAGCAACTTGTCGAAAGAACTCGACTGGAATAATTACATTGGCGGTTATATCGCCAACACCTTCTTGTCCGGCGAGCGGATTTTGTCTTACCTGGCCTTGATCGCCGAATACAAGCCGACCGCCCTGGTGTCGGACTACAACATGGCCGCCTGCCTGGCCGCGATTTTCAGCGGTACGCCGCTGGTGTTCGTCACCGAGCGCTACGACTTCACCCTTTGCCAGCTCGAAGACCATGATCTGGCCGACGGCGGTTTCGAAGTCAACGCGCTGGAAATGGCCCGCGCCCGAACCGCGCTGCACAGCCAGTTCAACTGGATGATCAATCAGAGCCAACTGGTGCTGACCGACAAACCCTATGTGGCCTCTCTCGATCAGGGCACGCCGGTGGCCGAAGCACTGGTCAGCGGCAAGGCGCATTTTGTCGGCCCGATGATCCGCGACATCAATGTGCAGACCGGTTTGAACGTGCGCGAGCAACTGAACCTCGGCGACTCGCCGTTCATTGTCGCCTCGATCAGCGGCACGACCATGTTCGCGGAGAACAAGGACGCATTGCTTGCCGCATATCTGGACAGCTTCAAGATCCTGCGCGAGCGCAATCCGGAACTGAAACTGGTGTTGCTGGGCCGTCAGGATATCCAGGCTCAGGACGGCGTCGTCTGCGTGCCGTACTACCCGGACTGGATGGGCCTGCTGCGCGAAGCCAGCCTGCTGATTTCGGCGCCGGGCTGGATCACCGTGACTGAAATCGCCGCGATGAATATTCCGACCCTGTTCCTGTTGTCGTCCAAGTCCGAATACCACGAACTGGAAGCTCTGCGTCGTCTGGAGTTGCTGGGCTTCCCGACGCATATCGGATACGACCGTGATCGTATCGTCGATCTGATCCAGGGCGAACTGGAAAAAGACACCGAAGCTTCGACCTATTACGCACCGCATCAGCAAGTGGCCGCGCCGGATGGCGAAGGTGCCGCCCGCGCCGCGACGCGCATCATCGAGTTGTGCCAGGGCAGCGTTGTGTCGCTGGCCGAAAGCAAAGCCGCTTAACCTCAAGGAAGAGGGATTTACCATGTCACTGCATCCGCAGTTTCTATTTGATCAAGGCCTCAAGGACATCGACCACGGCGGCTTTTTCGCCGTGACCGATGCCAGTGGCGAGGTGGCGATTTCCAGCGACAAGCAGTTGCAGGATCAGGTCGCCGCGACGCTTTATCAGGCCGAGCACGGCGACGATGTCGAACTGCGTTTTGCCCATGACGGGCTGATGCGTTTGCATGATGCGTCGAATGGCGGTTTTCACGAACTGGCCGACCGTTACTGGACGCCGCACGGCTCCGGGCGCTGCCGCACGCTGGCATTGCAACTGGACGCACTGGCGGCATTGATTGCCTATCAGCGCCGGGTGCCGCAGGACGCGGCGAACAATGCCGCGATCCACGGCCTGCTGGAAAAGGTCGAAGCGCTCTACGCCCGCTCCACCATCGCCGGTCTGTACAGCAGCGACTGGTCGACGCCGCTGGAGCTGGCGACCTCGATCGATCTCGACATCAGCGCCACGGCCTTGCTGGCGCGTATCGACAATCAGCCGTTGGGCCTCGGCTTGGTCGGGCACTTGCAGATTCATGCAGAAAACCTGATCGGCCGGGTGGCCGGCAGCGACAGCCAATCCTGTGTCGATGTGGCGCTGACCCGTTGCGGCGTGCGTGCTCAGGTCAGCCTGGTGCTGGCGCGCCTGGCCGATGCGCGCGACGACAATGCGTTGTCGAATCTGGCCCGTTCATTCCTGCTGCAAACCCTGGCGCTGTTTCGCGATCCGGCGTACGGCGGTTACTGGGATCGGGTCGGGATCAACGGCAAAGTGCGTTGCGACTGGCACACCTCGTACAAAAATCACGAGTCGCCATTCCCGATCAAGACCGCCTACGACGTAGCGTTGCTGTTGCAGGCGATTCAGGCCTTGCCGTCCGGCGCGAGCGAAGCGGATCGGGCTTCGGTGACGGCAGCGTTGCTGGAATTCCATGACACCCGTAATGGTGGGCTGTTCATGGGCAAGGGCTATTTCTGGTCGACCCCGGATGACCCGACCGTACCGTTCATTCGGCAGTTCTGGGCGCCGCCGCGTCAGCCGGGGATTTTCAGTATCGGCAACCTGACGTACCTGCCGTTGCACCTGAAAAGCCTGAAAACCCAGCTCGCCGCCGCCCACGCCTTGCAGTCCATCGAGCCGGTCGTTGCCGTCACTCATCATGACGATGCGGCGTTGGTAAACCGGGAGCTGCAAGTGATCGATGGCGGTGGTGATGTGCAGCGCATTCACCCGAATGGCGTGCCGACCATCAATGTCGATCTGCAGCGTTATCTGGCGTGGCTGGCCAAGGCCCGGGCGTCGAATGAAACGCCCTACGGGCTGACCGCCGAAACCGCGCCGCTGGGTTTCCGTGCCGACAAGACCTGGCAGGTTTTTTCCGGGCTGCATGTGATTTCGGACTTGCATGCCTTGGGTCTGCAAATCGAAAACAAGGCCAGCCTGATCGATTGCATCAGGGCCTCGCAAAACACCGACGGCGGATTTGCCGAACAGCCAGGGCATCTGAGCGACGTGTTCGCCACCTACTGCGCGGTGTTGTCGCTGCGAGTGCTGGGCGCGTTGCCGAACGATATCGGTGGTTGCGTGCGTTACCTGCAAGCGTGCCAGAACCCCGATGGCGGGTTCGGCGATGTGCCGGGTTTCGGCTCGGACATCTGGCACACCAACCTGGCGGTGCTGTCGCTGCACGCCCTTGAAGCCAAGGCGCCGGACGAGCAGGGCGTGATGGCGTTCGCCTTGCGCTGCCGCTCGGCCGACGGCGGTTTCTCCAACAAGCCCGGCTATCCGCCGGATGCGTTTTCGGTGTACCGCGTGGTGTCGACGCTGTTCATTCTCAACCGACGCATCGTTGATGCGGAACAGACCGTCGCCTGGCTCCAGAGCCTGCAACTGTCCAACGGATCGTTCCATTACCGGCCGGGCAAAGCGGTCAGCCTGGTGGGTACCTACATGGCCATCGCAGCAATGTATTTGCTCGACGCGCAGCCGACGTATCTGCAGGAATCGAAAGACTGGATCGCTGCCCATCAGAAGCAGGACGGTGGATTCGGCCCGCTCAACGCGACCTCGGCGACCACCGACGAAAGCTTCGTCTGCATCCAGACGCTGCTGATTCTCGAGCAAGGGCTGTCGCAATACTGGGTCGCGTTGTTGAACTGATCCGCACACAGCATCGAAGGACGTTCAATCATCATTTTGCCAGGGGAGGCGCTGATGAAAATTTTAGTGACAGGGGGCGCGGGCTTCATTGGCTCGGCCGTGGTGCGGTTTCTGATCGAAGAGACCGAATGTGAAGTGATCAACGTCGACAAACTGACCTACGCCGGCAATCTCGAATCTCTGGCTGAGGTGTCCGATTCGCCGCGTTACCGTTTCTGCCAGGTCGACATCTGCGACAAGCCGGCGCTGGACGAACTGCTCGCACGGCTGCAACCGGATGCGGTGATGCATCTGGCCGCCGAGTCCCACGTGGACCGCTCGATAGATGGCCCGCAAGCCTTCATCGAAACCAACATCGTTGGCACCTACACGATGCTCGAAGCGGCGCGAGGTTACTGGAACCGACTGGACGCGGCGCGTCAGGCGGTGTTCCGTTTCCATCACATTTCCACCGATGAGGTGTATGGCGACTTGGAACCCGAAGATCCGGCGTTCACCGAGCGCACGCCGTATGCGCCAAGCTCGCCGTACTCGGCGACCAAGGCCGGTTCCGATCATCTGGTTCGCGCCTGGCATCGCACCTTTGGCTTGCCGGTGGTGATGAGCAACTGCTCGAACAATTACGGGCCGTATCACTTCCCGGAAAAACTGATTCCCCACGTCATTCTCAATGCGCTGCAAGGCAAGCCATTGCCGGTGTACGGCGATGGCGCGCAGATCCGCGACTGGCTGTTCGTCGAGGATCACGCCCGGGCCCTGTATGCGGTGGTCACCCGTGGTGAGGTCGGGCAGACCTACAACATCGGTGGCCACAATGAGAAGACCAACCTGGAAGTGGTGCACACCCTGTGCGATTTGCTGGAGGCACGCGGTGCGGAGAAACCGGCAGGCGTTGCGCACTTCCGCGACCTGATCACCTTCGTCAAGGATCGTCCGGGCCACGACAAACGCTATGCCGTCGATGCCGGAAAAATTCACGCGACGCTGGGTTGGACGCCGCAGGAAACCTTCGAAAGCGGCATGCAGAAAACTGTCGACTGGTATCTGGATAACCGTGCCTGGTGGGTGCGGGTGATGTCCGGTGCCTACGCGCTGGAGCGCCTCGGCGAGCAACGCGACGAAGCCCTCGTGGCCTGAACATTCCGTCATTCAAATCTCACTGCTTGAAAGGAAAAAAGCATGGCCAAGTACAAAGGAATTCTGCTGGCGGGCGGCGCGGGTTCGCGTCTGCACCCGATCACTTTGGGCGTCTCGAAACAGTCGCTGCCGGTGTATGACAAACCGATGATCTACTACCCGCTGTCGGTGCTGATGCTGGCGGAAATCCGCGAGATCCTGATCATCTCCACCCCGGAAGATCTGCCGGGCTTTCAGCGCATGCTCGGCGACGGCAGCCAGTTGGGCCTGAGCCTGAGCTACGCGGTGCAACCGAGCCCGGACGGCCTCGCCCAGGCGTTCATCATCGGTCGCGAATTCGTCGGTGAAGACAACGTCTGCCTGGTGCTCGGCGACAACATTTTCTACGGCGCCGGTTTCGGTGAAACCCTGCTGCAAGCGGCGGCGCGTGATGAAGGTGCGACGGTGTTCGGTTACTACGTGGCCGATCCCGAGCGCTTTGGCGTGGTGGAATTCGATGCTGCCGGCAAGGCCCTGAGCATCTGCGAAAAACCGAGCGATCCAAAGTCCAACTACGCCGTCACCGGCTTGTATTTCTACGACAACGAAGTGCTGCAGATTGCCGCCGACATCAAGCCGTCGCCGCGCGGCGAGCTGGAGATCACCGACGTCAACAACGTCTATCTGCAACGAGGCAAATTGAACGTGTCGGTGATGGGCCGTGGCATGGCGTGGCTGGATACCGGCACCCACGATGCGTTGATGGAGGCCGGCAATTTCGTGCAGGCCATCGAGAAACGCCAGGGCCTGAAAATCGCCTGCCTCGAAGAAATCGCCTATCACAAGGGCTGGATCGACGACGCGCAGTTGCTGGTGCATGCGGGCAGCATGAGCAAGACCGGTTACGGTCAGTATCTGGCCCGTTTGATTCACGATGACGTGGTGGTGGCGATGGATGCGCAGCGCCAGTTGAAAGGCGCTGCCTGATCAAGTGTGGGAACGAGCCTGCTCGCTCCCCCAGGTTCAGTGGCCAGTCACGCTGTCGAGTTGGGCAGCTTTGACCGTGGCGCGTGGATCGGCCGACGGAGTTTGCAAACGGGCCAGGCGATTGGCGTGCGTCGGCGCTTCGGCCGCCAGCGGCGAACGGCGTTTGCGGGTTTCTTCACGCAGCACCGGCAACACTTCCTTGCCGAACATGTCGAGTTGTTCCAGCACCGTTTTCAGCGGAATGCCGCCATGGTCGAACAGGAACAGCTGGCGCTGGTAGTCGCCGAAGTACTCGCGGAAGGTCAGGGTCTTGTCGATGATTTCCTGAGGGCTGCCGACGGCCAGCGGGGTCATTTCCATGAACTCTTCCAGCGACGGGCCATGGCCGTACACCGGGGCGTTGTCGAAGTAGGGACGGAACTCCCGGCGCGCATCCTGCGAGTTGCGGCGCATGAAAATGTGCCCGCCGAGACCGACGATCGCCTGCTCCGGCGTGCCGTGACCGTAATGGGCAAACCGCGCGCGGTAGAACTCGACCAGCGCCATGAAATGCTCACGGGGCCAGAGGATGTGGCTGGCGAAAAAACCGTCGCCGTAATACGCCGCCTGCTCGGCGATTTCCGGGGTGCGGATCGAGCCGTGCCAGACGAAGGGCGGCAGGTCATCGAGGGGCCTGGGGATCGAGGTGAAGTTTTTCAGCGGGGTGCGAAAGCGTCCGCTCCAGTTGAGGTCTTCTTCGCGCCAGAGCCGGTGCAGCAGGCGATAGTTCTCCATCGCCAGTGGCAGGCCGTCGGCGATGCTTTTGCCGAACCAGGGATAGACCGGTGCGGTGTTGCCCCGGCCGAGCATCAGGTCCATGCGGCCGCCGCAGAGGTTTTGCAGCAGCGAATATTCTTCGGCAAGGCGCACCGGATCGTTGGTGCTGATCAGGGTGGTGGACGTCGAGAGAATGATGCGTTGGGTCTTGGCTGCGATGTAGGCCAGCAGCGTGGTGGGAGAGGAGGTGATGAACGGAGGATTGTGGTGCTCGCCGGTGGCGAACACGTCCAGTCCGATGTCTTCGGCTTTCTGCGCAATTTGCAGGGTGGCCTGGATGCGCTCGGATTCGCTGGGGGTACGGGCGTTGGTAGGGTCTTGTGTGACGTCGCCAACGGTGTAGATCCCGAATTGCATAAAGCCTCCTTGCCTTGGGTAAAGGTGTGTTTGAAACCCTCGCCGCGAAGAATGAATCGTCGCGGCACTTGAAATGTACGCCTGTACACGTACAATCGCAATTCTGCATCATCTTCTGAACGGCTTTGAACACCTCATCGAGAGAGGAACGCGACATGGAACTGGGATTTATCGGTCTGGGCACGATGGGCGCACCGATGGTGCTGAACCTGCTGAAAGCCGGGCATCGGGTCCGCGTGTGGAATCGTTCGACGGCACCGCTGGAGGCACTGGCCGCGGCCGGCGCCGAAGCTGTCGAGACACCGGCGCTGGCGGCCCAGGCCGAGGTGCTGATCTCGATGCTCGGCGATGACACGGCAATCCGCTCGGTGTTCTTCGACGCCAAGGCGCTGGACGGTCTGCGGGCCGGCAGCGTGCACGTCAACATGTCCACGGTGTCCGTGGCGCTGGCCAGGGAACTGGCGGCCGTGCACGCAGCGCGTGGCGTCGGTTACGTGTCGGCACCGGTGTTGGGGCGGGTCGATGTGGCGGCTGCCGGCAATCTGAACATTCTCGCCTCCGGGCCCGCCGAAGCACTGGCTCGGGTACAGCCGTTGTTCGATGTGCTGGGGCGCAAGACCTGGAGGCTCGGCGACATGGCCGAGGTGGCCTGCGCTGCCAAACTGTCGGCCAACCTGATGATCGCCTCGGCAATCGAATCCATGGCCGAAGCCTCGACCCTGGCCGGCGGCTACGGTATCAGTCGCGAGGCGTTCATCGAGATGATCACCTCGACCCTGTTTGCCGTGCCGGTTTATCAGGGCTACGGCAAGCTGATGGTCGATGAAACATTCGAGCCGGCCGGTTTCAAGTTGTCGCTGGGTCTCAAGGACGTACGCCTGGCGCTGGAAGCTGGTGAAGCGGCGCAGGTGCCGCTGCCGTTTGCCAGCGTGTTGAAGGACAACCTTCTGGACGGCATGGCCCATGGTCAGGCCGATCAGGACTGGGCCTCGCTGTCGAAAGTCAGTGACCGGCGTGCCGGCGTGAAGTAATCCAAAAGTTTCAAGCAACGTAACTTGTGCGCAAGTTACGTTGGCCTTTTGCGCCTTGCGTTATTGTCGGACAGTGATTGCTCTTTTATTGGGAAATGAAAGAAGTCTGATAATAGTGCTTGTAAAATGTACGACTGTAGACGTACATTTTTATCGGGGTTTAACAACAATAAAAAGTTCTGTCTGTTTTTTCGTCTGCTGATCGTAAATAAATAATAGCTAGGAGCCGTTATGAAAAATCTAATGCAATGGAACAGCCTTCCCTCCGAATCCAATGAATGGCTCGAGAAGGTGCGTGCACTGAATCCGCTGATTATTCAGCACCGCGATTACAGCGAGCAGACCAATGCGACGCACAAGGATGTGATGTCCCGATTCTTCAAGGAAGGTTTTGGCCGGACCTCGGTGTCCAAGGCGTTCGGCGGGTCCCAGGTCGATATCCAGACCACCTCGGCCCTGCTGCTGGAATTCGCCCGGTTTGACGCCTCGCTGTCCTGGCAGTTGGCAGTGCAAGTGGCGATGGGGCGCCTGTCGGACTACCTGCCGGAAGCCACTTCCGAAGCGATCTACAACCACTGCGACGGCTTCGTGATCGGCGCCATCCACTCCGGTGGCGAAGCGCTGCCGATGGGCGACGAGTACCTGCTGAGCGGCAAATGGGCGTTCGCCAGCGGCTCGGCCCACGCCGACTGGCTGGTCTGCACCGCGACCGTCAAAGGCACTGAAAACAACACTAATCCGGAAGTGCGGATGTTCTTCGTGCCCGCCAGCCAGTGCACCATCCTGCCGACCTGGGACACCCTGGGCATGCGCGGCACCGGCAGCCATCACTTCCAGTGCTCCAACGTGATCGTCCACAAGTCTTTCTCGCTGGATGTCGAAACCCTCAAGCAATCCCCCGAAGCGCGCAATTCCCGGGCCTATGCCACCGGTTACTACGAGTTCGGCACCCTGGCGGCGATGTCCACCGTGCTCGGCGTGGCCCGGGCTGCGGTCGATCACTTCCGCAATGACCGCGCCGTGAACACCGACCCGGGCCTGGAAGGGGTGATCTTCGAGAAGACCGGTCGCGCCATCTCCTCGGTGCATACCGCACAACTGCTGCTGGAAGATGCGATCCATCAGGTGATCAACCGGGGTGAAACCATCGGCGAACCGGTCAGCGCCCGCGTCGGCCTGGCAGCCTCGGTGCTGACCGAGAACTCGGTCAATGCGGTCAACCAGATCTACTCGATGGCCGGTTCCAAAGCCGTCTACAAGTCGCACTTCCTGGAGCGTTGCTTCCGCGATATCCACACCGGTTCGAAGCACTTCACGTTGTCGCCTTTGAACTTGCACGGTATCGGCAAGTATTACCTGGATAAAACCAACGTACTGGCCGCGGCGTAACAGCGGATAAATAAAGCGGGCGCGTTTACAAGTGAAAGTTCACAGGGATCGATAACGCGCCCGTCTTTAGTTGCACCTTTATTTTCTTAAAACTCAAACTTTTGTGCTCGCAGCAAAGAGTCAAGGGAGTGCCACATGCTTGCTCGAAACATTATCAAGTCGCTGATCTTTATTGTTCTTGTGGTGGTGTTGTCCGCTGCACTGGGCTGGCGTTTCTGGTCGCCGCCACCGGCGGCGGCCGAGCAACGGATCCCCAGCACCCGGGTCGGTCTGGCCGTGGTCAAAAAGCAGCCTTACACCTACTACCTCGAGGCCATCGGCAAACTCGAAGCCCAGCGTCAGGTGCTGGTGTCGGCTGAAGTCAGCGGCAAAGTGGTGGACATCGATTTCGAGTCCGGCGATGAAGTGAAGGCGGGGCAAGTGCTGCTCAAGCTCAACGACGCGCCGGAGCAAGGCGAACTGGTGCGCCTGAAAGGCGAGTACGAATCGGCCAAGGCCCAGTTCGCCCGTGTCCAGGAGCTAGCCAAGACCGGCGCCGAAAGTCGTCGCGCCTTCGACAGTGCCCGCGCTCAATACGACGCGGCCAAAGGCGACATGGAGCGCATGCAGGCGCAGATCGCTCAACGCCATATCCGCGCGCCGTTCGCCGGCACCCTCGGCATTCGCCAGGCGCACCTGGGCCAATACCTGCAGGCCGGCAGCGCGGTGGCAACCCTGACCGATCCGGGCGTGCTGCGCGTCAACTTCACCCTCGCCGAGCGCGATGGCTCGCAAGTGCAACTGGGCCAGACCGTGCAGGCCAAGGTCGATGCCTGGGGTGATGTGACTTTCGCCGGCAAGATCGTCGCGGTCGATCCGCAGATCAACCAGTCCCACACCATCAACGTGCAAGCGGTCATTACCGACACGCAAAAACGCCTGCGTCCCGGCATGTATGCACGGGTCTCGGTGACCCTGCCGCAGACCGCCGAGCTGCTGATTCCGGAAACCGCGATCACCTACAACGCCTACGGCGAAAGCGTGTTCTCGGTCTACACCGACGAGGCCGGCGTGCAGAAGGTCAAGCGTGAAAGCATCAAGGTCGGCGAGCGCCGCGATGGCTGGGCGGTGGTCGACAAGGGCCTGACCGAAGGCGTGCAAGTGGTGACGTCCGGCCAGCTCAAGCTCCACGACGGCGTGGCGGTGGAAGGTGTCCCGGACACGATTGCTCTTAAACTCAGTGGGCTGGAAAAATGAATTTCACCGACCTCTTTCTTCGCCGCCCGGTGCTGGCCGTGGTGGTCAGCACGCTGATCCTGCTGTTCGGGGTGCGCGCGCTGATGAACCTGCCGATCCGCCAGTACCCGATGCTGGAAACGTCGACCATCACGGTTACGACCCAATATCCCGGCGCCTCTTCGGAACTGATGCAAGGCTTCGTCACGCAGCCGATCAGCCAGGCCGTGGCCTCGGTCGAGGGCATCGACTATCTGTCGTCGGCCTCGACCCAGGGCCGCAGCCAGGTGACGATCCGCATGGCACTCAACAGTGACTCCATCGCGGCGCTGACCGAGGTCATGGCCAAGGTCAACCAGATCAAATACCGCTTGCCGAAGGACGCGTACGACCCGGTGGTGGAACGCACGTCCGGCGGCTTCACCAGCGTGGCCTACGTCGCGTTCGCCAGCTCCAACCTGACCATTCCGGAGATGTCCGACTACATCTCCCGCGTCGTCGAGCCGATGTTCGCCGGCATCGAAGGCGTGGCCAAGATCAACATCATGGGCGAGCAGAAACTGTCCATGCGCCTGTGGCTCGACCCGCAGCGTCTGGCCGGTTACGGCATGACCGGGCAGGACGTGTCGGCGGCCATCGAGGGCAACAACTTCCAGGCGGCTCCCGGTCAGGTCAAAGGCCTGTACGTGGTCAGCAACCTGCGGGTCAACACTGACCTGAACAGCGTCGAAGATTTCCGCGACATGGTGCTGCGCAACGACAACGGCCACATCATCCGTGTGCGTGACGTCGGCACCGTGGAGTTGAACGCAGCCTCCACCGACACCAGCGGCGCGATGAGCGACGTACCGGCGCTGTTCCTTGGCCTGGACGCCGCACCGACCGGCAACCCGCTGGTCATCGTCAAACGCGTGCGCGAATTGCTGCCGCAGATCCAGGAAACCCTGCCACCGGGCGTGACCGTGCAGATCCCGTTCGAAGTGGCGCACTTCATTCAGTCGTCGATCGACGAGGTGAGCTACACCCTGCTCGAAGCGCTGGTGATCGTGGTGCTGGTGATCTACCTGTGCCTCGGTACGTTCCGCACCGTGCTGATTCCGCTGGTGACGATTCCGCTGTCGATGCTCGGCGCAGCGATGCTGATGCAGATGTTCGGCTTCAGCCTCAATCTGCTGACCTTGCTGGCGATGGTTTTGGCCATCGGGTTGGTGGTGGACGACGCCATCGTCGTGGTGGAAAACGTCCACCGTCACATCGAAGAGGGCAAGACGCCGTTCGACGCTGCGCTGATCGGCGCCCGTGAAGTGGCGGGGCCGGTGGTGGCGATGACCTTCACCCTGGCGGCGGTGTACGCGCCAATTGGCTTGATGGGCGGCCTCACCGGCACGCTGTTCAAGGAGTTCGCGCTGACCCTGGCCGGCGCCGTGGTGATTTCCGGCATCGTCGCGCTGACCCTGTCGCCGATCATGAGTACCCGTCTGCTGGACGCGAAAACCAGCGAAGGTTTCATGGCGGTCAAGGCAGATCGATTCTTCCAGTACCTGTCCCGTCGTTATGGCGCGCTGCTCGGCGGTTCGCTGGCCCGGCGCTGGATCAGCCTGAGCGTGGCGCTGGTGATCTTCTTCAGCCTGCCGTTCCTCTATCGCTCGGCGCAGACCGAACTGGCGCCGCTGGAAGACCAGAACATCCTGCTGACCGCAATCAAGGCGCCGCAGCACGCCAACCTGAATTACCTCGAGGCCTACGCCCACGAGTTGTACAAGACCTTCAACGAAATCCCCGAGGGTTACAGCAACTGGGTGGCGAACGGTTCCGACGGTCTGTCCAACAGCGTCGGCGGGATCAACCTGGTGGACTGGGAAAAACGCGGTCGCGATGCCAACACCATCCAGCCTGACTTGCAGGCGCGGGTGAACCAGATCGAAGGCACGAGCATTTTCGTGTTCCAGATGCCGCCGCTGCCGGGCTCCACCGGTGGCCTGCCGGTGCAGATGGTGATCCGCAGCGATCAGGAATACCTGGCGCTGTACAACGTGATGGATCAGCTCAAGCAAGCCGCGCAGGCCAGCGGTCTGTTCGCGGTGGTCGACAGTGATCTGGACTTCAACAACCCGGTGGTGGAAATCCAGGTCGACCGGGCCAAGGCCAACGCCCTGGGCATCCGCATGCAGGACATCGGCGAAACGCTGAACAGCCTGATCGGTGAGAAGTACGTCAACCGGTTCTCGTTCCATGGTCGCTCCTACGACGTGATCCCGCAGTCGGTGTCGGCGGATCGCCTGACTCCGGAAACCCTGAAGCTGTATTACGTGAAGGACCAGAAGGGCAATCCGGTGCCGCTGTCGACACTGGCCACTCTCAGCGTCAAGGTCGAGCCGAATCGCCTGACCCAGTTCAACCAGCAGAACTCCGCCACGTTCCAGGCCATCCCGGCGCCGGGCGTGACGTTGGGTGATGCAGTGGGCTTCCTGCAAAAACAATCGGAAGGTTTCCCCGCCGGCTTCAGTTTCGACTGGCAGTCCGACGCCCGCCAATACGTGCAGGAAGGCAACAGCCTGGCGTTCACCTTCGGCCTGGCCCTGGTGATCATCTATCTGGTGCTGAGCGTGCAATACGAGAGCTTCCGCGACCCGTTCATCATCCTGATCAGCGTGCCGTTGTCGATCTGCGGGGCCCTGGTGCCGCTGGCGCTGGGCATGACGTCGATGAACATCTACACCCAGATCGGCCTGATCACGCTGATCGGTCTGATCAGTAAGCACGGGATCCTGATGGTCGCGTTCGCCAACGAGTTGCAGCGCCAGCAAGGCATGGACCGCGTGCAAGCGATCCAGCACGCCGCGCAGGTGCGTCTGCGGCCGATCCTGATGACCACTGCGGCAATGGTGGTCGGCCTCGCGCCGCTGTTGTTCGCCAGCGGTGCCGGCGCCAACAGCCGCTTCGGCCTGGGCCTGGTGATTGTGGTGGGGATGCTGATCGGCACCTTGTTCACCCTGTTCATTCTGCCGTCGGTGTACACGCTGCTCAGTTCGATCAAGCAACCGAGCCACGCACCCGAAGCCGAGCCGGCCGGCGTGCCGCAACCCATCCTGTGAGGACGTGACATGCATTCGATTACACGTTTGATGCTGGCGCCGCTGGCGGCGTCCATCCTGTTGGCGGCCGGTTGTGTGAACTACGCCGGGATCGATCATCAGGGCAAATTGCTGGCGGTCGGCGATGCGCCGTCCGACAGCCTGAAAGACAAACTGCCGCCGGCTCAATGGCCGCGTGCGGACTGGTGGACATCGCTGGGCGACCCACGTCTGGGTGCTCTGATCGAAGAGGCTTACGCCAGCAACCCGGACTTGCAGGAAGTCGCTGCCCGGGTCGCGAAGGCCAACGCATTTCTCGACCTGCGCGACGCCGAGCGCTATCCGGAAATGGACGCATCGGCGGGTGTCACTCGCGGTCGGCTGTCGCGCTTCGAGGACTACAGCGGCGAGGGACACAAGTACTTCACCGCACGCAATCTGGCGGTGAATTTCAGCTACACCTTCGACCTCTGGGGCGGCCAGCGTGCCGCCTGGGAATCGGCGCTGAACAGCGCGAGAGCGGCGGAAGTCGATCTGCAATCGTCGCGGCTGATTCTGGCGGTCAACGTGGTCAAGGCTTACAACCAGTTGGCGTATGCGTGGCAGGTCTCGGAGCTCAATCAACGGGATCTGGAACGCTTGAGCAAACTGGTGGACCTGACGGATTCACGTTACGGCTCGGGCCTCGACAATCTGTCGCAACTCAAGCAGGTGCAGAGCCTCAAGGCGCGTTCGGAATCGACGCTGATCGGCGCCAACGAAGACATCGAAATCGCCCGCCTGCAGTTGTCGGCGCTGATCGGCAAGGGCGTCGATCGTGCGCACACGCTCGAGCGCCCATCGAATCTGCAAGCGAGCGTGGTGGCATTGCCGGCGCAGTTGCCGGCTCAACTATTGGGCCGCCGTCCGGACATCGTCGCCGCACGTTGGCGCGTGGAGGCCGAGACTAAAAACGTCGAGGCGGTGAAGACCACGTTCTACCCGAACATCAATCTGGTGGCGGCGGCGGGGTCCCATGCATTGACCGGTGATGCGCTGTTCGCCGGGGTCAGCAAGTTCTGGAACGTGGCGCCGACGGTGTCGCTGCCGATCTTCGATGCCGGGCGTCTGCGCTCGGATCTGAAGGCCGGCAATGCCGAACTCGACAGCTCCATCGCACAGTACAACCGGGTGCTGAATTCGGCCCTGCACGAGGTGGCGATTTCGGTGACGCAGTTGCGTTCGTTCGAGCAGCAGATCGTCGTGCAGCGCGATGCCTGTGCGATTGCCCAGTCGTCCTACGATCTGTCGCAGTCGCGCTACAAGGCCGGGGAGGACACGTTCCTCGATGCGCTTAACATCGAGCAACAATTGATTCAGGACGAAATGCGCCTGGCCTTCCTCAACAGCAAGCACATCGACAGCTCGGTTTCGTTGATGGCAGCGCTGGGCGGCGGGTTCCAGGCGCCTGCGCTGGAGACCGCGCAGAGCAGCGATTTGTAGTTGTTTTGCGGGACGCCGCCTCCGGGGCGGCTGTCGCGGGGAAAAAACATCTTGTGTATAGTCTTACTGTTCTCGTATAGACGAATACAAGACGGATTTTTCCCGCCTATATCATCAAGGGTACCTACCTATGAACGTCCCGAATCATCCCAATCAGGATCAGATCCTTCTGGAAAATGTGCTGTCCGCATTGGGAAGCCCGCTGCGCCTGACCGTGTTGAAAGTATTGGCCGATGGCCAGGAACATCCGTGCGGCCGGATCCTCAAGGGTGCATCGAAGTCGACCATGACCCACCACTGGCGGGTTCTGCGTGACAGCGGTCTGATTTGGCAGCGCCCTTACGGTCGGGAAAACCTGCTGTCCCTGCGTCGTGAAGACATGGACGTGCGTTTTCCGGGCCTGCTCGACTCGCTGCTGTCGGCAGTCAAGACCGATGAACAGACCATCAGCGTCATCAGCAAACACGAAGTGACCGAAGAAGTCGGAGCCGAGTGACAGACACCGCCGGTGAAGGGTTGGCCTTCCACGGCAACCAACAATTCACCATCACCAGGAAGGTGTGAGCGGGTATGGATACAAGTCATTACTGGTCATCGCGACCGCTGTCGGAATTGACCGGCTCCGAGCATCACTGGCTGTTTTTGCCCGGGGCACTGACCCCACGTCTGAAAGCCATGGGCGATTATTCAATCGAAGTCGTCGAGCAGTCCCATGGCCCGCTCGACCCTGAAGAAGCGCAAGCGCTGAACGTGCCGCCAAACACCATTGGCTGGGTGCGCGAAGTGGTGATGAAGCTCGATGGCGAGGCATGTGTCACGGCGCGCAGCCTGACCAGCGTGCCGGCGCTGAATGGCGACTGGGCGGAGCTGAACGGCTACGGCCGTCGACCGCTGGCCGAGATTCTCTACACCTCGGAGCAGACCCTGCGCGAACCCTTCCAATGTGCCTTGCTGCCGCCCGGTGCGCCGTTGGCCGCGCTGTCCTATCGCTACGCGCCGCAAGCCGAACGTCTGTTGGCCCGGCGTTCGCGTTTCACCCGCAATGGTTCGGCGCTGCTGGTCAGCGAGTGCTTCCTGCCGGCGTTCTGGGCTCGGGTCGAGTACGCTCAGGCGCTCAAGTCGGCCTGATGAAATGAAACCTGCGGAAGCGAACCCCCGCAGGTTTTTTTTCGCCGGTTTTTCAGAGCCGGATCACCGCTTCGATTTGCTTGATGGCCGGCGTCAGCGCTTGCGCCAGTTGCTCGGCTTTCGAGGTCGGGCGCATGGTTCTCGACGAGCGCAGAAACAACGGATCATCGAAGCGCTTGCGCAGCCGTGCCAGCGATCCGCTGATGGCGGGTTGTTTGACGTGCAGACGTTCGGCCGTGCGGGACACGCTGCGTTCGCGGAACAGCACCAGGAAAATGATGATCAGGTTCAGGTCGATATCCGCGAAGTTATCTTCATTGAATAGCATGGTTACATCCCTGTCATGACCCGCCGGCCGGCTTCAGCCGAGGCCGGCGGGTGTCTGGATCACTGCTCGGGTGCCAGGCGCAGTTCGTCGTTCAGACGGTAGTAACTGCGGTTGAAATAGACCAGGCCTTCCGTGGCCTCGCTGTGTTGCTGCAGCTCGAGAATTTCACAGTAGAAGATGCTGTGGGTGCCGACCTCGTCGACCTTGCTGACTCGGCAATCGAGGCTGACCAGCGCCTCCTCGATCACCGGCGAACCGGTCTTGAGGGTCTGGCAGTTCACGCTGGAAAAACGCTCCTGCATGCTCAACTGCCGATTGGCGAATGCGCCGGAGGTCGACTGGTGGTCGCCAGTCAGCACGTTCACGCACAGCACGCCATTGGTCTTGAAATGCTCGTGATTGGACGACGAGCGATTGACGCACACCAGCAGCGTCGGCGGTGAATCCGTCACGCTGCACACCGCCGAGGCGGTAAAGCCGAAACGCCCCGCAGGGCCATCGGTCGTGACGATGGTGACGGCACTCCCCAGCATCGCCATTGCATTACGAAACTCCGTTGAATCAACCATCGCGTCACCTCATTCCATGTAGGTTTAATGGAGCCGATCCGTTCTTCCTTGTCCGTTGTCGTTGTGCGAAAACGGGTATCGGGCAACACGTTCGCTCTGGCGATATAGTACGTATGTATACGTACCTTGCAAGCTATTCCTTGTGCTTATTTTGCCGAAGAAAAAAACATGTTTACGGGAGTGCCAAGGCTTGCAACAAGGCTGTGGCATAGGGCGGCAACGCGGCGAAGTCGCGGGCGCACAGCAACAGTTTGCGCCTGGCCCAGCCTTCATTCATTGGCAGGGTCTTGAAGGCTTGCGGCGCAGCGCGCTGAACCGCCGCCAGCGGCACGATGCCCAGGCCGGCACCTCGGGCCACCATGCGCATCACGCCGTTGAAGCCATCGGCACGGATGCGGATCTGCATCCGCGAGCCGCTGTGCAGCGCCTGCTCTTCCAGGTAAATCGCCAAAGCGCTGTCGGCCTGCAGCCCGACAAAGTCATGGCGCAGAGCGTCGCTGAAACTGACTTCAGTTGCGTCAGACAGTGGATGTTCCAAAGGCAGAATCAGCACCAGCGGATCATCGCGAAAGGCTAGGGTCTGCAAGTCGGTGGTGTCGATCGCGTCGGACACAATGCCCAGATCCGCCGCGCCCTGACGCAAGGCATGGGTGATGCGAGCGCTGGGCAGTTCCTGCAAATCGATGTCGAGATTGGGATGTTCACGCAGGAAATCCGCCAGCACCTCCGGCAGGTATTCGCTGAGCGCCGTGGTGTTACACAGCAGACGCACCTGGCCTCTGACGCCGCGGGCATATTCGGCCAGATCCTGTTGCAGACGTTCAGCCTGTTGCAGCATCACCCGCGCATGTTGCGCCAGGGCTTTGCCGGCCGGCGTCGGCGTGACACCACGGCGCCCGCGCTCGAGGAATTCGGTACCCAATGAAGCTTCCATTGCCCTGATACGCGCGCTCGCCGCCGCCAGCGACAGATGACTGCGAGCGGCGCCGGCGGTGATGTTGCCGCTGTCGAGGATGTGCAAATAGAGGCGCAGGTCGGTGAGGTCGAAGTGCATGGGGCAGCCTCAATATCAGTGGTGTCGGTCCCGACGAAGAGGCCAGTGGCCGCAAAAAATCTACAAGCCTCTTGTGTTGAAAGAGGCTGCCTCAGTGTATGACAGATTTTCAGTTGATCCTCGCAGGCGCACAGTATGGCCATGAATGCACTCGCCGATTTCTATCAAAACCTCGGTCTGACCCTGTCATTGCTGGTGATGGTGACCTTCGTCGTCGCCGGCATGATCAAGGGCGTGATCGGCCTCGGCCTGCCTACCGTCGCCATGGGGCTGCTCGGTCTGGCTATGGCACCGTCGCAGGCTGCGGCGTTGCTGATCATTCCGGCGACCCTCACCAACGTCTGGCAACTGGCGTTCGGCGGGCATTTGCAGGGGCTGGTGAAACGCTTGTGGCCGATGCTGCTGGCGATCTTCCTCGGCACGGCCATCGGCACCTTGTGGATCGGCATGGCAGGCGGGCATTGGGTGGTGCGCGGACTTGGCGCGGCGCTGTTGCTCTATGCGTTGAGCGGATTGTTCCTGCCGACGCTGAGTGTCAGTCGCCGCCATGAACCATGGCTGGGGCCGCTGTGTGGCGTGATCACCGGCGTCATCACTTCGGCGACGGGGGTGTTCGTGATTCCCGCCGTCCCGTACATGCAGGCCCTGGGCTTGAGCCGCGATGAACTGGTGCAGGCGCTGGGGCTGTCCTTCACCGTGTCGACCCTGGCGCTGGCCGGCGGATTGCTCTGGCGCGGGTCGCTCGGCGGCGCGGAACTGAGTGCTTCGCTGCTGGCGCTGATCCCCGCTGTCCTCGGCATGTGGCTCGGCCAATGGCTGCGCCAGCGCATCAGCGCCGTGCTGTTCAGGCGGGTGTTTTTCATCGGTCTGGGCGCGCTCGGCGCCCATCTGCTGATCAGCGGTTAGCGGACGAATCGCTGAGCATTTCAATCGGGCGGATATCGAAATCCCGCTCCAGGTATTCCATGCGCTGGGCCAGGAACTGCTGCATGTGCGGCAGGTTCGAGTGCACGTCCAGATGCGCCTGGCTTTCCCAGATCTCGTAGAAGATGAACAGGGTCGGGTCTTCCTTGTCGCGCAGCATGTGGTACTCGATGCAGCCGGATTCGGCGCGGCTCGGCTCGACGTAGGCGCGGAAAAACGCTTCGAAAGCCTCGGCTTTTTCCGGGCGGGTCTTGGCGTGCAGGATGAAACCCTGGCGTTCGCTCATCGCAAAAAACTCCTCAGATTCAGATGGCGGCCAATCCTACGGCAACAATCGGCAATCGATTCGTGCGTTTTACTCAAATGATTTTTGCGCCATCGGTGCTTATTCCGCGCGAGACGGATCGCTAATCTGCCGCCATTGCATTTTTCCCCTTCTCCATCCAGCGCTCTGCGCTGCGCATCGGAATCCGATCGAGGCTCTCCCATGAAAAAAGTGCTGTTGCTCAATGGCGGTAAAAAATTCGCCCACTCCGACGGTCGCTACAACACCACCCTGCACGAATCGGCGTTGAGCGTGCTGGATCGTGGCGGTCTCGACGTCAAGACCACCTTCATCGACGAGGGTTACGACATCGCCGAAGAAGTCGCCAAATTCCTCTGGGCCGACGTGATCATTTATCAGATGCCGGGCTGGTGGATGGGCGCACCGTGGACCGTGAAAAAGTACATCGACGAAGTCTTCACCGAAGGCCACGGCAGCCTCTACGCCAGCGACGGCCGTACCCGTTCCGATTCCTCGCAGAAGTACGGCAGCGGCGGTCTGATCCACGGCAAGCAATACATGCTGTCGCTGACCTGGAACGCACCGCAGCAGGCGTTCGATGACCCGACCGACTTCTTCGAAGCCAAAGGCGTGGACGCCGTGTACTTCCCGTTCCACAAGGCCAACCAGTTCCTCGGCATGACCGGCCTGCCGACGTTCCTTTGTGTGGACGTGATGAAACGCCCGAACATCGAAGCTGATGTGGCGCGTTACGAGCAGCATCTGACCGAGGTGTTTGGCCTCAAGGCCTGACGCTCGGCTACTATCGAAGGCCTGAGCTTGCGCAGCAGGCCTTTCGATTCGAGGACACCCGTGAAAGCCAGATCCGATGAGTTGCAGATTTTCGTCTGCGTGATCGAATGCGGTTCGATTTCCGCCGCCGCCGAGCAGGTCGGACAGACGCCGTCGGCGGTCAGCCGCACGCTGTCGCGACTGGAAGCCAAGCTCGACACCACGCTGATCAACCGCACCACTCGGCGCATGGACCTGACCGAGGAGGGCAAGTACTTCTTCGAACAGGCCAAGCTGATCCTCGACCAGATGGACCAGCTCGAAGAGCGCCTGTCTTCGCGCCAGCAGACGCCATCAGGGCGACTGCGGATCAACGCCGCGTCGCCGTTCATGCTCCACGCCGTCGTGCCGTACATCGACGAATTCCGCCGGCTGTACCCGGACATCCAGCTCGAACTCAACAGCAATGACCTGATCATTGACCTGCTGGAACAAAGCACCGACGTTGCTATCCGCATCGGCACCCTCGCCGATTCGACGTTGCATGCCCGCTCGCTGGGTTGCAGTCCGCTGCTGATCGTCGCCAGTCCAGCGTATGTGGAAAAACACGGTGCGCCGCGCGAAGTGGCCGATCTGAGCGAGCACACCTTGCTTGGCTTCACCCAAAACGAAGGCCTCAACCAGTGGCCTCTGCGTTACGTGCACGGCGACCGTTGGCCGATCACTCCGGCGATCAGCGCCTCCAGCGGCGAGACGGTTCGCCATCTGGCGCTGGAGGGACAGGGCATCGCCTGCCTCTCGCACTTCATGACCATCGACGACATTCGCGCAGGGCGCCTCAAGGTGTTGCTGGCGGAATTCAACAGCGGTTATCGCCAGCCGATCAACGCGGTGTACTACCGCAACTCGCAGCTGGCGCTGCGCATCCAGTGCTTCCTGGACTTCATCCAGAGCAAACTGGCGGCTTACGCCAGCGCTGATTTCAAGGGCTGATTCGTGATCCCTGCGCAACAGTGATTTGGTTGTGGGCGGGTTTTTCCACAGAACTCGCCGGTCGATACTCGCTCCATCACTTACTCACGCAGGGAGTTTCTCCATGAACGTATTCGTCACCGGCGCTGCCGGTTTTATCGGCGGCTCCATCGCCACCGGTCTGGTCCAGGCCGGCCACACCGTCATCGGTCTGGTGCGCAGCGCCGAACAGGCCAATGAGCTGAAAGCGCTGGGCATCACCCCGGTAATCGGCACCCTCGACGACAAGACACTGCTGGCCGAACAGGCTCGCGCCGCCGACGCCGTGATCAACGCCGCCAGCAGCGACCATCGCGGTGCGGTCGAAGCCCTGCTCGATGCCCTGCGCGGCTCGAACAAAGTGTTCCTGCACACCAGCGGTTCGAGCATCGTCGGCGATGCGTCCGGCGGCAAATCCAGCGATGTCATCTACTTCGAAGACAACCTGCCGGAGCCGACCGTCGACAAGGCCGCACGGGTGGCCATCGACAATCTGATCCTCGCCGCAGCGCAGGACGGCGTGAACTCGGCCGTCATCTGCAACACCCTGATTTACGGCCACAGCCTGGGCGTCAATCGCGACAGCGTGCAACTGCCGCGCCTGCTGAAACAGGCACGTAAAAGCGGCGTGGTTCGTCACGTCGGCACCGGTCAGAACATCTGGTCCAACGTGCACATCGAAGATGTCGTGGCGCTGTACCTGCTGGCCCTGACCAAAAACGTCCCGGGCACCTTCTACTTCGTCGAAAGCGGCGAAGCGTCGTTCATCGACATGACCACCGCCATGGCCGAAGCGCTGAATCTGGGCCAGCCACAAGACTGGCCACTGAAAGATGCCGAAGCCGAGTGGGGCTACGAGATGGCCAACTACGGCCTCGGCTCCAACAGCCGCGTACGCGGCAAACACGCCCGCGAACTGCTGGGCTGGGCGCCGAAGCGCACGTCGGTGGTTGAATGGATTCGTAACGAAATGGTGTGAGGGTTGATTAAACCCGAGAGGGCTTTGCGACTAACCTGTGAACGGCTGCCTTTGGGCAGCCGTTTGTGTTTTTGGATTTGTCTTGGCGCCGAGATTGAGTGAATTCGCCACTTTTTCAGAAACTGAATGACGACTCTATTCGGCCAGAGAAAGATGCAGAAACTTGCTGTCCTTGAGCTTCAGCTTGCGTTCAATCGATTCAACGCTCTGACCCGTTTCGATGGCTGTCGAACTGGCAATCGCGCGTATCAACGCTTCGGCAGTGAGCTTTTTGGGGCGGCGGCGCGGAGCAGTCATGGCAGGAACTCTATAGAAAGCGTCTGCCGAGTATAGCGCCTGGACTGATGTTGAAAACCTTGTGGTCTGGGCGAAACCTTCAGCCGGGTCATGAAAATCCTACCCCGCGATTTTCATTATTCGCGACAAGACATATCAAAAAACGACAACCCTTGTCCCTCCACGAAAATTACTTTCACTTGGTTTGAAAACTCGATCTCGAAATGATTTATGAGTTTCACAACCCATTCGAACGTGACCCTTTCGAGGAGTACCGCATGACACCGTCCTTCGGCTATTGGCTGCTGGTGTACGCCGCCGTTGCCATCATCAACCTGATCGTTCTGATCGCCCGTTACCGGCTCAATCCGTTCATTGTCATCACCCTGATTTCCATTGGCCTCGCGCTGGTGGCGGGGATGCCGCCGTCCGGGGTGGTGGGGGCTTACGAGGCCGGGGTGGGCAAGACGCTGGGGCACATTGCGCTGGTGGTGGCGCTGGGGACGATGCTCGGCAAGATGATGGCCGAGTCCGGTGGCGCCGAGCAGATGGCGCGCACGCTGATCGAGCGCTTTGGCGAGAAGAACGCGCACTGGGCGATGGTGTGCATTGCATTTCTGGTGGGGCTGCCGCTGTTTTTCGAAGTCGGTTTCGTGTTGCTGGTGCCGATTGCCTTTACCGTGGCGCGGCGGGTGGGCGTGTCGATTCTGATGGTCGGTCTGCCGATGGTCGCCGGGCTGTCGGTGGTGCATGCGCTGGTGCCGCCGCACCCGGCGGCGATGCTGGCGGTGCAGGCCTATCAGGCGTCGGTCGGGCAGACCTTGCTGTACGCAATTGCCATCGGCATTCCGACGGCGATCATTGCCGGCCCCCTGTACGCCAAATTCATCGTGCCGCGCATTCAGTTGCCGGCGGATAACCCGCTGGAAAAACAATTCCTCGAACGCGAACCCCGCGACAGCCTGCCGGGTTTCGGCATCACCATGGCCACCATTCTGTTGCCGGTGGTGCTGATGCTGATCGGCGGCTGGGCCAACCTGATTTCCACGCCGGGCAGCGCTTTCAATCAGTTCCTGTTGTTCATCGGCAATTCGGTGATCGCGCTGTTGCTGGCGACGCTGTTGAGTTTCTGGACGCTCGGCATTGCGCAGGGTTTCAACCGCGAATCGATCCTCAAGTTCACCAACGAATGCCTGGCGCCGACCGCCAGCATCACCTTGTTGGTGGGCGCTGGTGGCGGTCTGAACCGGATTCTGGTGGACGCCGGCGTCACCGATCAGATCGTCGGTCTGGCCCACGAATTTCACCTGTCGCCGCTGATCATGGGCTGGCTGTTCGCCGCGTTGATGCGCATCGCCACCGGTTCGGCCACGGTCGCGATGACCACGGCTTCCGGCGTGGTCGCGCCCGTGGCCATCGGTCTGGGTTATCCACACCCGGAACTGCTGGTGCTGGCGACCGGCGCGGGCTCGGTTATCTTTTCCCACGTCAACGACGGCGGCTTCTGGTTGATCAAGGAATACTTCAACATGACCGTGGCCCAGACGTTCAAGACCTGGACGGTGCTGGAAACCCTGATCTCGGTTGTCGCTTTCGCCCTGACCGTCGGTCTTTCTTACCTGCTGTAGTCGGAGTTATCCGCCATGGACATCCTTTATCAGATCCGCGCCCGTCAGGATTCCTTCAGCGCCGGTGAAGGACGCATCGCCCGTCTGATGCTCGACGACGTAGGATTTGCCGCTTCCGCCAGCCTCGAAGAGCTGGCGCAGCGGGCCGAAGTCAGCACCGCCACGCTGTCGCGCTTCGCCCGCACCGTCGGTTGTCGCGACCTGCGCGATCTGCGACTGCAACTGGCCCAGGCCAGCGGCGTCGGCAGCCGTTTTCTCGACCCGGCGGGCACGCCCGAACAGTCGGCGTTTTACGGGCAGATCGTCGGCGATATTGAAACCACACTGCGCCAGCATCTGGCGGCGTTCGACGAATCGCGCTTCGCCGATGCGGTGAAACTGCTGGGCCAGGCGCGGATGATCCACGCCTTTGGCATCGGCGGTTGCTCGACCCTGTGCAGCGATGAGTTGCAGGTGCGACTGGTACGCCTCGGCTACCCGATTGCGGTGTGCCACGATGCGGTGATGATGCGCGTCACCGCCGCCAGCCTCAGCGCCGAGCAGGTGGTGATCGTCTGTTCGCTGACCGGCATCACCCCGGAGTTGCTGGAGACCGTAGCGCTGGCGCGCAACTACGGCGCACGGATTCTCGCCATCACCCGCGCCGACTCGCCGCTGGCGGAACTGGCCGACATCGTCCTGCCGCTGCAAGGCGCCGAGACCTCGTTCATCTACAAACCGACGGCGGCGCGCTACGGCATGCTGCTGGCCATCGACGTGCTGGCCACCGAGCTTGCGCTGGCCAATCCTGAAGACAATCAAGAACGTCTGCGGCGGATCAAACTCGCCCTCGACGAATACCGTGGCGGCGACGATCACCTGCCGCTGGGAGACTGACATGCTGTACGACACTCTGATTCGCAACGCGCTGGTCATCGACGGCAGCAACAGCCCCGGTTACGCCGCCGACGTGGCGATCCTCGATGGCCGCATCGCGCAGATCGGCGACTTGCGCGATGCCCGCGCCACCGATGAAATCGACGCCGCTGGCCGTGTGCTGGCGCCGGGTTTCATCGACGTGCACACCCACGACGACACCGTGGTGATCCGCCAGCCGCAGATGCTGCCCAAGCTCAGCCAGGGCGTGACCACGGTGATTGTCGGCAACTGCGGGATCAGTGCGGCGCCGGTCAGCTTGCGCGGCGATCCGCCGGATCCGATGAACCTGCTCGGCTCGGCGGCAGCGTTCGTCTATCCGCGTTTCAGCGATTATCGGGCGGCGGTCGAAGCGGCCAACACCACGTTGAACGTGGCGGCGCTGGTCGGGCATACGGCGCTGCGCAGCAATCATCTTGATGATCTGTTTCGCACCGCCACCGACGCTGAAATCACCACCATGCGCGAGCAGTTGCGTGAAAGCCTGGAGGCGGGCGCCCTTGGTTTATCCACAGGGCTGGCGTATGCGAGCGCGTTCTCGGCATCCACCGATGAAGTCATGCAATTGACCGAAGAGTTGAATGCATTTGGCGCGGTGTACACCACCCACCTGCGCAGTGAATTCGAACCGGTGCTGGAAGCAATGGACGAGGCCTTCCGCATCGGCCGCCACGCCCGATCGCCAGTGATCATTTCCCACCTCAAATGTGCCGGCGCCGGTAACTGGGGGCGCAGTCCGCAGTTGCTCGCCTCGCTGGAGGAGGCGGCGAAAACCCACCCGGTCGGCTGCGATTGCTACCCGTATGCGGCGAGTTCTTCGACCCTGGATCTGAAGCAGGTCACTGACGCCCACCGCATCACCATCACCTGGTCGACGCCGCATCCGGAAATGGGCGGTCGCGACCTGATGGACATCGCCGCCGAATGGAACCTGTCATTGCTCGACGCCGCCAGACGCCTGCAACCGGCGGGCGCGGTGTATTACGGCATGGACGAGAACGACGTGCGCCGGATCCTCGCCCATCCGCTGTCGATGGTTGGCTCCGATGGCCTGCCGGAAGACCCGTTCCCGCACCCGCGTCTGTGGGGTGCTTTCCCACGGGTGCTCGGACATTTCAGTCGTGATGTCGACCTGTTTCCGCTGCACACCGCCGTGCACAAGATGACCGGTCTGTCGGCCGCGCGTTTTGGCTTGAAGGAAAGGGGCGAGATTCGTGAAGGACACTGGGCGGATCTGGTGTTGTTCGACCCGGCGACCGTGCGTGACGTGGCGGATTTCAACGACCCGCAACGTGCCGCCCAAGGCATTGATGGCGTGTGGATCAATGGCGTGTTGAGTTATCGCGACGGCCAGGCCAACGGGCAAACAGCAGGGCGGTTCCTGGCGCGCCAGGGCGATCTGCGCGACGGCTTTCGTTGAATTTTGCTGACTGCGTCACGGTGATGGCACATTGCAATTAAAGAAAGCCATCACCAAGCCGAATTGCTGACATCCACCCCGGCTACACTCTGGGGCCAATCAGTCAGGGAGCAACCCATGAGCTTCGGCAAAACCACCCCGATCCTGCGGATTTTCGATGAAGCCAAAGCCGTGGAGTTCTACGTCGACTTCCTCGGATTCAAGATCGACTGGCAGCACCGTTTCGAACCCGGTTTCCCGTTGTACCTGCAAGTGTCGCGTGGCGAGTGTGTGCTGCATCTGTCCGAACACCACGGCGATGCCACACCGGGTTCGGCTCTGCGGATCGAGACCGATGAACTGGAGGCGTTTCAGCAGCAGTTGCTGGCCAAGGAATACAAGTTTTCGCATCCACAGATTCAGGCCATGCCGTGGGGCAGCCAGGACATGACCATCGCCGATCCGTTCGGCAATCGTCTGGTGTTCACCAACGCGATCAGCCTCTAGCCGTCGTTCGAGACCCGGTGAGCCTGCCGAAACTCACCGGGCGGCATGCCGCGTCGGCTCTTGAAGGCGCGGTGAAAGGAGCGTGATTCGCTGAAGCCCAGATACTGGGCGATGTCCTGAATCGGCAGGGTGCTGTTGAGCAGGTAATGCTCGGCCAGTTCCTGGCGCAGTTCATCGAGAATCTGCTGATACGACGTGCCGGCCTGATGCAACTGGCGCTGCAGTGTGCGCACCGACACGGCGAGATGTTCGGCCACTTGTTCCTTGCGCGGCAGGCCTTCCTTGAGCAACTGGCGCAGAATGCTTTTGACCCGCTGCTCCAGCGACGCATCCTCCAGTGTCGCCATCAAACTCTGCGCGTGCTCTTCCAGGGTGCGCAGCAAATGCGCATCGGCCTGGCGCAACGGCAACTGCAAATACGGTAGCGGCACGATCAGTGCGGAATACGCCTGATCGAACAGCACCGGGCATTCAAAAAACTGTTCGTACTGCGTCAGCGTCGTGCCCGCCGGGAGTGAGTGTTCCAGCCACACCGCGGCCGGCGACAGTCGGGTATCGGCGATCCAGCGCGCGTATTGCAGCCAGGAGCCGAGCACGTTTTCCACCAGATGCCGGCGAATCCGCGGCCGCTCAAAGCGACAGCTCCAGATCAGGTGTACGTGGCTGTCGTGCACCTCGGCGCGGCTGACGCCCATGTCGCCCACCAGTTTTTCGAACGGCATGATGCGGCTCATGGCATCGCCCAATGTCGCGCAATTCATGGTGATGTAACCCAGCACGCTCCACGAGTTGGGCAGGACGAAATTCGCCGCGTTGAGGCCGAACAGCGGATCGCCCGAGTGTTCGCAAAAGTAATCGAGCAACCGCTCATGGGTTTCACCCGGCAAGCGCAGGCTGTTGTCGCTCAACTGCTGCGCCTGCAACCCGGCCGCCGCCAACGCAGGCTCGATGGCCATGCCCAGATGTTCGGCATGGCGCAGGTACTTGAGCAGCGGTGGGACGGAGGTGAAGCCGAGCGATTGCATGACCGAATCCTCTTTATCGAGGCCGCCGTGGGCGGATGAGCGCTCTGAAAGGTAATTTGAATCCGCGAATAAAGTAAATGGCTGACGCTTGCGCGACGTTGGGGGTTGAGGTGATCAACCCTTGGAGAATTTGAGCGAGACAAGCCTAAAGTCTTTGTGACAAAGCCCGCGTCCTGCGGGCTTTGTCATTGAACGATCAATAAGAAGCGGCGAGTGCACCGCACTCGCCACCTCCCGCATCAATCCGTCGGCACGACCTTGTCCAGCGCACGGTTAACGGCCAGTTCGGCGATCATCACGATCTGGGCGATGCCTTGCAGGGTCTTGCGGTGGCTGCCCTCGACCAGCGCCACATGATTGTTGAGCATGACGGTGGCGGAGCCGAGGGATTCGCTGGCGTCGACCAGCAGGGATTCGGTGTCGGCTTCGGGATGAGCCTGATAGAGAGTGTTGGGTTTGTAGGGCGCGGCCATGATGTGGGCGCTGAGTGGACCCAGGTGATAATCGAGGGCGCGCTCGGCGGCTTCGTTGAAGCGTTTCGAGCCGGGGCATTCGTAGGGGGATGCTGGATCCGGGAGGGTTGTGGGTTCGGTGAGCGGTGGGTTTGGCGTTACCTTGAACATGGGTGACTAACCTCTGGTTAGGCCGCACCTTTTCGCCGCTAAGCGAAAGGGTGGCAGCTGTGCGCAAGTTAGCGGACCGGTAAGTCACCCAAAACCCGGCGCACCCGAAGGTGCCATGCGCACAGCCACCATCAAGTGCAGGCTGGCGCCTGACTGGATTCGACATGTGCAACCGTTGGGGGACATTCCGAACCGCTAAGTTCGATCACTGGAAATCAGTGACGCAATCAAATTACGCAGCCAGCCCAAGGCGCACAAGCCGGCGGATTCTGGCGTAGCCGTAGGCAACGGCGCAAGGTTTTGTGGGCTTCGGGACGTATCACGGCGTGTCCTTAAACACCCCTGATCAAGCGTGTGTAATTGCGTTTCAGAACGCGTCATCCACTTCCTGAAGTTGGCAATTTCCGGGCAAAAAAGAAGGGCAGCTTTTCAGCTGCCCTTCTTTGTACATCGGCGTTCGTGTGCGGGGTTTACACGCGGAAATGACTCACCATCTGCTGCAACTGCCCACCCAACCGCGCCAGTTCAACGCTGGACTTGGCGGTCTCATCACTCGCCGCCGCGGTCTGTTCCGACACGTCGCGGACGTTGATGATGCTGCGGCTGATTTCTTCGGCCACGGCGCTTTGCTGTTCGGCGGCAGCGGCGATCTGCTGGTTCATCGACTGGATGTTCGACACCGTGCGGGTGATGTTTTCCAGGGAGTCGCCAGCCTTGCGGGTCAGGGCGACGCTGCTGTCGGTCAGGGCGCGGCTGTTGTTCATGACGGCAGCCACTTGCTGCGTGCCGTTCTGCAGACCGGCCACCAGACCTTCGATTTCCTCGGTGGATTTCTGCGTGCGCTGGGCCAGGCCACGGACTTCATCGGCGACCACGGCAAAACCGCGACCGGCCTCACCGGCACGGGCGGCTTCGATGGCGGCGTTGAGGGCCAGCAGGTTGGTCTGTTCGGCCACAGCCTTGATCACGTCCATGACGCTGCCGATCTTGTCGCTTTCCTGTTGCAGCACGCTCATGGCTTCGGTGGAACGCACCACTTCGCTGGCCAGACGCTCGATCTGGGCGATGGCTTCGTTCACCACTTTGTCGCCTTCGCGGGCTTCGCCGTCAGCGGCGGCTGCGGCTTGCGAGGCTTCTTCGGCATTGCGCGCGACTTCCTGCACAGTGGCAGTCATTTCGTGCATGGCGGTGGCGACCTGATCGGTCTCGACCTTCTGGCTGTTCACGCCGGCACTGGTCTGTTCGGTCACGGCCGACAGTTCTTCGGCGGCGCTGGCGATCTGGGTCACGCCGTCGCGGATGCCGCTGATCAGGTCGCGCAGGGTCACGCCCATGCGGGCGATGCCTTGTTGCAGCACGCCGAGTTCGTCGCGGCGGGTGACGATCACGTTCTGGCTCAGGTCGCCGCTGGCGATGCGGTCGACCACGGCCATGGTTTCCTGCAGCGGACGGGTGATCTGACGGGTGATGATGAAGGCAGCGATGATGCCGACCAGCAACGCCAGCAGGGTGCTGATCAGTTGCAGTGTGCGGGCCTGGGCGCTTTCCGCGTCACGACGATCCAGCTGGATCTGATACAGCTGCTCGCTCAGCGATACGATCAGGTTGCCCTGATCGGTCATTTCCTTGCGCGCCTGCACCGCATCGGTGTTGGCGTTCTTGAAGGCCTGCAAGGCGCTGCGGTAGTTGGTCAGTGCGGTTTCCAGCTGACGCAGGGCGTCCTGTTGGGTGCTGGCGAAATGCATGTTCAGTGGCTTGAGGCTGGCGATGGCCGCATCCAGTTGGCCGACGGCTTTCTGCTCGGTCTCGGCGTTGGCGGTGGCGGTGTAGCCGCGCACTTCGTAGCGCGCCAGGATAAACGCTTCCTTGGCGGCGGTGACAGCCTGGAACTGCTCGAAACGCTCATCGCTCAGCGGCATTTGCTGGACGCGGTTGCTCAGCGCTTCGATCAGGCCGTAAGCCGTCGTGGCACTGGAGGCCATCGAGTCGCGCGCCGTGTTGCCAGTGCGGTAGGCGTTACGCATCTTGTTCAAGGACGTCTGGTACTCGGCGATGGTCGCCGCCTGCTCCTTGAGCAGTTTGACGTTTTCCGGGCTCTTGAAGCTGCTGATCAGCTTCTGCTGTTGGGCGGCGAACCCGTCGAGGGTGGTCTGCACGTTCTGCGCGGCGGTTTCATCGCCGTTGGTCAGCATGTATTGCAGGCGCACCACGCGCAGTTTGGTCAGGCCAGCGTTGAGCTGGGTGATGTCGCTCATCCAGTTGCTGCGGTCAATCAGGCCGCCCAGGCTGGTCCAGCCAGTGAGCGCCAGAATGCAGGTCAGGGCCAGGACGAGGCCGAATCCGAGCCCCAGTTTCAGGTTCACGCTGATGTTGCCGAACCAGCTATTCATCACAAATCCTCCAGAAAACGTTGTGCGTCTTGATCGTCGGTCAGGCTGGAAGATTGTTGTTTTTTTGCGCCAGCAAGGGTGTAAGCAGGACTGTATCGGCCGCAAATCCGAGAGCTGAAAGGATTTTGTCCTACGGAATTTGTAACAGGCACTCACAAGACTTTTTTCACATGGGTTTCACTGCCTGCCCACGCCGTGCTCTCTAACCTCGTCGCATCGAATGACAAGTGATGGCGGCTTTTTGTGGAATTGCGACTGAGTCTGTTCGGCGTCAAGCGCTCGATTGATCTGAGCGGTCTGGCCCGTTTTCGAAACACTTGGGTGGTATTGGCGGCCTCGGTGCTGGTGATCCCTTTGACCCTCTGGCTGCTGGCACCGGCGGCGGTGCCTGACCTTGCCCATGGCAATGTGGCCGGGGCGCAGGCGCTCAAGGAGGGCTGGAACAAAGGCGACATCATCGTGCTGGTGCGCCACGTCGAGCGCTGCGACCACTCGAAAGCCGCTTGCCTGAGCGGCCACGATGGCATCACCGATCGCTCGCGCAGTGTCGCGGTGAGCGTCGGCGCGCAGTTCGAGCAGTTGGGCCTGGACAAGGCCGACGTCTACAACAGCCCGATGGTGCGCACGGTGCAGACCGCCGGCTACATGTTCAACAAGGCCGCGACCGGCGAAGACTGGTTGATCAGTTGCAAGGGCCGGATGTTGCAGGATGCGCTCGCGCACAAAGTCCCGGGGCGCAACCTGATTCTGGTGACCCACAGCGAATGCATGGCGCAGCTGGAAAAAGACCTCAAGGTGCCGGCCTCGACCCTCGGGTACGGCGCGTCGCTGTTTGTTTCCGCCGCCAGCCCGGCGGCCCCACAGATGCTCGGCTTCATTGAAGCCTCCGACTGGCGCACGGTGACCACCCAATGAAATCACGCTTTTACGCTTACAACTTCGGCATCCCGCTGCTCTGCGCAGCCGTGGTTTTTTTGATGTTCGACATGACCAATATCGACATCGCCTTCAGCAATCTGCTGTTCGATCCACTGACCCACACCTTTCCGCTCGACAAGATTCACTTTTTTGAAAAACTGACCCACAAGTGGGCGCGGATCATTCCGAACTGGACGGCGGAAATCGCCTTGATCGGCGCCATGTTGTCGTTTGTCTGGCCGCTGCTGAAACCGCAAAAGCATCCGCGCCTGGGCGGGTTTCTTGAGCGCAGTAAAGTCGCCCCGGTGCTGCGCTTTGCCGCCGAGCACCGTAGGGATTTTCTGTTTGTGGTGGTGGCTTTCGCGGTCTGCACCGGGGTGATCCATTTCCTCAAGGCACACACCAGCGTCTACTGCCCGATCGAGACCACGCTGTACGGCGGAAAGATGCCGCACATCGAGTGGTACAACAATTTCCAGCTGTTCCACGAAGCGGGTGAAGGGCGTTGCTGGCCGGGCGGTCATGCTTCCGGTGGCTTCACCATGCTGGCGCTGTATTTCGTGGCGCGTCGTTACCAGTGGCGTTTCTCCAGCGCGTTGCTGTGGGGCTCGCTGCTGCTCGGTTTTGTCTACGGCACTACGCGGGTCCTACAGGGCTGGCACTACATGTCCCACACGTTCTGGGCCGGCATCTTCGTGTGGCTGGCGTGTTTGCTGACGGCGCTGGCGTTCTACGAGCGGGCTCGTCTGGAGTTGCCGGTGTTGAGCAAGCGAGAGCGGAAGGTGTTCGGCGCACAGCCTGAGGTTTCTCTCTGAGTCCTCGCCGCTGAAATGAAAAACCCGCCATCACCGGCGGGTTTTTCGTTTGTGCTGTCGTGGCTTCAATAGCCCACGAAGTAATACGCCTGGCGCCCGACCATCATGGTCTTGTGGACTTTCAGCGGGGCGGCGGGTTCGCTGTCTCCCGACATCACGGCGATGTGCGAGGGCGATGCACTGAGAAACTCCCGTAGCTGCGCATCGGTGTCCAGGCCCTTGAGTACGCTTTGGGTGTAGAACACGCTGGCGCCGCCGACCCGTTCGTTGGCTTGAAACAGCGCGACCTGATTGCCGCTCGCCTGCAGGGCCTGAATGTGTTCGGTCAGCGGCAGGAACGACAGGTGTTTATCGGCGTTCGGCAGTGCCCATTGCGCGGCGCCAAGGTAGCTGGCGATGACCACCGCCAGTATCCCCGCCGCCACTGTCTGACGATGCCGGGCGATTCGTCCGACAAAACCGTTCTTGTGATCCTTCAACCTTTCGAACAGCACGCCTGCATATTCCGCCGCGATCACTGCCGCTGCGGGTGTCATCGACATCAGGTACACCGTGCGTTTGCTTGAGGCCAGGGTCAGCAGGATGAATTGCGCGATTATCCACAGGCTGAAAAACAGCAGGTAACGATTGGCCTTCAGCTCCTTGCGAAAATGCCACAACCCCAGATACACCAGAATGTTCCAGGGCAGAAACGCCTGCGGCAGTTTGGCGAGGTAGTAGTAAAACGGCTCGTAGTGGCCGGCTTCGACGAACGATCCGCTGAAACGTCCGACGCTGTTGGTCAACAACACTTCGCTGACGGCCTGGACGCCGCCGCGCTGATAGAGCACGGCGAGCCAGATCATCAGCGGGATCAGGCCGATAAGGGTCAGCAAACCCGGACGCAGCCAGTCCGTCAGCTTGAAGCGCTTGCCCATCAGGTTGTCGGCCAGCAGAAAAGCGAAAATCACCACGCCCGGCATCGCCAGGCCGAGCACGCCTTTGCTCAACGTAGCGATCGCAATCCCGACTACAAACAGCAACGAATTGCCTGGGGTCGATGTTCGCTGCGCCTGAAAGAACGCCAACAGTGCCGTGGTCACTCCAAGTGCGAGCAACGCATCCTCGCCGACGCCGCGCACGTTGCTCCAGTAACTGGCCATGGTCGCCAGCAGAATCCCCGCCGTCCAGGCGATGGCCTTCGGGCGTTCGAAGCGGCGCAACATGGCGTACAGCAGCATCACGCTGAGCAACCCGGCCACCGCCGACGCCAGTCGCACCGCCCAGGGCGAGACACCGAAAACCCGCAGGGCGCCGGCATCCAGCCACAGACTCAGGGGCGGTTTTTCCAGAAAGGGCTCGCCGAACAGGCGCGGCGTCACCCAGTCATTGTCCAGGTGCATTTCCATCGCAATGCCCGCAACCCGGGCCTCGGTGGAGCCTTGCAGTTGATGGCTGCCGAGGGCGAAAAAGAACAGCAGGGCGGCAAGCAGAAGCAGAGAAGAGGCGGCACGCGACATGGGTTCAGGCAACCGGAAGTGAGCGGAAACCCGAGCTTACGCGGCCATTCCTTAATAATTTGTGAACGTCACGACAGCGGTCGCGACCAGCGTTGCTCCGACGTTTCGAAACGCGGATTGACCCGCGCCGTCAGCACATGATCCTGCCAGCGCCCGGCAATGTTCAGATACGCCTTGGCATAGCCTTCACGCTCGAACCCGAGGCGCTCCAGCAACCGGGCACTGCGTTCATTGCCGGGAATGTAGTTGGCCATGATCCGGTGCAGGTTCTGGGTGTCGAACATATAGGCGATGGCCGCCTCCAGCGCTTCCTGCATCAAACCCTTGCCCTGATGCGCCTCGTCGATGTGATAACCCAGATAACACGCCTGAAACGCACCGCGGATGATCCCGCTGAAATTGCAGGCCCCGATCATTTGCGCGCCGTCCGGGGTCAGCAACGCCATATGCACCGCCAGCCCGGCTTCGAAGGCACTGGCCTGTATTTCAAGGCGTCGGCGGATCTGTTCAGTGGAAAAGTAATCGGTGGTGCGAATCGGTGACCACGGCGCGAGGTGACGTTGATTGCGCTGGTAGAACGCGCTTTCCAGCGGCGCCTGATCCGGGTCGAGTACCGCGAGCGTCAGGCGTTGACAGGGCAGGGTCAGCAGCGGCATCGGGTGCTCCGGAGGCAGGGGATGATTGACAGAATTGTCCGGCCGGACGGAAAACACAACTGGATCGCCGAACGCAGAGCCCTATAAATTTCCCTGATTCACTTCACATCCGGTTATGAGATTCGTCGTTCAAGGAGGACATGATGGAATGGGCATTCAACGCGGGGGAGCGGTCGCTGCGACTGATACCGGCGGATCCGGCGTTTTACTCGTTGTTTCAGCAGGCGCTGAGCGCCAGTTACCTCGATCATTCGGAATTTCTGCCTTGGCCGCGTGAGTACACCAACGCGGAGCAGGCGCTCGAGTTTCTGCTGAAGGCTCGAAAAGAATTCAACAGCGAAACCGGCGAGCGACGATGGCTGATCGTGACCGAGGACGGGCAAGCGCTAATCGGTTGCATCGGACTCAAGCCCCGCTCGCGCAACCGCTACGTCGTGGGTTATTGGGCCAACACCGAGCAATCGGGCAAGGGCTACATGCGCGCCGCCCTCACGCATCTGCTCAACAACCTTCCTGAATTCACCTTTTACCTGACGGCGTCCTCTGCCAATGCGCGAAGCCGGCGTCTGGCCGAGGCTGTCGGGTTTGTGTTGATCAGGATCCACCCAGGGGCCCGGCAATCGGAACGGCACGGCGAGCAAGACACCTGCGTCTATCGCCTGCCAGGCAAAGCGCAGGCGAAAAAAAGCCCGCAGGAGCGCGGGCGAACCGTAGTTTCTTGAATGAGCGAGGCCAATGTACACGGCCATCACCGCCGCCGGGGTGAAGAAAAGTTCATGTCGATGAACGACTTGCGTCATCGACGAACGGTCGTTTTCAGTGCACGACAGGCGCCGTCGTACGGGGCACCAGATTCACTGGATCCAGGTTCTCCACGGCGCGATTGACCAGCATTTCGGTCATGATCGACAGCTGCCGGATCGCCAGCAACCGGCTGCGCTGAGAGCCTGTGAAATCATCGGCGATGTTCGCCGTCATCATGTTGAGCGCCGCGAGGGTTTCACAGGCATGGGTCAGCAGAGTGGCCGTATCCACATCGGTGCGCACGGAGAAAATCTCGTTGAAAGGCAGGGTGCGACGCGGCTTTCTCACGTATTCCTGAGGCTGGGCAAGCACAGCGGGTTCTTTCGATTCGGACTCGTGAGACGGTGTTTGATCAGGCAGGCTTGGGGTGTCTTTTTTCATGACGAGGCTCCATGGTTTCAGGCTCCCGGCGAATCCCTTTGGTAAACCATCTGCCGGGTTGCAGCGGAGCGCGAAGACTAGCGTTTGGAAGCATCTTGAACCAGTTCATGAAAGTCGACGCGGGTTGCGGGAAATTTCCTAGGACGGTGGCTGGAGGCATCATGCGGATGCTGAATTGCAGATGCGACAAGGCCCGCACTGGGCGGGCCTTGTCGGGCCGGGGTAAGTTGAACAGGATTGCTAAATTGTTGATTTTGATAGGTTATTTTCTTTTAGAGATTTGTGTGGAATACCTTTTGGAATGCCAGAGGTTTCCGCAGGTTGTTGAGATTTTCAGCGATATCTCTGCCAGTTGTCTTGACTAAGCTGAAGCGCTTCCACCCTCACAGCGCTAAGGCCTCCGTAGTTTCGACATGCGGACCTTCGATTCGGTGATATCCAGTACACTTGCCCCATCTCTAGCCTGCCAGCGGAGCAGGCTACCCGAACAGCTGCTCAAGATTTTTTCGAGTAAAAATGACCCTGATTAAATTAAAAGACCTTGAAGCGCACCTATGGCACGCCGCACACATCATCACCGGCCCCATTGACGCCTCCGACTACAAAACCTACATATTCCCGATCCTATTCTTCAAACGGATCTGCGATGTATATGACGAAGAGTTTGAAGAGGTGCTGGCCAAGGTCGGAAGCGCGGAGCTGGCGCGGGAGAAAATCTTCCATCGCATCCAGATTCCTGTTGGCAGCCACTGGGATGACGTCTTCGCCAAGTCCCACGATATCGGCAAGGCACTTAAGGATGCTTTTCTAGGCATAGAGCAAGCCAACACCCAGTTGCATGGCATCTTCGGCGATGCCAGTTGGACCAATAAAGAGCGCTTGCCGGATGAGCTGCTAGCTACGCTGCTCAACCACTTCAACAAAGTCGATCTCGGGGTTGCCAGCGTTCGTAACGACGATATGGGTCGCGCCTACGAATACCTGATCAAGCGCTTTGCCGACAAAGCCAACAAGAAAGCCGGTGAGTTCTACACCCCGCGCACTATTGTGCGGCTGATGGTCAACATTCTTGACCCCAAAGCGGGTGAAAGCGTTTATGACCCGGCTTGCGGTACGGGCGGCATGTTGCTGGAGACCATTCACCACGTTCGAGAAAATGCGGGTGATCCCCGGCTGCTGAAGCTCAAAGGTCAGGAAAAGAACTTAACTACTGAAGCCATTGCCCGCATGAACCTGTTCCTCCACGGCCAGGAAGACTTTGAGATTGTTCGTGGAGATACCCTGCGTGAGCCCAAGTTTCTGATCTACGACCGGCTCGAAACCTTTGATTGTGTGATCGCCAATCCACCGTTCAGCCTCAGTGAGTGGGGTCATGAACAATGGGCGGCGGACGCCTACAGCCGCAACAGTCACGGCCTGGCCCCGAAAACCAACGGTGACTTTGCCTGGGTACAGCACATGTTCGCCTCCCTCAATGCCGATGGGCGAATGGCGGTTGTGCTGCCTCATGGCGTGCTGTTCCGTGGTGCGGCAGAGGACCGAATCCGCACCAGCCTGCTCCAAGAAAACCGCATTGAAGCCATTATCGGCGTAGCGCCCAACCTGTTTTACGGCACCGCTATCCCGGCTTGCATTCTGTTGCTGCGCAAGCAGCGCCCTGATGAGCATCGTGACCATGTGCTTATCATCAATGCCGAGGAGATTTTCACCAAAGGCCGCGCGCAAAACACCCTCAGCAATGCCCAGGCGGATCAGATTTACCATATCTACCTAGAGCAGTATCAGCAAGGCCCCTCTGCCATAGTATTGGAAGGCGTAGCGCGCTGGGTGCCGGTGGGCGAAATTGCCGAAAACGACTTCAACCTGAACATTGCCCGCTATGTGCAAAAACCACTGGAAGAAGAAACCATCACCGTCGAAGAGGCGCTGAAAGACTTTCAGCAGAAACTCGCCGCACTGGAGCAGGCCGAGCAGGAGCTGGAAGAACTGCTGATCAAGGAAGGGTTTGAGCTATGAGCACGGATAGCGCCGACAGCAACACCTCGCAGTTCATCAAGCAACACGCCGAGTCGCAGTACGAGCAGTTTCACCAGCAGCGCCAACATAAAGATGCCGCCGGCGCAGACAAACGCCTCGTCGACCTGAGCCAACTTGCTCATCAGCTATTAGATAAGACTCGTTAGAATGATTGAGTACCAGAAAAACCAAGCCTCCCAACTTGGCAAAAAGAAACTCGAAGACCTCCTTTGGGGAGCGGCCGAGTTTCTTCGCGGGCAGATCGACGCCTCCGACTACAAGCAGTACATCTTCCCGCTACTGTTCTATAAACGCCTGTCCGACGTTTACCTGGAAGAGTATGTCGAGGCCATGGAAGTCAACGAGGGCGATGCCGACTACGCCGTCATGCCCATGTTTCACCGCTTCCATATTCCCCAGGAGGCGCGTTGGGAAAAGGTTCGCCATACCAGCAAGAACATCGGCGAAGCCATCCAGAATGCCTTGCGCCTGATCGAGACCCACAACGAACGCCTGCACGGCGTATTCGGCGATGCCCAGTGGACCAACAAAGAGCGTCTACCCGACCACCTGCTGGCCGACCTGATTCAGCACTTCAGCAAGATTCCTCTGGGCATCAAGTCGGTGGCCCAGGACGACCTGGGCGAAGCTTACGAATACCTGATCAAGAAGTTCGCCGACGACTCTGGCCACACCGCCGCCGAGTTCTACACCAATCGCACCGTGGTGCACCTGATGACCCGCATCATGGGTCTCAAACCCGGTGAAACTGCCTATGACCCCACCTGCGGCACCGGCGGCATGTTGCTCAACGCGGTGATGGATCTGCGGGACGAAGGTAAAGAATGGCGTAGCGTCAAACTCTATGGCCAGGAAGTGAACCTGCTCACCTCCGCCATCGCCCGTATGAACATGTTCCTGCACGAGATCGAAGAGTTTGAAGTGCTGCGAGGCGATACCTTGGCCGAGCCCAAGTTTATCGATAACGACCAGCTCAAGCAGTTCGACGTGATCTTTGCCAACCCGCCGTACTCCATCAAAAAATGGAATCGCGACAAGTTCGCTGCCGACCCTTATGGCCGTAACTTTTACGGCGTGCCACCCCAGGGCTGTGCCGACTATGGCTTTTACACCCATATCATCAAAAGCCTGAAGCCCGACACCGGCCGCGCCGCCATGCTCTGGCCCCACGGTGTGCTGTTCCGCGACTCGGAGCAGGCAATCCGTAAACAGGTAATCGAGTCGGACATTATCGAAGCAGTGATCGGCCTTGGCCCCAATCTCTTCTATAACTCGCCGATGGAATCCTGCGTGGTGGTGCTCAACTGCAACAAACCCACTGAGCGCAAAGGCAAAGTCCTGTTCATCAATGGCGTCGAGAATGTCACCCGTGAGCGTGCCCATAGCCGACTTTCGGATGACGATCTAGCTGTGCTGATCGAAGCCTACTGTGCACCGGACAAGCTGCCGGCCATTACCGCGCTGGTGGAAATCGAGACGATTCGCGAGAATCAGCACAATTTATCGATACCGCTCTATGTGCAGGCCCGCGACGAAGACGAATCACATGATATTGAACATGCCATTGAAGTTTGGAAAGTTGGCCGAGTGAAATTAAAAAACAAAACTAGACAGCTATTTAAAAGCCTCGAAATCTTAAGCGTCGGGGTGAGTAAATAATGAGTGACGTCTTCAGTATACGATTTGGCGATATTTGTCGTGAGGTTAAAGCTACAACAAGGGCGCCGATTGCGGATGGATATGATCGCTATATCGGCTTAGAGCATTTAGACTCTGGCTCGTTAAAAATAAAGCGCTGGGGCTCTGTGGCTGTAGATAGCCCGAGTTTCACTCGTGTATTTAAAAAAGGGCAAATTCTTCTTGGAAAGCGTCGCCCTTACTTAAAGAAGTCTGCAGTAGCAGAGTTTGATGGTATCTGCTCGGGAGATATTATTGTTTTAGAGCCAAAGCCTTCGAAGATAATGCCTGGCTTGTTAAGATTTATAATTCAATCCGATGCTTTTTGGCGAGTCGCCATTGCTACGTCATCTGGATCTTTGTCGCCTAGAACCAAATTTTCAGCGTTGGCCTCTTGGGAGTTCACTGTCAATTGCTCTTTCGCGCAAGAAGAAATTCTTAACTTGCTGGTCAAATCCCAAGAAGCAAGCGAAAAGCTAATTGATCTGCAGATATCCTCCACGGAAAATATAAGAAGTTTATATTTAAGCTTTTTTCAGAATTTTTATGAGAGAGGGGCAACCCAGGTTGCTCTGCCTTGCAATTGGAAAACAATGCTCCTTGGGGATCTACTGACATGTGTTCCTGAAAGTGGATTCTCGGCTAATGAGGTTTCAAGTGATACAGGGAGCTACGTCTTAAACTTAAATAATTTGTCGCCTGATGGATATGTGTTGGACGGGGAGTTGAAGCCAATCGCTATGTCAGATTATGACGCTGACCTAGAACTTAAGGAAGGCGATTTCCTAATATCCAGGGCGAACACTCAAGACTTGGTTGGCCTTGTCGGTATTTATAAGTCTCGTAAAGATAAAGTTATTTTTCCAGACACGATGATGCGGTTAAGGCTGAATGAAAAGTTGATTGTTAAAGAATATCTCGAAGCATATCTTCTTTCTCCGTATGGCCGAAGATCAATACAGCGCGTGGCTGCTGGCACTAGCGCTAGCATGAAGAAGATAAATAAGAAGACATTATCAAAAATTAATATTCCAGTTCCGCCGACGGAAGAGCAAACACTGATTTTTTCGACCATGTCGTCTTTCCTGGAGGTTCGCGAGCAATTGACTTATTTGTCAAAATCTCATTCGACTTTAAGAAGTCGCATTATTGAAACAATTATCTCCTAGTCCGAGGCCGTTATGTTTAACGAGCAAACCGTCACCGAAAATGGAATTATCGACCGTTTAAGAAATTTAAGCGGGGTAAAGTGGACTTACTGCCACGGCGAAAGCCTGCCCAAGAAGGCGCAGGATATCTTTGTCGATGAGTGGCTAAAAGACGCGTTATGTTTGTTAAACCCAGCTATCGAAAAACAGCCGGATTATGCCGATGAGGTGATCCACAAGCTGCGCGGTGTCCTGTTGGAGGCGTCGCACAGTGGCTTGGTCAGGGCCAACGAAAATCTCCAAGCGTGGCTGCTGGCCGAAAAAACCCTGGCCTTTGGCGAGAACGGTGAGCACGTCACCATCAATCTGATCGACTTCGACAACCTCGACAACAACCACTTTGTGGTGGCCCAGCAGGTGCACTATGTAGCGGCTGGCGAGGTGTTCTTCGATATTGTGCTGTATGTGAACGGCATCCCTCTGGTGGTAGGTGAAGTGAAAAGCGCCACTCGCCCCAGCGTCAGTTGGCAGGATGGTGCCGCTGACTTTATGGGCGGTAAAAAGCACTATTGGCAGCATGCAAAAGCCTTCTTCGTACCCAACCTGCTGTGCTTCGCCAGTGAGGGTAAAACCTTTGCCTACGGAGCGATTAATGCCCGTGTCAAGGATTGGGGCCCCTGGCACCACACCGATCAGCGTGAGGATATTCCCGCTACCCTGGCCTCCGTGCTGGCGAGCACCGAAGGGCTACTGAACCCACAAACCCTACTGCAACTGCTGGCCTCCTTTGCGCTGTTCTCTACCCATAAAACCGGTAAAGACACACCACCCAAACGCATCAAATTGCTGCCGCGTTACCCGCAGTTCGAGACGGCCAAGCAGATTGTTGAGCGGGTCAAACAGGGTTACCTAAAAAAAGGCCTGATCTGGCATTTTCAAGGCTCGGGCAAGTCGCTGCTGATGCTCTACGCGGCCAAGATGCTGCGTGCCGACAACGAGCTGAAAAACCCCACCGTGCTGATCGTGGTCGACCGCCGTGACCTGGACAGCCAGATTAGCGAGACTTTCGGCGGCGCCGATGTGAAAAACCTGATCAAGGTGCAGACCTGCAAAAAGCTCGGTGAACATATCGAGCAAGACAGCCGCGGGATTCTGATTACGACCATTTTCAAGTTCAAGGATGTCGAGGTTGATGAACTCAACCCGGATGGGCTGAACAATCGCGACAACATCATCGTGCTGGTGGATGAAGCCCACCGCACCCAGGAAGGCGGCTTGGGCGAGAAGATGCGCTGGGCGCTGCCCAATGCTCACTTCTACGGCCTGACCGGTACGCCGATCTCCGGCATCGAACGCAACACTTTCAAGCTGTTCGGCGCCAATGAAGACCCCGGCCGCTATATGAACCGCTACAGCTACAAACAGTCGATCCGCGACGGTGCCACTAACCCGGTTAAGTTCGAGCCCCGTTTGGCCGAATTGCGGGTCGACCGTGAGGCGATCAACGAAGAGTTCGAGCAACTGGTCAAAAACAACAACCTGGACGAGGACGAAAAAGCCGTCCTGTCCAAACGCGCCGGTAAGCTGGCCGTGATGCTCAAGGCACCGAAACGCATGGAGGCCATCAGCGCCGACATTGCCGAACACTTCACCAGCCATGTGCAGCCGAAAAAGATGAAGGCCATGGTGGTGGTCTATGACCGCGATGCCTGCGTGCAGATGTATTACCTACTTGGTAACAAGTTGGGTTTCGACGCACTAGAGGTGGTCATGAATCTCGACCAGGCTCCGGTGAAGGATGAGAACGGTAAGCTCAACAAGGACTGGAACAAGTGGAAGGAGGAGCTCGATCTACCAATCAAGCAAGCCGACTTTGAGCGCTGGCAGAAATTCGATGGTGAAGAGCAGGCGCAGAAAAATCTGCTGGAAACCTACAAAGACCCGAAACAGTCCCTGCAATTGCTGATCGTGACTGCCAAGCTGCTGACCGGTTTCGATGCGCCGATCTGCTACTGCATGTACCTGGATAAACCGCTGCGTGACCACACCTTGTTGCAGGCCATGTGCCGCACCAACCGCCTGTACGAGGCGGACGGGGTGGTCAAGCGTATGGGCCTGATCATCGATTATCTGGGTGTATTCGAAAACCTGCGCACGGCGCTGGCCTATAACCCGGAAGAGATCGACGGGATTGTCGAAGGCATCGAGAAATTCAAGGAGTTGCTGCCAAAGCAGTTGAAGCTGTGTCTGGCTTTCTTCCCGAACGTGGACCGCACCCTGGCAGGCTTCGACGGCATCCTGGCCGCACAGGAATGCTTGCCGGACAATAAAAGTCGCGATGAGTTTGCCGTAGCCTTTGGCGTGCTGGCCAAACTCTGGTCGGCCATCAACCCCGACCCTTTCCTTACACCCTACCGCCAGGATTACAAATGGCTGGCGCAAATCTATGAATCAGTACGCCCGGTTGGTCAAACGGGGGCGCTGGTCTGGGCCGCGTTAGGACCCGAGACCATAAAGATGATTCACGAGCACACCGATATCAGTCGCATACGCGATGACATCGATGAGCTAATTATGGATGAACACGCAATCTTCACCCTGACCGAAAAAGAGCAGGAAAAACGTGCCCGCCGAATGGAAATAGACTTGATGGGGCGTCTGCGCGGCCATGGCGAGGCCGTGTTCGTCGAGCTGGGCGAGCGCCTAGAGAAACTGCGCCGAGAATATGAAGCGGGTGTAATCAAGGCCATTGACTGGCTCAAGGGCCTATTGGATGCCGCCAAAGATACGGTGCAGGCTGAGCGTGAAACTGGTGACCATGTGGTTACGGTGGCAGACAACAAGCAGGCGCTGACCAAACTCTTCCTAGAAACGCGCCCGGAAACAACGCCGAAGCTGATTGGTGATGTGGTCGAGCAGATCGACAAAATTGTGAACGCTACCCGCTTTGAGGGCTGGCAGAACTCCAACAGTGGTCCTCGCGAAATCCAGAAAGCACTTATGCTGACCTTGGCGCAGTTTGGACTAAGCAAAGACAAAGACCTTTTTGAGAAGGCGTATGCCTATATCGAAGAACATTACTAAGTCGATGACGTACCGCCGTGATCATCACCTTTGATGCTAAGCTCCTGAGATGTGCTCAGGAGCCGCTTATTTTACATGTAAGTACAGTTGATACGGAAGTCTATTGTTATGTCTGAAGATCTTTCATTATTTAAAGTGCCTCATAGGGCCAGAGATGACTTGAGTAAGGCGCCCCCGCGTTGTTAAGTTTATAAAAAATTCTGAAATGAGACCCTGCCGCACTATCCGTGATGGCGGTGGGGCAGCGACTAACTTTAGTCCCTTGTTGTAGAGTTTGACCGGCAATTACACACGCTTCGGTTTTGTTCTTTCTATGCACCACCTCCACAATTACGGAAGGGAGGGCACTGAATTTTCCTTTTGCCGGACTTACGTCGGGAATGTAAGTGATCGCAGACGGGATCTGCATCAATTCCAAGCTCTTGAGGCAACGCATTAGACTGATTTTAGAAAAAAGCGGCAGGTTTTCCGAAAGAAGGTTTGGGTCTTTGGTTGTTATGATTCCATAGATTATTTTTATGTTAATGTTTTCGATTGCGTCGCAGTATTGCTGTAAGTTATTTTGGCCGATTCGTTCTGTGATCAATTCCTTTAGCTTTTCCCGGCATTTTGGCTCCAAAATTATTAGCTCAGCTGAGTTTATGCCCTGGTTGAATAAATGACTGAGTTGAGATGATCTAGTGGATATCTTTAAGTGGTAAAGCTTGGCCAGCTCTTGTTCGCCGTTATCAGCCCTGCTCAGAGTGTATAAGTCACAAGGCTCAATGGCAGTCTGCCCATCAAGGCTCATATTTGTTTGGTCCAAACATATAAACGCGGGTAGACTTTCAGATACAGCAGTATTATAAGATTCTTCGCTGTAATGGCTGATCCCGTCCTTTGTAAAGTCGTGATTGTAATCAAATAAATCCGTACGCTCGAATTTTGTGTCGAGGTATTCTTTAAGTAGCTCTACGTATTCTCGCTCTACTCGATACCATGAGCCTTCACATATGTGATAAATTTCTGCTTGCTCATGAATGTCAAGCAGTAGGCAGTTATATATATTATAGGCTTTGTTAATGTTTCCATCTGTATCGCACAATGCAACGCTAAAAGATTTTAATTTGTCTATAGTGAAATCAGTCAGATCGATTTTTTCGCCAAGGTAGTCGTAAAATGCTTCCAGCGATATGTCTGTATAGATTTCCGCCACTCCACCACGTCCTTGAAATCTGCAGGAAGTGTTGTCTCGATAATCTACGATATCAGGGATACAAATGGAGAGCGACGGATCTTGGGAAATAAAACACTTGAGCAGTTTGTCATCTAGGGTGCGCACAATGTCAGGATCATTTTCAGGTGAGATTTTCCCAACATTTGGAAAAGTGTTCAGGTAGTCATTGCTGTTGTACAACGCTAGTAGGTTAGTGCAAAGGTTATGAAGCTCCTCAGGAGCGAGCTTTAAACTGATTTTGAGACTAGCTGAGCCTGTCGCGCTTTTAAAAAGTCCAGTTAGATCCTCCCTGACAGCCCCTGTAAGGCTTCGAACAATTTCTGTATTGCTGTCAAAGTCAAGGAACGTTATATCTGCAGCCGCTGGGATCTGGGTTCTCTTCCTTCTTGAAGCGCCAGGATCCATTACATCTGCACTCTTCAGTTTTTTTGGATCGAGACTGTTAAGTGTTACTAGCAGTCCGAAGTCATACTCGTAGCAGTTATCGCGAAGCTTATGAAATACATGTCCAAACGAAAGGGCAAACCATCTGTCTGCTACTGGTATGAAGACTAGTGCGCCTTTGTTTGATTGTTGGAGAGGGTTGGCGATATTGAAATATTGACGCCACCAAGGCTCTCTTGGCTGGCCGTCTAGAATATAAACGCTCGATTTTCTAGGAAGACGATCTGATGCTACGACCTGACCTAATTCGTGCTCTTCTTTTAGCGAGTTAGTGGCGTTGAATCCTTGTTTCAACAGGAATATGGTAAAAGGACGACTTTTCAATTGCTGAATCCCTTCGTTTGGCGTTGATTTAATTTTGTTTTGAGCAGAGATATATTTTTTGCTGCAATTGGAATATTGCCATCATTTTATTATATGACTGGGATTTCTCCCAATTGCAAGTCTTCCTTTATTCAGGCGTCGTGCTGTTCTGAAAAATGGCCTCGACGGTTTTTTGACGTATCTAATGCTGTCGTTTGTGATGATTGGTGCGGGAATTAATAATTGTAAGAACCATTATTTCCCGGGCGTTTCGCGAGCAGTCAAACTGTTAGCAGATAGTAATAGTGCGTCGCGTCACTGCAACCTGGCAAACAGGTTGCTTCTTCTGCCACGCCCAAGGTGTCTCTCGCTGCAATCGCTTTGCGATAGTCCCTTGGATAACTGAGTCTTTTTTGAGACCGGGCTAGGTGGTATCCACATTCTCGAAGGTGTGTTCCGTTTCTGCGCGCTTGGCTTCATCCATAGTGATGCGTCGCACCTTCGGATCCATGCCCTGTGCGAGCAGCTCGCGCGGGTCGACAGCCATCTTTCGCGAATTCATCAATGTCAGTTCGGGGTAGGTCCCGAGGCCGATGTTGATGCGCTTCTTGGCGAACAGATCGCGGTAGTTGAAATTCCACAGCAACGAACCGTTGCTGCGTACTCGGAGCTGCAAACCTTCACTTTCAGTAAGGAAGTAGTCCTTGGACGCGGGTTTGACTGCCTTGAGCTGTCAATGGGAGAGACGGAGATTTTGAGCAGGGATGAGGGTATCCTCAAGTGCTGATTCGGTACTCCAAATGAGCAACGGATGGGCTGAAATACCTTCTGGAATACCCGAATGGCTGGAGCTCAAAAACTCTTCAAAGACCGCAAAAGCGCTGGAAGCGGCGTATTCACTGAATCGCAGGCACAAAAAAAGACGTCCATGGACGTCTTTTTTGTCTATTTGGTGGAGCCGGGGGGATTTGAACCCCCGTCCGCCAGTACTCCGCTGTCGGTACTACATGCGTAGCCGTGTCTATTAAGTTAACCCTCAGCGACCCGACGGGCAGGGTGCTTTGGGCGAGTTGTGTAAGTTTTAGCCGCTTCGTCCACAACGTACTGCACGGCGATTCTGTTCTATATGACAATCATTTTGGGTTTACAGACATCCCCTGATGATTGCTGGACCCGAAGGTACCAGGAGTGCATGTCAGCTGCAATTAAGCAGCGAGAGCAGCACCGTATTGGTCGTCATTGGCAACTATAAGTAGTTGCAACAGTGGATTTACGACTTCTGTTACCAAGTCGGCATGCACCTAGAGTTTCGCAACCGGCGTCGAATCCTAAACGGCCCCGAGCCTGGCGCTCTGTGTGGCTTATGAGCAACAAGCCTGCGCAGTGTACGCCAAACGGCTCACAAGGCCAACCCGAAGGTTGGCCTGAGCTTCGATCAGTTGTTGGTTCCGCTGGTTTTGCGGATTTCCAGAATGGTTTGCTGGGTTTCAGCCACGCATTCGTCGATCTTGCCCTGGGCCTTGAGTGCCTGGGCTTTTTGCACACTGGCTTCTACCCGCTGACTCAGGTCGGGTGAAGCCATTGCCTGCGCCTTGGCGTTGTTGATGGTTTGCAGATTGGCATCACACAAGTCAGCGGGCTTGTCGGCAGCGAACGAAGCCGACGCCATCATCGAGGCAGTAACGAACAGACCTAACAGTACAGAACGTTTCATATGAATCTCCTTGAACTGAGGGATCCAGACTTCGCTGGCCGTCAGGACGGGCAACCGAATGGAGGACAAGCCCCGATTGTTCGGGGCCTGTTCTGTGGACTGCGGTCGCTCGCAAGGGTTCTATTTTTCTTCAGACGGCGGTTGCGGGGGCTTTGGCCCGGGTTACCCGGTCCACCAGATACACCAGACCGTGGTAGTCGATGCCGCCATGTTGCGTCAGACCGATCTCACAGGTGCGGCTGGTGGAAATCCCCTCGCTGCACTGTTGCACCGCATCCTTGAGCGTTCGCAGGGAATGGCTGTTGAGCTCCGGGGTGGTGAAACCCTTGTCGCCGGCGAAACCGCAGCAGTGAATGCCTTCCGGGATCACTACCGTCTTGCTGCATTTGCGTGCCAGGTCGATCAGCGCCTGGCTTTCCCCCAGATGCTGAGTGCTGCAGGTCACGTGAACGGCAATCGGTGCTTCCTGCGGTGTGAAGTCGAGCCGGTCCATCAGATGCGTACGGATGAAGCGCACAGGGTCATACAGATCCAGGCGAACATTTCCCACATCCTGCACCAGCCGCAAGGTGCAAGGGCTGGTGTCGCAATAGATCGGATCGAGCCCGCCGCGACTAGCCTGGAGCAGTGCGCCGATCAGCTCCTGACGCTTGTGTTCGGCCTGTTCGGAATAGCCTTTGGACGCGAAGGGCTGGCCGCAGCAGAGGTTGTCCAGATTGTCCGGAAACACCACCTGATAACCGGCCTTTTCCAGCAGACCACGGGTTTTGTCGTACAGCGACATCTGCTCCTTGTCGCCCGCCGCCGGCCCCATCACACGCGAGACGCAGGCCGCCAGATACACAACGCGCGGGCGCTCGTCCGACACGGCCGGGCTGAAGCGAATGGCTTTTTCCGGCTGCGGCATCGCGTGGGTCCACAGCGGCACTTGACCTTTGGACAGCCGCGTCAGGGTCGCTGAAAGCTTCGCCAGCCGCGGTGCCCCCAACAACATCCGCGCACCGTTGGCCACATGCAGGGTGAAACGTGCACCTTGCAGGGTGGTGGCGAAATTTCCTTCGATCAGGTTGGCGGTTTTCGTATGTGTCGCGTGACGGCCGCGAAGCTTTTTCACCAGCTCGCCGGTGTTGATGCCTACAGGGCAACGTTGCGCACACAAACCGGTCGCGGCGCAGGTATCGATGCCTTGGTAGTCGTAGGCTTTTTCCAGTTCGGTGGTGTCGATTCCGGCGCGTTTTCGCGCCTGGATATCGCGCCAGATCACGATGCGCTGGCGCGGGCTCAGGGTCAGGCCTTTCGAGGGGCAGACCGGCTCGCAGAAACCGCACTCGATGCATTTATCCACAATCTCGTCGGCCGCCGGCAGCGGTTTCAGGTGCTTGAGGTGGATCTGCGGATCTTCGCTGAGCACCACGTCCGGATTGAGAATGCCGTTGGGGTCGAGCAGGCGTTTGAGCTGCCACATCAATTGATAGGCGTCACTGCCCCATTCCAGTTCGACGAAGGGCGCCATGTTGCGCCCGGTGCCGTGCTCCGCCTTCAGCGAGCCGCCGAACTCCACGGCCACCAGTTGCGCCACGTCGTCCATGAACGCCTGATAGCGTGCGACTTCTTCCGCGCTGTTGAAGCCTTGGGTGAAGACGAAGTGCAGATTACCTTCCAGCGCGTGTCCGAAAAGGATCGCTTCGTCGTAGTGATGTTTGTCGAACAGCTCGATCAGACGGTTCACGCCGATGGCCAGTTGTTCCACCGGGAAGGTGACGTCTTCGATGATCACCGTGGTGCCGGTCTTGCGTACGGCGCCGACGGCGGGGAAGGTGTCTTTGCGGATCGCCCAGAGGCGGGCGTTTTCGACCGGGTCTTCGGTGAAGTCGACCTGTTTCTCCACCGGGAAGCCGCTGAGCGACGCCATGATCTGCGCCAGTTGTTCCTGCAGCAAAGTGGAAGAGGCTGCGCGGGATTCGATCAACAGCGCGCAGGCATTGGTCGACAGCTGCTGTACGAAAGCCGGCATGCCGGGTTTGTCCTGCACCGAGCGCAGGCTGCGGCGGTCGAGCAGTTCCACGGCCGACACCGGTTGGCTTTTCAGTACGGTGACGGCGTTGCAGCAGGTTTCCACATCCGGGAATACGATCAGCGCCGAGGCCTTGTTCGGGTGGTCGATCACTGTGTCGTAAGTCACGGCGCTGATGAAGCCGAGGGTGCCTTCGGAACCGACTAGCAAGTGGCTCAAGATATCCACAGGCTCATCGAAATCCACCAGGGCGTTGAGCGACAGGCCGGTGGTATTTTTCAGACGGTATTTGTGGCGGATTCGCGCGGCGAGTTCGGCATTGGCGCGGGTTTCGCGGCCCAATGTCGCCAGGCGTTCCAGTAGTTCGCTGTGGCTGGCTCGAAACGCCGCAACGCTGGCTGCATCTTCGGTGTCGAGGCGGGTGCCGTCGGCCAGCACCAGACGAATCCCGGCCAGCGTGTGATAGGTGTTTTGCGCAGTGCCGCAGCACATCCCGCTGGCGTTGTTGGCGACGATGCCACCGATTTTGCAGGCATTGATCGACGCCGGATCCGGACCGATCTTGCGCCCGAATGGCGCGAGCCACGCGTTGGCCTGGGCGCCGATCACCCCCGGTTGCAGGCGGATTTGTGTGCCTTGCCCTCGGATCTCCCGGGCGTTCCAGTTATCCCCCAGCACGATCAACACCGAATCGCTGATCGCCTGTCCGGACAGGCTGGTGCCCGCGGCGCGGAAGGTCACCGGGACCTGATCGCGCTGGGCCAGTTTCAGCAGCGCTACCACTTCATCTTCGGATTCGACGCGGATCACCAGTTGCGGAATCAACCGGTAGAAACTGGCATCGGTGCCGAAAGCCAGGGTCGACAGCGGATCGTCGAAACGCCGTTCGGCAGGAATCAATTGCTGCGCATCGCGCAGGAAAGTCGCCGGTAAGGTCATTGGTCCTCCAGGATCAACACCACCAGGTCTTTCGGGCCGTGGGCGCCGTAGGCCAGCACTTGTTCGATGTCGGCGGTTTTCGACGGGCCGGACACCAGCAATGCATTGGTCGGCATGCCTTGGGCCCACTCGAATTCCTGCTGCACCTGATAGAAGTTGTCGCGGATCTGGCTGGCCTTGAGCAGGGCGAAATGCACCGGCGGCACCAGGCTCATCAACCGTGGCTCTTCGCGGGTCGGCCAGAGAATCAGGCTGCCGGTGGCGGCGATGGCGCCGAGGGTGCCGGTGAGGCTAGCCGGGGTGTCGTTGAACAACTCGGCTTTCCACTCTTCCATCGGCCGGTCGTAGGATTTCAGCGCCGGCAGATCAGGATTGTTCGCCCAGTGTTGTGTGATGCGCTGCCCGTGCGGCGTAGTCGGTGCGATCAGCAGGCTCGGCAACTGACGGTCGCGCAGCAATTGCGCCAGCAGCGCCGGCCACCCATCAGCGGATGTCAGGTGGATTTCGGTGTGCACCGCTTCCATCAGTTTGCGCAGTTGCGGGATCCGTTGTTCGGCGCTGTAGGTGTAAGGCTGGGTCACCAGGTCGACATCGAAGTTGTCGGCAATCGGCGTGGTGCCGGTCAGACTTTTCCTTAACTTGCCGAGGATATTTTGCTTGGCGCTCATCAACGGTCTCCTTGTTTGGCCAGGTGTTCGCGAGCCATGTCATGCAATGAGCGGGCGGCGGGTTTCGGTGCGCTGTGATTCTGCGTCCACGGGCCGACGTTGTTCGGCGCCAGCGCGCGCAGGCGTGTGGCGAAAAACGCAAACAGTCGATACAGGGGCGGCGAGCTGTTGAGCTTCGCCCAGGCGTTCCAGATGAAGCGTTCCTTGCGCGAATACTTGCTGCCTTGGCCGCGCATCACTTGATGAGGACTGTCGGGGGCTTTGACGTTCTCTTCGCGTAGGCGGCGCAGCAGTGCGGGAATAGGAATTTTTACCGGACACACTTCACCGCAGGCGCCGCACAACGAAGAAGCGCTCGGGTGATCCGGGACTTTCGCCAGGCCGACCATGTGCGGAGTAATGATTTTGCCGATCGGGCCGGGGTAAACCTCGCCGTAGGTATGGCCCCCGACGCGGGTGTAGACCGGGCAATGATTCATGCAGGCGCCGCAGCGGATGCAGTTCAGCGTCTGGCGCAGTTCGCTGTCGGCGAAGGCCTGGCTGCGACCGTTGTCGAGCAGTACCAGATGCACTTCCTGCGGGCCGTCGAGTTCGTGTTCTTTGCGCGGGCCGGAGATCATGTTGACGTAGGTGGTGATCGGAATGCCCAGCGCCGAGCGGGTCAGCAATGACAGCAGCGGCACTACGTCGCGCAGGTTTTCCACGACTTTTTCGATACCGGTAACGGCGATGTGCACCGGCGGCACGGTGGTGGTCATGCGGCCGTTGCCTTCGTTTTCCACCAGCAGCAGGGTGCCGGTTTCGGCCACGGCGAAGTTGACGCCGGAGACGCCGATGTCCGCTTCGAAGAATTTCTGCCGCAGGACCCTGCGACCGATCTGAATGAGTTGGTCAACGTCCTTGGTGTATTCCACGCCAAGTTTGTCGTGGAACAAGGACGCGACCTGACCGGCATTCTTGTGGATTGCCGGCATGATTATGTGAGAAGGCTTCTCGTGGTCGAGCTGGACGATGTACTCCCCCATGTCGGACTCCAGACATTCAATGTCCCGAGCCTCGAGGAAATGGTTCATCTCCATCTCTTCGCTGACCATCGATTTGCCCTTGATCACTTGCCGCGCCTCGTGAGCGCGGATGATCGAAAGGACGATGCCATTGGCCTCGTCCACCGTTTCCGCCCAGTGCACTGTCACACCGTTGCGGGTCAGGTTCTGTTCCAGTTGCTCGAGCAGGTCGGGCAACTTGGAGAGCGCACGCGCCCTGATCGAGTTGCCCAGGGCGCGCAAGTGTTCTCTTTCGTGGGCATCGCTGAAAGCCGCTGCCCGCTTGGTCATCAATGAATCCATCGCGGTGCGGAAGTTGTTCCGTAACTGCGAGTCGCCCAGGGCGTTGTGTGCCCGGGTGCGGAAATCTTCTTCTACGGCAACCGTAGGAATAATCGTGGAAGTGCTCATCGCGCACCTCCGGTTCGTTGCCAGAGGAAGCTCGCCAGGTGTTGCCCGCGCAGTGCTTCCTGCTGTTTTTCCAGCGAGCCGTTGATGTTCATCAGGCAGCCGCAGTCGGCACTGAGTACCTGATGCGCGCCGGATTCCTTCAACGCGCGGGTCTTGTCAGCCACCATCGCGCCGGAAATGTCTGGCATACGGACGCTGAATGTCCCACCGAAGCCACAGCATTCGCTTTCGTGATCGTGGTTGACCCGTTCCACGTTGCTCAACTGCGCCAACAACTCGCGGCCGTGCAGGTGGGTGTTCATTTCCCGTCGCGCCGAACACGAAGTGTGCAGCGCCACTTTGACCGGCTCGCCGCTGTCCTTGAGCTGCACCTTGCAGACGAACAGCAGAAACTCGGCCAGCTCATAGGTACGGGCCGCGAGGGCCTGAACCTGTTTCAACGTTTCCGGCTCGTCCTTGAACAAGTCGGCGTAATGCTCGCGGATCATTCCGGCGCACGAACCCGACGGCACCACTACCGGATAGTCCCCGGCAAACAGCGCCAGTTGCGAGCGCGCCACCGTCCGTGCCTGCTCGGTGTAACCCGAGGTATAGGCCGGTTGTCCGCAGCAGCTCTGCCCTTGCGGGTAGTCGACCCGGATGCCTTCGCGCTCCAGCAAGTGGATCGCGTCCATCCCGGCTTCCGGGTAGAACAGGTCGACCACGCACGTGCCGAACAGGTAGATCCGCGACGGTTTCTCGCTCGGGTATTGCCGGGGTTCGGGCAGTGGCGGTGCGACGCGAGTGGCGTTGGGCACAGCGTTGTAAAAAAGCTCGCTCATCAGGCGTGTCTCCGGGTGGGCCCGGTTATCCGTCTGTTGAGGCTGCCGAATATAGAGCGCGTTGCTTTCAGCAGCCTTACAGACCGGGTTGTGAATTGCTGACACCGGAATCACGAACCGGTGTCGGTTTTTTCCATGTTGCTTGTCGGCTTAATGCACCAGCATGCCGGTGAACCAGTAGGCCTGAGCCAAAGTGATCAGACCGACAATCGTTGCAAAGAATAGGCTGTGCTTGAGGGTGAAGCGGAACAGATCGGATTCCTTGCCCACCAGGCCGGTTGCTGCGCAGGCCACGGCGATCGATTGTGGCGAGATCATTTTGCCGGTCACGCCGCCGCTGGTATTGGCGGCCACCAGCAAGGTGTCGTTGACCCCGATCTGGTGTGCGGTGGTCGCTTGCAGTGAACTGAACAGGGCGTTGGACGAAGTATCGGAACCGGTGAGGAACACGCCAAGCCAGCCGAGGAACGGCGAGAAGAACGGAAATGCCGCGCCGGTTGCCGCCAACACCAGGGCCATGGTCGAGGACATGCCGGAATAGTTGGTGACGAAGGCAAACGCCAGCACCATGCCGATCGACAGTATCGGCCAGCGCAGTTCGTAGAAGGTCTCTTTCAAAGTGGTCAGACCAGTTTTGAAGTTGATCTTCAGCACCAGCATCGAGATCAGCGCGGAGAAGAAAATCGCCGTGCCGGTCGCGGAAATCGGATCGAGTTTGAACACGGCCGGGATCGCGGTGGGTGCGGCAACGATGGGTGCGGTCTTGATGACCAGTTGATCAAGGTGCGGAATCGCGAAGTTGAACACCCAGGCGTACATCGAACCGCCGGCAGCGAACATGGCTTTGAAAGGCTTGAGGGTCCAGATGGTCACCAGTACGGTGAGGATCAGGAACGGCGACCACGCCTTGAAAATTTCCCCGAGGCTGTAAGGCGAAGCGACGGTGGTGCGCTTCTGGCCGAAACCGCCGACGCTGGCGGAGACCACCGAAGCGGACACGGCGCCGGCAATGTGCTGGCCGGCGGCACGTTTCGGTTGCCAGACCTTCAGGAACAGGGTCAGCGAAATCAGACTGGCCAGGGCCGACGTGATGTCCGGCAGTTCCGGGCCGATGAAGTTCGACGTGAAGTATTGGGTGACGGCAAAGCTCAAGCCTGCGACCAGCGCCGCCGGCCAGGTTTCACGCACGCCGCGCAGGCCGTCCATCATGAACACCAGCCAGAACGGCACGAACAGCGACAGCAACGGCAGTTGGCGGCCAGTCATGGCGCCGATCTTGAACGCATCGATGCCGGTGACTTGCCCGGCCACGATGATCGGAATCCCCAGCGCGCCGAACGCTACCGGTGCGGTGTTGGCAATCAGGCACAGGCCGGCGGCGTACAGCGGGTTGAAACCCAGGCCAACCAGCAGCGCAGCGGTAATCGCCACCGGCGCGCCGAAACCGGCGGCGCCTTCCAGGAATGCACCGAAGCAGAAACCGATCAGCAGCACCTGCAGACGCTGGTCGTCAGTGATCGACAGCACCGAGCTGCGGATGACCTCGAACTGACCGCTCTTGACCGTCAGTTTGTACAGGAACACCGCTGCCACAATGATCCAGGCAATCGGCCACAGACCATAGGCGAAGCCATATCCGGCAGCGGCGAACGCCATGTCGACCGGCATCTGGAACGCAAAGATCGCCACGGCGATGGCCAGGGCGAGCGTGATGCTGCCGGCCACATGACCTTTGAGGCGGAACACCGCCAGGGCGAGGAAGAAGAAAACGATGGGGATGACGGCCGCGAGTGCGGACACGCCGAGACTGCCGAGCGGGCTGTAGAGCTGTTGCCAGGTTTGCATATGGGGTGGCCCCTAATTGTTGTTGGTCAGGCACTGTCAGCGTACTTGGTTAATTGGTAAGACCAATTTACAAGTGCTGTCGGCTAGGGTAAAAGCCTTGATGTCGGTGTGTCAATTTGCCGCCCTAAAACTTTTGTCGAACAACCGGACGGCGAGTCGGATTGCACCGGTTGAATTGGCGTCATCTGGCAGGTGTCGGCGCAGCGTCGATAGGCCAGAATAGAGAGCCCGGCGAGCGGTCGGGATGGTGGAGAGTTGAGTGATGGGGTTTGATCAGATACGTCAGCGCCGTTTGTCTGACGACATTGTCGAGCGACTGGAAGGGATGATTCTCGAGGGCACGCTGAAGTCCGGCGAGCGCCTGCCAGCCGAGCGGACACTGGCGGAACAGTTCGGCGTTTCCCGGCCCTCGTTGCGTGAAGCGATTCAGAAACTGGCAGCCAAGGGTTTGCTGGTCAGCAAGCAGGGCGGTGGCAATTATGTCGTGGAAAGTCTCGGTTCGACGTTCAGCGATCCGCTGCTGCAATTGCTGGAAAGCAATCCCGAGGCGCAGCGCGATCTGCTGGAATTTCGCCACACGCTGGAGGCATCGTGTGCCTATTACGCAGCATTGCGCGCCACGGATGTGGATCGTGAACGGCTGACGGCTGCGTTTGAAGAGTTACAGGACTGCTATTCGCGTCATGACGAAGTGAGCCGGGCGGAAGAGGGCGCGGCGGATGCGAAATTCCACCTGGCGATTGCCGAAGCCAGTCATAACGCGGTGTTGCTGCACACCATTCGCGGGCTGTTCGATCTGCTCAAGCGCAACGTGGTGACCAACATCGGTGGCATGTACAAGCAGCGCACGGAAACCCGCGACATGCTGATCACCCAGCATCGGGAGTTGTATCTGGCGATTATCGAGGGGCGCGCGGAACAGGCGCGTGAGGTGTCCAGCCGACACATTCTGTATGTGCAGGAAGTGCTGGAAGAAGTGCGGCAGGAAGTACAGCGCATGGCTCGCGCCGAGCGACGCAAAGGGATGTAAAAAAGACCGCTCCCGTGCCAGGCGCGGGAACGGTCATTCAGGCAGAAGAATCAGTCTTCCTTGCCCTTGTTGCGCACCGCACGCTGCAACTCGCGACCGGCGTCGCGTTCGCGTTCGGTATCACGCTTGTCGTATTCCTTCTTGCCCTTGCCCAGCGCGATCTCGCACTTGACCATGTGCTTGCTCCAGTACCAGGACAGGCACACGCAGGCGTAACCCTTCTGCTGCACGGCGGCGGCGAGCTTGTCCAGCTCGCGGCGGTTGAGCAGCAACTTGCGGGTACGCACCGGGTCGGCAATGACGTGGGTGCTGGCGGTCATCAGAGGCGTGATGTGGCTGCCGAGCAACCAGGCCTCGCCATCCTTGAGCAACACGTAACTGTCGACCAGTTGCAGCTTGCTTGCCCGCAGACTTTTTACTTCCCAGCCGGCCAGGACCAGACCAGCCTCGAACTTGTGCTCGATGAAGTAATCGTGTCGCGCCTTTTTGTTTTGCGCGATGGTCCCTGTTGGGTGTTTCTTCTGTTTAGCCATAGGGGCGGCATTATATGGAGATAAACGGCTGTCGGCTACGGTGATGCTGCGTGCTTGAGCAGGTTGAGTGAATCCCGGACAATGCGGCCTCTTTTTCTAACGCTTGGGCGTGATAAACGATGTCGACAGACAAGGTTTCTGTCCACGGCAGTTGGGCTAGCCGCTGGGTTTTCATATTCGCCGCGACCGGTTCGGCCGTGGGATTGGGCAGCATCTGGAAATTCCCCTACATGGTTGGGGTCTACGGTGGCGGCGCCTTCGTGCTGATGTTTCTGGCATGTATCGCGCTGATCGGCATCCCGGTAATGCTCGCCGAAACCCTGATCGGCCGCCGTGCCCGCCAGAGTCCGGCGAATGCCCTGAAGGTGCTGGCGCGGGAAGCCGGGCACTCGGGCAAGTGGTCGTGGGGCGCGTTCGCCGGGATGATCACGGCGCTGCTGATCCTGTCTTTCTACAGTGTGGTCGGCGGCTGGTCGCTGGATTACATCATTGATATGGGGCGCGGAGACTTCCAGGGCGCGACGGCTGATCAGGTCGGAGCCTACTTCGGTAATGTCATCGCCGACCCGTGGCGTATCACGCTGTGGCACACGGTTTTCATGCTGTTGTCGGCGGTGGTGATTGCCAAGGGTGTGGTCGCCGGGCTCGAGCGCAGCCTGCGGATCATGATGCCGCTGCTGTTCGTGATGGTGCTGGTGCTGCTGGGTTACAGCATGACCACCGGGCATTTCATGGAAGGCGTACATTTCATGTTCGACTTCCACCCGGAAAAAGTCCTCGACGGCTTGCTGCCGGCCATGGGCCACGCGTTCTTCTCCCTGAGCGTGGGCGTGGGCTCGATCATGATCTACGGCGCCTACATGACCAAGGAAGCCTCGCTGTCGGGCACGGTCGTCGGTGTGGCGCTGCTCGATACCTTTGTTTCGCTGGTGGCCGGTCTGGCCTTGTTTCCGATTGTGTTCGCCGGTGGTTTGAACCCGAGCGAAGGCCCGGGGCTGATGTTTGTCAGCCTGCCATTTGCTTTCGGTAACGTGCTGTTCGGCCAGTTGATGGGCGTGGTGTTCTTCGTTCTGGTGGCCATTGCGGCCTGGAGCTCGGCGATTTCCCTGCTGGAGCCAATGGTCGCCTATCTGGTCGAGCGGACTAAAATCAGCCGTGCCTGGGTGACATTCTGGTTGGCGTTCACCTGCTGGTTCGTTGGCCTGGGCACGGTGTTTTCCTTCAATATCTGGAAGGAAGCCAAATTTTTCGTGAACGATGGTGGGGTGTTCCATCTCTACCAGTGGGGTGCGGCCGGTGGCCTGGACTTCTTTGGCGTGATCGACTTCTTCACCTCGCGCATCATGTTGCCGCTCGGTGGGCTGTGCTTTGTGCTGTTTGCCGGTTGGGTGATGGGGCGTGAGGCGGTACGTGATGAATTGTCGATTCGCAGCCCGGCGCTGTTCGCCCTGTCTCTGTTTTTGATGCGCTATGTGGCGCCCATCGGCATTCTTGTAGTGTTTGCCGCCCAGCTCTGGAAGTGACGCTTACATGACGACACATATTCAACGATCGGCGCTGCTGCCTTATCCGGCGCAATTTCTCTACGACCTCGTCAATGACGTGGCACGTTACCCGGAATTTCTGCCGTGGTGCTCGTCTGCTGAAGTCCTGGAAAGCTCGCCTGAGCACATGCGCGCCAGTGTCGGCGTGGCCAAGGGCGGCCTCAGTCAGCACTTCGTGACACGCAATACGCTGGTGCCGGGGCAGTCGATCGAGATGAACCTGGAGGAGGGACCGTTCAATCAGCTGCACGGCGTCTGGGTATTCAAGGCGCTGAACGAGAAGGCCTGCAAGATCAGTCTGGATCTGTCCTTCGACTACGCCGGGCCGCTGGTCCGCGCGACGCTCGGTCCTTTGTTCAATCAGGCGGCCAATACGCTGGTGGACGCGTTCTGCCAGCGCGCCAAGCAGATGCATGGTTGAGCCGGTGATCGAAGTCGAAGTGGTGTATGCGGCGGTTGATCGTCAGGTTTTGCGTGTAATCAGTGTTGCTGAGGGTACGACGGTGCGTGCGGCGCTGATGGCGTCGGAGATTGATGCTGAATTTCCGGGGCTGGATCTGAGCAGTTGTCCCTTGGGGATTTTCGGCAAAGTGATCGCTGATCCGGATACTCGACAGGTTCAGGAAGGTGATCGCATCGAGATCTATCGACCACTGTTGGCTGATCCGAAAGAAGTGCGTCGTCTGCGTGCCGCCAAAGCCGCCGAGGCCAAGGCGCGAAACCAATAGGCTGGCAAAACGGCAGGCAATAAAAAACCCGGAATTTCCGGGTTTTTTATTGCGTCGCAAATTATTGCGGCGAGGTGTCCAGCGGTTCTGGCGTTGGAACCGGAACGGTTTCCACACCATCGACGTCCTTCTGGATCTGATCCAGCAAGGAGCCAGGCTTGGCCGGTTTTTCCGGTTTCGGCTGCTCGGTGTTCTCAGCAGGAGCGGTCACGCTGGTGCCACTGTCCTTGCCGAGAATGGCTTCGTCACGGCTGACGCCCGGCATGAAGTCACCGGACAGACTGACAAGGCGGTCATTCGAGTCGAAAATGACACTCATGCGTTCCTGCTGGCGTTCACCGCCACCAGGTTGCAGGCTGTACAGATAATCCCAGCGGTTGGCGTGGAACGTGTCGGCAAGCAGAGGGTTGCCCATGATAAACCGTACTTGCGGCCGGGTCATTCCCGGGCGTAACTGGTCTATCATGTCCTGCGTGACGACATTGCCCTGCTGGATGTCGATTTTGTAAACCCCGGGGAATGAACAACCGGCGAGTGCGAGCAGTCCCACAAAGGTGAAACTGGTTAGCAAGAGCTTGGTGTTTTGCATCGGTGGGCGACTTCCACTATCTTGGCTGGGACAACGTAAACGCCGATCATACCCGCATTAAGAGAAGCTGCGAAGCAGCATCGCGAGAAAGCTGACCATGGTTGAAAATAGCGAACTACGCAAAGCCGGCCTCAAAGTGACCCTGCCACGGGTCAAGATCCTGCAAATGCTCGACTCTACAGAGCAGCGTCACATGAGTGCCGAGGACGTCTACAAGGCGTTGATGGAAGCTGGCGAGGACGTCGGTCTGGCCACGGTCTACCGTGTTCTGACCCAGTTCGAAGCGGCTGGCCTCGTGGTCCGTCACAACTTCGACGGCGGCCACGCGGTATTCGAATTGGCCGACGGTGGCCACCACGACCATATGGTTAACGTGGAGTCGGGCGAAGTCATCGAATTCTTCGACGAAGAAATCGAAAAACTTCAGAAGGCGATCGTCGAGAAGCACGGTTACGAGATGGTTGATCACAATCTCGTACTGTACGTACGCAACAAAAAGTAAGCATGTCGCGCGAATTTCAGGTTCGCGAAACGAGCGAAGGCGACCCAAGGGTCGCCTTCGTGCTTTCTGGCGTGCTTAAACCTTTGCGGTGACGACCATCTTTTTCGCGTGCGCCAAAGACTCTTTGGTCAGATCGATGCCGCCAAGCATGCGTGCGACTTCTTCTATACGGTCATTCTTGCTCAGCTTCGAAACAGCCGTGTGAGTGGCCTGCTCGCCTCGCACCTTGTGCACGAACAGATGCTGATGCCCCTGAGCCGCGACTTGCGGCAAGTGCGTAACCGTCAGTACCTGTCCGCGATCTCCGAGGCGGCGCAACAGTTGACCGACGATTTCAGCCGTTGGACCGCCAATCCCCACGTCCACTTCGTCGAATACCAATGTCGGTACGCGAGAGGTCTGGGCGGTAATCACCTGGATGGCCAGGCTGATCCGTGACAGCTCACCGCCGGACGCCACTTTGGCCAAGGCTTTCAAGGGTTGGCCCGGGTTGGCACTCACCAGCAGCTCGACTTGTTCGAGGCCGTTGGGTTGCAGCTCGCTGCTGTTGTTGGCGCGCAATTCGATGGTGAAGCGACCGCCGGGCATGCCCAGGCGTTGAATCTCCTGTTCCACCGCGCTGGCCAGGCTGCCGGCTGCCTGATGACGCAGCTCGCTCAGTTCCTGAGCCTTTTCCTGATAGTGGCGGGCATAGGAAGCGAGCTCTTCGGCGAGGCGTTCGATGGATTCATCGTTGGCGTCGAGGGCTTCGATTTCGTCGAGCAGCTTCTGCTGCATCTCCGCCACTTCTGTCGGCTGAATGCGGTGTTTGCGTGCCAGCGTGTAGATGGAGTCCAGACGTTCTTCCAGATATTGCAGGCGCGCCGGATCGGCATCGAAGTTGTCCAGAAAACGATTGAGCTCGCCGACGGCCTCTTCGACCTGGATTTGCGCGCTGGTCAGCAGGCTGCTCGCCTCACCCAGCGCGCCGACCGAATTGTTCACGCTCGACAGTCGATTGAGGCTGGCCGTCAGGGCATTCAGCACGTTGCCGGAATCGCTTTCGCTGCATTGCTCGACCACTTGTCGGCAGATGCCGAGCAGGGTTTCTGCGTTGGTCAGGTTCTTGTGTTCCTGCTCCAGTTCTTCCAGCTCGTTTTCCCCGAGGCCGAGGTTTTCCAGTTCTTCGAGCTGGTAGCTGAGCAATTGATGGCGTGCACGCTGTTCGTCGCCGGAGTTGGACAGGCGTTCCAGCTCCTGACGGGTCTGGCGCCAGCGCTGGGCGGCCAGGTGAACCTGGCGTGCCAGATCGGTGGCCCCGGCGTATTCGTCGAGCAGGCGCCGGTGGGTGTCGGTCTTGAGCAGGGATTGGTGTTCGTGCTGGCTGTGGATATCGATCAGCAGTTCACCGAGTGCCTTGAGGTCACCGAGCGGGCAGGGCGTGCCATTTATATAGCCGCGTGAGCGACCTTCGGACGTGATGACCCGGCGCAGGATGCATGGACCGTCGGTTTCCAGGTCGCGTTCCGCCAGCCAGGCACTGGCCTCGGGGATATCCGCCAGATCGAAGGTCGCCAGGATATCGGCCTTGTCGGCGCCCGGTCGCACTACGCCGCTGTCGGCGCGATCACCGAGCGTCAGGCCCAGGGCGTCGAGCATGATCGATTTGCCGGCGCCGGTTTCCCCGGTAATCACGCTCATGCCGCGATCGAGTTCGAGATCGAGATGTTCAACGATGGCGTAGTTGTGTACGGACAGGTGCACCAGCATAAAGGCCGCTCCCAGGCTTTAGGTCTGGTTATTTATACAGTGTTTTGTTTCGGGCTGACAATGCCCTCGCTCAGCTCAATGGAGAAGATCCGATCAAATGCTTGTCGCGCGCAGGAATGCCAATGCAGCACTTTTTTGTAGGGTTAATCGTTGTCAGCCCTTGAAGCCTGATTTTGCGGCCCCATATACCCGGGCAGAAGCGCGAATCGAACTCGCGGACGATATTGAAAGGAGAATTCTATGGCTGACGAACAGACAGTAGATACGCAAAACCCAGAAGCCAATCAGGCGCCCGAGACTTCGGGTGATGACCTGGCGACCCGTGTACAAGTGCTCGAAGAGCAATTGGCCGCCGCGCAGGATCAATCGCTGCGCGTAGCTGCCGATCTGCAGAACGTCCGCCGCCGTGCCGAGCAGGATGTCGAAAAGGCGCACAAGTTTGCGCTGGAAAAATTCGCCGGCGACCTGCTGCCGATCGTCGACAGCCTGGAGCGCGGCCTCGAGCTGTCGAGCCCGGATGACGAAAGCATCCGTCCGATGCGCGAAGGCATCGAGCTGACCCTGAAAATGTTTCACGACACCCTCACGCGTTATCAGCTTGTAGCTGTCAGCCCGCAGGAAGGCGAACCGTTCAACGCCGTGGAACATCAGGCAATGGCCATGCAGGAAAGTGATGTCCTGGAGCCGAACAGCATTCTGAAGGTGTTCCAGAAGGGCTACCAGCTCAACGGTCGCCTGCTGCGTCCGGCGATGGTCGTGGTCAGCAAGGCGCCGGCGCCAGTTTCGCCTTCGATTGACGAGAAGGCTTGAAATTAGCCGCAAGGCCCCCATTTAGAAGTCAAGCGTTTAAGTATTACCGCAGTTAGCCACCACTGCTGCGGCAAAAAAATCCAAAGTTTCGGGAGAGTGAACATGGGCAAAATTATCGGTATCGACCTGGGGACTACCAACTCCTGCGTCTCCGTGCTGGAAAACGGCGTGGCCAAAGTTATTGAGAACGCCGAAGGCGCGCGTACAACGCCGTCGATCATCGCTTACGCCAATGATGGTGAAATTCTGGTAGGTCAGTCCGCCAAGCGTCAGGCTGTGACCAACCCGCACAACACGCTGTTCGCAGTGAAGCGCCTGATTGGCCGCCGCTTCGACGAAGAAGTTGTACAGAAAGACATCAAGCTGGTGCCTTACAAGATCGTCAAGGCCAACAACGGTGACGCCTGGGTCGAGGCTTCCGGCAAGCAGATGGCTCCGCCGCAAATCAGCGCCGAAGTCCTGAAAAAGATGAAGAAGACCGCCGAAGACTACCTCGGCGAAGCGGTCACCGAAGCGGTGATCACCGTTCCGGCCTACTTCAACGACAGTCAGCGTCAGGCGACTAAAGATGCTGGTCGCATCGCCGGTCTGGACGTAAAACGTATCATCAACGAACCAACCGCAGCCGCTCTGGCTTATGGCATGGACAAGGCCAAGGGCGATCACACCGTGATCGTTTACGACCTGGGTGGTGGTACTTTCGACGTTTCCGTGATCGAAATCGCTGAAGTTGACGGCGAGCACCAGTTCGAAGTGCTGGCCACCAACGGTGACACCTTCCTGGGTGGTGAAGACTTCGACATGCGCCTGATCGACTACCTCGTCGACGAGTTCAAAAAAGAGTCCGGCATGGACCTGAAGAACGATCCTCTGGCCTTGCAGCGTCTGAAAGAAGCCGCTGAGAAAGCCAAGATCGAGCTGTCTTCTTCGCAGTCGACCGACGTCAACCTGCCGTACATCACAGCAGACGCGACTGGTCCTAAGCACCTGAACGTGAAGATCTCTCGTGCCAAGCTCGAGTCGCTGGTCGAAGATCTGGTGAACCGTACCATCGAGCCATGCCGTATTGCTCTGAAGGACGCCGGTATCGACGTCAGCAAAATTGACGACGTCATTCTGGTTGGTGGTCAGACTCGTATGCCACTGGTGCAGAAGGCAGTTACCGATTTCTTCGGTAAAGAAGCACGTAAAGACGTGAACCCGGACGAAGCTGTTGCCATGGGTGCTGCGATCCAGGGCGCCGTTCTGGCCGGTGACGTGAAAGACGTTCTGCTGCTTGACGTCAGCCCGCTGACCCTGGGTATCGAAACCATGGGTGGCGTGATGACCGCGCTGATCGAGAAAAACACCACGATTCCTACCAAGAAATCGCAAGTGTTCTCGACGGCCGACGACAACCAGGGCGCCGTGACCATTCACGTCCTGCAAGGCGAGCGCAAGCAAGCCGCACAGAACAAGTCCCTGGGCAAGTTCGATCTGGCCGACATTCCACCAGCTCCACGTGGCGTTCCGCAGATCGAAGTGACCTTCGACATCGACGCCAACGGCATCCTGCACGTAGGTGCGAAGGACAAGGCAACCGGCAAAGAGCAGAAGATCACCATCAAGGCCAACTCTGGTCTGTCGGATGAAGAAATCCAGAAAATGGTGCGCGACGCCGAGCTGAACGCCGAGGAAGACCGCAAGTTCGAAGAGCTGGCCGCTGCCCGTAACCAGGGTGATGCACTGGTTCACTCGACTCGCAAGATGATCGCTGACGCTGGCGACAAAGTGACTGCAGAAGAGAAGACTGCAATCGAAGCGGCCGTGGTTGCCCTGGAAGCTGCCGTCAAAGGCGACGACAAGGCTGCCATCGACGCCAAGGTTGAAGAGCTGTCGAAAGTCTCTGCGCCGGTTGCTCAGAAGATGTACGCCGAACAGGCTCAGCCTGAAGGCGCGGCACCGCACGACGAGAAAGCTGAAAAGGCTGACGATGTTGTCGATGCCGAGTTCGAAGAAGTCAAAGACCACAAGTAAGTTGTTGGTCGCCCGGTTGACTGCCTTGCGGCGGTGACTGGTAGGATGTCGCCGCGCGGGAGCTTGCTCCCGCGTTGGCGTATCTGGAATACGCGAATTTTTACAGCATGCGACAACGGCGGATTGAGTGACTTGTTCGTTAGAGCAAGTTCAGATGACTGGGCTCCATAACCAAGGCGCTGCGACGACTCATAGCGCGCTATGGGGAGGAGCAGCAACGCAGGGTATGGTACTCAGGCATCGAAATTGCCTAACGAACAAGTCATTCAGTCCGCCCCAGGGTGCTGGCGGTATGGCCGGGAATGCTCCTGCTTTTCGCGCCGTAAATACCGCATGAACCAAAGACCAGGATCGTTGAATTGACGTGAGTTGGGTCCGGGCCTGTATTGGGGCTCAACGAGTTTGGCGAAGCTCAGGAGGGGTTTGCCGAACGTCCTCAAGAGTATGAAGAACTTATGGCTAAGCGTGACTATTACGAAGTGTTGGGTGTTGAGCGCGGCTCAAGCGAAGCAGACCTGAAAAAGGCCTATCGCCGTCTGGCGATGAAGCACCACCCGGACCGTAATCCCGGTGACAAGGCGTCGGAAGATCTGTTCAAGGAGGCCAACGAAGCCTACGAAGTGCTGTCCGATTCCAGCAAGCGTGCAGCGTACGATCAGTACGGTCATGCCGGCGTCGATCCGAGCATGGGTGGCGGCGGTGCAGGCTTCGGCGGTCAGAACTTCTCCGACATCTTCGGTGATGTCTTCAGTGACTTCTTCGGTGGCGGTCGCGGCGGCTCCCGTGGCGGCGCGCAGCGCGGCAGCGATTTGCGTTACACCCTCGAGCTGAACCTGGAAGAAGCGGTACGCGGTACGACCGTGAATATCCGCGTTCCGACGCTGGTCAATTGCAAACCATGCGACGGTTCGGGCGCCAAGAAAGGCTCGTCGCCATCGACTTGCCCGACTTGCGGCGGCATCGGTCAGGTGCGTATGCAGCAAGGCTTCTTCTCGGTGCAGCAGACCTGCCCGCGCTGTCATGGCCAGGGCAAGATCATTTCCGATCCGTGCGATTCCTGCCACGGCGACGGTCGCGTCGAAGAGTACAAAACCCTCTCCGTCAAAGTGCCGGCCGGTGTCGACACTGGTGACCGCATTCGTCTGTCCGGCGAAGGCGAAGCGGGCACTCAGGGTGGTCCGACCGGCGACCTGTACGTGGTGATCAACGTCCGCGAACACGACATCTTCCAGCGTGACGGCAAGCACCTGTTCTGCGAAGTGCCGATCAGCTTTGTCGACGCGGCCCTGGGTGGCGAGCTGGAAATTCCGACCCTCGACGGTCGCGTCAAACTGAAGATTCCGGAAGGGACACAGACCGGCAAGCAGTTCCGCGTACGCGGTAAAGGTGTTGCGCCAGTGCGTGGCGGTGGTGCGGGCGACCTGATGTGTCGTGTGGCCGTCGAGACGCCGGTCAATCTGAACCGTCGTCAGCGTGAATTGCTGGAAGAGTTCCGCAGTTCCCTGGCGGACGACAACAGCCACTCCCCGAAAACCACCGGTTGGTTCGACGGTGTGAAACGCTTCTTCGGCGATCTGTAAGGAGTCGGCATGCGACGTATAGCTGTGATGGGCGCTGCCGGGCGCATGGGCAAGATTCTGGTCGAGGCGGTGCAGCAGCGCGCGCCGCTGACCGGTTTGACGGCTGCGATTGTTCGTCCTGGCAGTACGCTGATCGGTGTGGATGCCGGTGAGCTGGCTTCGCTCGGTCGAATCGGCGTGCCGCTGTCCGGGAATCTGGAGTCGGTGGCGGAAGAGTTCGATGTGTTGATCGACTTCACCTTGCCGGAAGTGATGCTGAAAAACCTGGCCTTCTGCCGCAAGGCCGGCAAGGCGATGGTGATTGGCACGACCGGGCTGGATGCTGCGCAGAAGCAGTTGCTGGCCGAGGCGGGCAAGGATATTCCGATCGTGTTCGCCGCCAACTTCAGTGTCGGCGTCAACCTTTCGCTGAAGCTGCTCGACATGGCGGCACGGGTGTTGGCGGAAGATGCGGACATCGAAATCATTGAGGCCCATCACCGCCACAAGATCGATGCGCCGTCGGGCACGGCCCTGCGCATGGGTGAAGTGATCGCCAATGCGCTGGATCGTGATCTGCAGAAGGTTGCGGTCTATGGTCGTGAAGGCCACACCGGTGCCCGTGAGCGTGAGACCATCGGCTTCGCCACTGTTCGCGGTGGTGATGTAGTGGGCGATCACACGGTGTTGTTTGCCTGCGAAGGCGAACGTCTGGAGATCACGCACAAGGCTTCGAGTCGCATGACGTTTGCCAAGGGCGCGGTGCGTGCGGCGTTGTGGCTGGATGCTCGCGAGCCTGGTTTGTACGACATGCAGGACGTGCTCGACCTGCATTGAGATGTTATGAATCCGGCGCAAACGCCCTGTTTGTGCCGGTTTCAATCCGCTGAGCGACGCCCTGTCGCATTCTCCGGCCTTTCAGGCTCATTGGCGGTAGACCAAAAATCCCTTTTTCTGTAAGCTACAGCTTTAGTGTGTCCACTAAAAGCGCGCAGAATAATTCAGTGAAGAAGCGGGGTGACGTGTCCATACGTCACTCCGCTTTTTTACAACCTGCGATTGCCCTTTCATGCGTTATTTACGGGAGGTCTTCTTGACTAAGCCAGCCATACTCGCCCTTGCTGATGGCAGCATTTTTCGCGGCGAAGCCATTGGAGCCGACGGTCAGACCGTTGGTGAGGTGGTGTTCAACACCGCAATGACCGGCTATCAGGAAATCCTTACCGATCCTTCCTACGCCCAACAGATCGTTACCCTGACTTACCCGCACATCGGCAACACCGGCACGACGCCGGAAGACGCCGAGTCCGACCGCGTCTGGTCCGCTGGTCTGGTCATCCGTGACCTGCCGCTGGTAGCGAGCAACTGGCGTAACACGATGTCCCTGTCCGATTACCTGAAAGCCAATAATGTTGTGGCGATCGCCGGTATCGACACCCGCCGCCTGACCCGCATCCTGCGTGAAAAAGGCGCACAGAACGGCTGCATCATGGCCGGCGACAACATTTCCGAAGAGGCGGCCATCGCCGCTGCGCAAGGCTTCCCGGGCCTGAAGGGCATGGACCTGGCGAAAGTCGTCAGCACCAAGACCCAATACGAATGGCGCTCCACTGTCTGGGATCTGAAAACCGACAGCCACGCGACCATCGAAGCCTCCGAGCTGCCATACCACGTGGTTGCCTACGACTACGGCGTCAAGGTCAACATCCTGCGCATGCTGGTCGAGCGCGGTTGCCGCGTGACCGTGGTTCCGGCGCAAACCCCGGCTACCGACGTACTGGCTCTGAAGCCGGACGGCGTGTTCCTGTCCAACGGCCCTGGTGACCCGGAGCCTTGCGACTACGCGATCAAGGCCATCAAGGAAGTGCTGGAAACCGAAATTCCGGTCTTCGGCATCTGCCTCGGTCACCAGCTGCTGGCCTTGGCCTCCGGCGCCAAGACCCTGAAAATGGGCCACGGCCACCACGGTGCCAACCACCCGGTTCAGGATCTGGACACTGGCGTCGTGATGATCACCAGCCAGAACCACGGTTTCGCGGTTGACGAAGCGACCCTGCCAGCCAACGTCCGCGCGATCCATAAATCGCTGTTCGACGGCACTCTGCAAGGCATCGAGCGTACCGACAAGAGCGCGTTCAGCTTCCAGGGTCACCCTGAAGCGAGCCCGGGCCCGAACGATGTAGCCCCCCTGTTTGACCGCTTCATCAACGAGATGGCCAAGCGACGCTAAGCGCTCGCCTTGAGACTGTAGCGAGAAGCCCCTCGAGGGCGGCCCCGGAACCGGCGGCCCCCTCGGGACTTCAGAAATCGATCAAGACGGCTTGCCGACTGACCTGCGGATTTGAGTGACAAACCCATGCCAAAACGTACAGACATTAAAAGCATCCTGATTCTCGGCGCTGGCCCGATCGTTATCGGCCAGGCCTGCGAATTCGACTACTCCGGCGCCCAGGCTTGCAAAGCCCTGCGCGAAGAGGGTTACCGCGTCATCCTGGTGAACTCCAACCCGGCCACCATCATGACCGACCCGGACATGGCCGACGCCACCTACATCGAGCCGATTAAGTGGCAGACCGTTGCCAAGATCATCGAAAAAGAGCGTCCGGATGCCGTGCTGCCAACCATGGGCGGCCAGACTGCTCTGAACTGCGCCCTGGACCTGGAGCGCGAAGGTGTTCTGGAAAAGTTCGGCGTAGAGATGATCGGTGCCAATGCCGACACCATCGACAAGGCTGAAGACCGCTCGCGTTTCGACAAGGCGATGAAAGCCATCGGCCTGGAATGCCCGCGTTCGGGGATCGCCCACAGCATGGAAGAAGCCAACGCGGTGCTCGAGCGCCTGGGCTTCCCGTGCATCATCCGTCCGTCCTTCACCATGGGCGGCACTGGTGGCGGTATCGCTTACAACCGTGAAGAGTTCGAAGAAATCTGCGCCCGTGGTCTGGACCTGTCGCCAACCAAAGAGCTGCTGATCGACGAATCGCTGATCGGCTGGAAAGAATATGAAATGGAAGTTGTCCGCGACAAAAAGGACAACTGCATCATCGTCTGCTCGATCGAAAACTTCGACCCGATGGGCGTGCACACCGGTGACTCGATCACTGTTGCCCCGGCTCAGACCCTGACCGACAAGGAATACCAGATCCTGCGTAACGCCTCGCTGGCGGTACTGCGTGAGATCGGCGTCGAGACCGGTGGTTCCAACGTTCAGTTCGGTATCTGCCCAGACACCGGCCGCATGGTCGTGATCGAGATGAACCCGCGTGTATCCCGCTCGTCGGCTCTGGCCTCGAAAGCCACCGGTTTCCCGATCGCCAAGATCGCGGCCAAGCTGGCCGTCGGTTACACCCTCGACGAATTGCAGAACGACATCACCGGCGGCCGTACCCCGGCGTCCTTCGAGCCGTCCATCGACTACGTCGTGACCAAGCTGCCGCGCTTCGCTTTCGAGAAGTTCGCCAACGCTGACGCGCGCCTGACCACTCAGATGAAGTCGGTCGGTGAAGTCATGGCCATCGGCCGTACCTTCCAGGAATCCCTGCAGAAAGCCCTGCGCGGTCTGGAAGTGGGCGTTTGCGGTCTGGACGAGAAGGTCGACCTGAGCAACCCGGAAAGCATGAGCGTGCTCAAGCGCGAGCTGACCGTGCCGGGCGCCGAGCGTATCTGGTACGTGGCGGACGCCTTCCGCGCCGGCATGACCGTCGAAGAAATCTTCGGCATGAACATGATCGATCCGTGGTTCCTGGTGCAGATCGAAGATCTGATCAAGGACGAAGAGAAGGTCAAGACCCTCGGTCTGTCCGCTATCGACCGCGATCTGATGTACAAGCTCAAGCGCAAAGGTTTCTCCGACCAGCGTCTGGCCAAGCTGCTGGGCGTCACCGAGAAGAACCTGCGCACTCACCGCCACAAGTTGGAAGTGTTCCCGGTCTACAAACGCGTCGACACCTGCGCGGCCGAGTTCGCCACCGACACCGCCTACCTGTATTCGACCTACGAGGAAGAATGTGAAGCCGCGCCGTCCGGTCGCGACAAGATCATCATCCTCGGCGGTGGCCCGAACCGTATCGGTCAGGGCATCGAGTTCGACTACTGCTGCGTTCACGCGGCACTGGCGCTGCGCGATGACGGTTACGAGACCATCATGGTCAACTGCAACCCGGAAACCGTTTCCACTGACTACGACACTTCCGACCGTCTGTACTTCGAGCCGGTGACCCTGGAAGACGTCCTGGAAATCTGCCGCGTCGAGAAGCCGAAAGGCGTGATCGTCCAGTACGGCGGCCAGACGCCTCTGAAGCTGGCTCGCGCCCTGGAAGCAGCCGGCGTGCCGATCATCGGCACCAGCCCTGATGCCATCGACCGCGCCGAAGACCGTGAGCGCTTCCAGCAAATGGTCGAGCGCCTGAACCTGCGTCAGCCGCCAAACGCCACCGTGCGCAGCGAAGACGAAGCTGTTCGCGCTGCCGCGAAGATCGGTTACCCGCTGGTGGTGCGTCCGTCCTACGTACTGGGCGGCCGGGCGATGGAAATCGTCTACAAGGAAGAAGAGCTCAAGCGTTACCTGCGTGACGCGGTGCAAGTGTCGAACGACAGCCCGGTGCTGCTCGACCACTTCCTCAACTGCGCCATCGAGATGGACGTGGATGCGGTCTGCGACGGCAAGGACGTCGTGATTGGCGCGATCATGCAGCACATCGAACAGGCGGGCGTTCACTCCGGTGACTCCGCGTGCTCGCTGCCGCCGTATTCGCTGCCGGCGCACATCCAGGACGAAATGCGTGAACAGGTCAAAAAAATGGCCCTGGAACTGGGTGTGGTCGGCCTGATGAACGTTCAGTTGGCGCTGCAAGGCGAAGACATCTACGTCATCGAAGTCAACCCGCGCGCTTCCCGTACCGTGCCTTTCGTGTCCAAGTGCATCGGGATTTCCCTGGCCATGGTCGCGGCTCGTGTGATGGCCGGTAAAACCCTGAAGGAAATCGGCTTCACCAAGGAAATCATTCCGAACTTCTACAGCGTGAAAGAGGCGGTGTTCCCGTTCGCCAAATTCCCTGGCGTTGACCCGATCCTCGGCCCTGAGATGAAGTCCACTGGTGAAGTGATGGGCGTCGGCGACACCTTCGGCGAAGCCTTTGCCAAAGCCCAGATGGGCGCCAGCGAAGTGCTGCCGACCGGCGGTACCGCATTCATCAGCGTGCGTGACGATGACAAGCCGCTGGTTGCAGGCGTGGCTCGTGATCTGATCAACTTGGGCTTCGAAGTCGTCGCCACTGCCGGCACTGCCAAGCTGATCGAAGCCGCAGGTCTGAAAGTGCGTCGCGTGAACAAGGTGACCGAGGGTCGTCCGCATGTGGTCGACATGATCAAGAATGACGAAGTCACTCTGATCATCAACACCACCGAAGGTCGTCAATCGATCGCCGATTCCTATTCCATTCGCCGTAACGCCTTGCAGCACAAGATTTACTGCACCACCACCATTGCTGCTGGCGAAGCTATCTGCGAAGCGCTGAAGTTCGGTCCCGAGAAGACCGTACGCCGCTTGCAGGATCTACACGCAGGATTGAAGGCATGAATAAATACCCAATGACCGTTCAGGGCTCCAAGGCCCTGGAAGAAGAGCATGCTCACCTGACCAAGGTCGTTCGTCCGAAGCTCAGCCAGGACATCGGTACGGCCCGCGAGTTGGGTGACTTGAAAGAAAACGCTGAATACCATGCTGCGCGCGAACAGCAGGGCATGGTCGAGGCGCGGATCCGTGACATCGAAGGTCGCCTGCAGAACGCGGTGATCATCGATGTGACGACCATTCCGCACACCGGCAAAGTGATTTTCGGCACCACCGTCGAAATCGCCAACGTCGAGACTGATGAAAGCGTCACTTACCAGATCGTGGGTGAGGACGAAGCGGACATCAAGCTCGGCAAGATTTCGGTAGGTTCCCCAATCGCCCGCGCCTTGATTGCCAAGGAAGAGGGCGATACGGTCGTCGTGAAAACGCCAGGTGGCGATATCGAGTACGAGATTGTCGAAGTCCGTCACATCTGAGGGTGGGCGCCCGTTGCGTGCGGGCGCGATGCTCTGGCAACTGGCCCAGATGTTGTGGGTCGGTGGCCTGTGGCTGGTACACCTCGGTCTGCGGCCGGTGCTGGGTCAGATTGGCCTGGCTCCGCTGCTGATCGATGAGGTTGCAAGTACGTTTGAAGTGGCGGTAGTGGGTTTTGCCGTCGCGTGCGTGATATTTCAGGCTTTGGTGCTGGTACAGGCCGAGGGCATTGCCAGTCTATGGCGGGATTTTCGCGGGCAGGTATTGCTGATGGCGTTGTATGCGTGTGCGATGTTTGTCGCAGTGCGTGTCGGCTGGCCGGATGCGCAGCGCTGGCAGGTGTTCAGCTTTCTTGTGTTGGGTTTTTCCGGGTTGGTGCTGGTATTGCAGCCGGTGCCGGGATGGAGTGGCAGGGTGCGCGAAGCACACCCTTGACCCTTGCCATCACTTGAAGCGATGGACGTTCGACAGCTGCTTGTTGACGCTGAAGTTCTTGCGGTAAATCAGTGCCATCTTGCCGATGACTTGAACCAGATCGGCCTTGCCGGTCTTGCACAGCTCTGCAACGGACGCCAGGCGCGCCTCGCGATCGAGGATGTTGAGCTTGATCTTGATCAGCTCGTGATCTGCCAATGCGCGTTCGAGTTCGGCTAAAACACCCTCAGTCAAACCGTTGTCAGCCACAGTCAGAACTGGTTTCAGGTGGTGACCAATGGATTTGTACTGTTTCTTCTGCTCTGGAGTGAGCGGCATAATCTGACCCTTTCGTCTGGATTCTGTAAAATGGCGGCCATTTTACCCGAGGGCTCGTGGATCCGCCCAATTAATCACGACCCTAATCAACGAGGTGCCCAATGGCGCGTTCCAAGACAAGCCTTGGTTGGCTGAAAAGACATGTCAATGATCCCTATGTGAAGCAAGCGCAGAAGGATGGCTACCGCTCGCGTGCGAGTTACAAGCTTCTGGAGATCCAGGAGAAATACAAACTGATCCGTCCGGGCATGAACGTCGTCGACCTGGGCGCGGCGCCTGGCGGCTGGTCGCAGGTCACCAGCCGGCTGATCGGTGGTCAGGGGCGACTGATCGCCTCGGACATCCTGGAAATGGACAGCATCCCGGACGTGACTTTCATCCAGGGTGACTTCACCGAGGATGCAGTGCTCGCTCAGATCCTTGAGGCTGTGGGTAATTCGCAGGTGGACCTTGTGATTTCCGATATGGCCCCCAATATGAGTGGTACGCCTGAAGTGGACATGCCAAAAGCCATGTTCCTTTGCGAGCTGGCGCTTGATCTGGCGGAACGGATACTCAAGCCGGGTGGCAATTTCGTGATCAAGATTTTTCAGGGCGAAGGGTTCGATGTCTACCTGAAGGATGCTCGCAAGAAGTTCGACAAGATCCAGATGATCAAGCCGGACTCCTCTCGTGGCAGCTCTCGTGAGCAATATATGCTGGCATGGGGCTACCGCGGTCGTAGCGAGTAAAACGAGGTTTTTTGGCGGGGTGATAGGTTTTTCGTATTTCGCCCCGCGCGCATAAGCGAATATTGTGTAGAAAGTGTTTCACAAAGGGTTACAGACGGCGCCTGCCAGAGCTGTAGGTAATGTAGTAAGTTAGGCCGGTGAATATCATGCGAAGCGCGCGCCAGTAGCGGAGCTTGCTTCAGAGGGTAGTTAATTGAACGATATGGCAAAGAATCTGATCCTGTGGTTGATCATCGCGGCAGTCCTGGTGACGGTGATGAACAACTTCTCCAGCCCTAACGAGCCGCAGACCCTCAACTATTCCGACTTCATCCAGCAGGTCAAGGATGGCAAGGTCGAGCGCGTGGCTGTCGACGGCTACGTGATTACCGGCAAGCGCAACGATGGCGACAGCTTCAAGACCATTCGTCCGGCAATCCAGGACAATGGCTTGATCGGCGACCTGGTCGACAACCACGTCGTGGTCGAAGGCAAGCAGCCTGAGCAGCAAAGTATCTGGACCCAGCTTCTGGTAGCCAGCTTCCCGATCCTGGTGATCATCGCGGTGTTCATGTTCTTCATGCGCCAGATGCAGGGCGGCGCTGGCGGCAAGGGCGGGCCGATGAGCTTCGGCAAGAGCAAGGCGCGTCTGCTGTCCGAAGATCAGGTGAAAACCACACTGGCTGACGTTGCCGGTTGCGACGAAGCCAAGGAAGAAGTGGGCGAACTGGTCGAGTTCCTCCGTGATCCGGGCAAGTTCCAGCGCCTGGGCGGCCGCATTCCTCGCGGCGTGCTGATGGTTGGTCCTCCGGGTACAGGTAAAACCTTGCTGGCCAAGGCGATTGCCGGCGAAGCCAAGGTGCCGTTCTTCACCATTTCCGGTTCCGACTTCGTCGAAATGTTCGTCGGTGTCGGTGCCAGCCGCGTTCGTGACATGTTCGAACAGGCCAAGAAACACGCACCATGCATCATCTTCATCGACGAGATTGACGCCGTTGGTCGCCATCGTGGCGCCGGTATGGGCGGCGGTCACGACGAGCGCGAACAGACTCTCAACCAGTTACTGGTGGAGATGGACGGTTTCGAAATGAACGACGGCATCATCGTCATCGCCGCGACTAACCGTCCTGACGTGCTGGACCCTGCTTTGCTGCGTCCGGGTCGTTTCGACCGTCAGGTGGTGGTCGGCTTGCCGGACATCCGTGGTCGCGAGCAGATCCTCAAGGTTCACATGCGTAAAGTGCCAATGGGTGATGATGTTGCTCCGGCTGTTATCGCACGTGGTACTCCGGGTTTCTCCGGCGCCGACCTGGCGAACCTGGTCAACGAGGCTTCGCTGTTCGCTGCCCGTGCCGGCAAGCGCATCGTCGAAATGAAAGAATTCGAACTGGCCAAAGACAAGATCATGATGGGCGCCGAGCGCAAATCCATGGTCATGTCCGAGAAGGAAAAGCAGAACACCGCTTATCACGAAGCAGGCCACGCCATTGTCGGTCGCGTCGTGCCCGAGCATGATCCGGTCTACAAGGTGTCGATCATCCCTCGCGGTCGTGCGTTGGGTGTGACCATGTTTCTGCCGGAAGAGGATCGTTACAGCCTGTCCAAGCGTGCGCTGATCAGTCAGATCTGCTCGCTGTACGGCGGCCGTATTGCTGAAGAGATGACTTTGGGCTTTGACGGTGTGACGACTGGTGCTTCCAACGACATCATGCGTGCGAGTCAGATTGCGCGGAACATGGTGACCAAGTGGGGTCTGTCGGAAAAACTCGGTCCGTTGATGTACGCCGAAGAAGAGGGGGAAGTATTCCTCGGTCGCGGCGGTGGCGGTCAGAATGCCAGCTTCTCCGGTGAGACAGCCAAGCTGATCGACTCTGAAGTACGCAGCATCATCGATCAGTGCTACGGCACGGCCAAACAGATCCTCACGGACAACCGCGACAAGCTCGATGCCATGGCGGATGCACTGATGAAGTACGAGACGATCGATGCCGAGCAGATCGACGACATCATGGCTGGTCGTACACCTCGCGAGCCTCGCGATTGGTCGGGCGGCACCGGTACTGGCACACCGCCTGTCATTCAGGGCGAGCGTCCGGAAACACCGATTGGCGGTCCGGCTGCCGACGTTTAAGGTTTGAAATGACTTCTGTACAGTCCCTGACCCGGTTGCCTTGCGGCAACCGGGTTCTTGATTTGGCCCGGACGCATGTCATGGGCATTCTCAATGTCACTCCTGATTCTTTTTCCGACGGTGGCCGATACAGCCAGCTCGACGCGGCCTTGCGTCATGCCGAAGCCATGGTTGCGGCGGGTGCAACGCTGATCGATGTGGGCGGCGAGTCGACCCGCCCGGGCGCGCGGGCGGTTTCTCCGTTGGAGGAGCTGGAACGTGTCGCTCCCGTCGTCGAGCTTATCAATCGCGAACTGGATGTGGTCATATCGGTCGATACGTCCACTCCGGCGGTCATGCGCGAAACAGCGCGTTTGGGTGCTGGCTTGATCAACGACGTTCGTTCGCTACGGCGGGATGGCGCGCTTGATGCGGCGGCGGCCACGGGATTGCCCGTGTGCCTGATGCACATGCTCGGCGAGCCTGGCGATATGCAGGATGATCCGCGTTATCAGGATGTCACCCGGGAAGTGGGTGAGTTTCTTGCCGAACGCATGGTTCAGTGCGAGGAGGCAGGCATTCCGGCCGAGCGGATCATTCTTGATCCGGGCTTCGGCTTCGCCAAAACCCTGCAGCACAATCTAAGCTTGTTCAAGCATATGGAAGCCCTGCATGCGTTGGGGCGGCCGCTATTGGTGGGCGTTTCGCGCAAAAGCATGATCGGCCATGCATTGAATCGCCCCGTGGGTGAGCGTCTGTATGGCGGTTTGGCACTGGCTGCACTGGCATCGGTGAAAGGCGCGCGTATATTGCGCGTCCATGATGTGGCGGAAACGGTGGACGTGGTGCGAATGCTCGCAGCCGTGGAATCAGCCGAATAAGAATGATGGAGCACTTATGAGCAAGAAATATTTTGGTACCGACGGGATTCGTGGTCGCGTCGGGGAATACCCGATCACTCCGGACTTCATGCTCAAGCTCGGCTGGGCTGCCGGTATGGCCTTTCGCAAGATGGGTGCCTGCAAGGTGCTGGTCGGCAAGGACACGCGAATTTCCGGCTACATGTTCGAATCGGCACTTGAGGCTGGCCTGACATCGGCGGGCGCCGATGTAATGCTGCTCGGTCCGATGCCGACTCCGGCCATCGCCTACCTGTCGCGTACATTCCAGGCTGAGGCCGGAATCGTGATCAGTGCATCGCACAATCCGCATGACGATAACGGCATCAAGTTTTTCTCCGGCAAGGGCACCAAGCTGCCCGATGAGCTGGAACTGATGATCGAGGAATTGCTCGATACGCCAATGACTGTTGTGGAGTCGAGCAAGATTGGCAAGGTGTCGCGAATCAATGATGCGTCCGGTCGCTATATCGAGTTTTGCAAGAGCTCTGTGCCGACCGGCACCAGTTTTTCCGGACTGAAGATTGTCATCGACTGCGCGCACGGAGCTACCTACAAGGTCGCGCCGAGCGTATTCCGTGAGTTGGGTGCCGAAGTTGTGGTTCTGTCCGCGCAGCCCAATGGTCTGAATATCAACGACAACTGTGGCTCCACGCACATGGGGCAATTGCAGGCGGCGGTGTTGTCCGAGCATGCGGATCTGGGTATCGCCTTCGATGGTGATGGTGATCGGGTGCTGATGGTCGACCACACCGGGGCGATAGTCGATGGTGACGAGCTGATTTTCATCATCGCGCGCGATCTGCATGAGCGAGGCAAATTGCAGGGCGGTGTGGTCGGTACGCTGATGAGCAATCTGGGCCTGGAGTTGGCTCTGGCGGATCTGGGTATTCCTTTTGTGCGTGCAAATGTCGGCGACCGCTATGTGATTGCTGAATTGCTGGAGCGCGATTGGCTGGTCGGGGGCGAGAACTCCGGACATGTCGTTTGCTTCAACCACACGACGACTGGCGATGCGATCATTGCGGCGTTGCAGGTGCTGATGGCATTGAAAACACGCAACGAAGGACTGGCGCAAACTCGTCAGGCCCTGCGTAAGTGTCCTCAAGTGCTGATCAACGTGCGCTTCGGCGGTGGCGACAGCCCGCTGGAGCACCCGGCTGTCAAGGAGGCGAGCGCACGCGTAACCCAGGCTATGGCGGGGCGCGGGCGTGTGCTTTTGCGCAAGTCCGGGACAGAGCCTCTGGTACGTGTGATGGTCGAAGGCGAGGACGAAATCCAGGTTCGTGGCTATGCCGAAGAACTGGCAAAACTGGTAACTGAAGTTTCTGCCTGATTCGGCTTGCCAGCCATGATTGTGTTGGGTAACATCTGCGCCCACTTTGACCGACGAGGTACAGCATGCGTCGCCCTATGGTAGCTGGTAACTGGAAGATGCACGGTACCCGCGCCAGCGTCGCTGAGCTGATCAACGGCCTTCGTCATCTGGCCTTGCCAAGCGGTGTTGATGTCGCGGTATTCCCGCCTTGCTTGTATATCAATCAAGTGATTGATGGCTTGAAAGGCAAATCGATTTCGGTCGGTGCGCAGAATTCTGCGGTGGAATCCATGCAAGGTGCATTGACGGGCGAGATTGCGCCGAGTCAGTTGGTGGATGCAGGTTGTTCCCTGGTGCTTGTCGGGCACTCCGAACGCCGCCAGATCATGGGTGAGCGAGACGGAATGCTGAATCGCAAGTTCGCAGCGGCACAGGCATGTGGCTTGATTCCGGTGTTGTGTGTAGGGGAGACCCTGGAGCAGCGCGAAGCCGGAAAGACTCTTGAGGTTGTCGGGCGTCAGCTGGGCAGTATCATCGAGGAGCTGGGTGTCGGTGCTTTTGCCAACGCAGTGATCGCTTACGAGCCGGTCTGGGCGATTGGTACCGGGCTGACTGCAACGCCGCAACAGGCTCAGGATGTGCATAAAGCCATTCGCGAGCAGTTGGCGGCAGAGAATTCTGAAGTGGCACGAGGTGTGCGGCTTCTATACGGCGGCAGCGTGAAGGCGGCCAATGCGGTCGAACTGTTCGGCATGCCGGATATCGATGGGGGGCTCATTGGTGGAGCTTCCCTGAATGCAGATGAGTTCGGTGCGATTTGTCGCGCCGCGGGAAACTGAAAAAATGCTGGAAACAGTCGTAGTCGTTTTTCATCTGCTGGGTGCATTGGGCGTAGTTGCTCTGGTTTTGCTGCAGCAGGGTAAAGGTGCGGACGCTGGCGCGTCTTTCGGAGCAGGTGCTTCAAATACTGTGTTCGGAAGCCAAGGTTCCTCTACCTTTCTTAGTAAGTTTACTGCTATACTTGCCGCCGGTTTCTTCATAACCAGCTTGGGGTTAGGATACTTTGCTAAAGAGAAGGCTCATCAGCTGACTCAAGCAGGTTTGCCAAACCCGGCAGTGTTGGAAGTTCCAAAGCAACAACCGGCTTCTGATGATGTCCCGGTGCTTCAAGAGCAAAAGTCGGCTACTCCAGCGACTGACGTACCTCCAGCTCAAGAGCAGAAGTAAGAAGGGTTTCAAACGTAGTATTGCCGAGGTGGTGGAATTGGTAGACACGCAACCTTGAGGTGGTTGTGCCCATAGGGTGTAGGGGTTCGAGTCCCCTTCTCGGTACCAATTAGTCAGGAGAGCCCGCTGTTGCGGGCTTTCTTGCAGGTGGAAGGTTACATTGACCCTAAAAGGGATCGGTCGTATACTTCCGCCCCAGCTTTGTCGCGGGGTGGAGCAGTCTGGTAGCTCGTCGGGCTCATAACCCGAAGGTCGTCGGTTCAAATCCGGCCCCCGCAACCAGTTTAAGGAGCCCCTTTTAAGGGGCTTTTTGTTAGCTGGACACTTTCAACGCCGCTGTTCGACGGCGTTTCAAGGATGGGCGTTTCGCCCATTTTTTTATTTTGCATAGCATGCACATACATGCACGAGGGGGTTCAGGTGTCGAGCAAGCTAGAAGAGTTGCAGGCCTTGCTGGCCCCGGTGGTCGTGGCCCTAGGCTATGAATGCTGGGGTATTGAGTTTTCGGCTCAAGGTCGCCACTCAATGTTGCGCGTTTATATCGATAAGGAAGGCGGCGTACTGGTGGACGATTGTGCCATCGTCAGCCGTCAGATCAGCGGTGTGCTGGATGTTGAAGATCCGATCTCCGTTGAATACACCCTTGAAGTTTCCTCGCCAGGCATGGAACGCCCACTGTTCACTCTTGAGCAGTTTGCCAAATATGTCGGTGAACAAGTGAAGATCAAGCTGCGCTCGCCTTTTGAAGGTCGACGCAACTTTCAGGGCCTTCTGCGCGGTGTAGAAGAACAGGACGTCGTGGTGCAGGTAGATGACCATGAGTTCCTGTTGCCGATCGATATGATCGACAAGGCCAACATTATTCCCAGTTTTGACTGAGACGCGGATCCCGCGGATCCAATGGCTTGCGAAAGGCGAGGCGTACGATGAGCAAAGAAGTACTGCTGGTTGTTGAGTCGGTATCCAATGAAAAGGGTGTACCGGCAAGCGTAATTTTTGAAGCGCTGGAGCTGGCTCTGGCCACTGCTACCAAAAAGCGTTTTGAAGACGAAGTTGATCTGCGTGTGGAAATCAACCGCCACACCGGTTCTTACGAAACTTTCCGTCGCTGGACGGTCGTCGAAGAGAATGATCTCGATGATCCGGCCATCGAAACCTGGCCGAGCAAGGTTGCTGAAACGCACCCTGGCGCCAAGGTTGGCGACGTCGTTGAAGAAAAGATCGAGTCCATCGAGTTCGGCCGCATCGCTGCGCAGACCGCCAAACAGGTCATCGTGCAGAAAGTGCGCGAAGCCGAGCGCGCTCAAGTGGTTGACGCTTATCGCGAGCGCCTGGGAGAAATCATCTCCGGCACCGTGAAGAAAGTGACCCGCGACAACGTGATCGTCGACCTGGGTAATAACGCTGAAGCGTTGCTGGCCCGTGAAGACATCATCTCTCGCGAAACCTTCCGTGTTGGCGTGCGTCTGCGTGCGCTGCTCAAGGAAATCCGCACCGAGAACCGCGGCCCTCAGTTGATCCTGTCGCGTACCGCGCCGGAAATGCTGATCGAGCTGTTCCGTATCGAAGTGCCGGAAATCGCTGAAGGTCTGATCGAAGTCATGGCCGCCTCCCGTGATCCGGGTTCGCGTGCCAAGATCGCTGTCCGCTCCAAGGACAAACGCATCGACCCGCAAGGCGCGTGCATCGGTATGCGCGGTTCGCGCGTCCAGGCCGTGTCGGGCGAGTTGGGTGGCGAGCGTGTCGATATCGTCCTGTGGGACGACAACCCGGCACAGTTCGTGATCAATGCCATGTCGCCGGCAGAAGTGGCGGCCATCATCGTTGACGAAGATGCCCATGCCATGGACATCGCCGTTGGCGCAGACAATCTGGCTCAGGCCATCGGTCGTGGTGGTCAGAACGTGCGTCTGGCGAGCCAGCTGACTGGCTGGACCCTGAACGTGATGACTGAATCGGACATCCAGGCTAAGCAACAAGCGGAAACCGGCGACATCCTGCGCAACTTCATCGACGAGCTGGAAGTCGACGAAGAACTGGCTCAGGTGCTGGTAGACGAAGGCTTCACCAGCCTGGAAGAGATTGCCTACGTACCGTTGGAAGAAATGCTCAACATCGACGGCTTTGACGAGGACATCGTCAACGAGCTTCGCGCTCGTGCCAAGGATCGCTTGTTGACCAAAGCCATCGCTACTGAGGAAAAGCTGGCAGACGCCCATCCGGCCGAAGACCTGCTCTCGCTTGAGGGTATGGACAAGGATTTGGCGATGGAACTGGCGGTGCGCGGCGTAATTACCCGCGAAGACCTGGCCGAGCAGTCTATTGACGATCTGCTCGACATCGACGGCATTGACGATGATCGTGCCGGCAAGTTGATCATGGCCGCCCGAGCCCACTGGTTCGAGTAATTAGGCGCGGCCTGAGGAGAGAAGTGCATGACGCAAGTCACGGTGAAACAACTGGCCGATGAGGTCAAAACACCGGTAGAGCGCCTGTTGCAGCAGATGCGTGAGGCAGGTCTGCCGCACACCGCCGCCGAAGAAAATGTGACTGACAGTGAGAAGCAATCCCTGCTGACCCACTTGAAAAGCAGCCACAAGGCGAAAGTGGAAGAACCACGCAAGATCACGCTGCAGCGTAAAACCACCAGCACCCTGCGTGTGGCTGGCAGCAAAAGCATCAGCGTTGAAGTCCGCAAGAAGAAAGTTTTCGTACAGCGTAGCCCGGAAGAAATCGAAGCCGAGCGCAAGCGTGAACTGGATGAACGTCGCGCAGTAGAAAATGCTGCCCGTCAGAAGGCTGAAGAAGAAGCCCGCGTGCGCGCCGAAGAAGAAGCGCGTCGCCAGCCTGCTGCGCCGTCCGCTCCTGCCGAAGCCGTCGCTGCCCCTGCGCCAGTGGCCGAACCAGTGCGCGAAGCTGCGCCGGTTGTGGCTGCTGCGCCAGCTGCCGACACTCGCAAGCGTGACGAACAGCGCCGTCCGGACAAACCACGTGCTGACGACAACAACCGTCGTGGCGGTGGTGATGGCGAGCGCAAAAACGCTCCGCATCGCGCATCGGTCAAGGAAAAGGCTCCGGCTCCACGTGTGGCGCCACGCACTACCGACGAAGAGAGCGATGGCTTCCGTCGCGGCGGTCGCGGCAAGGCCAAGCTGAAGAAACGCAACGCCCACGGTTTCCAGAGCCCGACCGGCCCTGTCGTGCGTGAAGTGAAGATCGGCGAAACCATCACTGTTGGCGATCTCGCCCAGCAGATGTCGGTCAAGGCTGCCGAAATCATCAAGTTCATGTTCAAGCTGGGCACCCCGGCCACCATCAACCAGGTACTGGATCAGGAAACTGCCCAGCTGGTCGCAGAAGAACTGGGCCACAAAGTGACCCTGGTCAGCGACACCGCCCTGGAAGATTCCCTGGCCGAGTCCCTGAAGTTCGAAGGTGAAGCGGTTCCTCGTGCGCCGGTCGTGACCGTAATGGGTCACGTTGACCACGGTAAGACCTCGCTGCTCGACTACATCCGTCGTGCCAAGGTAGCTGCTGGCGAAGCCGGCGGTATCACCCAGCACATCGGTGCATACCACGTTGAAACCGAACGCGGCATGGTCACCTTCCTCGACACCCCTGGTCACGCCGCGTTTACCGCCATGCGTGCCCGTGGTGCCAAGGCGACCGACATCGTGATCCTGGTGGTTGCGGCGGACGACGGCGTGATGCCACAAACCATCGAAGCCGTTCAGCACGCTGTTGCTGCTGGCGTTCCGCTGGTGGTTGCGGTGAACAAGATCGACAAGCCGGGTGCAGATCTCGATCGCATCCGCAGCGAACTGTCGGCTCACGGCGTGACCTCTGAAGACTGGGGTGGTGACACTCCATTCGTTCCGGTTTCCGCGAAGATGGGTACCGGCGTCGACGAGCTGCTTGAAGCTGTATTGCTGCAGGCTGAAGTTCTCGAGCTGACCGCCACTCCTTCGGCTCCTGGCCGCGGTGTCGTGGTTGAATCGCGTCTCGACAAGGGCCGTGGCCCGGTGGCGACCGTTCTGGTTCAGGACGGTACGCTGCGTCAAGGCGACATGGTGCTGGTCGGCTCGAACTATGGCCGCGTGCGCGCCATGCTCGACGAGAACGGCAAGCCGATCAAGGAAGCGGGTCCGGCCATTCCGGTCGAGATCCTCGGCCTGGACGGTACGCCTGACGCCGGCGACGAAATGAGCGTGGTTGCCGACGAGAAGAAAGCCCGTGAAGTGGCTCTGTTCCGTCAAGGCAAGTTCCGCGAAGTCAAACTGGCTCGCGCTCACGCCGGCAAGCTGGAAAACATCTTCGAAAGCATGGGCCAGGAAGAGAAGAAGACGCTCAACATCGTCCTCAAATCCGACGTCCGTGGTTCGCTGGAAGCCTTGCAGGGCGCTCTCAACGGCCTGGGCAACGACGAAGTGCAAGTGCGCGTGGTCGGTGGCGGTGTCGGTGGTATCACCGAATCCGACGCCAACCTGGCACTGGCTTCCAACGCTGTACTGTTCGGCTTCAACGTGCGTGCCGATGCCGGCGCACGGAAGATCGTCGAGCAGGAAGGTCTGGACATGCGTTACTACAACGTGATCTACGACATCATCGAAGACGTCAAGAAAGCCCTGACCGGTATGCTTGGCAGCGACGTTCGCGAGAACATCCTCGGTGTGGCCGAAGTCCGTGACGTGTTCCGTTCGCCGAAGTTTGGCGCGATCGCTGGTTGCATGGTGATCGAAGGTGTTGTGCACCGTAACCGTCCGATCCGTGTACTGCGTGAAGACATCGTGATCTTCGAAGGCGAGCTGGAATCCCTGCGCCGCTTCAAGGATGACGCTTCCGAAGTACGTGCCGGCATGGAATGCGGTATCGGCGTGAAGAGCTACAACGACGTCAAAGTCGGCGACAAGATCGAAGTCTTCGAGAAGGTTCAAGTTGCTCGCAGCCTCTGACTCGCGCACTTCAAGGGCCACGTCGGGCCGCCGCATGCAAGTGCGCGGCACGGCGTCAGGACTCTAAACGCAACGCCCGGTCTGGCTTTTGTCAGGCCGGGCGTTTGCCGCTTTCAGACCTTGCGGGTTTCACCGCAGGGCAGTAACAGGTAACAAATCATGGCAAAAGAATACAGCCGTACCCAACGTATCGGCGATCAGATGCAGCGTGAGCTGGCCCAGCTGATCCGTCGTGAAGTCAAAGACCCGCGCGTCGGCCTGGTCACCATTACCGCTGTGGAAGTCAGCCGTGACGTCGGTCACGCAAAGATCTTCATCACCGTGATGGGGCAGGACAACGCCGAAGACATCGCGCAAAGCATCAAGGTGCTCAACGCTGCCGCCGGTTTCCTGCGCATGCAGCTGGCCCGCGAAATGAAGCTGCGCAGCGTGCCGCAATTGCACTTCCACTACGACGAAAGTGTCGTGCGGGGTGCGCACCTGTCGGCCCTGATCGAGCGCGCCGTGGCTGAGGACAATCAGCACGTGGCTGCGGCAGAACCCGAAGACACCAAGGAGTAACTCGGTGGCTCAGGTCAAACGTATCCGTCGTAACGTCAGCGGCATCATCCTGCTCGACAAGCCGTTGGGGTTCACCTCCAACGCCGCGTTGCAGAAGGTTCGCTGGCTGCTCAACGCCGAGAAGGCCGGTCATACCGGCAGTCTCGATCCTCTGGCCACCGGCGTTCTGCCGCTGTGCTTTGGCGAGGCGACCAAGTTCTCGCAGTACCTGCTCGATTCCGACAAGGGTTACGAAACCCTGGCGCAACTGGGCAAGACCACCACCACGGCGGACGCCGAGGGTGAGGTTTTGCATGAGCGCCCGGTGACCGTTGGTCAGGCCGACATTGAAGCGGTTCTGCCGAAATTTCGCGGCCAAATCAGTCAGATACCGCCGATGTACTCCGCTCTCAAGCGTGATGGCCAGCCGCTGTACAAGTTGGCCCGTGCAGGCGAAGTAGTGGAGCGCGAACCGCGTTCTGTTACTATTGCGCGCTTGGAATTGCTGGCCTTCGAAGGCGATACTGCGCGACTCGCGGTGGATTGCAGCAAGGGCACCTATATTCGCACCCTGGTGGAGGATATCGGTGAGCAACTCGGTTGTGGTGCGTACGTCGCTGAATTGCGTCGTACACAGGCCGGGCCTTTCACCCTGGCGCAGACCGTGACCCTCGAAGAGCTGGAAGCGGTACATGCCGAAGGCGGCAACGAAGCGGTCGACCGCTTCCTGATGCCATCGGACAGCGGCCTGCAGGATTGGCCGCTGCTGCAGTTCTCGGAAGCGAGCGCGTTCTACTGGCTCAACGGCCAGCCGGTACGTGCCCCGGATGCTCCGAAGTTCGGCATGGTGCGGGTACAGGATCACAACGGTCGCTTCATCGGTATCGGTGAAGTGAGCGAAGACGGGCGCATCGCGCCGCGTCGACTGATTCGGTCAGAATGACCGGAAACCGGTCTGTGTAACAGCAGGCCGGCGAGTGTGGCTGTCAACAGGCACGGTCACTACTCATTTATAGATACAGGGATTTGTCCCTGGCCTGTTGAAACTGTTTTTGAAACAGTTTCCTGATAAAAGGATTGCCTCATGGCTCTCGACGTTCAAGAAAAAGCTCAAATCGTTGCCGACTACCAGCAAGCTGTTGGTGACACTGGTTCGCCAGAAGTGCAAGTTGCACTGCTGACCGCCAACATCAACAAACTGCAAGGTCACTTCAAGGCCAACGGTAAAGACCACCACTCCCGTCGTGGTCTGATCCGCATGGTTAACCAGCGTCGCAAGCTGCTGGACTACCTGAAAGGCAAGGACGTGAGCCGTTACAGCGCTCTGATCGCTCGCCTGGGTCTGCGTCGCTAATCAGCGATTGCGCTATGAGGTTGGTTGTCTGTCAGACGTCAGCGGGTTTCCGCCGGCGTCCGGCAGGCTCCCAGCCTCAAGTTTTATCTGGATACACGTTTTACCCTGGACAGGCGTCGGGCCGATTCCCGGCATTGCCCAAGAATTTCGCAAGAAACCAGTTCCCCCAAGAGCCACAAAGAAGGTAGGACACCGTGAACCCGGTAATCAAAAAATTCCAGTTCGGTCAGTCGACCGTTACCCTCGAGACTGGCCGTATCGCCCGTCAGGCCTCCGGCGCAGTATTGGTCACCGTTGACGACGACGTCAGCGTATTGGTGACCGTAGTCGGTGCCAAGCAAGCCGATCCGGGCAAGGGCTTCTTCCCTCTGTCCGTTCACTACCAGGAAAAGACCTACGCTGCCGGCAAGATCCCTGGCGGTTTCTTCAAGCGTGAAGGCCGTCCTTCCGAGAAAGAAACCCTGACTTCCCGACTGATCGACCGTCCGATCCGTCCGCTGTTCCCGGAAGGTTTCATGAACGAAGTGCAGGTTGTCTGCACCGTCGTTTCCACCAGCAAGAAGACCGATCCGGACATCGCTGCGATGATCGGTACCTCGGCTGCCCTGGCGATCTCCGGCATTCCGTTCGACGGCCCGATCGGCGCCGCTCGCGTTGCTTTCCACGAAAGCACCGGCTACCTGCTGAACCCGACCTACGAGCAGCAGGCTGCCTCGAGCCTGGACATGGTCGTTGCCGGTACTTCGGACGCCGTACTGATGGTTGAATCGGAAGCCAAAGAGCTGACCGAAGACCAGATGCTGGGCGCAGTACTGTTTGCTCACGACGAATTCCAGGTCGTGATCAACGCCGTTAAGGAACTGGCTGCCGAAGCTGCCAAGCCAACCTGGACCTGGGCACCTGCTCCAGAAGCCACCGAGCTGCTGGCCGCTATCCGTTCCGAGTTCGGCGAAGCGATCTCCCAGGCTTACACCATCACCATCAAGGCCGACCGTTACGCGCGTCTGGGCGAGCTGCGTGACCAGGTTGTGGCCAAGCTTTCCGGTGAAGAAGGCCAGCCTTCGGCTGCCGACGTCAAAGCCGCTTTCGGTGAAATCGAATACCGCACCGTTCGCGAAAACATCGTTAACGGCAAGCCACGTATCGACGGTCGCGACACCCGCACCGTACGTCCGCTGAACATCGAAGTCGGCGTTCTGCCGAAGACTCACGGTTCAGCACTGTTCACCCGTGGCGAAACCCAGGCTCTGGTTGTCGCGACGCTGGGCACCGCCCGTGACGCGCAACTGCTGGATACCCTGGAAGGCGAGAAAAAAGACCCGTTCATGCTGCACTACAACTTCCCTCCGTTCTCGGTGGGCGAGTGTGGTCGCATGGGTGGCGCCGGTCGTCGCGAAATCGGTCACGGCCGTCTGGCCCGTCGTTCGGTTTCGGCCATGCTGCCTGCCGCTGATGTGTTCCCGTACACCATCCGTGTGGTATCGGAAATCACCGAATCCAACGGTTCGAGCTCGATGGCTTCCGTTTGCGGCGCTTCCCTGGCCCTGATGGACGCTGGTGTTCCGATGAAGGCACCGGTTGCCGGTATCGCCATGGGTCTGGTTAAAGAAGGCGAGAAGTTCGCCGTCCTGACCGACATCCTGGGTGACGAAGACCACCTGGGCGACATGGACTTCAAAGTAGCCGGTACCGCCAAAGGTGTGACCGCGCTGCAGATGGACATCAAGATCAAGGGCATCACCGAAGAGATCATGGAAATCGCTCTGGGCCAAGCCCTGGAAGCGCGCCTGAACATCCTCGGCCAGATGAACCAGATCATCGGCCAGTCGCGTACCGAACTGTCGGCCAACGCTCCGACCATGATCGCGATGAAGATCGACACCGACAAGATCCGTGACGTTATCGGTAAGGGTGGCGCGACCATCCGTGCGATCTGCGAAGAAACCAAGGCTTCGATCGACATCGAAGACGACGGCTCGATCAAGATCTTCGGCGAAACCAAGGAAGCGGCTGAAGCAGCACGTCAGCGCGTTCTGGGTATCACCGCAGAGGCCGAGATCGGCAAGATCTACGTCGGCAAGGTTGAGCGCATCGTCGACTTCGGCGCATTCGTCAACATCCTGCCGGGCAAGGACGGTCTGGTTCACATCTCGATGCTGAGCGACGCTCGCGTAGAGAAAGTGACCGACATCCTGAAAGAAGGCCAGGAAGTGGAAGTGCTGGTACTGGACGTGGACAACCGCGGCCGTATCAAGCTGTCCATCAAAGACGTGGCCGCTGCGAAGGCTTCGGGCGTTTAATCACCCCGCAGCTCCAGCGCAATGAAAATGCCCCGCCGTGAAAACGGCGGGGTATTTTTTTGTCCGTGAAATATCGAGTCATTCGGCGAAGTTGCCGACCTGCAAGACCGGTGCTAGGTTTAGCCCACCGCCCGTGTAGCTCAGCCGGTAGAGCAGCGCACTCGTAACGCGAAGGTCGCAGGTTCGATTCCTGTCTCGGGCACCACCTCTCCCTTATCCTTTTGAACCGGCATTTATGTTCCACAGGTCAACTTTTTGTGGGAGAGATGTAAAGAGCCGTGTAATTCGTCATGCAAACGTCCTATATTCGGTGCCTGCATGAGCATCGCCCAGCAGTTTTCAGATGATCCCGAATGGTTCCGAAGGCCGGACAGTCCGCGTCAGAGAGATCCTTGATGATCCAGATCCATCCTCCATTCCTATGATCAGCGAGAACGCCATGACCGAATTAACTCAAGAGCAACGTCACGAAGAAGCGCTTAGAAAATACATTCTGGATGTCCCGGATCTGAAGGAAGAGATCAAGGACCTGAGTCCCGATGATCAGAAAGACCAGATCCAGTGGGCGTTCGAAGATGAAGCCGAAGCCCAGGGCCTGCAGCCGTGGGAATTGACCCTCAAGTACACCAGCACGCCTGAGGAGTTCGAGGCCAAGCGCCTGGAGCTGCACAAGGAAGCGGCCGAAGTGTTGGGCGTCGAGTGGGAAGAGTACTGCGAGATGAACAATCTGGTGGTCTGAAACAAAAACGCCAGCCTCGAAAGGGCTGGCGTTTTTTATTGCGTGATCGACTCAGATGCTCAGGCGCATCGACAGATCCACGGCCTTCACGTCCTTGGTCATCGCGCCGATCGAGATGTAATCCACCCCGGTCTGTGCGATCGGCAGCAGCGTGCTTTCGTTGATGCCGCCACTGGCTTCCAGTTTTGCCTTGCCGCCGTTCAGGCGCACGGCTTCGCGCATGTCGTCGAGGCTCAGCTCATCGAGCATGATGATGTCGGCACCGGCGGCCAGCGCCTCCTTCAGCTCTTCCAGACTTTCCACTTCGATTTCCACCGGCTTGCCCGGGGCGATCTTGTGCGCAGCGGCAATGGCCTGCGGGATGCCGCCGCTGGCAGCGATGTGGTTTTCCTTGATCAGGAACGCGTCGTAGAGACCGATGCGATGGTTATGGCAACCGCCGCAGGTGACCGCGTATTTCTGCGCCAGACGCAGGCCCGGCAGGGTCTTGCGGGTGTCGAGCAGTTTTACCGAGGTCTCGGCGACGAAGTCCGCCAGGTACTGCGCGCGGGTCGCCACGCCCGACAGCAATTGCAGGAAGTTCAGGGCGCTGCGCTCGCCGGTCAGTAGCGACCGGGCAGGGCCTTCCAGATGAAACAACGGCTGATTCGGCGAAACCCGTTCGCCATCGCGCACCTGCCAATGCACCGCCACCCGCGGATCGAGCTGGCGGAACACCGCATCGACCCAGGCCGTGCCACTGATGACGGCGGCGTCACGGGTGATGATGGTGGCTTTGGCCAGGCGTTCGGCCGGGATCAGTTGCGCGGTGATGTCGCCGCTGCCGATGTCTTCGAGCAACGCACGGCGCACGTTGGCTTCGATTTCGGCGGTCAAATCGGCGAGACGTAGATTCGGCATAACGGGCTCCACAAACTAAGTGGTCCGATTATAGGGGCATGGCGTCGGCCAACCCAAGGCGAGAACAGCCACGCAGCGCTGCATCCGGTCGATTTTCTTTGAGCAAACCCGATTCTGTCGTGGTCACTTCAAGGTGCCGGCGCATAGGGGAAACCCTGACGGCTCTGGCGCCGGGGACATCTTTTGCAAGATAATCCGCCTTGCATTTGACGCCATGAGTTTGACGTCGGCAAATCACCGTTTCAGGAGGCTTGGATGCACAACGACGGGAATGTAGTGCCTCTGCACAAGGCCACTACCGATCAGGCGCCTCACTCGCCGCTCGCCCGCCTGCCTGTGATTCTGCTTCAGGTTCGCGACAAGGCTGCCCAGCGCCTGCGCAACGGTTTGCAGGAGCTGTTCGATAACGCCGACGACACCCTGTTCGAAATGGCCGATCGGGCGCGTAACGACGTCGAACAGAACATCTTTTTCGAAGCCATGCGCGACCTGCGCCTCAAGCGCAAGAACATCGAGCGCGGTTTTCTCGAGCAGTTCTTCGAAGCCTTTGTCGGCCTCACTCAATTCGATCCCGTCCCCACCGTCCTGTCTCACGCCTTGCAATATGGGGACACCTCGGCGCGCACTGATGACATGGAGCGCAGCGTCGCGGTCGAAACCATGGTCGGCCGCGTACTCAATCGCGACGGCTTCGCCCTCGATCAACTGACCGCGCGGTTCAATGCGTTGTTGGGCAAGACTCTGAGCGATCATTACAACCCGCTGGGCCCGGCGATGCTTTGCGAGTACTTCCTGCAGGCCGGGCGCAATCTGGGGGTGGAGATCAAGGTCAAGCTGATCCTGCTCAAATTGTTCGAGCGCTATGTGCTGGCCGATACCGATCAACTCTACGCCGAAGCCAACCAACTGCTGATCGCCACGGGCGTGTTGCCCGAACTCAAGCCGGCACCGGCCCGTCGTGCCATCGATCAGGCCGTGGCCAGCGTGCAGAGTGAATTCAAGGGCGTCGACAAACCTCAGACGGATGCGGGCGTGCAGGACGTCTTCGCCGCGTTGCAGGAGTTGCTGCTGCATGTGCGCGGTACCGTTGCGCCGACCCTGGAACCCAGCGCTCCCGCCCAACCAATTTCCACCCGCGACCTGCTGCGCCTGCTCTCGCACCTGCAGCAATACGTGCCGGCGCTGGCGGTGCAGGACGACTTCGATCTGCGTCATCAACTTGAACAACTGCTGACGCGGGTCAGCGTGCGCAGCGGCAAGTCGCGAATTGTCGGCGGGGCTGACGAGGACGTGATCAATCTGGTGGCCATGGTCTTCGACTGCATTCTCGATGATCGCAACCTGCCGGATTCCCTCAAGGCGCTGATTGCCCGGTTGCAGATCCCGATGTTGAAGGTCGCGGTGATCGACAAAAGCTTCTTCAGCCGCAGCAGCCATCCGGCGCGCCGCCTGCTCAACGAAATCGCCGAGGCGGCGATGGGCTGGGGCGAGTGCGACGGTAATGCGCGCGACAGCCTGTACCTGCGCATCGAGCAAGTGGTGCAGCGCCTGCTGACGGATTTCGTCGATGACCCGGCGATTTTTTCCGAGTTGCTGGCGGACTTCCTCGCCTTCACCAGTGACGAGCGCCGTCGCAGCGAATTGCTTGAACAGCGTTTGCGCGATGCCGAAGAGGGCCGGGCGAAAACCGAACTGGCTCGCCAGCGGGTCGAGCAGGCGCTCAATCAGGCTTTGCTGGGCAAGGTCCTGCCACCGTCGGTGGTGACGTTCGTGCAAGACGCCTGGAGCAAGGTGTTGCTGCTGACCTGCCTCAAGCACGGCGATCAGTCCGCCGAATGGCAGGCCGACGTGCAGACCATGGAGCAATTGATCTGGAGCGTGCAGCGCCACGACGACGCCGAAGCCGGTCTGCGTCTGCTGGCGCTGGTGCCGGGATTGCTCAAGTCATTGCGCGACGGCCTGAGCACTTCGGCCTTCGATCCGTTTGCCACCAGCGGTTTTTTCAGTGAGCTGGAAGCGCTGCATGTGCGGCTGCTCGAACCGTCCAGCGCACCGGATCAGTCCGTGCTGCCGGAAATGATCGAAGTGTCGCAGACGATTGTCCTGCAGATGGCTGACGACGGTCTCAAACCACGCACGCCAGCGCGTTTGCCAGCCGACGATGTCGGTCTGCGCCAGGTCGAACAGTTGCGTCTGGGCAGTTGGGTGGCGTTCGAGGAGGACGAAGAACACACTCTGCGCTGCAAGCTGGCGGCGATCATCGAGGCTACCGGCAAGTACGTGTTCGTCGACCGCACCGGCATGAAAGTGCTGGAGCGCGACCGCACGGAACTGGCCCTGGCGTTTCGTCGCGGCGCGGTGCGGGCGCTGGACGACACCTTGCTGTTCGACCGGGCGCTGGAGTCGGTGCTCGGCAATCTGCGGCGGCTCAATCGCGGCAAGTGATCGCGCGCCGGGGGCCGATCACGGCATACTGGTCGCCAACACAGTCGGCGTTGAAGGAATCGGTATGCAGTTGGATCCCGCAAGCGGGTGGTGTCACGGGGTGCAGGTCTGCCCTTCGCCCAACTTCAATGAACGCCCGGCGGGCGAAGTCTCCCTGTTGGTCATCCACAACATCAGCCTGCCGCCGGCACAGTTCGCCACCGGCAAGGTCCAGGAATTTTTCCAGAATCGTCTGGATGTCACGGAACATCCCTACTTTGCGGGGATCGCCGACCTGCGCGTGTCTGCGCATTTTCTGATCGAACGTGACGGCAAGGTCACCCAGTTTGTCTCCTGTCTTGAGCGTGCCTGGCATGCCGGTGTTTCGGTGTTCGAGGGACGGGAAACCTGTAACGATTTTTCCGTAGGCATCGAGCTGGAAGGCACCGATGATCTGCCGTTCACCGATGCGCAGTACCAGGCGTTGACCGTGCTGACCCGGCAGATACAGGCGGCGTTCCCGGCGATCACCGTCGAGCGCATCTGCGGGCACAGCGACATCGCCCCCGGACGCAAGACCGACCCCGGACCCGCATTCGACTGGGCACGCTACCGCGCCGCCCTGGCACAAGAGGAAGGACAATGAGTTTTCTGGTGTTACTGCTGGCGGTATGGATCGAGAAGTTCTCGGCTCTGCGCCAACGGGTGCAACGCGATGGCGGATGGATCCGCGAACTGCACAAGCTTGAAACCGGTGGGCTGGCGAAACAGCCGTGGCTGGTGCTGATTGTTCTGGTGCTGCTGCCGGTGGCATTGCTGGGCTTGTTGCTGCTGGTGCTGGAGCCGGTGGCCTATGGTCTGCTGGCATTGCCGGTGCATTTGCTGGTGGTGATTTACAGCCTGGGGCGGGGTGACCTGCTCGGCGAACTCGGGCCGTTTCGCGACGCCTGGCGCCGTGAGGACCTGCAGGCCGCCGCCCATGTGGCCAAGCGTGATCTGAACATCTGCGCCGAAAGCGGAGAACAATTGCTGGAGCAAGTGCAGCGGCATCTGTTGTGGCAGGCCTACCAGAGCTTTTTTGCGGTGATTTTCTGGTACTTCCTGCTCGGTCCGGTGGCGGCACTGAGTTACCGCTTGCTGGCGCTGGCGGAGGAAAACGCCCAGAACCCGGCGGTGGCCGAACGGGCAGGGCAACTGCGTCACGCCTTCGACTGGGTGCCGGTGCGCCTGCTGGCGGCGAGCCTCGCCTTGGTCGGCAATTTCGTCGCGGTCAGTCGGGTGATGCTGCACGAGCTGCTGAACTGGAACATCAGCGCCGCGCAACTGATCAACAGGGTCGGGCTCGCGGCCGGGGAAATCCCGCCGGCCGCTGTCGGCCCCGAAGGCATCAACACCCTCGACTGCCTGTGGGAGTTGCTGCTGCGGGCGGCGGTGCTGTGGTATGCCGGATTTGCCCTGTGGACAGTGCTGGCGTAGGCCGTTCGAGTGACGAGGGGGGCAATCCCCCTCGTTAACCTTAAGTTACAAAACCTCCCTTCGATTTGAGCTATACAGAGATAGCGCCCGATAGTGGCTATCTGCTGTCGCCCCGCGCCTGCCAATAAAAACAAGAAAAAACCAAGGGAGACTTCCAGTGAAGAGCTTGCTCTATCCCGCCGTCTCGCTGATGAACCGCTTGAGCTTCGGCATGAAGTTCAGCCTGATCAGCGTGCTGTTCCTGGTGCCGATGCTGGTGACCAATTTCTATCTGGTGCGCGATTCCTATCGCGAATTCCAGGGCACCCGGGTGGAGCTGCAGAGCCTCGACCTGCTGGGCAGCAGCCTGACCCTGCGCCGGGATCTGGAAACCCTCAACAATCTGGTGCAGATCAACGTCACCCTCGGCCAGTCCGGCAAGGCCGGCAATGTCGAGGCGCAGATCACCAGTCTTGAGCAAAACGTTCTGGCGCGCCTGCAAGGGCTGACGCCCATGACCGAGGATCCGGAGCAGATCAAATTCTTCGAGGCCAAGCGCGATGAAATGATCGCCGCTTTCAAGGCCCAGCAGGCGGAAAACTCTCTGCAAAGCAAAAGTGCGCTGATTGGCAAATTGCTCGGCAATGCGCAGATTTTCAGCCAGATCGTGGCCAGTCAGGCCGGATTGAGTCGCGACAACCAGAGCGATATACGCCAGCTCAGCGAGCTGATCACCGCGATCACGCCGGCCGTCACCCAGGCCTTGGGCGAAGGTCGGGCGATGGGCTCGTATTCATTGGGCCAGGGCTTTCTCAACAGTTCGTCGAGCACCCGTTTCGACGAGTTGCTGGTGCAGATCGAAAAGCTTCAGGCCGAATATGGCCTGAAATTGCAGGATGCGCTGGGTTCGAGCAAAGCCGCCCGTGACTCCCTGAGCGCCCCGGCCGATGCCAGCAAGGCGTCGCTGAAACAGGCCGGCACCCTGATCGAAGAACAAGTGGTGATGGCCGAAACCCTCGACGCCCCATGGCAGGGTTTTTATGACCAGCTCACCGGGCTGATGGACCAGACCTATCAGCTCAACGACGCCACCCTGAAATTCCTCGACACCCAATTGCAACAGCGCCTGGGGCAAAACCGTACGCACATGGTGCTGCAAGCCGTGGCGTTGTCGCTGGTGTTCGTGCTGATTTTCTATCTCTACGGTGGCTTCTATGCCTCGACCCGCGCCACCCTGAAAAACCTCGGCGCCATGATGGATAAAGTCGCGGCAGGCGACATGACGGTGAATTTCCACGCCAACAGCCGCGATGAACTCGGCGAGTTGGGCGAAGTGTTCAACGGTACGGTGAGGAAAATCCATGACCTGATCGAACGGGTCGGCCACACCGTTGGCGAGGTCGAGCGGCAGGCGGGGCAGGTGGAAAACGTCTCGGCGCAAAGCAATCAGGCGGTCGCCGGGCAACGCACACAGATCGAACAAGTGGCGACGGCGATGAACCAGATGTCGGCAACGTCGCTGGAGGTGGCACGCAGTGCGGCGGCAGCGGTCAGCAGCGCCCACAGCGTGAACGATGAGACCATCAACGGGCGCGGACTGGTGGAATCGCAGCAGGGCAGCATCGCGGCACTGGCGAGCGAAATTGATCAATCGGTGCTGGTGATCAACCAGTTGGCCAGCGACAGCCAGGCGATCAGCCGCGTTCTGGAAGTGATCAAGAGCATCGCCGAACAGACCAATTTGCTGGCGCTCAACGCCGCGATCGAGGCTGCGCGGGCCGGTGAGCAGGGGCGCGGTTTTGCCGTGGTCGCCGACGAAGTCCGCACGCTGGCCAAGCGCACTCAGCAATCGACCGAAGAAATCGAGCAGATGATCGCCAAGCTCCATGGCGGCGTCGGCGCGGCAGTGAAGGCCATGGGCGTCAGCCATCAGATGGCCAACGGCACGGTGGGGCAGTCGGAGAAAGTCCAGCAGGCGCTGGAAAACATCCTCGGCGCTGTCGGCATGATCGTCGACCAGAACCAGCAGATCGCCGCCGCTGTCGAGCAGCAGACCGCCGTGGCCCACGATATCGACCAGAACATCGTCGAGATCAACCGTGCCGGCGAGCGCACCGCAGAAGGTGCGCATCAGACCGAAGACGCCAGCCGTGCGTTGTCGGCGCAGGTGGTCGAGTTGAAGCAGTTGATCAGCGCGTTCCGAGTTTGAAGCGACCTGCCTCCTGTGAGGCAGGTTTTTTCGGAATGGCTTGTAGTACTTTTTTGCCTACATCTGTAAGCCCAATCCTGTTTTCCTCCAGGCGCTGGTTTTTCGGCTTCAATGAACCAAGATCAATTCATTGACCACTTGGAGGAGATCGCACATGTCCGTCGCAACCCTGGGCGTCCAGGGCCGCTGCGCCCACTGCCAGACCACGCTGGCACTCAAACCCTGGCAGCTGAATGCCATTTCGATTCACGAAGCGTTCACCTGCGCCCACTGCCAAAAAAGCCTGGAGCTGCGCTGCCCGAAGCAGATCAAACGCTTTCGTTCGCTCGATTCACTTGGCCTGCTGCGCGCCAGTGCGCTGGTGACGGTGTGCACCGCGCTGCTGGTGGCCCTGGTGATGGAATGGGTGGGCCTGCTCAGCGTCACCGAGCAGTTGAACGGATCGCTGATCGCGATTTTCGTGTACTTCGCGGTGATTCGTTATGCCCGGCAGCGCCAGCACCTGACGCTGATTCTCGACGCGGCCAAGGCTCACGCCGACTGACTACCAGCCGAACACGTCGCAGCTGTTGGCGGTACTGGCGGCAGCGAGTTGTTGCGCACTGATGTTCATCAAAGTGGCCAGTGAGTCGCAGATCGCCGGCAGATGCGCCGGCGTATTGCGCACGCCGGGGTACATGGCGGGCGCCATGTCCGGTGAGTCGGTTTCCAGCACCACCGAATCCAGCGGCAAGTCGACCAGCACCCGGTGCATGCGCAACGCCTGCGGCCAGGTCGGTGCACCCCCGAGGCCAAGTTTGAAACCAAGCTTGATGTATTCCCGCGCCTCTTCACGGCTGCCAGCAAAGGCGTGGATGATCCCGGCGCGTTTGAGCTTGAAGCGCTTGAGCGTGGCGATCACTGCCGCATGGCTGCGCCGTACGTGGATCAGCGCCGGTAATTCGAAATCCGCCGCCAGTTGCAGCTGCGCTTCGAACAGCGCCTGCTGGCGTTCGCGGTCGAGGGTTTCGATGAAGTAATCCAGGCCGATTTCACCGACCGCGCACAGCTGCCTATGACCCTTTAGCCGTGTCAGCCAGTCGCCCAGTGCCAGCAAGTCTTGCGGCCGATGCTGATCGAGATAGACCGGGTGCAAACCGAAGGCCGCGTACAGATCGGCATCGCTTTGCACCAGATCCCACACCCGTTGCCAGTTACCCTCGTAGACCCCGAGCACCACCATTCGCCGCACCCCGAGGGCGCGGCTTTCGGTGAGCAGCGCCGCGCGGTCGGCGTCGAAGTCGGGGAAGTCCAGATGGGTATGGCTGTCGATCAGCTCCACGGCTCAGTCCCGGTGAATACGCTGCTTGAAGGTACGGGCGATGGCCTGCACGCCAGGCTGGTAATCCGATTGTTCGACCGCCGCCAGCGCCAGTTCCAGCGCCTTGTCGGCGATCAACTGGTGCTGCTGGGCCATGGCGTTGACCGGCAGAGGCAGGAAGTCGAGCAACTGGGTGTCACCGAATGTGCCGAGACGCAGTGGGCGCGATTTGAGCGGGAAGTCATGCAGCGCGTCGAACACGCCCTGCAGCAGCACGTAGGACGTGGTCACCAGCGCATCCGGCAAATGCCCGAGGCGTTGCAGGAGTTCGTCCATCAACTGCTTGCCGCACTCGCGGCTGAAGGACTCGGCGTGCTCGATCAGCACTTCGCCCTTGAACCCGGCCAGGGCTTGCTTGAACCCGGCCGCACGTTCCTGGCTGATGCTCAGTTCCGGGCGGGCGCCCAGCAGCACGATCTGCTTCGGCTGCGGGTCGAGCAGGCTTTCGGTCAGGTGCAGGCTGGCTTCGCGGTCATCGCTGACCACCGAACAGAAATGCTCGGCATCCATCACCCGGTCGATGGCAATGATCGGCAAGCCCTTGGCCTGCAACTGACGATAACTGTCGTCACCGGCCGGCAGGCAACTGGCGACGATCAATGCATCGCAGCGCCGGGCGCGGAACAGTTGCAGCAGTTGTCGCTCGCTGTCCGGCGCGTCGTCGGAGCTGGCGATCAGCAGCTGATAACCCCGCGCCCGGGCGCCTTGCTCCAGCAGTTTGGCGATCCGCGCGTAACTGGGGTTTTCCAGATCCGGCAGGATAAAACCCAGGGTTCGGGTGTGCCGACTGCGCAGCCCGGCCGCCTGTGGATTGGGGGTAAAGCCGTGCAGATCGACCACCGCCCGCACCCGCTCGACGGTGGCGGTGCTGATGCGTTGCTGTTCGGCCTTGCCGTTGATGACGTAGCTGGCGGTGGTCACGGACACTCCGGCCAACCGCGCGATATCACTGAGTTTCAACCCGGGATTTCCTTGTTTTTTCGAGCTTGCCGCGACATTTTCGCCAATCCTACCCGATTCAGGCAGGCGACCATTGTCTCAGCGCATCCGACAAGTTGGACTTCAAGGATGGGACATTATCGAGTAACGTGCCGATCAATCTAGATTAAACGTTTCAGCAAGCGTATTTTCTATGTTTTAGACGCCTTTGGCCGGTTCTGCCGTGAAACCGCCAAAACTGCCTCCTGAAAAGGATGGCCCACAGCGCCTAAGCTGCAACCATTCAAAACAATACCTGGCGCGCCACCGCGCCAAAAAGGAGATCGCATGCTCGAGCTCACTGTAGAGCAGATATCCATGGGCCAGTCGGCTGTGGATAAACCCGCCGCCTTGCAATTGCTGGCCAGTCATCTGGTCGCCGATGGACTTGTCGCCGACGGCTACCTCGCCGGCCTGCAGGCCCGGGAGGCTCAGGGCTCGACCTTCCTCGGCCAGGGCATTGCGATCCCCCACGGCACCCCTGAAACCCGTGATCAGGTGTTCGCCACCGGCGTGCGCCTGATGCAGTTCCCCGACGGCGTGGACTGGGGCGATGGCCAGATCGTCTATCTGGCCATCGGCATCGCCGCCAAATCCGACGAACACCTGCGCCTGCTGCAACTGCTGACCCGCGCCCTCGGCGAGACCGATCTGGGCCAGGCACTGCGCCGCGCGAGCTCGCCGGAAGCGCTGCTGAAACTGCTGCAAGGCGCGCCGCAAGAGCTGGCGCTGGATGCGCAGATGATTGGCCTCGGCGTATCCGCCGACGATTTCGAAGAACTGGTCTGGCGTGGTGCGCGTCTGCTGCGCCAGGCCGATTGCGTGAGCAACGGTTTCGCCGGCGTGCTGCAGCAAGTCGAAGCGCTGCCGCTGGGCGATGGCCTGTGGTGGCTGCACAGCGAACAGACCGTGAAGCGTCCAGGCCTGGCCTTCGTGACACCGGACAAACCGATGCGCTACCTCGGCCAACCGCTCAGCGGTCTGTTCTGTCTGGCCAGTCTGGGTGAAGCGCATCAGGCGTTGCTCGAGCGGTTGTGCGCGTTGCTGATCGAAGGTCGCGGCCATGAACTGGGCCGCGCCACCAGCAGCCGTAAAGTCCTCGAAGTGCTTGGCGGTGAGTTGCCGGCCGATTGGCCGAGCGCACGTATCGCATTGGCCAACGCCCATGGTCTGCATGCGCGGCCGGCGAAGATCCTCGCGCAACTGGCGAAAAGTTTTGACGGCGAGATTCGTGTGCGCATCGTCGACAGTCAGGACAGCGCCGTATCGGTGAAAAGCCTGAGCAAACTGCTGAGCCTCGGCGCCCGTCGTGGCCAGGTGCTGGAAATCATCGCCGAGCCGAGCATTGCCGCCGATGCCTTGCCGGCCTTGCTCGCCGCCATCGAAGAAGGCCTCGGCGAAGAAGTCGAACCGTTGCCCGCAGTCAGTCAACAGCGCGAAGTGATTACGGACATCGCAGAAGTGCTGACCGCCCCGGCCTCCGGCAGTCTGCTGCAAGCGATCCCTGCCGCCCCTGGCATCGCTATCGGCCCGGCGCACATTCAGGTCCAGCAAGCCATCGATTACCCGTTGCGCGGCGAGTCTGCCGCCATCGAGCGCGAACGTCTCAAGCAAGCGCTGGCCGACGTGCGTCAGGACATTCAGGGCCTGATCGAGCGTAGCAAGGCCAAGGCGATCCGCGAGATTTTCATTACCCACCAGGAAATGCTCGACGACCCGGAACTCACCGACGAAGTCGACACCCGCCTCAAGCAGGGTGAAAGCGCCGAAGCGGCGTGGATGGCCGTGATCGAGGCCGCCGCAAAACAACAGGAATCGTTGCAGGACGCGTTGCTCGCCGAACGCGCCGCCGACCTGCGCGACATCGGTCGTCGGGTGCTGGCGCAACTGTGTGGTGTGCAGACGCCCGCCGAGCCCGAGCAACCGTACATTCTGGTGATGGATGAGGTCGGCCCGTCCGACGTTGCGCGGCTGGATCCGGCGCGGGTCGCGGGGATTCTCACTGCCCGTGGCGGCGCCACCGCTCACAGCGCCATCGTGGCTCGCGCGCTGGGGATTCCGGCGCTGGTCGGTGCGGGCGCTGCCGTGTTACTGCTGGAACCGGGTACGCCATTGCTGCTCGATGGTCAGCGCGGTCGCCTGCATGTGGACGCGGATGCCGCGACCCTGCAGCGCGCCTGCGAAGAGCGCGACACCCGCGAACAACGCTTGAAAGCCGCCGCCGAACAACGCCATCAGCCGGCACACACCACCGACGGCCACGCCGTGGAAGTGTTCGCCAACATCGGTGAAAGCGCCGGTGTGATCAGCGCGGTGGAGCAGGGCGCCGAAGGCATCGGTCTGTTGCGCACCGAACTGATTTTCATGGCTCATCCACAGGCGCCGGACGAGGCGACTCAGGAAGCCGAATACCGCCGCGTCCTCGACGGTCTCGCCGGTCGGCCACTGGTGGTGCGCACCCTCGATGTCGGCGGCGACAAACCGCTGCCGTATTGGCCGATCGCCAAGGAAGAAAACCCGTTCCTCGGCGTGCGCGGGATTCGCCTGACCTTGCAGCGTCCGCAGATCATGGAAGCGCAGTTGCGCGCCTTGCTGCGTTCGGCGGACAACCGTCCTTTGCGGATCATGTTCCCGATGGTCGGCAGCGTCGAAGAGTGGCGTCAGGCCCGCGACATGACCGAACGCCTGCGTCTGGAAATCCCGGTTGCCGACCTGCAACTGGGGATCATGATCGAAGTGCCGTCCGCCGCCTTGCTGGCGCCGGTGCTGGCCAAAGAGGTGGATTTCTTTAGCGTCGGCACCAACGACCTGACCCAGTACACGCTGGCGATCGACCGTGGTCATCCGACCCTGTCCGCCCAGGCTGACGGCCTGCACCCGGCGGTGCTGCAACTGATCGACATCACTGTGCGCGCGGCCCATGCCCATGGCAAATGGGTCGGCGTGTGCGGCGAGCTGGCGGCGGATCCGCTGGCGGTGCCGGTGCTGGTCGGCCTAGGTGTGGATGAACTGAGCGTCTCCGGGCGCAGCATCGCCGAGGTCAAGGCACGCATCCGCGAACTCAGCCTGACGCAAACGCAAACCCTTGCTCAACAAGCCTTGGCCGTGGGCAGCGCCAACGAAGTGCGCGCATTAGTGGAGGCCCTGTAATGGCCAAGATTCTCACCCTGACCCTCAACCCGGCGCTGGACCTCACGGTGCAGTTGCCACGTCTTGAGGCCGGTCAGGTCAACCGCAGCGACGAGATGCACACCCACGCCGCCGGCAAGGGCGTCAACGTCGCGCAGGTGCTGGCCGACCTCGGTCATCAACTGACGGTCAGCGGCTTTCTCGGCGAAGACAATCTGCAAGCGTTCGAAACCCTGTTCGCCAAACGCGGCTTTACCGATGCGTTTATCCGGGTGCCCGGCGAGACCCGCAGCAACATCAAGGTCGCTGAGCAGGACGGGCGCATCACCGACATCAACGGCCCGGGGCCGGTGGTCGGCGTAGTGGCGCAACAGGCGTTGCTGGATCGACTGGTGCAGATCGCGCCGGGGCATGACGCGGTGGTGGTCGCCGGCAGTTTGCCGCGCGGCGTCACTGCACAGTGGTTGCGCGAACTGGTCGAACGCTTGAAAACGTTGGGCCTGAAAGTCGCCCTGGACACCAGCGGCGACGCCTTGCGCGCGGCGCTCAAGGCCGGCCCGTGGCTGATCAAGCCGAACACCGAAGAGCTGGCCGATGCGCTGGGCTGTGAAGTGGTGTCCCACGCGTCTCAGGCTGAAGCGGCCAATCGGCTGCACGCTCAGGGCATCGAGCACGTGGTGATTTCCCACGGTGCCGAAGGTGTGAACTGGTTCAGCGTCGGCTCGGCGTTGCATGCGACGCCGCCGAAGGTCAGCGTCGCCAGTACGGTCGGTGCCGGCGATTCGCTGCTGGCCGGCATGCTCCACGGTCTGCTCAGCGCCGACACGCCGGAACAGACCCTGCGCACGGCCACGGCGATTGCGGCGCAGGCAGTGACCCAGATCGGATTCGGTATTCACGATGCTGCGCAACTGACGCAGCTCGAACAGGGTGTGCGCGTGCGCCCCCTGACAGAACAATAAGAGGGTTTGTCATGAAGTTAGCCATTGTCACGGCCTGCCCTAACGGCATGGTCACCAGTGTGCTGTGCGCCCGGCTGCTGGATGCCGCGGCCCAGCGTCAGGGCTGGAGCACCAGCGTCGAAGTGGTGGATGCCGCGCACCCGGAACGCGAGTTGTCAGCGGCCACCATCGAAGCCGCCGAGTGGGTGTTGCTGGTGACCACGGGACCGGTGGACATGACCCGGTTCATCGGCAAGAAAGTCTTTCGGATTGCGCCGGCGCAAGCCCTGCAGGATGTTGAAGACGTGCTGCGGCGTGGCGCCGTCGAGGCGCAGGTTTACGTCGCTGACGAAACGCCGCCCGTGGTTGCCAGCGCGCAAGCGCCGCGTCTGGTCGCGGTCACTGCATGCCCGACCGGCGTCGCTCATACATTCATGGCTGCCGAAGCCTTGCAGCAAGCCGCCAAGCGTCTGGGCTACGACCTGCAAGTCGAAACCCAGGGCTCGGTCGGCGCGCGAAATCCGCTGAGCGCGGCAGCGATTGCCGAGGCTGACGTAGTGCTGCTGGCGGCTGACATTGAAGTCGCCACCGAGCGTTTCGCCGGCAAGAAAATCTACCGCTGCGGCACCGGCATTGCGTTGAAGCAATCCGAAGCCACGCTGAAAAAAGCCCTGGCCGAAGGTGTCGTTGAAAACGCTGCCGGCGACGGCAAGGCCCCTGCCAAACAAGAGAAAAGCGGCGTCTACAAACACCTGCTGACCGGTGTGTCGTTCATGCTGCCGATGGTGGTAGCGGGCGGTCTGATGATCGCCTTGTCGTTCGTGTTCGGCATCACCGCGTTCAAGGAAGAGGGCACGCTGGCGGCGGCGCTGATGCAGATCGGTGGCGAGACCGCGTTCAAATTGATGGTGCCGCTGCTGGCCGGTTACATCGCCTGGTCGATTGCCGACCGTCCCGGACTCGCACCGGGGATGATCGGCGGTTTGCTGGCGAGCACCCTGGGCGCCGGATTCATCGGCGGGATCGTTGCCGGGTTTATCGCAGGCTATGCCGCCAAAGCAATCAGTCGCTATGTGGCGCTGCCGCAAAGTCTCGAAGCGCTGAAACCGATTCTGATCATCCCGTTGTTCGCCAGTCTGTTCACCGGACTGGTGATGATTTACGTGGTCGGCAAACCGGTGGCCGGGATGCTTGCGGCGCTGACGCATTTCCTCGACAGCATGGGCACCACCAATGCGATCCTGCTCGGTGTGCTGCTGGGCGGCATGATGTGCGTCGACCTCGGCGGGCCGATCAACAAGGCCGCGTATGCGTTCTCGGTGGGGCTGCTCGCCTCGCAGAGTTATGCACCGATGGCCGCGACCATGGCCGCCGGCATGGTGCCGCCGATCGGTCTGGGTATCGCCACCTTCATCGCCCGACGCAAGTTTGCCCAGACCGAACGCGAGGCCGGTAAAGCGGCGCTGGTGCTCGGGTTGTGCTTCATCTCCGAAGGGGCGATTCCGTTTGCCGCGAAAGACCCTTTGCGGGTGATTCCGGCGAGCATTGCCGGCGGTGCGCTGACCGGTGCGCTGTCGATGTACTTCGGCTGCAAACTGATGGCGCCCCACGGTGGCCTGTTCGTGCTGGCGATTCCGAATGCGATCAACCATGCGCTGTTGTACCTGCTGGCGATTGTCGCGGGCAGTCTGCTGACGGCGGTGGTGTACGCGCTGGTCAAGCGGCCGGAGGCCGTGGAACTGGCGCTGGAGCCCGCGAAGGCGTGAGGTGTCACACCGCTTTCATCTAGCGGTGCTTAAGTTTTCCTTTTTTCAGGGAGAACACCATGAGCGATTTCAATCCCGGTCGCCGGCGCGTGATGCAAGCCGTCGGCGCCGGACTGCTGATGCCGGGGCTGGCGCCGGCCGTGATCGCGTCGGTCAAGGATCGACCGCAACTGACTGACGGCGTGCAATCCGGCGACCTGCAGGGTGACCGGGCGATGATCTGGAGTCGCGCCGACCGCCCGGCGCAGATGGTGGTGGAATGGGACACCCGCAGCCAGTTCCGCCATCCGCGCCGCGTGGTTTCGGCGCTGGCCGATGCCCGCAGCGATTTCACCGCACGCGTCGAACTCACCGGGTTGCCCGCTGATCAGGCGATTTTCTATCGCGTGTATTTCAAGGACGCCCGCACCGGCGTTGCCAGCGAGCCGTGGCTCGGCCACTTGCGCAGTGCACCGACGGCGCGGCGCAATCTCCGTTTTGTCTGGAGCGGCGACACCGTCGGCCAGGGCTTCGGCATCAACCCCGATATCGGCGGCATGCGCATTTATGAAGCGATGCGCATGCGCCTGCCGGACTTCTTTATCCACAGCGGCGATACCATCTACGCCGACGGCCCGGTGCCGGCGCAACTGACCACCGAGGGTGGCCGGATCTGGCGCAACCTCACCACCGAAGCCAAGAGCAAGGTCGCCCAGACCCTAGACGATTATCGCGGCAATTACCGCTACAACCTGATGGACGAAAACGTCCGTCGCTTCAACGCCGAAGTGCCGCAGATCTGGCAGTGGGACGACCATGAAGTGGTCAACAACTGGTCGCCGGGCAAGCAGCTCGACGAGCGTTATCAGGAAAAAAATATCCACACCCTGGTCGGCCGTGCGCGTCAGGCCTGGCTCGAATATTCGCCGATGCGTTTGCAGGCCGCCGATGGCGGCGGGCGGATTTATCGCAAGCTCAGTTATGGGCCGATGCTCGATGTGTTCGTGCTCGACATGCGCAGTTATCGCGGCGCCAACGACGACAATCTCGGGGCGGAAAAACCGTTCCTCGGACGCGAGCAACTGAACTGGCTCAAGCGTGGATTGAAGGCCTCGAAAGCCCAGTGGAAAGTGATTGCCGCCGACATGCCGATCGGTCTCGGCGTGCCCGACGGCGAAGTCAGTCCTGGTGTTGCTCGCTGGGAAGCGGTGGCCAACGGCGATCCCGGCCCGGCCCAGGGGCGCGAACTGGAAGTGGCCGAATTGCTCGGGTTCCTGCGGGCACATCAGGTGCGCAATTTCGTGTTCCTGACGGCGGACGTGCATTACTGCGCGGCGCATCACTATCACCCTGATCGCGCGGCGTTCCAGGATTTCGAACCGTTCTGGGAGTTTGTCGCAGGGCCGTTGAACGCTGGCAGTTTCGGCCCCAATCCGCTGGACAAGACCTTCGGCCCGCAAGTGGTATTTCAGAAAGCGCCCCCGACGCAAAACGCTTCACCGTTTGCCGGGTTTCAGTTTTTCGGCGAGGTGAACATCGAGGGGCAGAGCGGGGAGATGAGCGTGGTGTTGCGGGATCTGGAGGGGGTGGCGGTGTTTGAGCAGAAGCTGCAGCCGGTCTAAAAGTACCAAACCCAAACCCAAACCCAAACCCAAACCCATTCACTCCAGTCCCTCTCGAAACGTCGGCTTACCCAGAAAGGGGCACATGTCGGCCTGGATTGCAAAAGACCTGTGTGCGGTAGTCTGGCGCGGGTTCGATGTAATGAGCGTATGAGAAGGTCAGCTTCATCTCCAACACTGAAGCCGAGTCGAGGCCATCTCCAACTCTCGCCGCAGATGGTCGCGATATTCGCGCCCCGCTACGATGCGAAATGCCCTCTTGATAACACATCGCCAGCAAGGATACATTCTACTATCACGCGTAACGATGCAATTCCGAGCGACGTCGCGAGCCAGAAAATTACAAAAGATACTATGGATAGAAAAGATATATTCAACACTGTAATTAATCTAGTCACTCGCCAGCCGTGGATCAGCGAAAAGACTGATGAGTTAGCACACATGCTCTATGAGGAGTGCCCATCTGCCGACGCTCGGGAAATGTTGATAAAGATAATAGATAATTTTTATTATCTTTCAAGTCAAGATTATATGGAAAAGCTTGAAGCCCTTGCTAAAGAAATAATGAGCGAAGACGGTTATGAGGAAAATGCGCAAGTTGTGGCAATGGCAGCAGACTCCGGCTCGGATAGCTCACAAGAGTTATTGTATAATTTAAAATTTTTATTTAGTAAAATGGGTTGGAATAGTGCCAGCTTGGTTAATACTTTTGGCGGTGCGTATAAGAACTACAAAAAAACCGGCCGAAGAAGTATCTATGTCGTAGACGATTTTGTGGGCTCTGGGCAAACAGTAATTGGCAGGCATCGACAGTTAGTGAGTACGTTTCAAGAGGCATCTGTAGAAGGTTTTAGTGTTTCATTTAAAGTGCTTACTTCCACAAGTCATGGATTGGAGGCAGTGAGGGATGAAGGAATAAATATATCTGCGCAGGTTGTTATAAAAAAAGCAATTGATGGTTGTTTTCCCGTTGAGATCGCGGAGCAATATCGTGCCCTTATGGTTCTGTTGGAGTCGGGATTGTCGCAAGACCATGAGGGGATTGAACTGCCAAGTCTAGGATACAATGGTGCACAAGCGGCCTATTGTCGGCAGTCCGCAAATACTCCGAATAGTGTTTTTCCAGTATTCTGGTGGCCATTTTACAACGGCAATAGCCCGCGTAAAACGATGCTTCACAGAGCAATGAGGGACGCATGATACCTTATAAGCGCTCTAACTTACTTCGCGCCGATTTTGTCATCATGCGAATTCTGTATGAGTCAGTATCAGGACTGCAGCCATACACAATTCTCCAGCGGAGCAAACTTTCTGGTGAAATTTTTCTTAAAGCATATAGTGCTTTAGCTGCCAAGAATTTAGTTGTCGACCACAACTCGTTAATTTATTTGAGTGAGCTCGGGCGGGAAGTTTTTTTGGCCGGATCAGGAATGGTGCTGTCGGGAAAAAAGCATTGGCGAGATGTCCCTGAAAGAATGCGTGGTCGCACCATTGCAGTAGATAGTTTTTACATCCCTAATGTTTTTTTGTTAAATCAGTGAGTAAAAGTCACTTCCAGAGTTGCTTTTTTATTCTCTTGTAGTAATCTCGGCTTACCCACAGAGGCTAGTACGTTGGAGTGTAGTCGCTCCCAAGGTTAAGGTGTTCGATAACCGATATTGCGCCACCGGCGGTAAAGCGTGCCGGTAGCTGCAATGCTACAACGCTTCGCGTTTCCGCAAACCGCAAGGCGTCAAAAGCGGGCTTCGCCCACTTCCAACGCCTTGCGGTTTCGAGCGCGAGTCTAGAAGGTAGTCTTCTGTGGGTTTTTTATGAATACAATTGTTGAGTGGCAGCACTTCTTTCAAAGCCGAGGAGTGTCACCTAAATATGTAGATCATCATATTCGTCAAGTTAGTTTGCTGGTGAACTCAGGCGCTCCGATTATTTTTGAGCTTGAGCACCTGTCGCTACTAATGGGCATTGACTATCCTACTATTTTGTCAATGATAAATGCTCCGAGACGATTCTATCGTCAATTCACTATTCCAAAGCGATCTGGCGGGGAGCGAAAAATTGATGCGCCTTATCCAAGTCTATTACATTGCCAAGCTTGGATATACAGGAATATCCTGATCAAATATCCCGTTCATGATTCTGCGCATGGTTACGTGCCAGGACGATCTATTTTTACTAATGCATCTGTTCATTTGAACTGTAAAACTCTATTGAAAATGGACTTGAAAAATTTTTTCCCATCCATAGGAATTGGTTGGGTAGTAAATTTATTCTCTGATCTTGGTTATTCAAAAGATGTCGCATACTCATTAGCAGCGCTTTGCTGTAAAGATGGGGTGTTGGTGCAGGGGGCCTCAACTAGTCCGTACCTTTCTAATATTCTTCTAAATAAATTAGATAAGAGATTGACAGCGCTGGCCAAGAAGAATGGTCTGAGGTTCACTAGGTATGCAGATGATCTTACATTTTCTGGTGGATATATTTCTAGTAATTTTCCGAAACTTATTTGCACGATAGTTTCTGAGTATGGGTTGGCTGTAAACGACTCTAAAACACGCTTGTTGATAAACAAAAATAAGAAAATTGTTACTGGTCTCTCTGTCTCTGGAAGTAACCTTAGAATTACAAGAGATCTTCGAAGGAATATAAAAAAAGAAGTTTTTTATATAGAAAGGTATGGGCTTATTTCTCACCTTTCTCAGCAGAGAATCAAAGATCCTTTTTACTTGGATTCTATCTATGGAAAAGTTAATTTTTGGCTGCAGGCTGAGCCCGCAAATAACGACGCTTTGATTTGTCGAGAAATACTAGCTCCGCATTTCGGTCGTAATCGCTTTGCTGAAGGTAGTCGAGTGAGCGTTGGCTGAGATTTTCATCTAGCCGTGAATATTTGCCACTTGTATGGGCGCTACTTTAAGCATGAGTGTGTCGTCCATCAAGTGCCATAGCATAAAAGTTTTTATCCCAAACAAAGTTGTATGAAAGTGCGCTATTACTTTTCCTAAAGGATAGTCCATTGCCACATACACTGCGTTAATTTCTCATAAACACCTAGCAGTGTTTATAGCTGTTGCCAATGCGTTGGCAGTAATCGTCGAAAGGCCGTTGGAAGAGTTACTTAAGTATGCGGTGCCGCTAACGTCAAAGCGTCCCCACGGCGACGCTACGGTGCCTCAGTTTGGTGGTTAGAAGAAAGATCTTCATCCAACCTAATTCAGCGGAAACGTCACCTCAGCCCTCTCTGAATCTTGAGCTGTATCCAGGGAGGGCTAAAGTGAGTGGTTCCCTTCAGTAAACGTCGCGACGATAACGACCCTGTTCGATCAGGCGTTCGACTTCTGCGGCGCCCAGTACTTCATTGAGCACCTGATCCACCCCCGAAGCCATGCCTTGAAGGCTGCCGCAGATGTAGATCACTGCACCGTCCGCCAGCCATTTTTTCAACTCGCCGGCCGATTCGCGCAGGCGATCCTGCACGTAAATCTTCTCGGCCTGATCTCGCGAGAACGCCAGATCGAGGCGTTCCAGATCGCCATTGATCAACCACTCTTCCAGCTCCGCGCGACAGAGGAAATCGTGCTCGCGATTGCGTTCGCCAAACAGCAGCCAGTGACGCTGTTGATTGTCGGCGATCCGTGCCTTGAGCAAGCTGCGCAGCCCGGCAAGGCCGGTGCCGTTGCCCAGCAGGATCATCGGCACCGGCGCGTTCGGTAGGTGGAAACCGCTGTTGCGGCGGACCCGCAGGCTGATGCTGCCGCCGATCTGCGCATGCTCGGTCAGCCAGCCGGAGCCGATGCCGAGGCTGCCATCGGCATGCTGTTCCTGACGCACGATCAGCTCCAGTACGCCGTCGGCGGCAATCGAGGCGATCGAGTATTCGCGCATTGCCAACGGCACCATCGCATCGACCAGCGCCTGGGCGTGCAGGCCCACCAGATGGGCGCGGTGCTCGGGCAACTGGCGGCTGGCGAGGGCCACTTCCAGCGACTCTTGCAGGCCGTTGACCTTGACGCTGGTTTCGCCACGGATGCCGAGGCCGTCGAGGAAATGCTCGATTGCCCACGGGCAATTACGCGGCAGCACTTCCACCAGATCGCCGGCCAGCCAGCTGCGGGAGGTCGGTGCGGTCAGACCGAGCAGATAGACCGGTGCGCCGGCGCTGTCCGGGTTCATCAGCTCGCGGCGCACCAGTGTCCAGTTCTCGTAGCTCGGTGCCTGCCAGGTGTCGACCGGTGCTTGCCCGGTGAGCAGGCCGAGCTGGGTCTGCCAGTGACGCAGGGCGTAAGGGTCGCCGCTGTCGACTTCGACCGGGGCGAACAGGGTCTTGCCGCCGTGTTCGCCGAGCCATTGATGCAAGCGTCGGGCAAAACCGCAGAAGTGTTGATACTGCCGATCGCCGAGGCCGAGTACGGCATAGTTGAGGCTGTCGAGGGTCGAGGCGTTGTTCAGCACTTTGCGTTCGAAACCGCGCGCGCTGTCCGGCGCTTCGCCGTCGCCGAAGGTACTGACCACGAACAGCGCGTTGTTCGATTCGCGCAGATCCTGCTCGCTGACATTCGCCAGCGGCTGCACCTTCACCGGCAATCCGGCGGCCTGCAATTGCCCGGCGGTCTGCCACGCCAGTTGCTCGGCAAAACCGCTCTGGCTGGCGAAACCGATCAGCCACGCCGGTGTATCGCCGGCCGGTTGGTCGAGGCCTTTGCGGGCATCCTTGATCTGTTTTTTCTTGCGCCGGCGATCCAGGTACAACAGCCAGCCGGTGATGAAGAACAACGGCATCAACACCGCCGCCACGGTGACGATGATCCGCCCGACCAGTCCGAAATAACTGCCGACGTGCAGCGCGTAAATGCTGGTCAGCAATTGCGCCTTGAAGCTTTTGTCGGCGTAGCGGTCGACGCGCTTGACCACGCCGGTGGCCGGGTCGAGGGTGATCTGGTTCAGCGCGCGGTCATGGGGCGAGCTGTCGAGCAGGTAGAACACGGTCGCCGGTTGACCGGCCACTGGCGGCATGCGGATGTTGTAGGCGGCGAGGCCCGGGCCGGCGGTGCTGTAGATGCTGAGCCACATGGCGGCGTAATCGGCAGTCGGCGCCGGACCTTCAGGGGCCGGGCCACGACCGCCGCGCACGCGCTCGTTTTGCGGTGCATCGGAAAGCAGTCGGGTCAGGCCCTTGTTGTACCACTCGTAGGACCAGGACAGTCCGGTCAGTGCCAGCAGCAGATACACCAACATGCACCAGGTGCCGAACACCGAGTGCAGATCCCAGTTGAAGCTGCGGCCCTTTTTCTTCCAGTCGAGGGTCAGCCATACGCGCCAGCTGTTCCACTGGCGCGGCCAGCGCAGGTACAGGCCGGACAGGCAGAAGAACAGCAGCATCAGGGTGCAGGCGCCGGTGATGTTGCGACCGGTATCGCCCATGGCGAGGAACCGGTGCAGTTGCAGCATCAGGCCGAAGAAATCCTGGCCGGTGGCCTCGCCCTTGAACTCGGCGGTGTAGGGATCGAAGTAGCGCATCTCGCCCCGGCGCTCGCCTTTGGGCGGGGTGAACCAGACGCGGCCGGCGCTGCCGCTTTCGGTTTCGACCGAGAGCATCGAGACTTTCTTGCCCGAGGCCGCTTCGATGTGCACCACCAGATCGGCGGGCGGCAGAACGCCGGCGACCTGCTTCTCGACCTGCAACACCGAAGGGTTGAGGGCTTTGATAATTTCGTCCTGAAACGAATAGGCAGCGCCGGTGATGCCCATCAGGGCCAGCACCAGCCCGGCAGTGATGCCAAAAAACCAGTGCAACTGGAACAGGGTTTTCTTCAACACGTTGCTTGCCTTGTCCGTTTGGAGGTTGTGTTCACGGCGTGCATTATGCCGTGGCTTATCGAGAAACGTTCTTTATTACGCACAAAAGCCCCGCTCAAATGAATGAACGGGGCTCGGTCCTTCCCTCTTCGATCAGAAGTGGAAGTTGGTGCTCAGCAATGCCGTACGGCCCGCCGCCTGGTTGGCGAAGTGGGTCGAGAAGGCCTTGTCGTAGTAGGTCTCGTTGGTCAGGTTCTGCACGTTCAGTTGCAGGTCGACGTTTTTGCTCAGCTTGTACGCCGCCATCGCGTCGTAGCGAACATAGGAATCGACCATGGTGGTGTTGGCCACGCTGCCGAACACGTCATCCACGTAGAACGCACCGCCACCGATGGTCAGCTTCGGCGTGACCTGGTAAGTGGTCCACAGGCTGGCGCTGTTTTTCGGCGTGTTGGGCAGCTCGTTACCGTTGTTGGCCTTGTTGGCCGGCAGGTCACCACCGTCCACCTGTTCGCTGTCCATGTAGGCGTAGCCGGCGAACACTTGCCACTTGTCGGTGATCTTGCCGCTGGCGGACAACTCGATACCTTGTACACGAGTCTTGCCGGCGTTTTCGTACGAGGTGGTATCGACCTGGACACGCGCGTTTTCTTTCTCGGTGCGGAAGATGTCGGCGGTCAGCGAAAGGCGATCGTTCAGCAAATCCCACTTGGTACCGATTTCGTAGTTCTTGGTGGTTTCCGGCTCCATGTCGCTCTTGAGCAGGTTGCCATTACGATCCGGCGTGCCGCCCAGCGGGTTGCCTTCCTGACCTTCACCCAGGGTGTTGCCCGGCGGAGTGGCGGAGGTGGCGTAGGACGCGTAGATGCTGCCGTTCTCTGCCGGTTTGTAGACGATGCCGAACTGGCCGGTGACGAACTCGCTGGTGTCAGCACCCTTGGAGGTGGTGCGGCCAGCGTTGTTGTAAGTCTTGTAGCCGGTTTCGAAGTGGTCGTAACGCAGGCCCATGTTCACCAGCCATTGCTCGGACAGCTCCAGGGTGTCGAACGCATACAGCGCGTAGGTATCGGACTGGGTGTCGGTGCCGGCGTAGTTGCGCGAGATCGCGCCGTTCCACGGATCGTTCGGGTTCGGGTTCGACAGCGAGGTGCAGTTGTAGCCGCTGGCAGCCCCGATCAGAGCCGGATTGCAGTTGGTGGTCACGGCCGAGGTGCGCGGCGTGGTGTCGGTGTTGACGTTGTACGAGGATTTGCTGCTTTCCTCACGGGTGTATTCGACACCGGTGGAGAAGCTGTTCTTGAAGCCGGCGACGTAGAAGTTGCCGAACAGGTCGGTCTGGTTGGTGGTGGTCTCGGTGTTGCTCACACGAGTGTTCGCACGACGCCAGACGCTGCCGTTGTTGACGTTGCCCTTGCTGTCGTCCGGCTGGGTCAGGATGTAATCCTGCATGCTGGTGCCGTGACGCAGGGTGTTCTTGATCGTCAGCGAGTCGCTCAGGTCATGCTCGATGGCGAAGGTCGCGGTGTCGGTGCGGCCCTTGCGGAAGTCGCGGTCCAGACCGTAGAAATTGCTGTGATCGCCGCCGGCGTACGGCTTGTCCGGGTTGGACTTGGTGCGCGCCGCCGAGCCGCCGGCCGGAATGGTGTAAGGGATGCCCGAATCCGGCGTGTCGTTGCTTTCGAGATGGTAATAATCGAGGTTGACGCGGGTGTCGGTACCCAGGCCGAAGGCCAGGGATGGCGCGATGCCCCAGCGGTCGTAGTCGACCTTGTCGCGACCGGCGACGTTGCTCTCGTGGCTCATCAGGTTCAGACGGCCGGCAGCGGTGTCGCTGAACTGGTAGTTGCCATCCATCGTGTAGCGCTGGGTCTGGTCGGAGCCCCAGGTGAAGCCACCGTCGAACGAGTTGCCCAAGTGCGCTTTCTTGCTCACCAGGTTGATGCTGCCGCCGGCTGCGCCACGACCGCCGATGGCGGAGTTCGGGCCCTTGCTGACTTCGATGTTTTCCACGGCGAAGATTTCGCGGCTCTGGGAGCCGGTATCGCGCACGCCGTCGAGGTAGGTGTCGCCCTGGGCGTCGAAACCACGGATGAACGGACGGTCGCCCTGCGGGTTGCCGCCTTCACCGGCACCGAAAGTGATGCCCGGCACGGTGCGCAGTGCGTCCTGCATGTTCAGGGCGCCGGTGTCTTTGAGGACTTGTTGCGGGATAACGGTGACCGAGCGCGGCGTGTCGACCAGCGGCGCGGTGTACTTGGGCGAGGAGGCTTTCTCGACCTGGTAGGAGGTCGAGTCCTGGGCTTCGCCGGTGATGGCGGTGGCGTCCAGGGCGATGGCATTGCCGGTGGCTTTGCTGTCGGTTTTTTCGGCGGCGAACACCATGTGGCCTGCGGAGCCGGCGGTGATTGCCACGCCGATGGCGGAAGCGAGCAGACGTGGTGAACTGACCGGTACTTGTGCTGGTTGACGTGCCATTTTTATTCCCCTCCCCAAGGATTTGAGGCGGCGGAATATAGGGTAAACAGGTATTCGTATCAATTGCGAAACATTACTATTCGCGACAAATTTACATTCTTTACAATTTAACCTTACGGTTTTTACCAGTTCATTCGTCTAGCGGGTTTTACACAGTCAATAAGAATCAATACCATTGGCATCCTTTTGCCATCTGGTGACGTCGCCATGCTCCTGCACATCCCCGCGCTGTTCGAGAAAGACGAAGTGCAGCGCATTCGCGAGGCGCTGGAACAGGCGGACTGGGCCGATGGCAAGATCACCGCCGGCTATCAATCGGCCAAGGCCAAGCACAATCTGCAGCTTCCGGAAGGCCATCCGCTGGCCAAGGAAATCGGCGCCGCGATGCTTGAACGCCTGTGGAAAAACCCGCTGTTCATGTCGGCCGCGCTGCCGCACAAAGTGTTCCCGCCGTTACTCAACTGCTACACGGCGGGTGGCAGTTTCGATTTTCACATCGACAATGCCGTACGCCAGCCCAAGGGCAGCATCGAACGGGTACGCACTGATCTGTCGGCCACGCTGTTCTTCAGCGAACCCGAGGACTACGACGGCGGCGAGCTGGAAATCCAGGACACCTTCGGCACCCAGCGGGTAAAACTCCCCGCTGGCGATATGGTGCTGTACCCCGGCACCAGCCTGCACAAGGTCAACGCGGTGACTCGCGGTGCGCGCTATGCCTCGTTCTTCTGGACTCAAAGCCTGGTGCGCGAGGACAGCCAACGCGCGTTGCTGTTCGAGATGGACGGTGCGATCCAGCAGCTTACCCAGGACATGCCCGATCACCCTTCGCTGATCCGCCTCACCGGCACCTATCACAACCTGCTGCGTCGCTGGGTCGAGGTGTAAGTGGCGGACTTTCGGTTGCGCCGCAAGGAAGTCCTCGACGGCGAACGCCTCACGGCCATGCTCGAAGAAAGTCCGGCCCGCGCGGCTCAGGCGATTCTGCTGGCGGCGGGTGAGGGCGTGCTGGAAGCGCAGGCGCTGCTTGGGCAGATCCTGCTCGATGGTCACGGGATTGCTCAGGATCAGCCGCTGGCATTGCGCTGGTTTGAAATCGCCGCAGGGCAAGGTCATCTGATGGCGCGCAACATGCTTGGCCGCTGTCATGAGCACGGTTGGGGATGCCCGGTCGATGCCGCCAATGCTGTGCAACATTATCGAATCGCTGCCGCCGGCGGGCTGGATTGGGCGATGTATAACCTGGCCAACCTGCTGGCGACCGGGCGCGGTGTCGCGGTCGATCATCTTCAGGCCATGGCGCTGTATCAACGCGCGGCAGAGTCCGGGCATGCCAAGTCAATGAACCTGCTCGGGCGTTATCTGGAAGAGGGGCAAGTGTGCCCGGCGAATCCGGCAGCGGCCCGTGACTGGTATCGACGTTCGGCCGAAGGCGGAGACTTTCGTGGGCAGTTCAGTTATGCGGCGGTGCTGGCGGCTGAGGGGCGCGTCGATGAGGCACTGGCCTGGCTGGAGAAAGCGCTGGCCGGCGGCAACCTGAATTTTCTGCGCGTGGCCAGCCAGACGCTGGCGAGCGCAACCGATCCGAGAATCCAGGCGCTGGCGCAGGCCTACACTCACCGTTGCGCCGAGTTACAGGACACCTGAATCGCAGCTACAAAAAAGCCCATGACACGTCATGGGCTTTTGCTTACCGCAGCAATATTTACACGTAGAACGATTTCAGCGGCGGGAAGCCGTTGAACTCTACCGCGCTGTAACTGGTGGTGTACGCACCGGTCGACAGCCAGTACAGGCGATCACCGATCGCCAAGTTCAGCGGCAGGCCGTACTTGTAGTTCTCGTACATGATGTCGGCGCTGTCGCAGGTCGGGCCGGCGATCACGACTTCTTCCATCTCGCCTTTCTTCTCGGTCCAGATCGGGAATTTGATCGCTTCGTCCATGGTTTCGATCAGGCCGGAGAACTTGCCCACATCGGTATACACCCAACGCTCGACGGCGGTGCGGGATTTACGCGCGACCAGCACCACTTCGCTGACCAGGATGCCGGCGTTGGCGATCAGCGAACGGCCCGGCTCCAGAATGATTTCCGGCAGGTCATCACCGAAGTCTTCCTTGAGGAAGCGGATGATTTCTTCGGCGTAGGTTTCCAGGCTGTTGGTGCGGGTGATGTAGTTGGCCGGGAAGCCACCGCCCATGTTGATCAGCTTCAGGTGGATGCCGTCTTCTTCTTTCAGGCGCTCGAAAATCACTTTGACCTTGGCGATCGCCGCGTCCCAGACGCTGATGTCACGCTGTTGCGAACCGACGTGGAACGAGATGCCGTATGGCACCAGGCCCAGGTCGCGGGCGAGGATCAGCAGGTCCATGGCCATGTCGGTCTGGCAGCCGAATTTGCGCGACAGCGGCCAGTCGGCGGTGGTCGAGCCTTCGGTCAGGATGCGCACATAGACTTTGGCGCCCGGTGCGGCCTTGGCGATGTTGCGCAGGTCGGCTTCCGAGTCGGTGGCGAACAGGCGCACGCCCTTCTCATAGAAGTAGCGAATGTCCTTGGACTTCTTGATGGTGTTGCCGTAGCTGATCTGGTCCGGGCTGACGCCACGGCTCAGCACTTTGTCCAGCTCATAGATCGAGGCGATGTCGAAGCTCGAACCTTTCTCTTTGAGCAGGTCGATGATCTCGACGGCCGGGTTGGCCTTGACCGCGTAGTAGACCTTGGCGAATTCGAAACCGGCGCGCAGGTCATCGTAGGCCTGGGCGATCATCGCGGTGTCGATCACTACGAACGGGGTTTCCTGTTTGTCGGCGAACGCCTTCATTTTCTGAAAGGTTTCGCGCGCGAAATAGTCTTCGACCTGGATCGACATGCTGGGAACTCTCCTACTGGCAAACAAAGTTAATCAATGGGTGCGAGGGTGTGTCATCAATGAATTCGCGAGTGCGTTGTGCCTGAGCGCGTGCCAGGCAAGGCGCAGGCCGCAGCTAATGGTTGCTCCCTTCGCAAGGCCTGCAACGCAGCATGGGGCGCGCTCAGGCACAACCCGAAGGGCCGGGCCTGCTTTTGCGCAGGGCTGCGTTGCTCGTCCCTTATTTGGAACAACCAAACTGCGGGCCTCGCGCCTTGCCCTGCGCAAAAGCATGCCCGGCGCACTCGTGAATTCATTGATGACACACCCTCCTGAACGTCCTCCGTATCCCCACTTTGGTTCGCCTACTTCCCAAGGCATGTCGCCGAAAGCAAAAAGGCCATGGGAAATGTAGTCTTTCTTTCCCTTGGCCTTGCTGTCTCGTCGTCAGTACTTGAGCCGGATGGATCGTTTCCAGCATGGACGTTCGGCGCGAACTTTAGGGCGTGAGGGGCATGAGATCAACTAAAAATGTCGCGTTTTTGCACGCTTCTGACGTACGTCGCGGATATCACTCTTTGTACCCGACCGAGATGACGGGCAGATGTTCCGCAATAATTTTCAGGTGTTAAAAATACCTGCACGTTCGACGGTGATGTGTGCCAAGTCTCAGATAAGTACGATCACTTCAACATCGGCGACGTTGGCGGCGAGAAGGGGAGGTGAGGGGGAAGTTGCGGGTTAACGCTGACATCGTCGGCCGGGTTGAGCCCTCTGGCGTGTTGATATTTCTTGCCGGCTAATCGTCGGCAAAAAAATCACGGCTCTCAGGTTCCGGTGGTCGAAAAAAAGGGCTGTCGAACAGCCCTTTTGCGTTTGATCAGGCCACCGCCTCGGCTGGCGACACAATATTGGTCTTCATTCCGCGCGATCGACCGGAACTCAGGTACGCCGCAATCGACTCTTGCGTAACCTCGCCGAGGAACACACGCTCGGCATCCATCACCGGCAGCCATGAGCGATTGAACTCGTACATGCGCGACAACAGGATGCGCAAATGCTCGTCGTAGGCAGCCGTGGCGTTGAACTCGCGCAGGAACTGCGCACAAGTGCCGGTCTGACGGTGCAGGTCACGACGGCGCACATACCCCAGCGCCTTGTTCTCAGCGTCAGTGACGACGACATAGCGACGGTCATGTTCGTCCATCAACTCCAGCGCGTCGGCCACCGGGGTTTCCGGGCTGACCGACGGCGCGTTGTCCGCCGCATCTTCGGCCTTTACCAGCAGCAGGCGTTTGAGGGTGCTGTCCTGACCGACGAAGTTGCTGACGAAATCATCCGCCGGATGGGCGAGCAGGGTGTCCGGATGGTCGATCTGCAACAGCTTGCCGGCGCGGAAAATCGCGATCTTGTCGCCGAGCTTGATCGCTTCGTCGATGTCATGGCTGACCATGATCACGGTCTTGTTCAGTGCGCGTTGCATCTCGAAGAACTCGTTCTGGATCATCTCGCGGTTGATCGGGTCCACCGCGCCGAACGGTTCGTCCATCAGCAACAACGGTGCATCCGCCGCCAGCGCACGGATCACTCCGATCCGTTGCTGCTGGCCGCCGGACAGCTCACGCGGGTAACGATGCAGATACTGCTTGGGCTCAAGCTTGATCATGCTCATCAGTTCGCGGGCGCGGTCGTGGCACTTCTGTTTGTCCCAGCCGAGCAGTTTAGGCACGACGACAATGTTCTCTTCGATAGTCATGTTCGGGAACAGACCGATCTGCTGGATCACGTAGCCGATGTTGCGGCGCAACGTCACCTCGTCGAGGTCGGTGGTGTCTTCGCCGTTGATCAGGATCTTGCCCGAGGTCGGTTTGATCAGGCGGTTGATCATTTTCAGCGTGGTGCTTTTGCCGCAACCCGATGGCCCGAGGAACACACAGATTTCGCCTTCATTGACGGTCAGGCTTACCGAGTCCACGGCTTTCACATCTTTGCCGTTGCTTTGGAAGGTCTTGCTGAGGTTTTGAAGTTCGATCATTTGAGGAGTCCTTTTGGAGTCAGCGAACGTTGCAGCCACTGCAAAATGAGGTCGGCGAAGATCGCCAGAAGACTGACCAGCAGCGCGCCGACGATGAGCATCGACATGTCACTGCGGCTGATGGAAGCGAGGATCAGCACACCGAGGCCGCCGGCGCCGATAGTCGCGGCGATGGTCATCACGCCGATGTTCATCACCACGGCGGTGCGCACGCCGGCGAGGATCACCGGCACGGCGATCGGCAACTCGACCATGCGCAAGCGTTGGCCGAAGGTCATGCCGATGCCGCGAGCGGCTTCGCGAATGCCCGGCTCGACGCCGGTCAGGGCAAGGTAGGTGTTGCGCATGATCGGCAGCAGTGAATAAAGGAACACGGCGGTGATCGCCGGCATCGGGCCGAGGCCCTGGCCGAATTTCGAGTAGAACGGCAGCAGCAGGCCGAACAGGGCAATCGACGGCACGGTCAGCAGCACCGTGGCGCTGGCCTGCAAGGGGCCGGCGAGGCTCGGGAAACGTGTCATCAGGATGCCCAGCGGCACGCCGATGAGGATTGCCAGGCTGACGGCAATGCCGACCAGGGTGATGTGCTGCCAGGTCAGGTGCATCACCTGCTGCCAGTCGAGGTGGGAAAAGGCGTTCAGGAATTCCATGGCTTTTCCTCCTTTAGTTCAGTGGATGCTGGCGCAGGAAGTCGGCAGCGACTTTCGACGGGCTCTCGTGATCGACATCGACCCGCGCGTTGAGCTGGCGCATGGTTTCGTCGTCGAACAGCTCGGCCAGCGGCTTGAGTTGCTCCGCCAGTTGCGGGTGGGCGTCGAGGTAGGCCTGACGCACGACCGGTGCGGCGGTGTAGTCCGGGAAGTAATGCTTGTCGTCTTCCAAAAGCTTCAGGCCGAAGGCGTTGAGGCGACCGTCGGTGGTGTAGACCAGACCGGCGAACACCTGACCGTTACGCAGCGCGGTGTAGACCAGCCCCGCGTCCATCTGCCGGATGTTCTTGCGGGTCAGGTTCATGTCGTAGAGCTTGACCATGCCGTCCAGACCGTCGGAGCGGTTGGCGAACTCGGTGTCCAGCGCCACCAGATGATTAGTTTTGGCTTCAGCGCGCAGCACTTCGTTCAACTGGCTGATGGTGTGGATCTGCGGATATTCCTCGGCCACGGTCTTCGGCAGGGCGAGGGCGTAGGTGTTGCTGAATTTCGACGGTGTCAGCCAGACCAGGCCTTTCTTCGCATCGAGTTCTTTGACCCGGGCGTAGGACTGTGCGCTGTCGAGTTTCTCGGTGACATGGTTGTAGGCCACCAGCGACACGCCGGTGTACTCCCAGAGCATGTCCAGTTGTCCGGTTTCGTGGGCGCTGCGGGCCAGGTTACTGCCCAGGCCACCGGTGATCTGCGCGTCGTAGCCTTTGCTGCGCAGGTATTGCGCGGTGATTTCCGCGAGCAGGGTCTGCTCGGTAAATACTCGGGCGCCGAGGCGAATCACCGGTTTGTCGGCGGCTTGGGCGATCCCTGCGAAGAGCAGCACGCAGCCCAGAATCAAACTAAGTCTTTTCATAAATATTCCTTCGCAAAGCCTCAAGACGGGCGCAAACCGCGTTCCAGCCAGAGACGGCTGGCGAGGGTGACCACGCCATCGAGCAGCAGGGCCAGCAGCGCAGTGCACGCGGCGCCGAGCAGCAGTTGCGGCTGATTGTTCAGGGCGATGCCGGGGAAGATCAGGCTGCCGAGGCTGTTGGCGCCGATCAGGAAGGCCAGCGGCGCGGTGCCGACGTTGATCGCCAAAGCCACTCGCACACCGCCGACGATGATCGGCACGGCGTTGGGCAATTCGACTTTCCACAGCACCTGGCGCGGGGTCATGCCGATGCCGACAGCGGCCTCTTTCAGCGAGCCCTGGACGTTTTTCAGGCCTTCGTAGGTGTTGCGCACAATCGGCAACAGCGAGGCTAAGAACAAAGCGAAGATCGCCGGACCGCTGCCGATGCCGAGAATCCCCAGGGCAATCGCCAGCACGGCCAGCGGCGGCACGGTGTTGCCGATGTTGAAGATCTGCATGAAGCGTTCAGCGCGGCCGACCATGGTCGGGCGGCTCAGGAAGATACCGGCGGGGAGGCCCACGACAAGGGCGGCCAGCATTGAGGCGAGGACGAGAATCAGATGAGCTTGCAGGTAAAACAACAAATCGTCGCGGTAGTGTTCGATCGTGTTGATGCCGATCCAGTGGACCAGCAGGGCCAGGAGCGCGATCACCACCGCACCTCCCATCAGCCCTTTGCCATAGCGGATAGCCACAGGCGGACTCCTTTTTTTAGTCGGCGAACGCAGTCCCGTGTTCAGTGGCCGGGGTGGTCAATTTTGTTAGCCCAACTTCGGCGCCAGAAGTTCATATCCTGCGTTGCTGTTCCTCGCCATAGCGAGCTATGACTCGTCACAGCGCCTTGGCTATGAACTGCTGGCATCCAAATTTGAGCCAACAAAATTGACCACCCCGGCCACCTGCCAAGCCTTGGCTGCCGGGAGAGTCGTTCGCGAGAAGCAGCTTTTTTTCAGCCCGGCAAAAGCGGTCTGAAAGCGAGCCATGAGCGCAGCCTCGTCAGGCTAACTTGCTGATTTTTCAGCCCCTGACGAATTGTCGTAACAGGGGATGGACGTCTCCGTGCTTTAAAAGGTTCCCATCCGAGGCAGCATTTGGCCACCCTTAATGTGCTCAACGGTTCGGTTATTGAATCGAGTTGGGCTATAATCGCCGCCCTTTTTTGAATCACCGCCAGGCGATTTCCCATGACCAGACAGGCCGCCGAAGTCGCGAAACGCCGCACTTTCGCCATTATTTCCCACCCCGATGCCGGTAAAACCACCATCACCGAAAAGCTCTTGCTGATGGGCAAGGCGATTGCCGTGGCCGGTACGGTGAAATCCCGTAAATCCGACCGCCACGCGACATCCGACTGGATGGAGATGGAAAAGCAGCGGGGCATCTCGATCACCACGTCGGTCATGCAGTTCCCGTATCGCGAACACATGATCAACCTGCTCGACACCCCGGGCCACGAAGACTTCTCCGAAGACACCTACCGCACCCTGACTGCGGTGGACTCGGCATTGATGGTTCTCGACGGCGGTAAAGGTGTAGAGCCACGTACCATCGCGCTGATGGACGTCTGCCGTCTGCGTGACACGCCGATCGTCAGCTTCATCAACAAACTCGACCGTGACATCCGCGACCCGATCGAACTGCTCGACGAAATCGAAGCCGTCCTGAAGATCAAGGCCGCGCCGATCACCTGGCCGATCGGTTGCTACCGCGACTTCAAAGGCGTGTACCACCTGGCCGACGACTACATCATTGTCTACACCGCCGGTCACGGTCACGAACGCACCGAAACCAAGATCATCGAGAAGCTCGATTCCGACGAAGCACGCGCGCATCTGGGCGACGAGTACGAGCGTTTCCTCGAACAGCTGGAACTGGTGCAGGGCGCCTGCCACGAGTTCAACCAGCAGGAGTTCCTCGACGGTCAACTGACCCCGGTGTTCTTCGGTACTGCATTGGGCAACTTCGGGGTCGACCATGTGCTCGACGCTGTGGTCGACTGGGCCCCACGTCCGCTGCCGCGCGTGGCCAATGAGCGCACCGTGGAGCCGGTGGAAGAGAAGTTCTCGGGCTTCATCTTCAAGATCCAGGCGAACATGGACCCGAAACATCGCGACCGTATCGCCTTCATGCGTATCTGCTCCGGCAAGTACGAGAAAGGCATGAAAATGCGTCACGTGCGTACCGGCAAGGACGTGCGCATCGGCGACGCCCTGACGTTCTTCTCCTCCGAGCGTGAACAGCTGGAAGAAGCGTATGCCGGCGACATCATCGGTCTGCACAACCATGGCACGATCCAGATCGGCGACACCTTCAGCGAAGGCGAAACCCTGGGCTTCACCGGTATCCCGCACTTCGCCCCGGAACTGTTCCGTCGCGTACGCCTGCGCGACCCGCTGAAATCCAAGCAACTACGCCAGGGCCTGCAGCAGCTGGCCGAAGAAGGCGCGACCCAGGTGTTCTTCCCGGAGCGCAGCAACGACATCATCCTCGGCGCCGTCGGTGTGCTGCAGTTCGATGTGGTCGCCAGCCGCCTGAAAGAGGAATACAAGGTCGAGTGCTCCTACGAGCCGATCACCGTGTACTCCGCGCGCTGGATCGAATGCAGCGACAAGAAGAAGCTCGAGGAATTCTCCAACAAGGCGGTGGAAAACCTGGCACTGGACGGCGGCGGTCACCTGACCTACCTCGCGCCGACGCGGGTCAACCTGGCCCTGATGGAAGAGCGCTGGCCGGACGTGAAATTCCGTGCGACCCGTGAGCACCACTAAGCGCTGATTGGCGACACCCGAAAGCCCACTGATAAAACAGTGGGCTTTTTTTTGCGTGTTGATCAAGTATGCGAACTCATTCAAGTCGGGCGCAGGCGTCTGGTCCGATCACCAAGGGAGCAATCGAATGACAGGGAGGCTCGCTCATCTGCTTCGGCCCAACGGCTATTTCAGCCTGATGGCCTGGGTGCTGGCGGCGCTGCTGTTCATCAATCGCCTGAGCAGCATGGTCAAGCTGTTCATGGCGTTGTACTTGCGGCAAGAGTTGGGGCTGGCGATCGAAACGGTCGGCTGGCTGCTGTCGGCGTATGGCGGAGGTCTGCTGATCGGCTCGATGCTCGGCGGATGGCTCAGTGACCACGTCCGCACGGCGCGACTGACGGCGGCGCTGTTCTTTGTCTCTGCTTGGGTTCTGGTCTTGCTGGGGCTGGTCACGCAAGTGCCATTCCTGGCCGGGTTGCTGTTGCTCAGCGGCACTCTCGATGGGGCGATTCGCACCCTGCATCAGCGACTGATCATGGAGTATTGCGAGGTTGCGCATCGCCCACGGGCGCAGGCCTTGAGTCGCATTGCCCGGAACCTCGGGATGGCCGCTGCCGGTGTGGCGGGCGGTGTTCTGGCACAGGTGGATTTTCGCTGGGTGTTTTTCATCAGCGCCGGGCTCACGCTGCTGGCGTTGCTCTGGTTTGTCCGCACGACCTGGCGCCGGCCGGTGCTGATCGCTGACGAGGCGCCACAGGCGCAATCGAGTTCGGGCCTTCCCTATCGCGACAAACCCTTCCTCTGGCTGCTGGCGGCGACCGTCCTTCTTGGCATGGCGTTCGACACGGTCTACAGCACCTTGGGCAACTATCTTCGCGACTATTACCGTTTGAGCACCGAGGCCATCGGCTGGCAGTTCGCGATCAACGCGATTCTGGTGGTAGCGCTGCAGATTCCCATGTCGCACTGGGGGGAACGCTGGGGCGCGCGTCGGCCATTGATCGCCGGTTGTGTGCTGCTGGCGGTCGGACTCGGCATGTTGCCGCTGGGTTCCGGGTTGTTTTATGCCTGCCTCTCGACCGTGATCTGGACGCTGGGGGAGGCGTTGTTCATGCCACCGTTGAACGTGCTAGTGATGCAGCATGCGCAAACCGGAAAAAGCGGTCGCTATTTTGGTCTGTTTTTCATGGCCTGGAGTGCGAGTTCGCTGCTGTCGCCGGTGCTGGGTGGGCAGCTCTATGGCCAGTTCGGCGGTCACAGTGTCTGGCTGGCGAGTGCCGTGCTGGCCTTGCTGTCAGTGCCGCTGATTTATCAGGCAACGCGCATTCGAGCCACGCAAGGTGCAGACGCTTAGCCGATCCGGTTATGAGCGTTATTCGAAAGCGGTCTGTCCACGCATGGCATTTCCGGGCATTGGTCAGCGTCCTATCTGGTGAACCCGGCGGATCGGAACTAGATTTCAATCAGCGTCAGGTCAGCATGAATTTCTCACCTGGAACAGGATGGACTCGGCTATGAAAAGCAGGTTGCTACGGATTTTGCTGCTATTGAAAGTGATGGTGATGCTGTCCCTCGGCACCGCGACGGCCTGGGCCGAGTGCGAGGATCACGATACCCAGGCGTCCAGCGGGCAGGTGGGGCACAGCGCGCTGATGCTGGCCAAGTCCGAGTCCGAGCCGGGCGATCAGGGCCAGGGTGGCAGCGCCGACGATGACGACTCGACCACCGACGAGCCGGACTCTGATGATCCGGATGAAGGCGACAGCCAGACGTAGATTCCGGACAAAAGAAAACCCCTTCTTTCTCGACTGATGCGCAATCGAGGCAGAAGGGGTTTGGTCAACTCATCAACAACCCGCCCCGGGAAACGGGGCGGTTTTTTTCAGGCCGCGCCGTCGAGGAACTGCTCGGCGTAGTGGCACGCGACCTGACGCGTGTCGAGCTGGCGCAGGGCCGGCTCTTCGCTGCTGCAACGCGCGGTGGCGTATGGGCAGCGCTTGTGGAACGCGCAGCCAGGCGGCGGGTTCAGCGGGTTGGGCAACTCGCCGACGATCTTGATTTTCGGCTTGTCCGGATCCGGATGGATGGTCGGGGTCGCCGACAACAGCGCCTGGGTGTACGGGTGCAGAGGACGGGCATAGATGTCGTGCTTCGGACCGATTTCCACCGGGCGACCGAGATACATCACCATCACGTCATCGGCCACGTGCTGCACCACCGCCAGGTTGTGCGAGATGAACACGTAACCGGTGTTGAACTCCTGCTGCATGTCCATGAACAGGTTCAGCACCTGCGCCTGGATCGACACGTCCAGCGCCGAGGTCGGTTCGTCCGCCACCAGCACTTTCGGTTGCAGCATCATGGCGCGGGCCAGCGCGATACGCTGACGCTGACCGCCGGAGAACATGTGCGGATAACGCTGGTAGTGCTCGGGACGCAAGCCGACCTGCTTCATCATCGCCTGGACTTTCTCGCGACGCTCGGCGGCCGACAGGTTGGTGTTGATCAGCAGCGGCTCGGCCAGCTGATCACCGATTTTCTGCCGTGGGTTCAACGATGCGTACGGGCTCTGGAACACCATCTGCACGTCTTTGCGCAGTTGCTTGCGCTGAGCCTTGTCGGCACCGGCCACTTCTTGCCCGGCGATTTTCAGGGAGCCGGATGACGGCTCCTCGATCAGGGTCAGGGCGCGGGCGAGTGTGGATTTGCCGCAGCCCGATTCACCGACGACGGCGAGGGTCTTGCCCGCTTCCAGCTCGAACGACACGCCGTTGAGGGCGCGCACGGTGGCGTGGCCCTTGAACAGGCCACGGGAGACTTCGTAGTGACGGGTCAGGTCGCGGGCGGTAAGTACGACGGCCATTACGCCACCTCCTGGTTCAGCGGATAGAAGCAGCGGGCGAGGCTGTGGCTTTTCGGGTCAAGGGTCGGACGTTGCGCGCGGCAGCTGTCCTGCACGTACGGGCAGCGCGGCGACAGCAGGCAGCCTTGCGGGCGGTCGTAACGGCCGGGAACGATGCCCGGCAGCGTCGCCAGACGCTCGGCACCCTGGCTGTGCTCCGGAATCGCCTTGAGCAGCGCTTCGCTGTACGGGTGGGCCGGGATGTCGAACAGTTGCGGCACCTGCCCGACTTCAACGGCCTGGCCGGCGTACATCACGCACACGCGCTGAGCGGTTTCGGCCACCACGGCGAGGTCGTGGGTGATCAGCACCAGGCCCATGTTCTGCTCTTTCTGCAACGCCAGAAGCAGATCCATGATCTGCGCCTGAATCGTTACGTCGAGTGCGGTGGTCGGCTCGTCGGCGATCAGCAGTTTCGGCTCGCCGGCAATCGCCATGGCAATTGCCACACGCTGGCTCATGCCACCGGACAGTTGGTGCGGGTAGGCGTCCATACGGCTGGCGGCGCCCGGGATCTCGACTTTTTCCAGCAGTTCGATCGCACGCTTGCGCGCTTGCTTGCCGGACATTTTCAGGTGCAGGCGCAGCACTTCTTCGATCTGGAAACCGACGGTGTAGCTTGGGTTCAGCGCGGTCATCGGGTCCTGGAACACCATCGCCAGGTCTTTGCCGACGATCTGCCGACGCTGGCGGTTGTTCAGCTTGAGCATGTTCTTGCCGTCGAAGCTCAGCGAATCGGCGGTGACGATCCCCGGGTGCTCGATCAGGCCCATCAGCGCCATCATGGTCACGGACTTGCCGGAACCCGACTCGCCCACGATCGCCAGGACTTCGCCCTTGTCGACTTTCAGGTCGAGGCCGTCGACGACCGGGGTGGCGTTCTTGTCGCCGAAGCGAACGTTGAGATTCTTGATTTCTAACAGTGACATGGGAATCTCCTCAGGCGGCGTTCTTGAGTTTCGGGTCCAGCGCATCGCGCAGGCCGTCGCCCATCAAGTTGATTGCCAGCACGCTGAGCAAAATGGTCAAACCAGGCAGACTCACCACCCACCAGGCGCGTTCGATGTAGTCGCGGGCCGAAGCCAGCATGGTGCCCCACTCAGGGGTTGGCGGCTGGACGCCGAGGCCGAGGAAGCCCAGGGCGGCGGCATCGAGGATCGCCGAGGAGAAGCTCAGGGTCGCCTGAACGATCAGCGGTGCCATGCAGTTCGGCAGCACGGTGATGAACATCAGGCGTGGCAGACCGGCACCGGCCAGGCGCGCGGCGGTCACGTAGTCGCGGTTCAGCTCACCCATCACGGCGGCACGGGTCAGACGCACGTAGGACGGCAAGGACACCACGGCAATCGCGATCACGGTGTTGATCAGGCCAGGGCCGAGGATGGCGACGATCGCCACGGCCAGCAGCAGCGATGGCAGAGCCAGCATGATGTCCATCAGACGCATGATGGTCGGACCGACCACTTTCGGGAAGAAACCGGCGAACAGACCCAGCAGGATCCCCGGGATCAGCGACATCACCACCGACGACAGACCGATCAGCAGCGACAGGCGCGAACCCTGGATCAGACGCGACAGCAGGTCGCGACCCAGTTCATCGGTGCCGAGCAGGAATTGCATCTGACCGCCTTCGAGCCACGCCGGCGGCGTCAGCAGGAAGTCACGGTATTGCTCGCTCGGGTTATGCGGGGCGACCCACGGCGCGAAGATCGCGCAGAAAATCACCAGCAGCATGAACAGCAGGCCGGCGACGGCGCCCTTGTTCTTGGCGAAAGCCTGCCAGAACTCTTTGTACGGTGACGGGTACAGCAGACTTTGATCCACGGCGGTGGCGGCGGTGACTACTGAGGAAGTTGGAGTGCTCATGGGTATTGACCTCAGCGCTGATGACGGATGCGTGGGTTGGCAAAGCCGTAGAGGATGTCCACCACGAAGTTGACCAGAATCACCAGGCAGGCGATTAACAGGATGCCGTTTTGCACAACCGGGTAGTCCCGGGCGCCGATGGCTTCGATCAGCCATTTACCGATGCCGGGCCAGGAGAAGATGGTTTCGGTCAGGACCGCACCGGCCAGCAGAGTGCCGACCTGCAGGCCGACCACGGTCAGCACCGGAATCAGCGCGTTGCGCAGGCCGTGGACGAACACCACGCGCGACGGCGACAGGCCTTTGGCCCTGGCGGTACGGATGTAGTCTTCACGCAGCACTTCGAGCATCGACGAACGGGTCATCCGCGCGATCACCGCCAGCGGAATGGTGCCCAGCACGATGGCCGGCAGGATCAGGTGGTGCAGGGCATCGAGGAACGCGCCCATGTCATCGGCCAGCAGGGTGTCAATCAGCATGAAGCCGGTGCGCGGCTCGATGTCGTAGAGCAGGTCGATCCGCCCGGACACCGGGGTCCAGCCCAGGCTCACCGAGAAGAACATGATGAGGATCAGGCCCCACCAGAAGATCGGCATCGAGTAACCCGCGAGGGAGATGCCCATCACCCCGTGGTCAAACAGGGATCCTCGCTTGAGAGCCGCGATCACCCCGGCCAAGAGGCCCAGGATGCCAGCGAACAGCAGGGCGGCCATGGACAGTTCCAGGGTCGCCGGGAAGAGGGAGGTGAACTCGGTCCATACGCTCTCACGGGTGCGCAGGGATTCGCCGAGATCGCCGTGGGCCAGTTTGCCGATGTAGTCCAGGTACTGGGCGTACAGCGGTTTGTTCAGACCGAGGCGTTCCATTGCCTGAGCGTGCATTTCGGGGTCGACCCGACGTTCGCCCATCATCACTTCCACGGGGTCGCCGGGAATCATGCGAATCAACGCGAAAGTCAGCAAGGTGATGCCGAAAAACGTGGGGATCAACAACCCCAGTCGGCGGGCAATAAAACTAAACATCGTGTGTGGTACCTCATCAGCCGGTTAGGCGTGCCCGGTTTCCCTGGGGTCAGGGAAACCGGGAGTTTTCTTATCTACTTCACCTGGGTGGTGGCGAAGTTATTGGTTGTCAGAGGGCTGATGTGATAACCCTCTACGTTGTTGCGCATTGCGGTGAACATGCGGGTGTGGGCCATGCTGATCCACGGCTGATCCTGATTGAACAGCACTTGAGCCTGTTCATACAGCCTGGCGCGTTCGGCCGGATCTACTTTAGCCCGTGCTTCGTCGAGCAGGGCCTGGAATTTCTCGTTGCACCAGCGCGCGTAGTTTTCGCCGTTCTTGGCGGCTTCGCAACTGAGCATAGGCGTCAGGAAGTTATCCGGGTCGCCGTTGTCGCCCGCCCATCCGGCCGAGACCATGTCGTGCTCGCCGGCCTTGGCGCGTTTGAGCATCTCGCCCCATTCCATCACGCGGATGTCGATCTTGATCCCGACTTTCGCCAGGTCAGCCTGCATCATCTGCGCGCCGAGCATCGGGTTCGGGTTGGTCGGGCCACCGCCGTTGCGGGTGAACAGGGTGAACGTGGTGCCTTCCGGTACTCCGGCTTCCTTGAGCAGGGCACGGGCCTTGTCGAGGTCACGTGGCGGGTTTTTCAGCTCGTGGTTATAGCCCAGCAGGGTTGGCGGGTACGGGTTGACCGCAACCGTCGCGTTGCCTTTGCCGAACAGGGCGTTGACGTAGGCTTCCTTGTCGAAGGCGATGTCGATCGCCTTACGCACCCGCACGTCGCTGATGTACTTGTGCTGGGTGTTCATGGCGACGTAGGAGACAGTCATCGCATCCAGTTCATCGACTTTCAGGTTGCTGTCTTTCTTGATGCTCGGGATGTCATCCGGTTTCGGGTACAGCGCGATCTGGCACTCATTGGCCTTGAGTTTCTGCAAGCGCACGTTGTTGTCGGTGGCAATCGCCAGGATCAGCGCGTCAGCCGGCGCCTTGCCGCGGAAGTAGTCCGGGTTGGCCTTGAAGCGTACCTGGGCGTCCTTGTTGTAGCGCTGGAAGATGAATGGCCCGGTGCCGACCGGTTTGCTGTTCAGGTCGCCGGTCTTGTTGGCCTTGAGCAACTGGTCGGCGTACTCGGCCGAATAGATCGAGGAGAACGCCATGGCGATGTCGGCCAGGAACGGCGCTTCGCGTCGGGTCAGGGTGAACTTGACGGTGTTGTCGTCGACTTTCTCGACGCTTTTGAGCAGTTCCTTGAAGCCCATGCTTTCAAAGTACGGGAAGCCCACGCTCGACAGCTTGTGCCACGGGTGATTCGGGTCCAGCTGACGCTGGAAACTCCAGACCACGTCGTCGGCGTTCATGTCGCGGGTCGGCTTGAAATATTCGGTGGTGTGAAACTTGACGCCTTTGCGCAGGTGGAACGTGTAGGTCAGGCCGTCTTCGCTGATGTCCCACGACTCGGCCAGCGCCGGAATCACTTCGGTGGTACCGGGCTTGAAGTCCGCCAGACGGTTGAAGATGGTTTCGGCCACCGCGTCGGCAGTGACTGCAGTCGTGTACTGGACCATATCGAAGCCTTCCGGACTGGCTTCGGTGCAGACCACCAAGGGTTTGGCCGAGACGCCGACAGCGACACTCAGCAACGCAGCCGCGATGGCCGCACGTAGGGGAAGCATTTTCATCAAGAACCCTCTGCAATCGGTTGAAGACAAAAAGCCGAACGGCCGACTCGTCACTGAGTCAGCCGTCGGCTGGCGGTTTTACAGGATGTTGAATGGAACGGTGGTCACCAGACGGAACTCGTTGATGCTGCCGTCAGCCTGGTTTTCGCTGGCGCGGTGCGCGGTGTAGGTCGCGCGAACGGTGGTTGCCTTCAGAGGACCGCTCTGTACGGCATAAGCGGCACCGATCCCGTATTCATAGTGATGCTCGCCGTCCATCGACTGCACGCCATCGTAGCCGCCACCCTTGTAGTGAGTGCCGTCGATGCCCCAGCCGCGGGCCTGGTAGATGTTGAACTTCAGGCCTGGCACGCCGTATTCGGCCATGTTCAGACCGTAGGCCACCTGGAAGGATTTCTCGTTCGGGCCGTTGAAGTCCGACAGCAGGGAGTTGGCCAGGTAGATGCCGTTTGTTTCGTGCAGGTAGTCGAAGTACTCGTTACCGTTCACTTCCTGGTAGGAGAAGGTCAGGGTATGCGCCTGGTGGGTCAGACCGAACGACAGGGAGTAGGTGTCGTTGTCGATTTCACCGAGTTTTTTCTTACCTTCGTCCACGGTCTTGTAGTAGTTCAGACCGGTGGTCAGGGCCAGAACCGAGCTGTCCCCCAGTACGTGGGTGGCGCCGAAGTAGTACTGGTTCCACAGGTCTTCGGCCTGGGTGCCCCACAGGCTGGTGGTCAGGCTGGCGAACGGCTGGTACGAGATACCGCCGGTGTGAACGTGGTCGGCTTCGGCATCGATCGCGCCGTATTCGGAGCGGAATTTGCTCAGGCTTTCTTCGGTACGCGGCGACACGCGGTCGAACGAAGCCAGGTCGAAGGACAGGTTGTTCAGTTCTTCGCTGTGGATCGCGAGACCTTCGAAGCTCGATGGCAGTGGACGGTTGCCGATCACATCGACCTGCGGGCTGCTGAAGTTCATGCGACCGGCGGTCAGGGTGGTGTTGGAGATCCGCGCCTTGACGTTGGCCAGGCCGACTTTGCTCCACTGGCCCTGGGCTTCGCCGCCTTCACGGGTCAGGGTACGGTTGTTGCCCGCGCCTGGACGGGTTCCCGGTGCGCCGCCGTTGTTGGCCGCCAGGTTCTCGCGGTCACGCTCCAGCGCGATGGCGTTGTACGCCGCCACTTCGGTGCTGAAACCGACGGTGCCTTCGGTGAAGCCCGAGTTGTACTTGACGATGGTGCCTTGCACCCAGTTGATACGGCGGTCGGTCGGGGTGGCCACGCCATCCTTGCGATAGGTGAACTTGCCGCCGCGTTTCAGTTGTTCGTTGGCGTACCAGTTTCGGGTCGTGCCGCTGATTGTGGAGCCTTCGAGAAAGCCGGTGGCTTCAGCCTGGGCGCTCTTCTCGTTGACGGTCACCGGGGTGAACGCCTGGCTTTGGGTTTCCGCATAAGCCGTGGCGGTGATGCTGCTGATGGCCAGGGCCAGTATCGCGGTATTGCTCAGTTTCATGGGTGAAGCTCCTTTACTTTCTTTTTATGCCGGCTTTTTTGGGTTGGCCGGTTATTGGTTTAGAACTCATTCACACATCGCAAACGTTTGCAAAACGCCTGATTGGCGAATTTCGGCAAAGCGCTTGCGTGAGGGGTTAGACGGCCCCCTCAGCATTGCGGCTAATCGGTTTTTTGTTTAATCGATGCTGACACCCGAAAACACGTTGCGACCGAACGGGCTCACCTTGAACCCTTCGACTTTGGCGCTCAGCGGCTGGTTGACCGTCGAGTGGGCGACAGGCGTGATCGGCACTTGCTGCTTGAGCAGTTGCTGGGCCTGTTTGTAGAGCACGGTGCGCTGGTCACGGTCGGTGACGACCTTGGCCTGTTTGATCAGCTTGTCGTAAGCCGGATCGCACCACATGGAGTAGTTGTTGCCGCCGATGGCATCGCAGCTGTAGAGCGTGCCGAGCCAGTTGTCCGGGTCCCCGTTGTCACCGGTCCAGCCGATCAGGCTCACGTCGTGCTCGCCATTCTTGGTGCGCTTGATGTACTCGCCCCATTCGTAGCTGACGATCTTCACTTTCAGACCGATCTTGGCCCAGTCGGCCTGGAGCATTTCGGCCATCAGTTTGGCGTTCGGGTTGTACGGCCGTTGTACCGGCATCGCCCACAGGGTGATCTCGGTGCCTTCCTTGACGCCGGCAGCCTTGAGCAGCTCTTTGGCTTTCTCCGGGTTATAGGCGGCGTCCTTGATCGTGTCGTCGTAGGACCACTGGGTCGGCGGCATGGCGTTGACGGCCAGTTGACCGGCGCCTTGATAAACAGCGTTGAGAATGCCCTGTTTATTCACCGCCATGTCCAGCGCCTGACGCACTTCGAGCTGGTCGAACGGCTTGTGGCGCACGTTGTAGGCGATATAGCCGAGGTTGAAGCCCGGCTTCTCGATCAATTGCAGTTTCGGGTCGTTCTTCAGTGCCGGCACATCGGCCGGACGCGGGTGCAGGGTGACCTGGCATTCGCCGGCCTTGAGCTTTTGCACACGTACCGAGGCGTCGGTATTGATCGCGAAAATCAGGTTCTTCAGCTTCACCCGGCTCGGATCCCAGTAGTGCGGGTTGCCGGTGTAGCGAATGTTCGAGTCTTTCTGGTAGCTCTTGAACACGAACGGGCCAGTGCCGATTGGCTTCTGGTTGATGTCGCTCGGCTTGCCTTCGGCCAGCAGTTTGTCGGCGTACTCGGCGGACAGGATGGCGGCGAAGCTCATGGCGATATTCTGGATGAACGCGGCGTCGACGCTGTTGAGCGTGAACTGCACGGTCAGTGGCCCGGTCTTCTCGACCTTGGCGATGTTCTTGTTGAGGCTCATCCCGTTGAAATACGGGAACTCGGTCGGATAAGCCTTACGGAAAGACTGTTGCGGATCGAGCATGCGGTTAAACGTGAACAGCACGTCGTCGGCGTTGAAATCGCGTGTAGGTTTGAAGTACGGGGTTGTATGAAATTTCACCCCTTCACGCAGGTGAAAGGTGTACTTGAGGCCGTCCTCGGAAATATCCCAGCTGGTTGCGAGGCCCGGTACTACACCGGTCGCGCCTTTTTCGAACTCGGCCAGTCGGTTGTACAGCGGTTCGGCGGCGTCGTTATCGGTCGCCGTTGTGTACTGCGCGGTATCGAAACCGGCCGGACTGCCTTCGGAGCAAAACACCAGGCTGTCGCTGGCGGCATGACTGGCGGACGTGGCAGCCAACAGGCCGGCGCCCAGCAATGCGGAAAAAACCAAGGTATGGCGCATGACGCTCCCTCTTTTTTAGTGTTTTTCAATGCGCCGCGATCCCGTCCAGGGACGTTGTAGCTGCATTGAGCTCAAACCGAAACGAACAGCAAAAACCGAAAGCCCACGCAGTCACTGGTCAGAACCCGACGGTAGGGGCCGTGGGTCTGGCAGTAAATGCGCTGAGTCCTAAAGACTCGTAGGAAAAGGCGACACGTCCTAAACCATCCCGGTCAGACGGGCTGGAAAAGGTTGTAGGCAAATTCCTTACTTCTCGGCAAAAAAAACAGCGGCGACGCTGAAAACGTCGCCGCTGCCTCTTTTATTTGCTGACGCTGACGCCGTAGAAGGAGTTCAAGCCGAACGGGCTGATCTTGAAGTCCTGCACGTTGGCGCGCATGGGTTGATACACCGTCGAGTGAGCGATAGGTGTCATAGGGACTGCATCTTTGAGGACGTGCTGCGCCTCTTTGTAGAGTTCGGTGCGCTTGGCCTGGTCAGTGGTGCGCTTGGCTTCTTTCACGAGGCCGTCGAATTTCTTGTCGCACCATTTGGAGAAGTTGTTGCCGCTCAGGGAGTCGCAACCAAACAGCACGTTGAGCCAGTTGTCCGGATCACCATTGTCACCGCTCCAGCCAATCAGCATGCCCTGGTTCTCGCCACCCTTGGAGCGCTTGATGTACTCGCCCCACTCGTAGCTTTGAATCTTCACGTTCAGACCGATTTTCTTCCAGTCGGACTGGAGCATTTCGGCCATCAGCTTGGCGTTCGGGTTGTACGGACGCTGAACCGGCATCGCCCACAGGACGATCTCGGTACCTTCCTTGACGCCGGCTTCCTTGAGCAGCTGCTTGGCTTTCTCAGGATCGTACTTGGCGTCCTTGATGGTGGTGTCGTAGGACCACTGGGTCGGAGGCATGGCGTTGACGGCCAGTTGTCCGGCGCCCTGGTAAACCGAATCGATGATCTGTGGCTTGTTGACCGACATGTCCAGCGCCTGGCGAACGCGCAGGTCGGCCAGCGGGTTAGGCTCGTTGCTGCCCTTGACCTTGTCCATCACGTTGTAGGCGATGTAGCCCAGGTTGAAGCCGGCCTGGTCAGGCATCTTCAGCGCAGGATCGGCTTTCAGTGCTGCGAGGTCGGCCGGACGCGGGAACAGGGTGACCTGGCACTCGTTCTTCTTCAGCTTCTGGATACGTACCGACGGGTCGGTGGTGATGGCGAAGATCAGGTTGTCGATCTTCACATCTTCAGGCTTCCAGTACTCCTTGTTGCCGGTGTAGCGGATGTTGGAGTCTTTCTGGTAGCTCTTGAACACGAACGGACCAGTGCCGATCGGCTTCTGGTTGATGTCGGCAGCCTTGCCTTCTTTCAGCAGCTGGGCTGCGTACTCGGCGGACTGGATCGACGCGAAGCTCATGGCCATGTTCTGGATGAACGCGGCGTCGACTTCTTTCAGAGTGAACTTGACGGTGTGGTCGTCGACTTTATCGATCTTGGTGATGTTGGTGTCCATCCCCATGTCGGTGAAGTACGGGAATTCGGTCGGGTACGCCTTACGGAACGGGTCATCCTTGTTAATCATGCGATTGAAGGTGAACAGCACGTCGTCGGCGTTGAACTCACGAGTCGGCTTGAAATACGGGGTGGTGTGGAACTTGACGCCTTCACGCAGGTGGAAGGTGTAAGTCAGGCCGTCATCCGAGATGTCCCACTTGGTCGCCAGACCAGGAATCACGGCGGTACCGCCACGCTCGAACTGGGTCAGACGGTTGAACATGGTTTCGGCTGAGGCGTCGAAGTCGGTTCCGGTGGTGTATTGGCCTGGATCGAAACCGGCCGGGCTGCCTTCGGAGCAGAACACCAGGTTAGTCGCAGCGGTGGCGAAAGGTGCGGAGGCTAACAAGCCTGCGCCGACTAAAAACGGAATGACCGCGTGTTTAAGCATGTTGGCCTCATGATTTGTTGTCATTTTTTAGTAGTGAGGTACGACCTCGTGAGTCGTGCCTGCGGATACTTATGCAGGGCCCATACCCAATGCAAGATCCAGAGCGCTCGGCGGCGTCAAAGCGTGGCACGAACGTACCTTAATGTCGCATCCGTATAACTTCTGACGCATTTGACCGTTTGCGGGCGGTTTTTACGGTGCAAATGGAGCCCCAAAACGGTGCATTGGTCACGCTGTGCGCGCCGGATTGGGGCCGGGTGTTACTTATTTATACCCACGCCATAGAAGGGGGTTAGACCGAACGGGCTGATCTTGAAGTCGCTGACTTCCTTGCGCAGCGGCTGGAACACCGTGGAGTTGGCGATCGGCGTGATCGGCACCTGCTGTTTAAGGATCAGTTGCGCCTGTTGATACAGTTTTACCCGTTGCGATTTATCGGTTGACACCTTGGCCTGTTGCACCAGCTTGTCGTACGCCGGATCGCACCATTTGGCGTAGTTGCTGCCCTTCACCGCCGCGCAGCTGTAAAGCACGCCCAGCCAGTTGTCGGGGTCGCCGTTGTCACCGGTCCAGCCGTAGATCATCGCGTCATGTTCGCCATTCTTGGCGCGCTTGATGTACTCGCCCCATTCATAGCTGACGATGTTGGCCTTGATACCGATCTTCTCCCAATCCTGCTGGATCATCTGTGCCGACATCCGCGCATTCGGGTTCGAAGCGCGCTGCACGGTCATGGCCCAGAGGTTGATGGTTGTACCCGGTGCAACCCCGGCTTCCTTGAGTAGCGCTTTGGCTTTCACAGGGTCATGCGGTGCGTCTTTTATGTTCGGATCGAACGACCATTGCGCTGGCGGCAAGGCGTTTTGCGCCAGCTGTCCGGCACTCTGATAAACCGCTTTGATGATTGCCGGTTTGTCGATGGCCATGTCCAGCGCCTGGCGCACTTTGAGCTGATCCAGCGGTGGATGAGTGGTGTTGTAGGCGAGGAAGCCGAGGTTGAAACCGGCCTGTTTCAACACCCGCAGATTCGGGTCTTTTTCCATCACTTCGATGTCGGCGGGGCGCGGGTAGCCGCTGACCTGGCATTCGCCGGTCTTGAGCTTTTGCAGGCGGACGGCGGCGTCCGGGGTGATCGAGAACACCAGGTTGTCGAGCTTCACGTCCTCGGGTTTCCAGTAGTCCTTGTTCGCGGCGTAGCGGATCTGCGCGTCCTTCTGGTAGCGCTTGAACACAAACGGGCCGGTGCCGACCGGTTTCTGGTTGAGGTCAGCGGCGTGGCCTTCCTTCAGCAATTGGGCTGCGTATTCGGCCGATTGCACCGAGGCGAAGCTCATGGCGAGGTTTTGCACGAACGCGGCGTCGACGTTGTTCAGGTTGAAGCGCACGGTGTTGTCGTCGAGTTTTTCCACGGATTTGATCGTGGTGTTCAGGCCCATGTCGGTGAAGTACGGGGACTCGGCGGGGTAGGCCTTGCGAAAGGCGTTGTCCGGGTCGAGCAGGCGCTGGAAGGTGAACAGGACGTCGTCAGCGTTGAAGGTCCGGGTCGGGGTGAAGTAGTCGGTGGTGTGGAATTTTACGTTTTGGCGCAGGTGGAAGGTGTACTGGAGGCCGTCCGGGCTTACGTCCCATTTGGTCGCCAGACCGGGTTCGATTTCGGTGCCGCCGCGTTTGAATTGGGTGAGGCGGTTGAAGACGGTTTCGGCGGAGGCGTCGAAGTCGGTGCCGCTGGTGTATTGGCTGGGGTCGAAGCCTGCGGGGCTGGCTTCGGAGCAGTAGACGAGGGTTGTGGCTGCGTTGGCGATTGGGGTTATGGCGGTCAGGGCCAGGGTGATCAGGAGTGGTTTTAGGGTGGATCTTTGCATGTCTGGCCCGTGGGTTTTTAGGTGGTTGATCCTTGAGGTTAGCGGGGATTTGGGGGTGTTCGGAAATATCGTTTTTTGAGGGGATGCGTCTATCTCGGTATATCTGGCGGGTTTTTGGGCATATCCGTTTCTTCGGGTGCTGCTGCTTATGGTTCCGCCCTGACGGCGGGTCACTTTTTACAAACGCCTAAAAAGTAACCAAAAACGCTTGCTCCTGCGTTCGGCCCGCTCGCTAAGGCTCGGGGTTCCTTCGCTCCGGGATTCATCCGGGGGCATCGCCTACGGTTTGCTTCGCTGCACCTCCTCTCGATGTGTTTGGCTTCGCCAAACGGTCGCTTCGCTCCCACCCCCGGATAAATCCCTCCACTCAGCCTTCCGACGTCGCCAAAAGATCAAGAGCTTTACTCGAGCTAACGCTCATCGTGTTGAGTGGTGGGAAGCGGAAAGCGGAAAGCAACTGCGGACTGCTTGATCGTTCCCACGCTCCGCGTGGGAATGCAGCCCGGGACGCTCCGCGTTCCATTTTCGAATGTTTAAAGATGTGTGTGATTCACCGAACCTTCCCACAATGTTTTCAGGTTGTCCGTCGGAAGTACGCTCTCTAGTCTTTGGTTGTCGCTGCCAATTCAGCGACCGGGAGTGAGATCCCGGCTATTCATTTGGATACTTGTGCGAGCCCCTTCATAATCGCCGCCAGTTTAGACTGTCAGCGATTCTTTATGGCGGCTGTGTACGGGTGGACGAATGTCCTGCCGGGTATCCATACCGGTGATCTCACCCCGTACATAGCTGCCACCTCTTCTTCGAGTGAGATCGGGAAAAGTGGCTCCATAACCTGGAGAAATTGCTACATGGATAAGCTGATACCCGACCCACCCCTCGAATCACCCACCCCCCTAGAAGAAGCCATGCGCGCCGAAGACCTCGCCCGCAACCGCGAAGCCATCAAACGCGCCCTCGACTATTACCTGTGCCCCAATCCTTCCAAACCGCGCCCGAGCACGATGTACATGGTCACTCCCAACGTCGACACCGAAAGCCTGCTGGCCAACGCCTGCGAGTCCCTGGCGTCGGCCAGTACCATCGCGAGCAATTTCGCCAATGAGCTCAGCGGTTCGCAGCGCAGTACGGCGCTCGGGATCCAGCAGATCATCATGCTGGCCGAGCTGGCGGTGAACCGCGCGCTGGACCGGGTTGATCCGCAAACCTGACGACCGCGTCATCGTTCATCGCGGGCAAGCCCGCTCCCACAGGGTCGTACGCGATTTCAATAAATGCGCAGAACTGGTGGGAGCTGGCTTGCCAGCGATGACGGCAGAGCTGACAACACAAATCCCGGGCACAAAAAAAACCGGCGATCATCACTGATCGCCGGTTTTTCATTCAGCTGTCATTCAATCACTGCATCAACACTTCAATCGAACCATCAGCGGTCAGGCTGACCTGGCTAGTGCCGGCTTCGACTTCAGGCGTGACGGGCGCCGAATCCATGCCCGCCGCTTTCATCATCATCGGGGCGCGCATGTACGGTTGCGGGAAGCCGTTGCTGTTGAGGTTCAGGTTGACGATTTTGTAGCCCTTGCCGCCCAGGGCGTCGGTGGCCAGTTGGGCGCGGGCCTTGAAGGCGGTGACGGCTTCTTTCAGCAGTTTGTCTTCGCTGGCCTTGCGGGTCGGGTCGGCGATGGCGAAGTCCATGCCGCCCATTTTCAGGTCGGTCAGCAGCTCACCGGTGAGTTTGGATAGGGCGGCGAAGTCGGCGCTTTCCAGGCGCAGTTCGGCGCGTTCGCGCCAGCCGGTGATTTTCTGACCTTTGGTGTCGTAGATCGGGTAGCTGTTGCGGCTGCCCTGGCGCAGGGTGATGTCTTTGACCTGCTTGGCCTGGGCCAGGGCCTTGTTCATGGTGGTGCTGACGTCGGCGGCGAGTTTGGCAGGGTCAGTGTTTTGTTCTTCGGTGTAGAGGGTCACGATCATCAGGTCGCGGGCCACTTCCTGGCTGACTTCGGCGCGCAGGGAAATCTGGTTGTAGTGCAGCTCATCGGCGGCCAGGGCCGGAAGGCTGGCGGCGCTGCCGACGGTCAGGGCGAGAAGGGCGGCGCTGCGGCGAAATGTGTGCATGAAAGCTCCTTGATGAGGGCGCAGGTGATGTTCGGGGGCCTGCGTGAAACCATCAGACTCTAGCTTCTGTGATCCGGTTCGCCCAGTTACAACTTCTATACAGATCACGCTGACGTCCATCCGTCGGAGAGGTGGCGTTACCTGTTAGTTCTGACAGTAGAAATGTTCAACGTGTTGGTCGAGCATCACTAAGCCCTTCGCCATAGCCATCAACTGGCCGAGTGATCGGCTTCGATGAACTCCATCCTATAAGGAAATAGTCATGACACCGGAAGCGAAAACAGATGCAAACCAACGCGGTTTTGATGTCCTTTTTGTCAATGGACCCCATGATCAGCAATGGGTCGACGTTTTTATCCATGGCACGCAACAAGGATTTCGGTTCGGCACGATCGAGGAAGGCTGGAACAAGGTCCAGGAGTTGATTAACAGGGATTCCTACGGAATTGGGAACTGACTGAGCCTTCAAACCGGTTATCTCAAATAGATCGCCGGTTTTTTCGCTTTTCGAATACCACTCGTGACGGCAGCCTTATAGCTGTCACACAACTTTCTGCCATGTGGTCGTTTGCCGCACTTTCGCCTCTCGAGCTCGCGCCTTGGTTATACTCCGTGCGATCCGCCTGGAGCGCTCATCAGGAGAGCTCATGCTCGCCCCCGTACAATTGACTTCCGCCACTCGCCAGAACCTCTGGCGGCTGACTTTCATCCGCACCCTGGTGCTCGCCGCACAGGCCGGTTCCGTGGGCCTGGCTTACTGGCTGGATCTGTTGCCGTTGCCGTGGGTGCAACTGGTGATGACCCTCGGCTGTTCGATTCTGCTGTGTGTGTTCACCGCCGTGCGTTTGCGCACTTCGTGGCCGGTGACCGAGCTCGAATACGCGCTGCAACTGGCCTGCGATCTGGTTATCCACAGTGCCTTGCTGTATTTCTCCGGTGGTTCGACCAACCCGTTCGTTTCGTATTATCTGGTGCCGCTGACCATCGCTGCGGTGACGCTGCCGTGGCGTTATTCGGTAGTGCTGTCGGGCATTGCGTTGGCCTTGTACACCCTAATGCTGACGCACTTCTATCCGCTGGAAACCCTGCCGGTCGCGCGGGAAAACCTGCAGATCTACGGCATGTGGCTGAGCTTTGCCCTGGCGGCGGCAGTGATTACGTTCTTCGCCGCGCGCATGGCTGAAGAGCTGCGCCGCCAGGAAGAGTTGCGCGCGATCCGCCGGGAAGAAGGCCTGCGCGACCAGCAATTGCTGGCCGTTGCGACTCAGGCCGCCGGTGCCGCCCATGAACTGGGCACACCGCTGGCGACCATGAGTGTGTTGCTCAACGAAATGCAGCGGGATCACCCCGATCCAATGCTGCAGGAAGACCTGAAGGTGTTGAAGGATCAGGTGAAGCTCTGTAAGGAGACCTTGCAACAACTGGTGCGCGCCGCCGAAGCCAATCGCCGGATGGCGGTGGAGATGCAGGACGTCACCGAGTGGCTCGACGAGGCGCTCAACCGCTGGCACCTGATGCGCCCGGAAGCCAGTTATCGATTCCAGCGTCTGGGCCAGGGCCCATTGCCGCGTGTAGCACCGCCGCCGGATCTGACCCAGGCCTTGTTGAATCTGTTGAACAACGCCGCCGATGCCTGCCCGGAAAACCTTCAGGTGACCCTGGACTGGACCGCCGAAGACCTGACCATCAGCATCCGCGATCATGGCGCCGGTGTGCCGCTGGCCATCGCCGAGCAGATCGGCAAACCGTTTTTTACCACCAAGGGCAAAGGTTTCGGCCTGGGCCTGTTTTTGAGCAAGGCCAGCGTGACACGCGCCGGCGGCTCAGTGAAACTCTATAGTCATGAGGAAGGCGGCACGCTCACCGAGCTGCGCCTGCCCCACGGCGCCCGAGGAGAGCAACATGAGTGACGAAATCCAAGTCGAAGGCGAAGAACTGCCGCATTTGCTGCTGGTCGATGACGACGCGACCTTCACCCGGGTGATGGCCCGGGCCATGGCCCGTCGTGGTTTCCGCGTCAGCACCGCCGGTTCCGCCGAAGAAGGCCTGACCATCGCCCAGGCCGATCTGCCGGACTATGCCGCGCTGGACCTGAAGATGGACGGCGATTCCGGTCTGGTCCTGCTGCCGAAACTGCTGGAGCTGGACCCGGAAATGCGCGTGGTGATCCTCACCGGTTACTCGAGCATTGCCACCGCGGTCGAGGCGATCAAGCGCGGCGCCTGCAACTATCTGTGCAAACCGGCCGACGCCGACGATGTGCTGGCAGCGCTGCTGTCCGAACACGCCGACCTCGACAGCCTGGTGCCGGAAAACCCGATGTCGGTGGATCGCCTGCAGTGGGAGCACATCCAGCGCGTGCTGACCGAGCACGAAGGCAACATTTCCGCCACTGCCCGCGCCTTGGGCATGCACCGCCGCACCCTGCAGCGCAAACTGCAGAAGCGTCCGGTTCGTCGCTGAACCTGCGCTGAACGACCATCGCCAGCCCTCGCGATGAAGCGCGCCGATCATCTATGATCGGTGCGTGTCTGTTCTTTTCTTTATCGAGCCTTTTCCATGAATCAGAACGCTGAATATTCCGCGGTCAACGATACTGTGCGCGGGCAGTTTTTTCGCAAGGTGTGGGCCATGATCACGCCTTACTGGCGCAGCGAAGAGAAGGGCAAGGCCTGGACGTTGCTGATCGCCGTGATTGCGCTGACGTTGTTCAGCGTGGCGATCTCGGTGTGGATCAACAGTTGGTACAAGGACTTCTACAACGCCCTGCAGAAGAAGGACGAGGCGGCGTTCTGGCAGTTGATCCTGTATTTCTGCGGCATTGCGGCGGTGGCGATTCTTGGCGCGGTGTATCGCCTGTACCTGACGCAGATGCTGACCATCCGCTGGCGTGCGTGGCTCACCGAGAACCATTTCAAACGCTGGCTCGGGCACAAGAACTACTACCAGCTGGAGCAGGGCGGCTACACCGACAACCCTGACCAGCGGATTTCCGAAGATCTCAATACCTTTACCACCAACACCTTGAATCTCGCGTTGGGCCTGATCCGCACGGTGGTCAGCCTGGTGTCGTTTTCGATCATTCTGTGGGGCGTGTCCGGCAGCATCGAAGTGTTTGGTATCGAGATTCCCGGCTACATGTTCTGGTGTGCGCTGCTGTACGCAGCGGTCGGCAGTTGGCTGACGCACCTGATCGGTCGACGCCTGATCGGCCTGAACAACCAGCAGCAACGCTTCGAAGCGGACCTACGCTTCTCCATGGTGCGAGTACGTGAGAACGCCGAGAGTATTGCGTTGTACAACGGCGAGCCGAACGAGAATCGTCGCCTGAGCAACCGCTTCGGGCTGGTCTGGCACAACTTCTGGGACATCATGCGGGTGTCCAAGCGCCTGACGTTCTTCACCTCGGGTTACGGCCAGATCGCAATCATCTTCCCGTTCATCGTCGCGGCCCCGCGTTACCTGACCGGCAAGATCGAGCTGGGTGAGCTGATGCAGATCAACTCGGCGTTCGGCAACGTGCAGGAGAACTTCAGCTGGTTCATCAACGCCTATGCGGACCTCGCCGCGTGGCGCGCCACCTGTGATCGTCTGCTGAGTTTCCGCCAGGCCATGACCGACAACGAAGAACGTGCACCGGCCATCGACGTGCAGAATCAGGGCAATGAGCTGAAGGTTCATAACCTGGGCCTTGATCTGGCCGACGGTCGTCACCTGCTGACCAGCGCCGACATGACCGTGGAGCAGGGTGATCGGGTGATGCTCAGCGGTCGTTCCGGCAGCGGTAAATCCACGCTGCTGCGGGCGATGGGTCATTTGTGGCCGGCCGGGCACGGCAGCATTCGCCTGCCGGCTTCGCGTTATCTGTTCCTGCCGCAAAAGCCGTATCTGCCGATCGGCACCCTGCGCGACGCCTTGAGTTATCCACAGCCGGGCGACACCTACGCACCAGAACGTTATGCACAAGTGCTGGAAACCTGCCGTCTGCCGCATCTGGTGGCTCGACTGGACGAAGCCAACCACTGGCAGCGCATGTTGTCGCCGGGTGAACAGCAACGTCTGGCCTTCGCCCGCGCGCTCCTTTACGCACCGCAGTGGTTGTACATGGATGAGGCGACTTCAGCGATGGATGAGGAAGACGAAGCGACGCTGTATCAGGCGCTGATCGATCAGATACCGGGGCTGAGCATTGTCAGCGTCGGCCATCGCAGCAGTCTGAAGCGTTTCCACCCACGGCATGTGCGGATCGACAGCGGTCATCTGGTAGAGCAAACCGTGACTGCCTGATCGATACACAGCCCATGTGGGAGCTGGCTTGCCAGCGATGGCGTCGGTTCAGTCGACATCTTTATCGACGGGTATGGCCTCATCGCTGGCAAGCCAGCTCCCACAGTATTTGTGTGGAAACGGAAAGTGATCGTACAACCCGCTTGAGCTATGATGCCCACAAGCCGAATTTTCGAGACAAGATGCAGACCATGGAAAACCTGATCGACACCCCGCGACTCCCTCGCAAGCGCCGCAGCCTGGCTCAGGAACTGGTGACGGTGCTGACCGAGCAGATCCGCGACGGTCTGCTCAAGCGCGGCGACAAGTTGCCCACCGAGTCGGCGATCATGGAAGCCCATGGCGTCAGCCGCACCGTGGTGCGCGAGGCAATTTCCCGTTTGCAGGCGGCGGGGCAGGTGGAAACCCGTCATGGCATCGGCACCTTCGTGCTCGACACCCCGAGCCCCAGCGGTTTCCGGATCGACCCAGCCACCGTGGTCACCCTGCGGGACGTGTTGGCCATTCTCGAATTGCGTATCAGCCTCGAAGTCGAATCCGCCGGCCTTGCCGCGCAGCGGCGCAGCACCGAGCAACTCGCTGCGATGCGCGCGGCCCTTGATGCGCTGAATGACAGCGTGGCCCACGCCAGCGATGCAGTGGCGTCGGACTTCCAGTTCCATCTGCAAATCGCGCTGTCCACCGGCAACCGCTACTTCACCGACATCATGACCCACCTGGGCACCAGCATCATTCCGCGCACTCGCCTGAACTCGGCGCGACTGGCCCATGACGATCAGCAGCACTACATGAATCGCCTGAGTCGCGAGCACGAGGAAATCTACGACGCCATCGCCCGTCAGGATTCCGATGCCGCCCGCGCGGCCATGCGCCTGCATTTGACCAACAGCCGGGAAAGACTGCGTCAGGCTCATGAAGAGGCGCAGGCGCAGGGTTGATTGTTGCCTATCGTTCGAGTTGTCGATTGTTTCAAGGTTTATAAACCTCGGTCTCGAGCATGACATCGGTGATGGGCTCTTCGATATCGAAGGGCACAGACAGGATTTTTTTGGTGACGATGTACTGCTGGTCGACACCCGCGAACTTCAGAATGTCGGACAAATTGACAATCCCCTCGAACATAAAATACCGCCGATTGCCCACGGGGTTCTTAAGCGTGTAGGTCACTTTCATGATTGCAGCTCCTGGACTGAGAATTGAGTCTCAGCCTAGGAGCAGTCATTCTGTCGGCGCACCTGTAAAAACTAACAGTTTCGACGAGCGGTGCTGGCTGGTCTCAGGCTTCAACGTAGAGCTTCAACGGTTCGAAGGAAGGCTGCAGACTGGCCTCATCAGCAAACTTGTAGCCCAGTTCAACGGTGCTGTTCAGGTACTTTTCCAGTTCGAATCTGGGGATGCTCAGTTCGATCCCGGTCAGGCCGACCATGTCATCGAGGGCGTCATCCCAAGTGCCGGTCGGTTTCGACAAACCCTGCCATTCGGGCTCTTCCGGGGCGTCACCTATAACTCGGCACGACTGGCCCATGACGATAAGCAGCACTACATGAATCGCCTGAGTCGCGAGCACGAGGAAATCTACGACGCCATCGCCCGTCAGGATTCCGATGCCGCCCGCGCGGCCATGCGCCTGCACCTGACCAACAGCCGCGAACGGCTGCGCCAGGCTCATGAAGAGGCACAGGCGCAGGGGTGATTGTTGCTTATCGTTCGAGTTGAACTGTCAGCAATGGGGATGACACAGCGCTACCGGTGTATCTGGTGACGGTGTAATGCAATTCGGCCTTGGCACCGGGAACAAGTTTTTTCTCAAAGACATCTTTGGAGATGGCGAAGATCACTGGCCTTCCCACCTCGGCTGCGGTCAGTACACGGGTCCCTTGCCATTCGTTACCGGTCGAGGTCCTTACGTGCATGTTAATCACGTCGCCAACAACGGCCTGGGAGAAAGGCGCTACAACGCTGTGAGCGTCTCCCTTCAGTTTGCCAACGTGGAGCACACCATTCACGGCTTCTTCGAGATCCGGTGCCGCCAAGGCTTTGACTTGTGCAGTCATGATCAAACTCCTTTTCACATCCATTTGAACCCTGTTCAGAGCGCAGCCATGTTGTTGCGCTGACGGAGCCGGTTCGTTAACTCCTCAGCGATTGAAGCCGGGAATGGATGTGCACGGCACCTGTTAGAAATAACAGTTTCGACGAACGGTCGATGCCTTCGGAAAGGTATGCCTGGTCTGCGGGAAAACGGCTGGCTTCAGGTCTCTATATGTAGCGTCAACGGTTCGGAGGAAGGCTCCAGACTGGCCTCATCAGCAAACTTGTAGCGCAGTTCAACGGTGCTGTTCAGGTACTTTTCCAGCTCGAATCTCGGGATGCTCAGTTCGATCCCGGTCAGGCCGACCATGTCATCGAGTGCGTCATCCCAGACGCCGGTCTGCTCCGACAAGCCTTGCCATTCGGGCTCTTCCGGGTCGTCACCGAGGATCGGGTACACATCCCAGTTCGGCGGTGTGTTCTGGCCATCGGGTACACGGACGATCAGGTCGTCATCCAGCGTCGATAACCGCAGGATGATCGAGTCGCTGGCGTGATCGGGGAATTGTGGAAGGTGTGCAGCGGCAAACGTCATGTTTCGCTCTCCTTGAAAGATCTGCCGCGATCCTTCGCGGCAGTCGTCGCACTTTACCCGGCGAATCGGTGACGCGCGCCGGAGCAATCTTGTCCGGGCATTTCAGCTGTGGGGCAGAATCGAACGATCCACCCTGACCGCCAGTTTTCCCGGGCCGGGCTTGACGTCGAACGTCGCCTGGCCATGAGCATCCACCGACGCGCGGGCGATAGCCACGCCATCGCGCAGCAATTGCAGCGGCGCACCTTTCAATGATTGGCCCGAGGCCAGTTCCAGTTTCAATTTGAGGGTCATCGAATCGCTCCTTAATTCGTGTTGCCGGTTGGGTGATAGTCCTTGAGCAGCAGGTAAGTGCTCCAGCCCCACCAGTCGTCGACGGTGGCGGTGTCGTTGAGGTTGTTGACGTCCTTGCGCCGCAGGACTTTGTTGCCCTCGACGCGGAACAGTGGCGAGAAGTTGTTGGCCGGGTCCAGCACGGCGGTCAGATCCGGCAGCCGTTGCAGCGCGTTGAAGGTGGTCGGCACGTTGCCGCTTGAATACGCGGCATACACCTCGTCCGCCGAATCCTGTACGGCTTGATTCACCTGATTGCGGTTGTCGGCATCCGTGGCATCGAAGTAGCGCTTGTCACCGAACGCCCGCCATTGCTCGCCATGGCCGTTGCGTACCTTGAGGCCGAACTTGCTGTCTTCGTCGTGCATGAAGCGGGTGATCAACGAGCCCAGGTCACTCGGCGTCACCGCGGCGGCCATGGCCTTGCGCGGCACTCGCAAATGTCCGGAGGAGAACAGGTCGGTGAGGTAGTGGTCGGCAAAAGCGTTCATCGCGTAGGCCCGTTCCAGTTGCAGTTCGTCTTGGCTGGCGTGGGCGGCAGCGGCGTTTTGCAGGGCAACGGTGTGCCCGGCGATGTAGGCTTGTCGGGCCCATTCGCCGAAATGGTCGGCGTTGTTCGCCGCCAGTTTCAGATAGCGACCGAGCGGAAACAGCGCCGAGACGAAACTGCCGCCGCCGGTGATTTTGTTCCACTCTTCCGACAACGTATCTCCTAACGCGTCGTAGGCCTCATGAGGCTGCTTGCCGTCCTTGATTGCCTGTTTAACCGCGTCGATCTCTTTTTGCATGATCGCGAGAATTTGCGTCGCTTCAACTTTAGAAGCGGGCAGCGCTGCGAGGCTGTCGAAGGCTGCCGTGAAGCGCTGAAGGCGATCAGCCGGGGTCGATCCTTCATTGATCGGGCGGTCGACGATTCCATAGAAATCACCACCCAGTGCCAGCACCTGGCCGTAGGTCAGCGCCAACCCGTTCGGCAGATGCAGGGGCACGTTTTGCGCGAGTACCGGCTCGGCATTTTCAACGAAACGCAGCTGGGTGTTATCGCCGATAGCCGTGTGTTCCGCACCTTCGAAGCGCAGTTGCGGCTTGCCTTTCAAGGCTTGAGCGGGCAGGGTGGTCACGGGTTCGACATCGCTGTGCGAGTCGGCGGTGTGCAACAGCAAGTGCGGGTTTTCGGCATTGAACGCGATGCCGCCGGGGGTAAACAAGTCATCAAAACGAGCGATGACCGGTGCAGGTTTTTCGGGGCATTTTGTTTGTAGACCGGACATTTCTTTCTCCTTGATATGTCGTCGGCAGGTTGTATTTAACTGTACGTATATACAGTTAAGTTCAGCCTAGTCGAGAAATTTCCTACGTCAAAAAGAAATCCTGTCCGACAAAAATGCCCTCCAACGATGAAATGCAGTTGACGGTTATATTTTAAGTTGTACGATGACCTACAACTTCGGCGAAGGCTGAACGGTCCACTCACAAAAAAACGTTGCTACCAGGGTGTTCGAATAATGAATCCACAAGAACTGAAGTCCATCCTCTCCGCCGGCCTGCTCTCGTTCCCGGTGACCGATTTCAATGCCCAGGGCGATTTCAACCGCGCTGGCTACATCAAACGCCTGGAATGGCTGGCCCCGTACGGTGCTTCAGCCCTGTTCGCCGCCGGTGGCACCGGTGAATTCTTCTCCCTGGCTGCCAGCGAATACTCGGAAATCATCAAGACTGCCGTCGACACCTGCGCCAGCAGCGTGCCGATCCTCGCCGGTGTCGGTGGTTCGACCCGCCAGGCCATCGAATACGCTCAGGAAGCCGAGCGTCTGGGCGCCAAAGGTCTGTTGCTGCTGCCGCACTACCTGACCGAAGCCAGCCAGGACGGTGTCGCCGCCCACGTTGAAGCGGTGTGCAAATCGGTCAACATCGGTGTGGTGGTGTACAACCGCAACGTCTGCCGCCTGACCGCGCCGCTGCTGGAGCGTCTGGCCGAACGCTGCCCGAACCTGATCGGTTACAAGGACGGTCTGGGTGATATCGAGCTGATGGTGTCGATCCGTCGTCGTCTCGGCGATCGCTTCAGCTACCTCGGTGGTCTGCCGACCGCCGAAGTCTACGCTGCTGCCTACAAGGCCCTGGGCGTGCCGGTCTACTCGTCGGCGGTGTTCAACTTCATCCCGAAAACCGCGATGGACTTCTACCACGCGATTGCCCGCGAAGATCACGCCACCGTCGGCAAGATCATCGACGACTTCTTCCTGCCGTACCTGGATATCCGCAACCGCAAGGCCGGTTACGCCGTGAGCATCGTCAAGGCAGGCGCCAAGATCGCCGGCTATGACGCAGGCCCGGTGCGGGCGCCGCTGACTGACCTGACCGGCGAAGAGTACGAAATGCTCGCTGCGCTGATCGACAAGCAAGGTGCGCAGTAACACACCTCTATAAACAAGGCCGCTGAGCAATCAGCGGCCTTTTGCGTCAGGAGAATGATTCGTGACCAAGCGCTATGACAACTACATCAACGGTGAATGGGTCGCCGGTAACGATTACTCGGCGAACATCAACCCGTCCGAACTGAGCGACACCATCGGCGATTACGCCAAGGCTGACCTGGCTCAGGTCAACGCCGCCATTGACGCCGCGCGCGCCGCGTTCCCGGCGTGGTCGACCTCGGGCATTCAGGCCCGTCACGATTCGCTGGACAAAGTCGGCACCGAAATCCTCGCCCGCCGCGAAGAGCTCGGCACCCTGCTGGCCCGGGAAGAGGGCAAGACCTTGCCCGAAGCCATCGGCGAAGTGACCCGCGCCGGCAACATCTTCAAGTTCTTCGCTGGCGAGTGCCTGCGCCTGTCCGGCGACTACGTGCCGTCGGTGCGTCCGGGCGTCAACGTCGAAGTCACCCGCGAAGCCCTGGGTGTGGTCGGCCTGATCACCCCGTGGAACTTCCCGATTGCCATCCCGTCGTGGAAAATCGCCCCGGCCCTGGCCTACGGCAACTGCGTGGTGTTGAAGCCAGCGGATCTGGTGCCGGGTTGCGCCTGGGCCCTGGCTGAAATCATCTCCCGCGCAGGTTTCCCTGCCGGCGTGTTCAACCTGGTGATGGGCAGCGGCCGCGTGGTTGGCGAAGCGTTGGTCAACAGCCCGAAAGTCGACGGCATCAGCTTCACCGGCTCTGTCGGTGTGGGTCGGCAGATCGCGGTCAATTGCGTGTCGCGCCAGGCCAAGGTTCAGTTGGAGATGGGCGGCAAGAACCCGCAGATCATTCTCGACGACGCCGACCTCAAGCAGGCGGTCGAGCTGTCGGTGCAGAGCGCGTTCTACTCCACTGGCCAGCGTTGCACGGCTTCGAGCCGATTGATCGTCACTGCCGGGATTCACGACAAGTTCGTCGAAGCCATGGCCGAGCGCATGAAGTCGATCAAGGTCGGCCACGCGCTGAAGACCGGCACCGATATCGGTCCGGTGGTTTCGCAAGCGCAGCTTGAACAGGACATGAAGTACATCGACATCGGTCAGTCCGAAGGTGCGCGTCTGGTCAGCGGCGGTGGTCTGGTGACCTGCGACACCGAGGGTTACTTCCTTGCGCCGACCCTGTTTGCCGACAGCGAAGCGTCGATGCGCATCAGCCGCGAAGAGATCTTCGGCCCGGTGGCCAACATCGTTCGCGTGGCCGATTACGAGGCTGCACTGGCCATGGCCAACGACACCGAATTCGGTCTGTCGGCGGGTATCGCCACCACGTCGCTGAAGTACGCCAACCACTTCAAGCGTCATTCCCAGGCCGGGATGGTGATGGTCAACCTGCCGACCGCCGGTGTCGATTACCACGTTCCGTTCGGTGGCCGTAAGGGTTCATCCTATGGCTCACGTGAGCAAGGCCGCTATGCGCAAGAGTTCTACACGGTCGTGAAGACCAGCTACATCGGTTCGTAAATCGCTGCACCCGCGCCGGGCCTTCGCCTGAGGCCCTGCGCGGCACAAGACCAAAGAATGTTTTACCCGCATAAAAATAATCAGTGGGAGTACATCTACATGCAATCGTCCAAGCCGACTCACGTCCGCTATTTGATCCTGCTCATGCTGTTTCTGGTGACCACGATCAACTACGCCGACCGCGCCACCATCGCGATCGCCGGTTCCAGTTTGCAAAAAGACCTCGGCATCGACGCGGTCACCCTCGGCTACATCTTCTCTGCTTTCGGTTGGGCCTACGTGGCCGGGCAAATTCCCGGCGGCTGGCTGCTCGATCGCTTCGGCTCGAAAAAAGTCTATGCCCTGAGCATTTTCACCTGGTCGCTGTTCACCGTGCTGCAAGGCTTCGTCGGTGAATTCGGCATGTCCACGGCCATCGTCGCGCTGTTCATGCTGCGCTTCCTGGTGGGTCTGGCCGAGGCGCCATCGTTCCCCGGCAACGCACGCATTGTGGCGGCCTGGTTCCCGACCGCCGAGCGCGGCACTGCTTCGGCGATCTTCAACTCGGCGCAATACTTCGCCACCGTGTTGTTCGCGCCGCTGATGGGCTGGATCGTGTTCTCCTTTGGCTGGGAGCACGTGTTCATCGTCATGGGCCTGCTCGGCATCGTGTTCTCGCTGGTCTGGCTCAAGGTTATCCACAGCCCGCGCCAACACCCGATGGCCAACGAAGCGGAAGTGAAGTTCATCGCCGACAACGGCGGCATGGTCGACATGGACCAGAAACAAGGCAAAAAGGCTGACGGTCCGAAGTGGGATTACATCCGCCAGTTGCTGACCAATCGCATGATGCTCGGCGTTTACCTGGGCCAGTACTGCATCAACGGCATCACCTATTTCTTCCTGACCTGGTTCCCGGTGTACCTGGTGCAGGAACGCGGCATGACCATCCTCAAGGCCGGTTTCATCGCCTCGTTGCCGGCGATCTGCGGCTTTATCGGCGGCGTGCTCGGCGGGGTGATTTCCGATTACCTGCTGCGCAAGGGCCATTCGCTGACCTTTGCCCGCAAGGCGCCGATCATTGCCGGTCTGCTGGTTTCGAGCAGCATCGTGGCGTGCAACTATGTCGACGTTGAATGGATGGTGGTCGGCTTCATGGCCCTGGCATTCTTCGGCAAAGGCGTGGGCGCGCTGGGCTGGGCGGTGGTGTCCGACACTTCGCCGAAACAGATCGCCGGTCTGAGCGGTGGCCTGTTCAACACCTTCGGCAACATCGCCTCGATCACCACTCCGATCGTCATCGGTTACATCATCAGTTCGACCGGCTCGTTCAAATGGGCGCTGGTGTTCGTCGGTGCCAACGCACTCGTGGCGGTGTTCAGCTACCTGGTGATCGTCGGCCCGATCAAACGTGTGGTCCTTAAAGAGCCGCCAACCCAGGGCGGTTCCGAAGCCACCGGCAAATTGTCTCAAGCGCATTCCTGAGGAGCGGCGTCATGCAGTTGATTGAACATTCCGACTCGCCGCGCTACATCCGCCTGCACGAGCGGGACAACGTAGTGGTAGTGGTCAACGACCAGGGCGTGCCGGCCGGCACCGCATTTGCCGATGGCCTGGTGACGGTGGATTTCGTGCCGCAGAGTCACAAGGTCAGCCTCGTGGATATCCCCGAGGGCGGCACGGTGATTCGCTACGGCCAGATCATCGGCTACGCGTTGCAGCCGATTCCCCGTGGCAGTTGGGTCAGGGAAGATCAACTGCGCATGCCGACCGCGCCACCGCTGGACAGCCTGCCGCTGTCCACCGAAGTGCCGGACGCCCAGGCGCCCCTGGAAGGCTTCACGTTCGAGGGATATCGCAACGCCGACGGCACTGTCGGCACGCGCAACATCCTCGGGATCACCACCACTGTGCAATGTGTCACCGGGGTGCTGGATCACGCGGTGAAGCGGATCAAGGACGAACTGTTGCCCAAGTACCCGCACGTCGATGACGTGGTGGCGCTGACCCACAGTTACGGTTGCGGCGTGGCCATTACGGCCACCGACGCCTACATCCCGATCCGCACCGTGCGCAATCTGGCGCGCAACCCGAACCTCGGTGGCGAGGCGCTGGTGATCAGTCTGGGCTGCGAGAAATTGCAGGCCGGGCAGGTGATGCATGAAGACGATGCGTCGGTTGATCTGAGCGAGCCGTGGCTGTATCGCTTGCAGGATTCCAGTCACGGTTTCACCGAGATGATCGAGCAGATCATGGAACTGGCCGAAGTCCGCCTGAAGAAGCTCGACCAGCGCCGCCGGGAAACCGTGCCGGCGTCCGAGCTGATCCTCGGTATGCAGTGCGGCGGCAGCGATGCGTTTTCCGGCATCACCGCCAACCCGGCGCTGGGTTACGCCTCAGACTTGCTGCTGCGGGCGGGCGCGACGGTGATGTTTTCCGAAGTCACCGAAGTGCGTGATGCGATTTACCTGCTGACCTCTCGGGCGCAGAGCAAAACCGTTGCCGAGGAACTGGTGCGCGAGATGGACTGGTACGACCGTTATCTGGCCAAGGGCGAAGCGGATCGCAGCGCGAACACCACGCCGGGCAACAAGAAGGGCGGGTTGTCGAATATCGTCGAGAAGTCGTTGGGCTCGATCGTGAAGTCCGGCAGCAGCGCGATCAGCGGTGTGCTCGGCCCGGGGGAGCGCTTCAAGCAGAAGGGTTTGATTTTCTGTGCGACGCCGGCGAGTGATTTTGTCTGCGGTACGTTGCAACTGGCGGCGGGGATGAACCTGCACGTGTTCACCACCGGTCGTGGCACGCCTTATGGTCTGGCCATGGCGCCGGTGGTGAAGGTTTCGACTCGTACCGAACTGGCGCAGCGCTGGCCGGATCTGATCGATATCGATGCCGGGCGGATTGCTACTGGGCGCGCGAGCATCGAGGAGTTGGGCTGGGAGTTGTTCCACTACTACCTGGATGTGGCGAGCGGCAAGCAGCAGACGTGGGCGGAGAAGCACAAGCTGCATAACGACATTACGTTGTTCAATCCGGCGCCGATTACTTGATCTGCTTGAGGGGTGTGGTGCCTGTACTGGCCATGCCCTCACCCCAACCCTCTCCCGGGGGGAGAGGGGGCTGACCGAGTTGTCTTTCGTTTTACATCGACCTGAAAAATCGAATTGATTATGGATTCGGCGACGTAGTTTCAGGTCGATAATTTTCTGGAGCATCCCCGGATCAGTCCCCTCTCCCTCCGGGAGAGGGTTAGGCGGGCGGCGCTCCGATGAGGGGCTTTTGAAGGTTTTGGCTTATCATTAGCCCCCTAACGACGCTCACCTCCAAGGCTCCCCGGCATGCTGGCAATCTTCCTCGAAACCCTGAACATCACCGCGCCGGTGTTTGCCATGCTGTTTCTCGGTGTGCTGCTCAAGCGCATCGACTGGATCAACGACAACTTTATCCACACCGCTTCGTCGCTGGTGTTCAACGTCACCATGCCGGCGCTGCTGTTTCTCGGCATTCTTCATGCCGACCTGCACGCCGCGCTGCAACCGGCGCTGCTGATCTATTTCGCCCTCGCCACGCTGGTCAGTTTTGCCGTGGCCTGGGGCTGGGCGATTTTCCGCTGCCCGCGTGAAGATCGCGGCATCTATACGCAAGGCGCGTTTCGCGGCAACAACGGGGTGATCGGCCTGGCACTGGCGGCGAGCATGTACGGTGACTACGGGATTTCCCTCGGCGCGATTCTCGCGGCGCTGGTCATCCTGTTCTACAACACCCTGTCGACCATCGTGCTGGCGGTCTACAGCCCGGTGATCAAGTCGGACCCGTGGAGCATCTGCAAAAGCGTGGTCAGCAATCCGTTGATCATCAGCGTGATCGCGGCGGCGCCGTTCGCTTATTTCAAGATCGGTCTGCCGGGGTGGCTGGAAACCTCCGGCCAGTACCTGGCACAGACCACGCTGCCGCTGGCACTGATCTGTATTGGCGGCACGCTGTCGCTGGCGGCGCTGCGCAAGAGCGGCAACATGGCGCTCAGTTCGAGTCTGGTGAAGATGGTCGGCCTGCCGGTGATCGCCACGCTGGGTGCATGGCTGTGGGGTTTTCGCGGGGCGGAGCTGGGGATTCTGTTTCTGTACTTCGGCAGCCCGACTGCCGCTGCCAGTTTTGTCATGGCCCGTGCGGCGCAGGGCAATCATGAACTGGCGGCGGCGATCATTGTGCTGACCACGTTGATGGCGGCGATCACCACCAACATCGGGATCTTCTTCTTGCAGTGGGGCGGGTGGATCTGAGGCCGGCGGTTACTCAGGCTTCTGGTAACTGTCGATCACTTCCTGCGCCGCGCGGAACGCATCGATCGCCGCCGGCACGCCGGCATACACCGCGCAATGCAGCAGCGCTTCACGGATCTCATCGACCGTGCAGCCATTGTTCAACGCGCCGCGCACGTGACCCTTCAATTCCTGCGGGCACTTCAATGCGGTCAGCGCGGCAAGGGTGATCAGGCTGCGGGTTTTCAGCGGCAAACCTTCGCGATTCCACACGCCGCCCCAGGCGTGTTCGTTGACGAAATCCTGCAGCGGTTGGGTGAACTCGGTGGCGTTGCCCAGCGCGCGGTCGACAAACGCGTCGCCCATTACCTGACGGCGGACTTCAACCCCGGATTTCTTCGATTCGGTCATGGCACATCCCTCTTGTGGTGTTGGCGGTGCCAGGCGCGCACGGACGTGAAAAACAGAAACGTCAGCAGCGTCGGCAGCACATAAAACAGCATCAATCGCTCGAGCTTGCCGGCCAGTGGCATGCCGGTGGTGAACGACACCACGTGCAGCCCGTACGCCAGGTACAAACCCAGCAGCAACAGGCCTTCGGCCCGGGTCACGCGGTAGCCGGAATAGAACACCGGCAGGCACAGCAACGCGACGCCGAGCATTACCGGCAGGTCGAAATCCAGCGCATTGGGCGAGACCGACAGCGGTGTCGGCGCGATCAAAGCGGTGAAACCCAGCACCCCAAGCAGGTTGAACAGGTTGGCGCCGATCACGTTGCCGACTGCAATGTCCCGCTGACCGCGCAGCGCGGCGATCAGCGAGGTGGCGAGTTCCGGCAGCGAAGTGCCGACCGCGACCACGGTCAGGCCAATCACCCGCTCGGAGAATCCCAGGTCAGTGGCGACGACCACGGCTGCACCCAGCAGCAAGTGCCCGGCGAACACCAGCATGCCCAGACCGCCGACAATCATCAGCAGACTGGTAAACCACGGGGCCTGCGGATCGTGGGGTTGATCGGAATGCGGGCGGGTCGAGTGCCGCGACTGGCGCAGCAGTAATCCAAGATAAAGCGCCAGGGCGCCGAGCAACAGAATGCCGTCGAGGCGCCCGAGTTCTTCATTCCACGCCAGCACGAATACCAGCATGCTGGCGCCGATCATCAACGGGATGTCGAGGCGTACCAGTTGCCGCGACACCCGCAGCGGAATGATCAGCGCCGACAGGCCGAGGGTGACAAGAATGTTGAAAATGCTGCTGCCGATCACGCTGCTGACCGCGATGTCCGGCGTGTGCGCCTGCACGGCTTGCAGGCTGACGGCCATTTGCGGGGCGCTGCTGCCGAGGGCGACGATGGTCAGGCCGATGATCAGCGGTCGTACATGCAGGCGCGCGGCCAGGCGCACGGCGGCGCGCACCATCAGTTCGGCGCCGGCGATCAGCAGGAACAGCCCGCTGAGCAATTCGATCACGCTGATCAGCGGCAAGTCGGTCAGTCCGAAAATGGTGGACGCTCCATCAGTCGTCGAGGGCCTGCACCCGAACCCGGGCGGTTCCACTGCGCAGCATACCGAGCTGTTCGGCCGCCGCACGTGAAACATCGATCAGGCGGCCACGGGTGTGCGGGCCACGGTCGTTGATGCGGACCACGACGGATTCATCGTTTTTCAGGTTGGTGACCTTCACCCGAGTGCCGAACGGCAACTGGCAGTGGGCGGCGGTCAGGGAATTCTGGTTGAACGCTTCGCCGCTGGCGGTACGTTTACCGTGGTGTTTGGCTCCGTAATAGGAGGCGACGCCGGTCTGGTCGTAACCGTGCGGGTCGATGGTGTCGGTGCTGGCGCAACCGGCCAGCAAGGAGAGCAGGGCGCAGGCGCCGAGCAGACGTTTCATTCATAAGCTCCCAAGTGATCGTTCCCACGCTCCGGCGTGGGAATGCAACCCGTGACGCTCTGCGTCACACCGCAATGGACGCGGAGCGTCCGAGGCGGCATTCCCACGCAGAGCGTGGGAACGATCCTCAGGCGCGGGGCCATCGTCAGCCTTCGAGCTTGCTTTTCAGCAGTTCGTTCACTTGCTGCGGGTTGGCCTTGCCCTTGGAGGCTTTCATGGCCTGACCGACGAAGAAGCCGAACATCTTGCCGCGCTTGGCTTCGTCTGCCGCGCGGTATTGTTCGACCTGCTCGGCGTTGGCCGCGAGCATTTCGTCCAGCACCGCCGAGATCGCGCCGGTGTCGGTAACCTGCTTCAGGCCGCGCTTTTCGATGATCTCGTCTGCGCTGCCTTCGCCGTTGGCCATCGCTTCGAACACCACCTTGGCGATCTTGCCGGAGATGGTGTTGTCCTTGATGCGCTGCAGCATGCCGCCCAGTTGCTCGGCGGAAACCGGCGAATCCTCGATGTCCAGGTTCTGCTTGTTGAGCAGGCTGCCCAACTCGACCATCACCCAGTTCGCCGCCAGTTTGGCGTCGCCGCCGATGCTCGCGACTTTCTCGAAGTAGTCCGCCTGCTCACGGCTGGTGGCCAACACGTTGGCGTCGTAGGCCGACAGACCGAAGGCACTCTGGAAGCGCTCGCGTTTCTGCGGTGGCAGCTCCGGCAGGGTGGCGCGCACGTCGTTGAGGAACGAATCCTCGATGACCACCGGCAGCAGGTCCGGATCGGGGAAGTAACGGTAGTCGTTGGCTTCCTCTTTGCTGCGCATCGGACGGGTTTCGTCCTTGTTCGGATCGTACAGACGGGTCTGCTGGATCACTTTGCCGCCGTCTTCGATCAGGTCGATCTGACGCTGGATCTCGGAGTTGATCGCCTTCTCGATGAAGCGGAACGAGTTGACGTTCTTGATCTCGCAGCGGGTGCCGAACTCGACCTGGCCTTTCGGACGTACCGACACGTTGCAGTCGCAACGCAGCGAGCCCTCGGCCATGTTGCCGTCGCAGATGCCCAGGTAACGTACCAGCGCGTGGATCGCCTTGACGTAGGCCACCGCTTCCTTGGCGCTACGCATGTCCGGCTCGGACACGATTTCCAGCAGCGGCGTGCCGGCACGGTTCAGGTCGATGCCGGTGGCACCGCTGAATTCTTCGTGCAGGCTCTTGCCGGCGTCTTCTTCCAGGTGCGCACGGGTGATACCGACGCGTTTGACCGTGCCGTCTTCCAGGGCGATGTCCAGGTGGCCCTTGCCGACGATCGGCAATTCCATCTGGCTGATCTGGTAGCCCTTCGGCAGGTCCGGGTAGAAGTAGTTCTTGCGGGCGAACACGTTGTGCTGACCGATCTCGGCGTCAATCGCCAGACCGAACATCACCGCCATGCGCACCGCTTCCTGGTTGAGCACCGGCAGCACGCCGGGCATGCCCAGGTCGATCAGGCTGGCCTGGGTGTTCGGCTCGGAACCGAACTGGGTGGAACTACCGGAAAAGATTTTCGACCGGGTGGTGAGCTGGGTGTGAATCTCCAGACCGATCACGACTTCCCATTGCATGTGTGTCTCCTCAGAAGCCGGTTGGGGTGCGAGTGTGCCAGTCAGTGTTCAACTGATACTGATGCGCAACGTTGAGCAAACGGCCTTCCTGGAAATACGGCGCGAGCAGTTGCACGCCAACCGGCAGACCGTCGACAAAACCGGCCGGCATCGACAGACCCGGCAGGCCCGCGAGGTTGGCGGTGATGGTGTAGACGTCTTCCAGGTAGGCAGCGACCGGGTCGCTGTTCTTGGCGCCGAGTTTCCAGGCCGGGTTTGGCGTGGTCGGGCCGAGGATGATGTCGACTTCATTAAATGCGGTCATGAAGTCGTTCTTCACCAGGCGACGGATCTTCTGGGCTTTGAGGTAGTAGGCATCGTAGTAACCGGCGGACAGCGCGTAGGCACCGACCATGATCCGGCGCTGTACTTCAGGCCCGAAACCTTCGCCACGGGAGCGCTTGTACAGGTCTTCCAGGTTCTTCGGGTCTGCGCAGCGGTGGCCGAAGCGCACGCCGTCGAAACGCGACAGGTTGGAGGAGGCTTCTGCCGGGGCGATCACGTAGTACGCAGGAATCGCGTGCTGCATGTTCGGCAGGCTGATTTCCTTGATCACGGCACCGAGCTTCTGCAGCTCTTTGATGCTGTTCTGGATCAGGTCGGCGATGCGCGGGTCGAGACCTGCACCGAAGTATTCCTTCGGCACACCGATGCGCAGGCCTTGCAGCGAACCGTTAAGACCAGCGGCGTAGTCTGGCACTGGCTCATCGATGCTGGTGGAGTCGTTCGGATCGAAGCCGGCCATACCTTGCAACAAAATCGCGCAGTCTTCGGCGGTGCGAGCCAATGGGCCGCCCTGATCGAGGCTGGAGGCGTAAGCGATCATGCCCCAGCGCGACACGCGACCGTAGGTCGGTTTCAGGCCGGTGAGGTTGGTGAATGCAGCTGGCTGACGGATCGAACCGCCGGTGTCGGTGGCCGTTGCGGCAGGCAACAGACGAGCGGCAACCGCGGCAGCCGAACCACCGGACGAACCGCCCGGCACGTGTTCCAGGTTCCACGGGTTTTTCACCGCGCCGTACCAGCTCGACTCGTTGGCCGAACCCATGGCGAATTCGTCCATGTTGGTCTTGCCAAGGGTCACGGTGCCGGCGGCGGCCAGCTTCGACACCACGGTGGCGTCGTATGGGGCCTTGAAGTTGTCGAGCATCTTCGAGCCGCAGCTGGTGCGGATGCCCTGGGTGCAGAACAGGTCTTTATGGGCGATCGGCGCGCCGAGCAGGGCGCCGCTCTCACCATTGGCCCGGCGCACGTCGGCGGCTTTCGCCTGCTCGAGGGCCAGTTCTTCGGTGAGGCTGATGAAACTGTTGAGCTGCGGATCGAGCTGGGTAATGCGTGCCAGCAGGACTTTGGTCAGCTCTTCGGAGGAAAACTTTTTATCGGCGAGACCGCGGGCGATCTCGGCCAGAGTCAATTGATGCATTGCAGGCTCTTTCCCTTTAGTCGATGACTTTCGGAACCAGGTACAGGCCGTTTTCGACCGCTGGTGCGATGGACTGATAAGCCTCGCGGTTATTGCTTTCGGTCACGACGTCGGCGCGCAGGCGCTGACTGGCTTCCAGCGGGTGGGCCAGCGGTTCGATACCGTCGGTATCGACCGCCTGCATTTCGTCGACCAGCCCGAGAATGCTGTTGAGGGCCGAAGTGATGTGTGGAAGATCGGCGTCATTAAGGCCAAGGCTGGCCAGATGAGCGATTTTTTCCACGTCGGAGCGTTCTAGCGCCATCGGGTTTCTCCAGTGGAAAACAGGACGGACGGCGTCCGTGTGTTAGATTGTCGGAACACTACCGCACTTCTACGGTCATAAGGCCGCGATTGTGGGGCTTGGTGCACAGAAAAGCGGCCAATTTAACATATTGGCGCCTTGCCCAAAATCCCTGTCGTTGTTAGAGTTTGCCGCACTTTTTTACCCACGCGTTGCCTAGGGTCCCTTTCCCATGTTCAAGAAACTGCGTGGCATGTTTTCCAGCGATCTTTCCATTGACCTGGGCACTGCCAACACCCTTATTTACGTGCGCGAGCGCGGTATCGTCCTGAATGAGCCATCGGTTGTGGCCATTCGGACACACGGTAACCAGAAAAGTGTCGTCGCTGTCGGCACCGAGGCCAAGCGCATGCTCGGCCGTACGCCGGGCAACATTGCTGCCATTCGTCCGATGAAGGACGGCGTGATCGCCGACTTCAGCGTCTGCGAAAAGATGCTGCAATACTTTATCAACAAGGTTCACGAAAACAGCTTTCTGCAGCCCAGCCCTCGTGTGCTGATCTGCGTTCCATGCAAGTCCACCCAGGTTGAGCGTCGTGCCATCCGTGAATCGGCCCTTGGTGCCGGTGCCCGTGAAGTGTTCCTGATCGAAGAGCCGATGGCCGCTGCGATCGGTGCCGGCCTGCCGGTTGAAGAAGCTCGCGGTTCGATGGTCGTGGATATCGGTGGTGGTACCACCGAAATCGCGCTGATATCCCTGAACGGTGTGGTCTATGCCGAATCCGTACGCGTTGGCGGCGACCGCTTCGACGAAGCGATCATCACCTACGTGCGTCGCAACTACGGCAGCCTGATCGGCGAATCCACCGCCGAGCGCATCAAGCAGGAAATCGGTACGGCCTACCCGGGCGGCGAAGTTCGCGAAGTCGACGTTCGCGGTCGCAACCTGGCCGAAGGCGTTCCACGCGCATTCACCCTGAACTCCAACGAAGTGCTGGAAGCTCTGCAAGAGTCCCTGGCAACCATCGTTCAGGCCGTGAAAAGTGCCCTGGAGCAATCGCCGCCGGAACTGGCTTCCGACATCGCCGAGCGAGGCCTGGTGCTGACCGGTGGTGGCGCGCTGCTGCGTGACCTCGACAAGCTGCTGGCCCAGGAAACCGGTCTGCCGGTGATCGTTGCCGAAGATCCGCTGACCTGCGTCGCTCGCGGTGGTGGCCGTGCACTGGAAATGATGGACAAGCACACCATGGACCTGCTCTCCAGCGAATAATCGCCGGGTGCAATACGTGGGTGAGCGCACAGGCAGCACTTTGCAGTGCTGCCTGTTGGCGTTTATCTTCTGTCAGTCTTCATCCAGGCCGGTTTGATGCCGTATGAATAAACAGAACATTTGCCTGGGAGGAGCGGCTTATTAAACCGCTTTTCGCCAAGGGCCCCTCACTGGGCGTGCGCTTGTTGGTGCTGGCCGTACTGTCGGTCGCGCTGATGGTCGTTGACGCGCGCTTCAGCCTGCTTAAACCCGTACGCAGCCAGGCCTCGCTGGTGCTGATGGATGCCTACTGGATTACTGACCTGCCCGGACGGTTGTGGGAAGGTATCGCCAGCCAGTTCGGCAGTCGCACCGAGCTCGTCGCCGAAAATGAAAAACTCAAGTCGGAGAACCTGCTGTTGCAGGGTCGCATGCAGAAGCTTGCCGCCCTCACCGAGCAGAACGTCCGTCTGCGCGAGTTGCTCAATTCCTCCGCGCTGGTCAACGAGAAGGTCGAAGTGGCCGAGCTGATCGGCATGGACCCCAACCCCTTCACCCATCGCATCATCATCAACAAAGGCGAGCGCGATGGCGTGGTGCTCGGTCAGCCCGTGCTCGATGCTCGTGGCCTGATGGGGCAGGTGGTCGAACTGATGCCGTACACCTCACGTGTGCTGCTGCTGACCGACTCGACCCACAGCATTCCTGTGCAAGTGAACCGTAACGGTCTGCGGGCGATTGCCAGCGGCACCGGTAACCCTGAGCGTCTGGAGTTGCGCCACGTGGCGGACACCGCCGATATCAAGGAAGGTGATCTGCTGGTCAGTTCGGGCCTCGGTCAGCGTTTCCCGGCCGGTTATCCGGTGGCGACGGTCAAGGAAGTGATCCACGATTCCGGCCAGCCATTCGCCATTGTTCGCGCCGTGCCGACCGCCGCATTGAACCGCAGCCGCTACCTGCTGCTGGTATTCAGTGACAACCGCACCGCCGAAGAACGTGCCAACGATGCCGCGCAGGCTCAGGAAAACCTCGATGCCTTTGGTGGCGGTCCGGTGGTTCCGGCCACGGTGCCGAAAATCGTCACCCCGCCTGCCGCAGCCGCAGCCGCAACCCCTGCCACGACGACAGCGCCGGCTACGCCTGCCGCCGGCACCACGCCGGCCAAACCCGCTGCGAGCAAACCGCCTGCAGCCACACCCGCGGTCAGCAAGCCACCGGCCAATCAGCCCGCTGCTCGACCAGCGGCCAAGCCGCCTGTCACTGCGCCGGCGACCACCGGGAGGCAAGAATAATGGTCGGAGCTACCGCATCGCGTAACGGCTGGATCGTCTGGCTGACGTTTATCGTCGGCATACTGCTCAGCGTGTCGCCATTGCCAATTTTCATGGAAATCCTGCGCCCGCTGTGGCTGGCCTTGCTCCTGACTTTCTGGGCTTTGTACCTGCCGCATACGGTCGGCATGGTCACGGCGTTCTGCCTGGGGCTGGCCGAAGACGTGCTGCAAGGCGATCTGCTCGGTCAGAATGCATTGATCCTGACCCTGATCACGTTCCTGGTGCTGTCGTTGCAGCAACGCCTGCGGATGTTCCCGATGTGGCAGCAAAGCCTGGTGATTCTGGTGATCTTCGGCCTCGCCCAGCTCGTACAACTCTGGCTCAGTGCCTTGACCGGCAACCGTCAGCCGACCCTTGCGCTGGTCCTGCCGGCACTGGTCAGTGCCTTGCTCTGGCCATGGGTCAGCTTCGCTTTGCGTGGATTGCGCCGGCGCTACAAAATCAACTGATTCGGTCAGGCATTTGCCCGTACCAGTGCCTTGCCTCGCAAATGAAGTTCTTTTTGGGCGAGCGGCTGTTGTTGCCAGACAAGGCGCCGTGACGAGTCATAGCGTGCTATGGCGAGGAACGGCAACGCAGTATGGCAACAACAGACGCCGACCAAAGGGAACAGCATTTGTGAGGCAGGGCACCAAACAGGGAGATGTCTTGATGAAAAAGCTTTACCTCGCCTCAGGATCGCCGCGTCGGCGTGAGTTGCTCACGCAGATCGGCATCCCGTTTACCGCCATCAGCGCGGACATCGATGAAACCCCTCTCGCCAATGAATCCCCATCGGCCTACGTCGAGCGCCTGGCGCGCGGCAAGGCCGAGGCAGGGCGGCGCACCGTCGTTTGCGACTTAGAGTTTTGCGTACTGGGCGCCGACACCGCCGTGGTGCTGGACGGCAAAATTCTTGGCAAACCGGTGGACGAAGCCGATGCATGCGCCATGCTGATGATGTTGTCCAGCAAGGAGCATGAAGTGCTGACGGCGATTGCCGTGCTCGACGGCCAGCGCTGCGAGTCGCGGGTTGTGCGCAGTCGGGTGCGGTTCCGTTCGATCAGTCGCGAAGAAGCCGCCGCCTACTGGGCCAGCGGCGAACCCCGGGACAAGGCGGGTGGCTACGGCATTCAGGGGCTCGGTGCGGTGTTCGTCGCCGGCCTCAACGGCAGTTACTCGGCGGTCGTCGGCTTGCCGGTGTGCGAAAGCGCAGAACTGCTCGGCCATTTCGGCATACCCTGTTGGCAAACCCTGAACGCGCAATAAGCGTCGAACGGACCAGATGCGGCCATTATCGTGAACATGCCTGAACGAGACCCTGCCATGAGTGAAGAGATTCTGATCAACATCACGCCGATGGAATCGCGCGTGGCGGTGGTCGAAAACGGTGTGCTGCAAGAAGTGCACGTCGAGCGTACGCAAAAGCGCGGGATCGTCGGCAACATCTATAAAGGCAAGGTGGTGCGGGTTCTGCCGGGCATGCAGGCGGCTTTCGTCGACATCGGCCTGGATCGCGCGGCCTTCATTCACGCCTCGGAAATTTCCCTGCGCGAAGGTCCTGCGGTGGAAAGCATCAGTGCGCTTGTACACGAAGGCCAGAGCCTGGTGGTGCAAGTCACCAAGGATCCGATCGGTTCCAAAGGTGCGCGGCTGACCACGCAACTGTCGATCCCGTCGCGTTATCTCGTGTACATGCCGCGCACCGCCCACGTCGGCATTTCCCTGAAGATCGAAGACGAAGCCGAGCGCGAACGCCTCAAGCAGGTGGTCAGCGATTGCGTGGCCAAAGAAGGCATCAAGGAGGCTGGCGGCTTCATTTTGCGTACCGCTGCCGAAGGTGCCGGGGCCGATGAGATCCTGATGGACATCCGCTACCTGCGCCGCCTGTGGGATCAGATCAACGAGCAGATCAAGACCATCGGCGCACCGAGTGTGATCTACGAAGACCTCGGCCTGGCGCTGCGCACCCTGCGCGACCTGGTCAGCCCGAAGATCGAGAAGATCCGCATCGACTCCCGGGAAACCTTTCAGAAAACCACGCAGTTCGTCGCCGAACTGATGCCGGAAATCGCCGATCGTCTGGAGCACTACCCGGGTGAACGGCCGATCTTCGACCTGTACGGCGTCGAAGACGAAATCCAGAAAGCTCTGGAACGGAAGGTGCCGCTGAAGTCCGGCGGTTATCTGGTCATCGATCCGGCGGAAGCCATGACCACCATCGACGTGAACACCGGGGCGTTCGTCGGTCATCGCAATCTTGAAGAAACCATCTTCAAGACCAACCTCGAAGCCGCGACCGCGATTGCCCGGCAGATGCGCCTGCGCAATCTGGGCGGGATCATCATCATCGACTTTATCGACATGGAAGACGAAGAGCATCAGCGCCAGGTGCTGCGTACCCTGGAGAAACAGCTGGAGCGCGATCACGCCAAGACCAACATCATCGGCATTACCGAGTTGGGCCTGGTGCAGATGACGCGCAAGCGCACCCGCGAAAGCCTCGAGCAAGTGTTGTGCGAACCGTGCAGCAGCTGTCAGGGCCGGGGCAAGCTGAAAACTCCGGAAACCATTTGCTACGAGATTTTCCGCGAGATCCTGCGTGAAGCCCGGGCCTATCAGGCCGAGGGTTATCGGGTGCTGGCGAACCAGAAAGTCGTCGACCGGCTGCTCGATGAAGAGTCCGGTAACGTGGCCGAACTTGAAGGTTTCATCGGGCGCACCATACGCTTTCAGGTCGAAACCATGTATTCCCAGGAACAATATGACGTGGTGCTGCTCTGAACCCCTGCATCACCTTTTTCCTGAAACGGCTGGCCTCAGCTTTTTGCAGTATTTTTGCCATGGGAGCCAACTGACATGGAACGTCTGACACGCATTTTGGCCGCACTGACCCGCTGGGGTCTGGGCCTGTGCGCGTTGGTTCTGGTATTGATGGCGTTGTACGTCAGTCTCGGCCGGGAACTCACGCCACTGGTGGCCGAATACCGCGCCGATATCGAAGACAAGGCCAGTGCCGCCCTGGGCATGCCGCTGCAGATCGGCGAGCTGGAAGGCAACTGGAGCGGGTTTGCCCCGATCCTGCTGGCCCACGACGTGATGGTCGGCAGCGGCGCCAATGCCCTGCGCCTGGATCGGGTGCGCGCGGTGCCGGATCTTTGGGCCAGTCTGCTGGCCCGCGAAGTGCGCATCGCCCATTTGGAACTCAATGGTCTGAAGATCAGCCTCAAGGAAGGCGAAGACGGAAAGTGGGCGCTGGAAGGCTTGCCGGTGCAGCAGGACCAGCCCATGGATCCCGAGCAACTGTTCAACCGCATGCAAATGATTCAGCAACTGTCGGTGCTCGACAGTCAGGTGACGTTGCAGCCGCTGGAGCAGGCGCCGCTGACCCTCACTTATGTCGGTCTCAATCTGAAGACCGGGTCCAGCCGCCAACGCCTCGATGCGCGCCTGACCCTGCCCGACGGTCAGCCTGTGGCGCTGAGCCTGCGCATGCGACTTCGTCCGAATCAGTGGCAGAACAGCGAAGTGGACGGTTATGCCAGCCTGCCGCAGAGCGACTGGTCGAAGTGGCTGCCTGAGCGCCTGACCCAACAATGGAATTTCTCCGAGATCAAGGCCGGTGGCGAGCTGTGGGTCAACTGGCGAGAGGGGGCTTTGCAGAGCGCGGCGATCCGTCTCAATGCGCCGCAACTGACCGGCGCCTACGCTGAACGCAAGCCGATCCAGATCAACAATCTGGCGCTCAATGGCTATTTCCAGCGCGGTTCCGAGGGAGCCATTGTCACACTTGATTCGCTGGCGATGAATTTCGGCGAAACCCGTTGGGAATCCCATGTCCAGATCAAACAGACTGCCGCCACCGACAAGAACGAAGAACTCTGGCATCTGCAGGCTGACCGGCTCGACCTGACGCCGATCACGCCTTTGCTCAATGCCCTCGGACCTTTGCCCCAAGGCGTCGCCACCGTGGTCGAGCGCCTGAAAGTAACCGGCGGTCTGCGTAACGTGCTGCTGGATTTCCGGCCGAACGCCACCGACGACAGCAAATTCAGCTTCGCCGCCAACCTCGATCAAGTCGGCTTCGATGCCTACCACGGCGCGCCGGCGGCACGGAATGTCAGCGGCAGTCTTACCGGCAATCTCGGTGGCGGCGAGCTGCGCATGGACAGCAAGGACTTCGTCCTGCACCTCGATCCGATCTTCGCCAAGCCATGGCAATACATTCAGGCCAACGCCCGGTTGACCTGGAAGCTCGATAAAGAAGGTTTCACCCTGATCGCGCCGTACCTGAAGGTGCTCGGCGAGGAAGGCAAGATTGCCGGCGACTTCCTGATCCGCCTGCACTTCGACCACAGCCAGGAAGACTACATGGATCTGCGGGTCGGTCTGGTGGATGGCGACGGTCGCTACACCGCCAAGTACCTGCCGCAGGTCCTGAGCCCGGCCCTCGATGAATGGCTGCGTACGGCGATTCTCAAGGGCGCGGTGGATCAGGGTTTCTTCCAGTATCAGGGTTCGCTGAACAAGAACGCCGGGGAAGCGGATCGCAGCATCAGTCTGTTCTTCAAGGTGCACGACGCCGAACTGGCGTTCCAGCCAGGCTGGCCGCACGTGAGCAAGGTCAACGGTGATGTGTTCATCGAAGACAGCGGCGTGCGGATTCTGGCCAGCAAGGGTCAGTTGCTCGACACCCAGGTCAGCGATGTCTTCGTCAATATTCCCCACGTGCCGAGCGGCGAGCACAGCCATATGTTCCTCGACGGCAGCTTTGCCGGCGGGCTGGGCGATGGCCTGAAGATTCTTCAGGAGGCGCCGATCGGCACTGCCGATACTTTTGCCGGCTGGGAAGGCGAGGGTGACCTGCAAGGCAAGCTCAAACTCGATGTGCCGTTGGCCAAGGGTGATCAGCCGAAAATCCTCGTCGACTTCAAAACCGCCAATGCGCGCTTGAAGCTGGCGGAGCCGAAGCTCGAACTGAGCCAGCTCAAGGGCGACTTCCGCTTCGACAGCGCCAAGGGGCTGAGCGGGCAGAACATCAGTGCCCGGGCCTTTGACAAACCGGTGACCGCGCAAATCTTCGCCGACGGCGCCCCCGGCAAACTCAAGACCCGGGTCGCGGCGTCAGGACAGGTCGAGGTCAAGAAACTCACCGACTGGCTGGGCGTGACTCAGCCTTTGCCGGTGTCCGGGACGATTCCGTATCAGCTGCAAGTGAATCTGGACGGTGCCGACAGCCAATTGATGGTCAGCTCCAGTCTGAAAGGCGTGGCGGTGGATCTGCCGGCGCCGTTCGGTATGGCCGCCGATGTCGGGCGTGACACGGTGTTCCGGATGACATTGCAGGGGCAGGAACGGCGTTACTGGGTCAATTACGATCAACTGGCCAACTTCACCTTCGCCGCGCCACCGGGCAATTTTGCCGATGGTCGGGGTGAGCTGTTCCTCGGCGCTGGCGAAGCGGTGTTGCCGGGCAGCAAAGGCCTGCGGGTGCGTGGCGTGTTGTCGGAGCTGGACGTAAAGCCGTGGCAGGATCTGCTGGACAAATACGCCGGCCAGGATCCAGGCGGCAACGCCAAACAGTTGCTCAGCAGCGCAGATTTCAAGATCGGCAAACTCACCGCCTTCGGCACCACCCTGGATCAGGCAGCCGTGCAGGTGAATCGCAAGTCCGGTGCCTGGGCGTTGGCGCTCGACAGTCAGCAGGCCAAAGGCACGGCCGGCATTCCCGACGCCAAGGGCGCGCCGATTGCGGTGAACCTGCAATACGTGCGATTGCCAGCGCCGGACCCGACGGTGCAGGCCGACGAGAACGCGCCGGATCCACTGGCCTCGGTCGATCCCAGCAAGATTCCGGCGCTGGATATCACCATCAATCAATTGTTCCAGGGCCAGGATCTGGTCGGTGGCTGGTCGCTCAAGGTTCGACCGACCGGCAAGGGCATTGCCCTGAACAACCTCGATCTGGGCCTCAAGGGCATCCTCTTGCAGGGCAGCGGTGGCTGGGAGGGAGCGCCCGGTGCCACGACCAGTTGGTACAAGGGGCGGATCGGCGGCAAGAACCTCGCCGATGTGCTCAAGGGCTGGGGTTTTGCGCCGAGCGTGACCAGCGAAGAATTCCACATGGATGTCGATGGCCGCTGGCCGGGCTCGCCGGCGTGGCTGGCGACCAAGCGCTTCTCCGGCACACTCGACGCGTCCCTTAACAAAGGCCAGTTCGTCGAAGTCGAGGGCGGCGCTCAGGCGTTGCGGGTGTTCGGCCTGCTCAACTTCAACTCGATTGGCCGGCGTTTGCGTCTCGACTTCTCCGACCTGTTCGGCAAAGGCTTGAGCTATGACCGGGTCAAGGGTTTGCTGGTGGCGACCAATGGCGTTTATGTGACGAAAGAGCCAATCAAGTTGACCGGCCCCTCGAGCAACCTGGAACTGGACGGCACGCTGGATCTGGTGGGCGACAAGGTAGATGCCAAATTGCTGGTGACTTTGCCTGTGACCAACAACCTGCCGATTGCCGCGCTGATTGTCGGCGCGCCGGCCGTCGGCGGTGCGTTGTTCCTGATCGACAAGCTGATCGGCGATCGCGTGGCGCGGTTCGCCAGCGTCAAATACACCGTCAAAGGCCCGTGGAAAGAGCCGAAAATCACCTTCGACAAGCCTTTTTGAACAGCCAGCCCCTGAACCGATGGAGTAGCATGGCCGCATACCTCTTGCGGAGTGCGCCATGTCTTTAGCGGTGATTCAAATGGTCAGCCAGAGCGATGTGCTGGCCAATCTGCGCGATGCCCGACGTTTGCTCGAACAGGCAGCCAGCGCCGGCGCGAAGCTGGCGGTGTTGCCGGAAAACTTCGCGGCCATGGGCCGTCGCGACATCGCCGACATCGGCCGCGCCGAAGCGATCGGCGAAGGCCCGATCCTGCCGTGGTTGAAACAGACCGCCCGCGACCTCAGGTTATGGATTGTGGCCGGCACCTTGCCGTTGCCGCCGGTGGGTCAGCCTGAGGCGAAGTCCCATGCCTGCTCGCTGCTGGTGAACGAGCAGGGCGAAATCGTTGCACGCTATGACAAGTTGCACCTGTTCGATGTCGACGTAGCGGACAATCGCGGCCGTTACCGCGAATCCGATGACTATGCTTATGGCAGTGGCGTGGTGGTCGCGGACACGCCGGTCGGGCGATTGGGCCTGACGGTGTGCTACGACCTGCGCTTCCCGGAGCTGTACAGCGAACTGCGCGCTGCCGGGGCTGAACTGATTACCGCACCGTCGGCCTTCACTGCGGTGACCGGGGCGGCGCACTGGGATGTACTGATCCGCGCGCGGGCCATTGAAACCCAGTGCTACGTGCTGGCGGCAGCTCAGGGCGGAACGCATCCGGGGCCGCGGGAAACCTTTGGCCACGGGGCGATTGTCGACCCGTGGGGCCGCGTGCTGGCGCAGCAGGAACAAGGCGAAGCCGTGTTGCTGGCCGAGCGCGACAGCAATGAACAAGCGTCCATCCGGGCGCGAATGCCGGTGACCGGTCATCGGCGGTTTTTTTCGCAGGGCGCACAGCGACCTGCTTCAGAACACGAATTTAAGGCGTAAAACCTATGAGCGAGTTGTTGTCCTCAGTCAGTGATCACCTGTTGGCGCCCGGCGGCGTGACGATCGAGAGCCTGCAAGGCGTGCTCGGTGATCTGGCGGGTCCAGGCATCGATGCGGCCGACCTGTATTTCCAGGGGCAGATTTCCGAGTCCTGGTCGCTGGAAGACGGCATCGTCAAGGAAGGCAGTTTCAACCTCGACCAGGGTGTTGGCGTGCGTGCGCAGTCCGGTGAGAAAACCGGTTTTGCCTACAGCAACGCGATCACCCTGGAAGCCCTCGGCGCAGCGGCCCGTGCGGCCCGTTCGATTTCCCGCGCCGGGCAGCACGGCACGGTGCAGGCGTTCAGCACCCAGGACGTCGCCCAGTTGTACGCGCCGGATAACCCGCTGGAAGTCTTGAGCCGCGCTGAAAAAGTCGAACTGCTCAAACGCATCGATGTGGCGACCCGCGCCCTCGACCCGCGTATCCAGCAGGTCAGCGTAAGCATGGCCGGGGTCTGGGAGCGGATTCTGGTGGCTTCGACCGACGGCGGCCTGGCGGCCGATGTGCGTCCGCTGGTGCGTTTCAATGTCAGTGTGATCGTCGAGCAGAACGGCCGTCGCGAGCGCGGCGGACATGGCGGCGGCGGGCGTACCGACTACCGTTATTTCCTCGCCGAAGACCGTGCCATGGGTTATGCCCGTGAGGCGTTGCGTCAGGCGCTGGTGAATCTGGAAGCGATTCCGGCACCGGCCGGGACCTTGCCGGTGGTTCTGGGCTCGGGATGGTCCGGCGTGCTGCTGCACGAAGCGGTCGGCCACGGCCTGGAAGGCGATTTCAACCGCAAGGGCAGTTCAGCCTACAGCGGACGCATGGGCGAAATGGTTGCCTCGAAACTTTGCACCATTGTCGATGACGGCACTCTGAGCGGTCGTCGCGGCTCCCTGAGCGTCGACGACGAAGGCACCCCGACCGAGTGCACCACGCTGATCGAAAACGGCGTGCTCAAAGGCTACATGCAGGACAAGCTCAACGCGCGGCTGATGGGCGTGGCCCGCACCGGCAACGGTCGCCGGGAATCCTACGCGCACCTGCCGATGCCTCGGATGACCAACACTTACATGCTCGGCGGCCAGAGCGATCCGGCGGAAATCATCGCCTCGGTGAAAAAGGGCATCTACTGCGCCAACCTCGGCGGCGGTCAGGTCGACATCACCAGCGGCAAATTCGTGTTCTCCACCAGCGAGGCTTATCTGATCGAGGACGGCAAGATCACTGCACCGGTCAAAGGCGCAACGTTGATCGGCAACGGTCCGGAAGCGATGAGCCGGGTGTCGATGGTCGGTAACGATCTGGCGCTGGACAGCGGTGTGGGCACGTGTGGCAAGGACGGGCAGTCAGTGCCGGTGGGCGTAGGCCAGCCGACCCTGAAAATCGATGCGATCACCGTGGGTGGCACGGGCGCATAAGAAGGGATGGAGCTTCGGGTGGCGCGCGGTGCGGCCACCCGGTGGCGAATATCAGCGCAGACCGCGTTGAGTCTCGTCCAGCTCACGGATGTACTTGAAGATCTTGCGGCTCGACGCAGGAGGTTTGTTTTGCGCAACCTCGTGCTGGGCCTGACGGATCAGGGAACGCAGTTGCTGGCGGTCGGCGTCCGGGTAATCGACGACGAATTTCTCCAGTACGGCATCGTCACCGGCGATCAGGCGGTCACGCCAGCGTTCGAGATTGTGGAAACGCTCGTTGTACTGACGGGTAGAGGCGTCGAGTTGATCGAGCAGGGTGAGAATCGCGTCAGTGTCCTGATCGCGCATCAGTTTGCCGATGAACTGCAAGTGCCGTTTACGCGCGATGTTCGCGGTGTGCTTGGGCGCATCGGCCAGGGCCCGGCGCAAAGCGTCGGTCAATGGCAGTTTTGCCTGCAAGTCGGGCTTGAGCGTTGTAAGGCGCTCGCCAAGGTCAACCAGAGCATGCAGCTCGCGTTTGACCTGGGATTTGCTTTTTTCTCCCGTATCGAGGGAGTCGTCGTAAGAATCAACCATGGTGGCAGTCCGCAAAGAAACGCCGCCATGATAACCAGTCGGGGGCCGCTTGTCCGGCCCGGTCGCTCGAAGGCCCCAGCCGAAAGCAGAATTTGAGTGGAGATGAGCATGAGTGCAGTTGAAAGCGTCGGCCCACAGGCATTGCCGGCACTGCAGGAACAGGTCGAGCAGATCATCGCCGAAGCCCAGCGTCAGGGTGCCAGTGCCTGCGAAGTGGCGGTGTCGCTGGAGCAGGGCCTGTCGACGTCGGTGCGTCAGCGTGAAGTCGAAACGGTCGAGTTCAACCGCGATCAGGGTTTTGGCATCACGTTGTATGTCGGCCAGCGCAAGGGTTCTGCCAGCACGTCTGCCACCGGGCCGGATGCGATTCGCGAGACCGTCGCCGCCGCGCTGGCGATTGCCAAGCACACTTCGGAAGACGAAGCCTCGGGGCTGGCCGATGCCGCGCTGATGGCCAGGGATATTCAGGATTTCGACCTGTTCCACGAATGGGACATCACGCCGGAGCAGGCCATCGAGAAGGCGTTGCTCTGCGAAGCCGCTGCGTTCGACGCCGATGCGCGCATCAAGAATGCCGATGGCACCACGTTGAGCACTCATCAGGGCTGCCGCGTGTATGGCAACAGCCATGGTTTCATCGGCGGTTATGCGTCGACCCGGCACAGCCTGAGCTGCGTGATGATCGCCGAGGCCGATGGCCAGATGCAACGCGACTACTGGTATGACGTGAACCGCCAGGGCAGTTTGCTGGCGGATCCGGTGAGCATTGGCCAGCGTGCGGCACAGCGCGCGGCGAGTCGCCTGGGTGCGCGCCCGGTGCCGACCTGCGAAGTGCCTGTATTGTTTTCGGCGGAACTGGCGGGTGGGTTGTTCGGCAGCTTCCTGTCGGCGATTTCCGGCGGCAGTCTGTACCGCAAATCGTCGTTCCTCGAAGGCACTTTGGGGCAGAAGCTGTTCCCGGAATGGCTGACCATCGACGAGCGTCCGCATCTGATGCGTGCCATGGGCAGTGCTTCCTACGATGGTGACGGCCTGGCGACCTATGCCAAACCGTTCGTCGAGAAAGGCGAGCTGGTCTCGTACATCCTCGGCACCTATTCCGGTCGCAAACTCGGCATGCCGAGCACCGCCAACGCGGGCGGTGTGCATAACCTGTTCGTCACCCATGGCGATGAAGACCAGGCCGCCTTGCTGCGACGCATGGGTCGTGGCCTGTTGGTCACCGAATTGATGGGTCATGGTCTGAACATGGTGACCGGGGATTACTCGCGTGGTGCGGCAGGTTTCTGGGTCGAGAACGGTGAAATCCAGTTCGCAGTGCAGGAAGTGACCATCGCCGGCAACATGCGCGACATGTTCAAGCAGATCGTCGCGGTGGGTAACGATCTGGAACTGCGCAGCAACATTCGCACCGGTTCGGTGTTGATCGAAAAGATGACTGTCGCTGGCAGCTAAGCCCAGGCCGGTACACAAAAAGGCGCGTCACCCGATTGGGTGGCGCGCCTTTTTCATGTCTGCATATTTTTTGGGCTGCTCAGGGCAGCTGAAAAGCCACCCTTGTTTTGGTTCTCATTATCATCTAATAATAAATCTCATTATCGGATGAGCCCAGGATCATGAGTTCTGCCTTGCACGAGCAGCCGTACCTCGAAAGCTGGCGCTGGATGAGTCGCCAGATCCGTTGCGCGATGGATCCCGACGAACCACGACTGATCGAACATTACCTGGCCGAAGGCCGGTATCTGGCCTGCTGCACGGCGACCTCGCCCTGGATGATCGCTGAAACCTCCTTCCGTCTGCTGCTCGACACGGCCACCGATATCGCGTTGCCGTGGCACTGGCGCAGCCTGTGTCTCGATCAAGCCTGGCGCCCCTTGCGTGAAATGGAGCGCCTGTCGCTGTGCAAGTGCCGGCTCAAGCGCTGGCAAAGCTACACCTGGCAGCTCGCCACCTGCGAGTTGCAACCCTCGATTCCTCTCATTGAATTAGTCCAAGGATTTACCGATGACCAAGACACGTATTGAGCGCGACAGCATGGGCGAACTGCAGGTGCCGGTGGACGCTCTCTACGGCGCGCAGACCCAGCGCGCAGTGGATAACTTCCCGATCAGCGGCAAGCCGATGCCGACCCAGTTCATCCGCGCCCTGATTCTGGCCAAAGCGGCCGCCGCGCGCGCCAACGTTGAACTCAACCAGCTCAGCGCAGCGCAAGGCAAAGCCATCAGCGATGCCGCCCAAGGGTTGTTGGAAGGCGACTTCATGCGGCATTTCCCGGTGGACATCTTCCAGACCGGTTCCGGCACCAGCTCCAACATGAACGCCAATGAAGTGATCGCCACCCTGGCCAGCCGCTTGCTCGACGAACCGGTGAACGCCAACGACCACGTCAACTGTGGGCAGAGCAGCAACGACATCATTCCGACCACTATCCACGTCAGCGCCGCATTGGCCCTGCACGAACAACTGCTGCCGGCGCTGCTGCACCTGGTGCAGGTGATCGAGCGAAAGGCCGAACAGGTCCATCATCACGTCAAGACCGGTCGCACCCACTTGATGGACGCCATGCCGGTACGCCTGAGCCAAGTGCTCAACGGCTGGGCGCAGCAGCTCAAGGCCAATATCGGTCACCTGCAGGATTTGCTCCCAAGCCTGCAATCCCTGGCCCAGGGCGGCACGGCGGTCGGCACCGGAATCAACGCGCATCCGGAATTTGCTGCGCGTTTCAGCCGCCAATTGAGCCAGTTGACCAACGTCCAGTTCACGCCGGGCAAGGATCTGTTCGCCCTGATCGGCTCGCAAGACACCGCTGTGGCCGTATCGGGCCAGCTCAAGGCCACCGCCGTTTCATTGATGAAAATTGCCAACGACCTGCGCTGGATGAACTCCGGCCCGCTCGCCGGGCTCGGTGAAATCGAGCTTGAGGGCCTGCAGCCGGGCTCATCGATCATGCCAGGCAAGGTCAACCCGGTGATCCCGGAAGCCACCGCCATGGTAGCTGCGCAAGTGATCGGCAATGACTCGGTGATCACCATCGCCGGTCAATCAGGCAATTTCGAGCTGAACGTGATGCTGCCGATCATTGCCCAGAATCTGCTGAGCAGCATTGAGTTGCTGACCAACTCCAGCCGTTTGCTGGGTGACAAGGCCATCGCCACCTTCAAGGTCAACGAGTCGCGCCTCAAGGAAGCGCTGTCGCGCAACCCGATTCTGGTGACCGCGCTCAACCCGATCATCGGTTACCAGAAAGCTGCCGAGATCGCCAAGCAGGCCTACAAGCAGGGTCGCCCGGTGATCGACGTTGCGCTGGAGCACACCGACCTGTCGCGCAGCCAGCTGGAAGAGTTGCTCAATCCCGAGAAACTCACCGCCGGCGGCGTGTAAGCACCGCAACCGCTTTGGAGGTTCACCATGGAGCACTGGAAACGCACGATCGAACGGGCCAATCGCTGCTTCATCCTGGGCGAGCTGATCGATGCCCGAGAGGCCTACCTGCAAGCCCTGGCTCTGGCGCAAGTGTTGTTCGAGCGCTGGGCCGATGCCGACGAAGCGGTGGCGGCCTGCGTCATCTCCCACCACAACCTGGCCGATCTGCATCTGCGCCTGAATCAGCCGGAGGAGAGCGCCGAGTACCTGTGCGCGATCCATCAACGGCTGTTGCAGACCATGCAGGACGAGCGCCTGCGCCCGGCCCTGCGTGAAGCGGCGCTGCGCCAGAGCAGCAAGACCTATATCGAGCTGCTCAATTTCATCAGCGAACACGGCGAATACCCGCGCACCCAGCGTTTGCTGCACCCGGATACCGGCAACGCGCGCCGCGCGCCTGCCCCACATCACCATGGAGTCCATTGAAATGGCTTTTACCCTGCCAGCCTTGCCTTACGCCTACGACGCACTGGAGCCGCACATCGATGCGCAAACCATGGAGATCCACTACACCAAGCATCATCAGACTTACATCAACAACCTGAACGCTGCGGTCGAGGGCACCGAATTCGCGGAATGGCCGGTGGAAAAACTGGTCGCCAGCGTCCAGCAACTGCCGGAAAAACTGCGCGCGGCGGTGATTAACCAGGGCGGCGGTCATGCCAACCATTCGCTGTTCTGGGAAGTGATGGTGCCCAACGGCGGTGGCAAACCGGACGGTGCGCTGGCCAGGGCGATCGATGAGCAGCTGGGTGGCCTCGACAGCTTCAAGGACGCCTTCACCAAAGCCGCGTTGACCCGTTTCGGCAGTGGCTGGGCGTGGCTCAGCGTCACGCCCGACAAGAAACTGGTGGTGGAAAGCAGCGGCAACCAGGACAGCCCGCTGATGAACGGCAACACGCCGATTCTCGGGCTCGACGTGTGGGAACACGCGTACTACCTGCGTTATCAGAACCGTCGGCCGGAATACATCAGCGCGTTCTACAACGTGATCAACTGGCCGCAAGTTGCTGCGCGCTATCAGGCCGCGATGGTTTAAGTCCCTATAAAAACAATCCAAGGCTGACTATGGGCACTGAAACACTGGCGATCGGAAGTGGGCGTATGTTTCGTTACGCAATCGGTTCGCTGCTGCTGTTGGCGGGCATGTCCCTGTTGGTCGCACACGGACTCGATTGGCTGAATCTGGAGCCGAGGTTGTTGCGGGCGTTGCAAGGCGGCGCGATTTGCGCCCTCGGCACCGCACTCGGGGCAGTTCCGGTGCTGGTGATCCGCAACATGCCCCAGGCGCTGGGCGATACGCTGTTGGGTTTTGGCGCCGGTGTAATGCTGGCGGCGACCGCGTTTTCACTGATCGTGCCGGGAATCGCCGCCGCCGAAAGTCTGGGACTGAGCCCATGGGGCGCCAGCGGCCTGATTTGCTTCGGCATCATGCTCGGCGCCTTCGGCCTTTATCTGGTTGATCGCCGGGTGTCGGGCGCTTCGCCGGAAATGCTCATCGGCACTGTCGAGCATCCGGTCATTCCGCCGCGAATCTGGCTGTTCGTGTTCGCCATCATTGCCCATAACATCCCGGAAGGCATGGCGGTCGGTGTCTCGGCGGGCGGTGGAATGCCGGACGCAGACAGTCTGGCCATGGGCATTGCCTTGCAGGATGTGCCCGAAGGGCTGGTGATTGCCCTGGTACTGGCTGGTGCCGGTATGTCGCGGGTCAAGGCGTTTTTGATTGGCGCAGCGTCAGGTCTGGTCGAACCAATGTTCGCGCTGCTCTGTGCGTGGCTGGTCAGTCTTGCCGAACTATTGCTGCCCTTGGGATTAGCGTTGGCGGCTGGCGCCATGCTGCTGGTGGTGACGCACGAGGTCATCCCCGAGTCGCGACGCAATGGTCACGAGAAGCTGGCCAGTCTGGGATTGCTGATCGGCTTCTGTCTGATGATGGTGATGGATACCGCGTTGGGCTGAACCGGGAGGAGGGAGCGGGCTACTTTCGCCTCAGGCGTTTCAACCGCCTTCGTCGAAGTAGTTTTCGATCAGTTCCACCAGCGCGCGCATGGCTTCCTCTTCCTGGTGGCCTTCGGTACTCAGATAGATTTTCGTGCCCTTGCCCGCAGCGAGCATCATCATCGCCATGATGCTTTTACCGTCAACCGTGGTTTCCGGAGTGCGGCCCACTTTGATCGTGCAATCGGGAAACTTACCCGCCACCCCGACGAACTTTGCAGATGCGCGGGCGTGCAGGCCCAGCTTGTTGATGATTTCGATTTCACGAGCAGGCATCGCGGTGTGAATCCTTTAGCTGAGGTCGCGGTGGCGAACCTGGACGTTCTTCAGGGTCTTCTGCAGCGCCTGGCCAAGACGTTCGGTCAGGTAAACGGAACGGTGATGCCCGCCGGTGCAGCCGATGGCAATGGTGACGTAAGCGCGGTTACTCGCGGCAAAGCGCGGCAACCATTTGTGCAGGTACGTGTAAATATCCTGGTACATCTCCTCGACCTCCGGCTGCGCCGCCAGATACTCGGCGACCGGCTGATCGAGACCGGATTGCGCGCGCAGTTCCGGTTTCCAGTACGGGTTCGGCAGGCAGCGTACATCGAACACCAGATCCGCATCCACCGGCATGCCGCGTTTGAAACCGAAAGACTCCACCAGAAACGCGGTACCCGGCTCCGGCTGGTTCAACAGGCGCAGCTTGATGGTGTCGCGCAGTTGGTAGAGATTGAGGTTGGTGGTGTTGATTTTCAGGTCGGCGAGATCGGCAATCGGGCCGAGCAGGGCGCTTTCATCCTGAATGGCTTCTGCCAGCGAACGATTGGCGTTGCTCAGCGGGTGGCGGCGGCGAGTTTCGGAGAAACGCTTGAGCAGGGTTTCTTCGTCGGCATCCAGATACAGGACATCGCATTGAATGTGCTTGGCGCGTACGTCCTCGAGCAATTCCGGAAATCGGGTCAGATGGCTCGGCAAATTGCGTGCATCGATCGATACCGCCACCAGTGGCTGCGCCAGCTCGGTGTGAATCAGGGCGCGTTCGGCCAGTTCCGGCAGTAGACCGGCCGGCAGGTTATCGATGCAGTAGTAGCCGTTGTCCTCAAGGACATCCAGGGCAGTACTTTTACCCGAGCCGGAACGGCCACTGACAATGATCAAGCGCATGGTTACGGCCTGTTCTGTTCTTCCAGTACAACCTGGTACAAGGCTTCGTTGCTTGGCGCGCTGCGCAGTCTGTCGCGCACGTCCTTGCGGTCGAGCATGCTGGCGATCTGGCGTAACAGCTCCAGGTGCGCATCGGTGGCGGCTTCCGGCACCAGCAGGACGAACAGCAGGTCCACAGGCGCGCCGTCGATAGCGTCGAAATCGATAGGGGCATCAAGGTGCATCAGCGCACTGATCGGCGCTTCGCAGCCCTTGAGGCGGCAGTGGGGAATGGCGATGCCGTTGCCAAAACCGGTGGAACCCAGTTTTTCACGGGCAATCAATGCCTCGAAGACATCTTGCATCTCCAGATCCGGGACTTCCCGGGCGATCAGGTTGGCAATTTGTTCCAGGGCTTTCTTTTTACTGCCGCCCGGCACGTTCACCAGGGAACGGCCGGGGGTCAGGATACTTTCAAGTCGGATCATGGGGGTGGGGGTTATCGACCGGTAGCGCCCTGAAGCAGGCTCTGGGTCTTTTCCTTATGCTTTTTGAGTTGTTTATCAAGCTTGTCGGTCAGCGCGTCGATCGCAGCGTACATATCGGTATGTTCCGCGTTTGCGACGACCTCATTGCCGGGAATATGCAGCGTGGCTTCGATTTTCTGCTTCAGTTTTTCGACGCACATCGTAACTTGCACGTTGGTGATCTTGTCGAAATGCCCTTCGAGCTTCTTGAGCTTGAGCTCGATGTACTCGCGCAGAGGCTGGGTAACTTCCAGTTGGTGTCCACTGATGTTGACTTGCATACAGCTTCTCCTTCGTTGCCAGTGCATAAAGCGGCAGGCCGAAGAGCCTGCCACTGGAACGCTGTAACGTGGCTTACATCAACCGCTTGCGTTCGCTCGAAGGCGCGATTCCGAGGGATTCGCGGTACTTGGCGACGGTGCGGCGAGCCACCTGAATGCCTTGTGCCTCCAGTAAACCAGCGATCTTGCTGTCACTCAACGGCTTTTTCTGATTTTCCGCGGCAACCAGTTTTTTGATGATCGCGCGGATCGCCGTGGACGAGCATTCGCCGCCTTCGGAGGTACTGACGTGGCTGGAGAAAAAGTATTTCAGTTCATATATGCCCCGTGGGGTATGCATGAATTTTTGCGTGGTTACGCGGGAAATCGTCGACTCGTGCATGCCAACCGCTTCTGCAATGTCGTGCAGGACCAACGGCTTCATGGCTTCGTCGCCGTACTCCAGAAACCCGCGCTGGTGTTCGACGATCTGGGTGGCTACTTTCATCAGGGTTTCGTTGCGGCTCTGCAGGCTCTTGATGAACCAGCGGGCTTCCTGCAACTGATTGCGCATGAAAGTGTTGTCGGCGCTGGTGTCGGCGCGGCGCACGAAACCGGCGTACTGAGCGTTGACCCGCAGGCGCGGCACCGACTCCTGGTTCAGCTCGACCAGCCAGCGCTCGTTGTCCTTGCGCACGATGACGTCAGGCACCACGTACTCGGCTTCGGTGGATTCGATCTGCGAACCGGGGCGCGGGTTCAGGCTCTGCACCAGTTCGATGACCTGCCGCAGCTCGTCTTCCTTGAGCTTCATGCGCCGCATCAACTGGCTGTAGTCGCGGCTGCCGAGCAAGTCGATGTAATCGGTGACCAGGCGCTTGGCTTCGGCCAGCCAAGGGGTCTTGGCCGACAGCTGGCGCAATTGCAGCAGCAGGCATTCGCCCAGGTTACGTGCGCCGATGCCGGCCGGTTCGAACTGCTGGATGCGGTGCAGGACGGCTTCGATCTCGTCCAGCTCGATGTCGAGTTCCGGATCAAAGGCGTCGAGGATTTCTTCGAGGGTTTCGTCCAGATAGCCCTGATTGTTGATGCAATCGATCAGGGTGACGGCGATCAGGCGATCGGTGTCGGACATCGGTGCCAGGTTCAACTGCCACAGCAGGTGGCTTTGCAGGCTCTCGCCGGCGGAGGTGCGGGTGGTGAAGTCCCACTCGTCATCGTCGCTGCTCGGCAAGCTGCTGGCGCTGGTCTGGTAGACGTCTTCCCAGGCGGTGTCTACCGGCAATTCGTTGGGGATTCGCTCGTTCCATTCGCCGTCTTCGAGGTTATCGACTGTCGGCGCGGTCTCCTGATAGGAGGGTTCCTGGATCTCGGTGTTGGGCTTCTGTTCGGCGTTGTCGGCCATGGGGTCGGAGTTGTCGAAGTCGTCTCCGTCCTCCTGGCGTTCGAGCATCGGATTGGATTCCAGAGCCTCCTGGATTTCCTGTTGCAGATCCAGGGTCGACAATTGGAGCAGGCGGATGGCCTGTTGCAGCTGCGGTGTCATCGTCAGCTGCTGGCCCATTCTCAAGACTAGCGATGGTTTCATGGCAGGGGCTTAACACCTTATTCGCCGGCGCTATGCGCCATCCACTACAGGGCGCCGGAGCGCCAAACTTAAGCAAATTATATGCCTGAAACTGTCGTGTTTGCCTAGAGCGCTGTAACAATAAAAGCGTATAAAAAGGCGTTTCAACGTTACAGCACCCGGACGACTGGTCGGATGCTGTCGCGCTTACAGGCGGAACTCGTGACCCAGATAGACTTCCTTCACCAGATCGTTGGCGAGGATGGTCGCGGAGTCGCCTTCGGCGATCAACTGGCCGTCGTTGACGATATAGGCGGTTTCGCAGATATCCAGCGTCTCACGGACGTTGTGGTCGGTGATCAGTACGCCGATCCCCTTGGCCTTGAGGTGATGGATGATCTGCTTGATGTCGCCGACCGAGATCGGGTCGACACCGGCGAACGGTTCGTCGAGCAGGATGAATTTCGGTGCCGTGGCCAGTGCGCGGGCGATTTCTACCCGGCGGCGCTCACCACCGGACAGGCTCATGCCGAGGTTGTCGCGAATGTGGCTGATGTGGAATTCCTGCAGCAGGCTTTCCAGCTCCTTGCGACGACCGGCCTTGTCGAGCTCCTGACGGGTTTCGAGGATGGCCATGATGTTGTCGGCCACCGACAGTTTGCGGAAGATCGACGCTTCTTGCGGCAGATAGCCGATACCGGCCTTTGCACGACCGTGCATTGGCTGGTGACTGACGTCCAGGTCGTCGATCAGTACCCGACCCTGATCGGCCTGAACCAGGCCGACGATCATGTAGAAACACGTGGTCTTGCCGGCGCCGTTCGGGCCGAGGAGGCCGACGATCTGGCCGCTGTCGATCGACAGGCTGACGTCGCGCACGACCTGGCGGCTTTTATAGGCCTTGGCCAGGTGTTGAGCTTTCAGAGTTGCCATTACTGGGTTTTCTCGTCGGTTTTCTTCTTCGGCTGGATCACCATGTCGATGCGCGGACGCGCTTCGGTGACCTTGCTGCCAGTGGCTCGACCGGCGCTGGCCAGTTTCTTCACCGTGTCATAGACGATTTTTTCGCCCTGAGTGGTGTTGTTGTCCTTGTCGACGACTTTGGCCTTGTCGATCAGAACAACGCGGTTCTGCTGTGCGTGGTATTGAATGGTCACGCCCCAGCCCTGAACGGGTTTGGCATCACCGGCAGTCTGCAACTGTTCGAAGTAGGCGAGGTTGCCGACCGAGGTCACGACGTCGATGTCGCCGTTAGGCGCACGGGTCATGGTCACGGTGTTGCCTTTGACGATCATCGAACCCTGGGTGATGATCACGTCGCCTTTGTAGGTGGCAACGCCGTTCTTGTCGTCCAGTTGGGCATCGTCGGCCTGAATGCGGATTGGCTGCTCTTGATCGTTCGGCAGAGCCCAGGCGCTCACGCTTCCCAGTGCTGCGCCCAGACTGAGCAAAATAGGGAGGGTTTTAACGAGCCTCATACTGTCCTCTTACGTTCGATAGCAGGTGTATCCTGCTTTCCTTCAAATACGCTTTCATTCCTACGCCAGTCGATACACCGCCAGCGCCGTCGATTCTAACGGGTTGCTGGGTCTGCGCATATTGCTGCTGAGGGAACACGGTCATGCGTGTGCTGGTAATCAGGGTGTCGCGGTTCTTTTCGTCGGTGCGCTTGACCCGAACGGAGTCGATCAGCTCGACCTCGGTGCCACCGGAGTTCACTTCACCGCGTTCGCTGGTCACGTGCCACGGGAAGTCGGTGCCACGGAACATGTTCAGATCAGGCTTGGTGACCAGTGTAATGTCGGTCGCCTTGACGTGCTCGGCCTTGTCGGACGTCATTTCGTACTGCACTTTGCCGTCTTCGAGGTACTGGATCGTGTGCGTATTGGTCGCGTACCAGTCGATCGGGCTTTCCTCTGCCGAAACCGGCGGTTTGTCGAGGAAGCGTTCCGGGCTGATGTTCCAGTAGCCGACCGCACCGAAAATCGCCGCGATGCAACCGAACAGCAGGATGTTGCGAAACTTTTTGCTAAACATGGTTGGACTCACAGATACGCATTGTTGGCGGCGTCGAGGCTGCCTTGGGCGCGCAGGATCAGTTCGCAGAATTCGCGGGCGGCACCTTCGCCGCCACGAGCCTGGGTGACGCCATGAGCGTGTTCGCGAACAAAAGGTGCGGCGTTGGCCACGGCCATGCCCAGGCCTACACGGCGGATCACCGGCAGATCCGGCAGGTCGTCGCCGAGGTAAGCCACTTGTTCATAGCTTAGGCCCAGTTGCTCCAGAAGACCGTCGAGAACGACCAGTTTGTCTTCACGGCCCTGAAACAGGTGCGGGATCCCCAGGTTCTTCGCCCGACGCTCGACCACCGGAGTCTTGCGACCGCTGATGATGGCGGTCTGTACGCCGGCGTTCATCAGCATCTTGATGCCCTGGCCATCCAGTGTATTGAAAGTCTTGAACTCGCTGCCGTCTTCAAGGAAGTACAGGCGCCCGTCGGTGAGGACACCGTCGACGTCGAAAACCGCCAGTTTGATGGCCTTGCCGCGTTGCAGCAGATCGTTGCTCATTTACATCACTCCTGCGCGCAGCAGGTCGGAGAGGTTGAAGGCGCCGATCGGGCGATCCTCTTCATCCACGACAACCAGCGCGTTGATTCGGTGGTCTTCCATGATTTTCAGGGCTTCGGCGGCAAGCATCTCGGCGCGGGCGGTCTTGCCGTGCACGGTCATCACCTGGTCGATGGTGGCGCTGTGGATATCAATGCTGCGATCCAGGGTGCGACGCAGGTCGCCGTCAGTGAAGATCCCGGCCAGCTTGCCGTCGGTTTCCAGGATGACGGTCATGCCCAGGCCCTTGCGGGTCATTTCCATCAACGCGTCCTTGAGCAGGGTGCCGCGCTGTACCTGCGGCAGTTCCTGGCCGGCGTGCATGACGTTTTCCACTTTCAGCAGCAGGCGTCGGCCCAGTGCGCCGCCGGGGTGGGAAAAGGCGAAGTCTTCGGCAGTGAAGCCGCGCGCTTCCAGCAGCGCCACGGCCAGGGCGTCGCCCATGACCAGTGCGGCGGTGGTCGAGGAGGTCGGCGCCAGGTTCAGCGGGCAGGCTTCGTGCTCGACGTGAACGTTGAGGTTGACCTCGGCGGCCTTGGCCAGCGGCGATTGCGGGTTGCCGGTGACGCTGATCAGCTGAATGCCCAGGCGCTTGATCAGTGGCAGCAGAGTGACGATTTCGTTGGTGGAACCGGAGTTCGACAGGGCCAGAATGACGTCATCGCGAGTGATCATGCCCATGTCGCCGTGGCTGGCTTCGGCCGGGTGCACGAAAAACGCCGGGGTGCCGGTGCTGGCCAGGGTCGCGGCAATCTTGTTGCCGATGTGCCCGGACTTGCCCATGCCGACCACGACAACACGGCCCTTGCTGGCCAGAATCATCTCGCAAGCGCGTACGAAATCGGCGTCGATATGGGGCAACAAGCCTTGTACGGCTTCCACTTCGAGGCGAATGGTGCGTTGTGCCGATTGAATCAGGTCGCTGGTTTGGCTCATGTCAGAAATCGTATAGCCCGATGAAAAGGCGGCGATTATAGCGGTTATGTTGAAAAGCCTCACGCAAGTTCGTCGTGCTTTGTCATTCCTCGTTACCAAAACGCTCCAAATATACCTTCAAGCCCCTCAGCTCGCAGATCCGGGCCGGTGCAGGCCTTGGGCGCTTGCCCTTTGCAGTGATATAGTTCGCCGCCAGTTCGGCCTGCCCGGGATGTAGGGGCTTTCCTCAGAAAGCCAGGCGTCCGAGTGAGAGGCTGCATCGCAAGGAGTTTAGATGAGTGCCGATAACGCCTACGCGGTCGAGCTGAAGGGAGTCTCCTTCAAGCGCGGTGCGCGGAGCATTTTCAATAACGTCGATATCCGCATCCCGCGCGGCAAGGTCACCGGCATCATGGGGCCTTCCGGGTGCGGCAAGACCACACTGTTGCGCCTGATGGGCGCCCAGTTGCGGCCATCCAAGGGCGAGGTCTGGGTCAACGGCCAGAACCTGCCGAAGCTGTCGCGCAGCGATCTGTTCGATGCGCGCAAGCACATGGGCGTGCTGTTTCAGAGTGGCGCCCTGTTCACCGATCTCGATGTGTTCGAGAACGTCGCCTTCCCGCTGCGTGTTCATACCGACCTGCCGGAGGAGATGATCCGTGACATCGTCCTGCTCAAATTGCAGGCAGTGGGGTTGCGCGGTGCGATCGAGCTGATGCCTGACGAGCTGTCCGGTGGCATGAAGCGCCGGGTCGCCCTGGCCCGGGCCATTGCCCTCGATCCGCAGATCCTCATGTACGACGAACCGTTCGTCGGCCAGGATCCGATCGCCATGGGTGTGCTGGTTCGCCTGATCCGGCTGCTCAACGATGCATTGGGAATCACCAGCATCGTGGTGTCCCACGACCTCGCCGAAACCGCGAGTATTGCTGACTACATCTATGTGGTCGGTGATGGCCAGGTATTGGGGCAGGGCACGCCGGACGAACTGATGGGCTCGGACGATCCGCGTATCCGCCAGTTCATGACCGGTGAACCCGACGGCCCGGTGCCGTATCACTTTCCAGCGCCGGATTACCGCGCAGATCTTCTGGGGAAGCGCCGCTGATGCGCAGAATTACATTAATGGAGCGTGTGCGTCGTTTCGGCCTCGCCGGAATCGACAGCGTCGCAGTGTTCGGGCGTTCGACCCTGTTCCTGTTTCATGCCCTGCTCGGGCGTGGCGGCATCGGCGGCGGGTTTGGCCTGCTGGTCAAGCAGTTGCATTCCGTCGGCGTGATGTCGCTGGTGATCATCGTGGTGTCCGGGATTTTCATCGGCATGGTGCTGGCGCTGCAGGGCTTCAATATCCTGTCGAGTTACGGCTCGGAACAGGCCGTCGGCCAGATGGTGGCGCTGACCCTGCTGCGTGAGCTGGGACCGGTGGTGACCGCGCTGTTGTTTGCCGGTCGTGCCGGCTCGGCGCTGACGGCGGAAATCGGCAACATGAAATCCACCGAACAGTTGTCCAGTCTGGAAATGATCGGGGTCGACCCGCTCAAATACATCATTGCCCCGCGTCTGTGGGCAGGCTTCATTTCCCTGCCGGTGCTGGCGATGATCTTCAGCGTGGTCGGCATCTGGGGCGGTTCATGGGTCGCCGTCGACTGGCTGGGTGTCTACGAAGGTTCCTACTGGTCGAACATGCAGAACAGCGTGAGCTTCGGTGACGATGTGCTCAACGGCATCATCAAAAGTGCAGTGTTCGCTTTTGTCGTCACCTGGATCGCCGTATTTCAAGGCTATGACTGCGAACCCACTTCCGAGGGGATCAGCCGTGCCACCACCAAGACCGTGGTTTACGCCTCGCTGGCAGTACTCGGCCTGGACTTTATTCTGACTGCTTTGATGTTTGGAGATTTCTGATGCAAAACCGCACCCTGGAAATCGGTGTCGGCCTGTTCCTGCTGGCAGGGATCCTGGCTTTGTTGCTGCTGGCCCTGCGGGTCAGTGGCCTGTCTCCGACTTCGACCACCGATACCTACAAGCTTTACGCGTATTTCGACAATATCGCCGGTTTGACGGTCAGAGCCAAAGTGACCATGGCGGGCGTGACCATCGGCAAGGTCACCGCAATCGATCTGGATCGCGACAGCTTCACCGGTCGGGTAACCCTGCAAGTGGATAAAAGCGTCGACAATCTGCCGACCGACTCCACAGCATCTATCCTGACAGCGGGTTTGCTGGGCGAGAAATACATCGGTATCAGCGTGGGCGGGGAAGACACCCGCCTCAAGGATGGTGGAACCATCCACGACACGCAGTCGTCTCTGGTACTGGAAGACCTGATCGGTAAATTCCTGCTCAATACCGTTAGCAAAGACGCCAAATGAGGAGCTTTTGAATGATCTCTACCTTGCGACGTGGCCTGTTGGTGTTGCTTGCGGCACTGCCGCTGGTGGCTAACGCCGTGGCGGCACAATCGGCGCACGATCTGGTTCAGGACACCACGAACCGGATGCTCGCCGACCTGGCGGCCAATAAAGAGAAGTACAAGCAGGATCCGCAGGATTTCTATACGGCGCTGAACACCATCGTCGGCCCTGTGGTCGATGCCGAAGGTATTTCCAAGAGCATCATGACGGTCAAGTATTCGCGCAAGGCAACCCCGGCGCAGATGAAGACCTTCGAGGAAAACTTCAAGCGCGGTCTGTTCCAGTTCTACGGCAACGCCTTGCTCGAGTACAACAACCAGGGCATCACTGTCGATGCGCCCAAGGATGAATCGGGCGACCGCACCAGTGTCGGCATGACCGTCAAAGGCAACAATGGCGCGATCTACCCTGTGCAGTACACCCTGGAGAAGATCAACGGCGAGTGGAAGCTGCGCAATGTGATCATCAACGGCATCAACATCGGCAAGCTGTTCCGTGACCAGTTCGCCGACGCGATGCAACGCAATGGCAATGATCTGGACAAGACCATCAACGGCTGGGCCGGTGAAGTCGCCAAGGCCAAGCAGTCGGCCGAGCAGAACGAGAAGCCAGCCCAATGACCGAGTCGGCCATTCGTCTGGACGAAGCCAGTGAGCTGCAGCTCAGCGGCGTGCTGGATTACCGCACCGGCCCGGATCTTCGGGAACAGGGCCGGGCGCTGATCAAGTCGTGCACCGCCCCGGCATTGGTGATCGATTGCTCGGCGGTGGAGAAGTCCAGCAGCGTCGGTCTGTCGCTGCTGCTGTGCTTCATTCGCGATGCAAAGGCCGCCGGCAAGGCGGTCAGCATCCGCGGGATGCCTGAAGACATGCGCGAAATTGCTCAGGTCAGCGAACTGACCGAGCTGTTGGCGCAACCCTGAACCCGCATCAATAGAGAAGCCCCCCGTCAGAGTCCTGCGCAGCGGGGTTCGCAGGCGCGGGGCTTTTTTGTATGATGTCCGACCCGTGCGCACAGGGCGCCGATTGAGGTTGAGCATGCAGGCCGTAGAAGTGAAGAGCTTCCTTGAAGGAAAGCTGCCAGGAACGCTGGTGGAAGTTGAAGGCGAAGGCTGCAACTTTCAGCTGAACGTGATTAGTGATGAACTGGCGGCGTTGAGCCCGGTCAAGCGTCAGCAAAGCATCTATGCCCATTTGAACCCTTGGATCGCCGATGGCAGCATCCACGCGGTCACTATGAAATTTTTCAGCAGCGCGGCCTGGGCCGAGCGCACCTGAGCCCTAGGGCGTCGAGATTCTTATGGATAAATTGATTATTACCGGTGGCGCTCGTCTTGATGGCGAGATCCGCATCTCCGGGGCGAAGAACTCCGCCCTGCCGATCCTGGCCGCCACCCTGCTGTGCGATGGCCCGGTTACCGTTGGCAACCTGCCGCACCTGCACGACATCACCACCATGATCGAGCTGTTCGGTCGCATGGGCATCGAGCCTGTGATCGACGAGAAGCTCAGCGTCGAAATCGATCCGCGCACCATCAAGACCCTGATCGCCCCGTACGAGCTGGTGAAAACCATGCGCGCGTCGATCCTGGTGCTGGGCCCGATGGTCGCGCGTTTCGGTGAAGCCGAAGTCGCTCTGCCTGGTGGTTGCGCTATCGGTTCGCGTCCGGTCGACCTGCACATCCGTGGCCTGGAAGCCATGGGCGCGGTCATCGACGTCGAAGGCGGCTACATCAAGGCCAAGGCCCCTGAAGGCGGCCTGCGCGGCGCGCACTTCTTCTTCGATACCGTCAGCGTGACCGGTACCGAGAACATCATGATGGCCGCCGCTCTGGCCAAAGGCCGTAGCGTGTTGCAGAACGCCGCCCGTGAGCCGGAAGTGGTCGACCTGGCGAACTTCCTCAACGCCATGGGCGCCAAGGTGTCCGGTGCCGGCACCGACACCATCACCATCGACGGCGTCGAGCGTCTGGGTTCGGCTTTCTACAAGGTCATGCCTGACCGTATCGAAACCGGTACCTACCTGGTGGCCGCTGCGGTTACCGGTGGCCGCGTGAAGGTCAAGGACACCGATCCGACCATCCTCGAAGCCGTTCTGGACAAGCTCCGTGAAGCCGGCGCAGAAATCACCTGTGGTGAAGACTGGATCGAGTTGAACATGCACGGCAAACGCCCGAAAGCGGTCAACGTGCGCACGGCACCATACCCGGCGTTCCCGACCGACATGCAGGCGCAGTTCATCTCGCTCAACGCCATTGCCGAAGGCACCGGTGCCGTGATCGAGACGATCTTCGAAAACCGCTTCATGCACGTCTACGAACTGCATCGCATGGGCGCCAAGATCCAGGTCGAGGGCAACACGGCCATCGTGACCGGTACTGAAATCCTCAAGGGCGCGCCAGTCATGGCTACCGACCTGCGGGCTTCGGCCAGCCTCGTGATCTCGGCCCTGATGGCTGAAGGCGATACCCTGATCGACCGCATCTACCACATCGACCGTGGTTACGAGTGCATCGAGGAAAAACTGCAGATGCTGGGCGCCAAGATCCGTCGCGTTCCGGGCTGATCGCTGCATCTGGACACAGGGAAGTGTCCGTTGAATTCGTTTTGATCGGGGGTGGCAACGCCCTCGATGTATGTCCGGCGCCGATTGCGACCGGACATGAGTACCTTGATAAGGACTGACGTTTCCCATGTTGACCATCGCACTGTCCAAGGGCCGCATCCTTGACGACACCCTGCCGCTTCTGGCCGAAGCGGGCATCGTGCCGACCGAGAATCCGGACAAGAGCCGCAAGCTGATCATCCCCACGACCCAGGAAGACGTTCGCCTGTTGATCGTGCGGGCCACCGACGTGCCGACCTATGTTGAGCATGGCGCGGCCGACCTCGGCGTTGCCGGTAAAGACGTGCTGATGGAATACACCGGCCAAGGCCTGTACGAGCCGCTGGATCTGCAGATTGCCCAGTGCAAGCTGATGACCGCCGGCAAGGTCGGCGCGGTCGAGCCCAAGGGCCGCCTGCGCGTCGCCACCAAATTCGTCAACGTCGCCAAGCGTTACTACGCCGAGCAGGGCCGTCAGGTCGACATCATCAAGCTCTACGGCTCGATGGAGCTGGCGCCGCTGATCGGTCTGGCCGACAAGATCATCGACGTGGTCGACACCGGCAACACCCTGCGCGCCAACGGCCTGGAACCCCAGGAACTGATCGCCACGATCAGCTCGCGTCTGGTCGTCAATAAAGCTTCGATGAAAATGCAACACGCCCGAATTCAGGCGTTGATCGACACCCTGCGCAAAGCAGTGGAGTCTCGACACCGCGGCTGATGTACCTGCGCGACGTTAAGTCGCGCCCGTCTATCCGCCTCATAGCCAGAATCTCAGGTGCCCAAGCGGATCGAATGGTAATTTCGGGCGCCTGAGTTTTTTGCCATTCCTATGAGGCTCTCGCTATGACCGCACCGACTGCAATTCGCCGACTCAACGCTGCTGACCCGGATTTCGCGCATCATCTGGATCATCTGCTGAGCTGGGAAAGTGTGTCTGACGACTCGGTCAATCAGCGGGTGCTGGACATCATCAAGGCTGTGCGCGAGCGCGGTGACGCGGCGCTGGTCGAGTTCACCCAGAAATTCGACGGCCTCGAAGTCGCCTCGATGGCGGACTTGATCCTGCCGCGCGAGCGTCTGGAACTGGCCCTGACCCGCATCACCGTGCCGCAACGCGAAGCGCTGGAAAAAGCCGCCGCCCGCGTACGCAGCTATCACGAAAAACAGAAGCAGGACTCCTGGAGCTACACCGAAGCCGACGGCACCGTGCTGGGTCAGAAGGTCACGCCACTGGATCGCGCCGGTCTGTACGTGCCGGGCGGCAAGGCGTCATATCCGTCGTCGGTGTTGATGAACGCGATTCCGGCCAAGGTCGCCGGCGTGACCGAAGTGGTCATGGTGGTGCCGACTCCGCGCGGCGAAGTCAACGAGCTGGTGTTGGCGGCGGCGTGCATCGCCGGCGTTGATCGGGTGTTCACTATCGGCGGCGCGCAAGCCGTTGCCGCATTGGCCTATGGCACCGAAAGCGTGCCGCAGGTGGACAAGGTTGTCGGTCCGGGCAACATCTACGTGGCGACCGCCAAGCGTCACGTGTTCGGTCAGGTCGGCATCGACATGATCGCCGGCCCGTCGGAAATCCTCGTGGTATGCGACGGCCAGACCGATCCGGACTGGATCGCCATGGACCTGTTCTCCCAGGCCGAGCACGACGAAGACGCCCAGGCGATCCTGGTCAGCCCGGACGCCGAGTTCCTCGACAAGGTCGCCGCGAGCATCGACAAACTGCTGCCGACCATGGATCGCGCAACCATCATCGAAACCTCGATCAACGGCCGTGGTGCCCTGATCCACGTGCGTGACATGACCCAGGCCATCGAAGTCGCCAACCGCATCGCCCCGGAACACCTTGAGCTGTCGGTCGCCGACCCGCAGGCCTGGCTGCCGCAGATCCGCCACGCCGGCGCGATTTTCATGGGCCGCCACACTTCCGAAGCGCTGGGCGACTACTGCGCGGGTCCGAACCACGTGCTGCCGACCTCCGGCACTGCGCGTTTCTCTTCGCCGCTGGGCGTGTACGACTTCCAGAAACGCTCGTCGATCATCTTCTGCTCCGAGGCCGGCGCTTCCGAGCTTGGCAAGACTGCATCGATCCTGGCTCGTGGCGAATCGCTGAGCGCCCACGCGCGCAGCGCCGAATACCGCATCAAAGACGAAGTGAAGGGGAACTGAACATGAGTAAATTCTGGAGCCCGTTCGTCAAGAATCTGGTGCCTTACGTGCCGGGCGAGCAGCCGAAGCTGACCCGTCTGGTCAAGCTCAACACCAACGAAAACCCGTACGGCCCGTCACCAAAAGCCCTGGCGGCGATGCAGACCGAACTCAACGACAACCTGCGCCTGTACCCGGACCCGAACAGCGATCTGCTGAAAAACGCCGTCGCCAAGTACTACGGCGTACAAAGCAATCAAGTGTTCCTCGGCAACGGTTCGGACGAAGTGCTGGCGCACATCTTCCACGGTCTGCTGCAACACGATCAGCCGATCCTGTTCCCGGACATCAGCTACAGCTTCTATCCGGTTTACTGCGGCCTTTACGGCATCACGTTCGACGCGGTGCCGCTGGATGCGCAGTTCCAGATCAACCCGGCGGACTACGCCAAGCCGAACGGCGGGATCATCTTCCCCAATCCGAACGCACCAACCGGTTGCCTGCTGGCGCTGGAAGCGGTCGAGCAGATCCTCAAGGGCAGCCCGGATTCGGTGGTGGTGGTCGACGAGGCCTACATCGACTTTGGCGGTGAAACCGCGATCAGTCTGGTCGATCGTTACCCTAACCTGCTGGTGACCCAGACCCTGTCCAAGTCCCGTTCGCTGGCGGGCCTGCGGGTCGGTCTGGCGGTCGGTCATCCAGACCTGATCGAGGCGCTGGAGCGGATCAAGAACAGCTTCAACTCCTACCCGATCGATCGCATGGGGAATGTCGGTGCGGCGGCGGCGTTCGAAGATCGCGAGTACTTCGACAAGACCTGCGCATTAGTCATCGAAAGTCGCGAATGGGTGGTTGCGCAGTTGCAGGCCAAGGGCTTTGAAGTGCTGCCGTCGGCGGCAAACTTCATCTTCGCCCGGCATCCGCAGCACGATGCGGCAGGGCTGGCGGCCAAGCTGCGGGAGCAGGGTGTTATCGTGCGCCACTTCAAGCAGGAACGGATTGCCCAGTTCCTGCGGATCTCGATCGGCACGCCGGAGCAGAATCAGGCGTTGATCGACGGTCTGGGCGAACTCTGAAACGACGCTGATCCCTGTGGGTTTCGTCTCACAGGGATCAGCGTTGGTTCATTCGTGATGCGGTTCGCCCAGGAACGTCAACGAACTGAATAACCCCCGACTGCTCACCTCTGCATTGTCCTTCACCGGCACCTCCACCTGCGCCGCAATCACATTCAATCCCTCGTTACGCACCAGCACCTGAGCGCGGCCGTCCTTGTCGGTTTCAGTGCTCAAGGTATTCGGCGCGCTGCGGTAGTCACCGATCAACTTCACGCCCGCTGCCGGTTTTCCATCCAGCAACACCCGCACCGGCAATGATTTCCCCGGGCCGACGGTCAGAGGATCGACCTCCGGCAAAATCAGCAATTTGATCTGATTGAGTTTGGGCAACTTCGCTCCCGGCTGATAAATCGCCAGGCTGTACTTGAGGGTCTCGGTCGACTCGATGGCGCCCGGTACCTTGCTGCGTCCCTCATTGATCCATTTCTTGTCGGCGGTTTGCGACCACATGCCATTGTTCAGGGCCACGGCCATTACCGCCGGCGGTTTCAGCGGTTGCAGACGTGCATGATCGGTCAGGCGTTGCACGTTGACCGGGATCATCTTGCCGCTGACGTCATATGCCCATGCACCGCTGATTTTCTGCGCTTTGAACGCGTTGTCTTCTGCGCCGTGGCCGTAGATCACTTCGATATTGCCGCGTCGTTGTTCGGTCCACAAACCATGCGCTGATGCTTGGCCAGCGAACAACGCAGCGATGATCAATAAGAGTTTGCCGAAATGCATGGTGACGTCCTTTTACAGGTTGAATGTCAGGCTGACCGCGAAATTGCGCGGCTCGCCGGGGTTGACCCAATAGTTGCTGTACGAGCGCTCGTAGTACTTTTCGTCGAACAGGTTGTTCAGGTTCAGGCCGAGAGTGACGGTGTCGCTGGCCTTGTAATGGGCCAGCAGGTCGACGGTGTGATAGGCCGGCAGCTCGAAATCGCTGCCGGACTCACCTGAGCGGTCACCGACGTAAGTGAACGCCGCGCCGATATCCGAGCCGCGCAAGCGGCCGTCCTGAAACTCGTAGACACCCAGCACACTGCCGCTGCGTTTGGCGACCCCGAGGATGCGGCTACCGGCGGGGATCGCGGCATCCCCCTTGGTCACTTCGGCGTCGATCCAGGCGAAAGCGCCGATCACCCTGACGGCGTCGGTGACTTGCCCGGTGACCTGCAGATCGAAACCCCGGCTGCGGGCCTTGCCCATGGCGCGGCTGGTATCGGTGCCCGGGTCGAGGGCGAGGACGTTTTCCTTGTCGATATGGAAGAAGGCGAGGGTGCTGCTTAAACGTTCGTCGAACAGCTCGTTCTTGATCCCGATTTCGTAACCCACGCCTTCTTCCGGATCGAAGGATTTGCCAGCCACATCGAGGCCGTTGTTCGGTTTGAATGAGGTCGAGGCGTTGGCGAACAGGCCGGTGTCCGGTGTCAGTTGATAGAGCAGGCCGGCACGTTGGGTGAGCGCGTCGTGGGTCTGGCGGCTGGTGGTGTTGCGGCTGTGGTCATCGATGGTTTGCTCGAAGTGCTCGAATCGCGCCCCGATCATCCCGCGCAGTTTTTCGCTGAAGACGATTTGATCCTGCAGGTTCAGCGCATGGCTTTCGACGTGTTCGAAGAAGTCTGTGCCGGAGCGTGCGCCGTTGGGTTTAGGCTGGCCGTACACCGGGTTATAGATATCGATGGCGTAAGGCCCGCCGGCGATGGTGGTGACGCGCTCGTTCTTGCGGAAGTTCTCGTACTCGCTGCCGATCAGCAGTTCGTGCTGCCAGGTGCCGAGGTCGAACAGGCCGTGCAGTTCCAGCTGGGTGATGCTGTCGTGCCAGTTGGTATCGCGTTCGCGATAGCGGCGGTTGACTGTGTGGCCATCGGCATTCAAAGGGCGGTTTTCGGAGGCGAATCCCCACAGTTTGCCCTCCTTGTAATGGCTGGCCAGGCGCAGTTTCCAGGCATCGTTGAGGTGGTGCTCAAGCGTGGCTTGCAGTCTGTTGTTGTGGTTGTCGATGTTGCCGTCGTTCGGCTCACCCAGGAATGTCGAGCGCGAGACGCCGCTCCATTTATTGTTTGGCGCAACGATGCCGCGGTCGAAGGTCGAGCTATGACGCACGAATTCGCTCTCCACCAGCAGGCTGGTGTCCGGGTTCAACTGCCAACTGAAAGAGGGGGCGACGAACACGCGTTTGCTGTCGACGTGATCGCGAAAGCTGTTGTTGTCCTCGACCGCGAGGTTGATCCGCGACAGCACATCACCCTGATCATCCAGCGGCGTGTTGACGTCCAGCGCGGTGCGATAACGATCCCAACTGCCGGCACTGGTTTGCAGGGTAGTGAACGCTTCGGGCTGCGGTTTCTTGGTGACGATGTTCACACTGCCACCCGGATCGCCTCGGCCGTACAGGCTGGCGGCTGGTCCTTTGAGCACTTCGATGCGCTCGATGTTGGCAGCGTCCGGTGTGCTCGGGTAACCACGGTTGGCGCTGAAGCCGTCCTGGTAAAACTCGGAGGTGGTGAAGCCGCGCACGCTGTATTCGTAAAGCGTCAGGCCGCCGAAGTTGTTTTGCTTCGACACGCCACCGGCGAAATCCAGCGCACGTTCGACGCTGGTGCTGCCCAGATCCTTCAGTACGCTGGCGGGCACCACGCTGATGGCCTGCGGAATATCGCGGATTGCGGTGTCGGTTTTGGTGGCGCTGGACGAGCGGGTAGCGCGGTAGCCTTTGACCGGACCGGTAGGGGATTCGTAATCGGAGGTGACGCTTATGGCGTCGAGTTCGAGCGTTTGCGGTTCATCGGCAAACACGGGATCGCCAAGCAGGCCAAGGGTCAGGCCGAGGAGGGAGGCCTTTTTTCGAGACGACATGTTATGTTGTTCCAATGTTCGAATTGAAACAATATAACATGCCTGTTGAGAATGTCTGTTATTCGCGCCAATGACGTGAAGAAAGTCTTACTCTTCTTTTTCCTTCACCGGCGCTGGCGGCGGACGCAGCCCGATTTCAGCCGTCAGCTTCAATTCCTTGCCATTGCGCATCACTTGAATCGTGACCTTGTCGGTCGGCTTGATCCGCGCCACCTGGTTCATCGACTTGCGGCCATCGCCGGCCGGTTCGCCGTCGATGCTGAGGATCACATCACCCAGTTGCAGGCCGGCCTTCTGCGCCGGACCATCGCGGAAAATCCCCGCCACCACGATCCCCGGACGCCCGGACAGGCCGAACGACTCGGCCAGTTCCTGGGTCAGCGGTTGCACTTCAATACCGAGCCAGCCACGAATCACCTGGCCGTGCTCGATGATCGATTTCATCACTTCCATCGCCAGTTTCACCGGGATCGCAAAACCGATGCCTTGGGAGCCGCCGGACTTGGAGAAAATCGCGGTGTTGATGCCGGTGAGGTTGCCGTTGGCGTCGACCAGCGCGCCGCCGGAGTTGCCCGGGTTGATCGCCGCGTCGGTCTGGATGAAGTCTTCGTAGTTGTTCAGGCCCAACTGATTACGGCCGGTGGCGCTGATGATGCCCATGGTCACGGTCTGGCCGACGCCGAATGGGTTGCCGATGGCCAGTGCGACGTCGCCGATGCGGATGTTGTCGGAGCGGCCGACGGTGATCGACGGCAGGGTTTTCAGGTCGATCTTCAGGACCGCGAGGTCGGTTTCCGGATCGCTGCCGATCACTCGGGCCAGGGTTTCGCGACCGTCCTTGAGCGCCACGACGATCTGGTCGGCGCCGCTGGTGACGTGGTTGTTGGTCAGGATGTAGCCTTCCGGGCTCATGATCACGCCGGAGCCGAGGCTCGATTCCATGCGCTTCTGCTTCGGCGAATTGTCACCGAAGAAGCGGCGGAACTGCGGATCCTCGAACAGCGGATGGCTCGGCTTGTTGATGACTTTGGTGGTGTAGAGGTTGACCACCGAAGGCGCGGCGATGGTCACCGCGTCCGCATAGGACACCGGCCCCTGCTGCACGCTGGTGGTCTGCGGGGCCTGTTGCAGGTTGACGTCGAGGCTCGGAAGCCCGACCCACTGCGGGTAACGCTGAATAATCAACAGAGCGATAAGCACGCCGGCCAACAGCGGCCAGCCGAAAAAACGCAGCGCCTTGAGCATTAAGCACGTCCTGGAAAAGTTGCAGGCGGGGTCAGACCGCCCATAATGTCGCGCATTATACGAGGCCGCGCGCGCCTCTGAACGGGATATTTAGGAGTCTTTCATGGCCGTCGCCCTGAGCACCCTGGTCGAAGAAGCCGACCGTTACCTTGGCAGTGCGAAAATTGCCGATTATTGCCCCAATGGCCTGCAGGTCGAGGGCCGCCCGCAAGTGATGCGTATTGTCAGCGGCGTCACTGCCAGCCAGGCGTTGCTCGATGCCGCCGTCGAAGCCGAAGCCGATCTGGTGCTGGTGCATCACGGTTATTTCTGGAAGGGCGAGAACCCGTGCATCACCGGCATGAAGCAGCGCCGTTTGAAGACGCTGCTCAAGCACGATATCAGTCTGCTCGGTTATCACCTGCCTCTGGATCTGCATCCGGATGTCGGCAATAACGTGCAACTGGCCCGTCAACTGGACATCACCGTCGAAGGGCCGCTGGACCCGGACAACCTGAAGATCGTCGGTCTGGTCGGTTCACTGAGCGAGCCGATGACTCCGCGTGACTTCGCTCGCAAAGTGCAGGAAGTCATGGGCCGCGAACCGCTGCTGGTCGAAGGCAGTGCGATGATCCGTCGGGTCGGCTGGTGCACCGGTGGCGGGCAGGGTTACATCGACAACGCCATCGCTGCCGGCGTCGATCTGTTCCTCAGCGGTGAAGCCTCCGAGCAGACATTCCACAGCGCCCGGGAAAACGACATCAGCTTCATCGCCGCCGGCCACCACGCCACCGAACGCTATGGCGTGCAGGCGCTGGGCGATTATCTGGCGAAACGTTTTGCTCTCGAGCACATCTTTATCGACTGCCCGAATCCGATCTGACTTTTGCCTGAAAGCACCCGAACGGGCAGGCATATTCATATACCCTTTCGATCTAGTTGGCGTCCTGATTAGAAGGGGGCGCTGTGCTAGGATTCCCCGCTCGAACACGGCCCGCTGGCCGTTCATAAGAAAGCTTTCGTGAGTAGCCATGGTCGACAAACTGACGCATCTGAAACAGCTGGAGGCGGAAAGCATCCACATCATCCGCGAGGTGGCCGCCGAGTTCGACAACCCGGTGATGCTGTACTCCATCGGTAAAGACTCCGCCGTGATGCTGCATCTGGCACGCAAGGCGTTCTTCCCGGGCAAACTGCCGTTTCCGGTGATGCACGTCGACACCCGCTGGAAATTCCAGGAAATGTACAAGTTCCGCGACAAGATGGTCGAAGAGCTTGGCCTGGACCTCATCACTCACATCAACCCCGATGGCGTGGCGCAGAACATCAACCCGTTCACCCACGGCAGCGCCAAGCACACCGACATCATGAAGACCGAGGGCCTGAAGCAGGCACTCGACAAGCATGGTTTCGACGCAGCCTTCGGCGGTGCCCGTCGCGATGAAGAGAAGTCCCGCGCCAAGGAGCGCGTCTACTCGTTCCGTGACAGCAAACATCGCTGGGACCCGAAGAACCAGCGTCCCGAGCTGTGGAACGTCTACAACGGCAAGGTCAACAAGGGCGAATCCATTCGTGTGTTCCCGCTGTCGAACTGGACCGAGCTGGACATCTGGCAGTACATCTACCTCGAAGGCATCCCGATCGTACCGCTGTACTTCGCCGCCGAACGCGAAGTGATCGAGAAGAACGGCACGCTGATCATGATCGACGACGAGCGCATCCTCGAGCACCTGTCCGACGAGGACAAGGCGCGCATCGTCAAAAAGAAAGTGCGTTTCCGTACCCTTGGCTGCTACCCGTTGACGGGCGCGGTGGAGTCCGAGGCCGAAAGCCTGACGGACATCATTCAGGAAATGCTCCTGACGCGAACTTCCGAGCGCCAGGGCCGGGTCATCGACCACGATGGCGCAGGCTCGATGGAAGACAAGAAACGTCAGGGTTATTTCTAAGGGGTTGTCATGTCGCACGCATCTGATTTGATCAGCGAGGACATCCTCGCCTACCTGGGCCAGCACGAACGTAAAGAGCTGCTGCGCTTTTTGACCTGCGGTAACGTCGATGACGGCAAGAGCACCCTGATCGGGCGCCTGCTGCACGACTCGAAGATGATCTACGAGGATCACCTCGAAGCCATCACCCGCGATTCGAAGAAAGTCGGCACCACCGGTGACGACATCGACCTGGCGTTGCTGGTCGACGGCCTGCAGGCCGAGCGCGAGCAGGGCATCACCATCGATGTCGCCTACCGCTATTTCTCCACCGCCAAGCGCAAATTCATCATCGCCGACACCCCCGGCCATGAGCAGTACACCCGCAACATGGCCACCGGTGCGTCCACCTGTGACCTGGCGATCATCCTGGTCGATGCCCGTTACGGCGTGCAGACCCAGACCCGCCGCCACAGCTTCATCGCCTCGTTGCTGGGCATCAAGCACATCGTTGTCGCCATCAACAAGATGGACCTCAAGGGCTTCGATCAGGGCGTGTTCGAGTCGATCAAGGCCGACTACCTGAAGTTCGCCGAAGGCTTGAAGATGAAGCCGACCAGCATGCACTTCGTGCCGATGTCCGCTCTGAAGGGCGACAACGTGGTGAACAAGTCCGAGCGCTCGCCGTGGTACACCGGCCAGTCGCTGATGGAAATCCTCGAGACCGTGGAAGTGGCGGGTGACCGCAACTTCACCGATCTGCGTTTCCCGGTGCAGTACGTCAACCGTCCGAACCTGAACTTCCGCGGTTTCGCCGGCACCCTGGCCAGCGGCATCGTCAAGAAGGGCGACGAAGTCGTGGTCCTGCCGTCGGGCAAGAGCAGCCGTGTGAAATCCATCGTCACTTTCGAAGGTGAGCTGGAGCATGCAGGTCCTGGCCAGGCGGTAACGCTGACCATGGAAGACGAGATCGACATCTCCCGTGGCGACCTGCTGGTTCACGCCGACAACGTTCCGCCAGTGACCGACAGCTTCGAAGCGATGCTGGTGTGGATGGCCGAAGAGCCGATGCTGCCGGGCAAGAAATACGACATCAAGCGCGCCACCAGTTACGTGCCGGGCTCCATCGCCAGCATCGTCAACAAGGTCGACGTCAACACCCTCGAAGAAGGCCCGGCGAGCGCGTTGCAGCTCAACGAAATCGGCAAGGTGAAGATCGCGCTCGACGCGCCGATCGCCCTCGATGGTTACGACAGCAATCGCACCACCGGCGCGTTCATCGTCATCGACCGTTTGACCAACGGCACCGTCGGCGCCGGCATGATCGTCGCTCAGCCGGCGACCCACGGTACGGCTACGCATCACGGCAAACTGGCCCATGTTGCGACCGAAGAACGCGCTCAGCGTTTCGGTCAGCAACCGGCTACCGTGCTGTTCAGCGGCCTGTCCGGCGCTGGCAAGAGCACCTTGGCATACGCGGTCGAGCGCAAGCTGTTTGATCTGGGTCGTGCGGTGTTTGTGCTGGATGGCCAGAACCTGCGTCACGATCTCAACAAGGGTCTGCCGCAGGATCGCGCCGGTCGCACCGAGAACTGGCGTCGTGCCGCGCATGTGGCGCGTCAGTTCAACGAAGCGGGTCTGCTGACGCTTGCGGCGTTTGTGGCGCCGAGTGCCGAAGGTCGTGAACAGGCGAAGGATCTGATCGGCAAGGAGCGTCTGCTGACGGTTTATGTTCAGGCTTCGCCTACTGTGTGCGCCGAGCGTGATCCGCAAGGTCTGTATGCTGCGGGTGGCGACAACATTCCGGGCGAATCCTTCCCGTATGACGTGCCGCTGGATGCTGATCTGGTGATCGACACCCAGTCGTTGTCGCTGGATGAAAGTGTGAAGCAGGTGTTGGATCTGTTGCGTAAGCGTGGCGCGATTTAAGCGTTAGCTGCCAATGAAAAGCCCGCCGATGAGTGATCATCGGCGGGTTTTTTTTGGGGTTGTTTGGGGTGAATTTCCGTTGCTGCGGTAACGGCGGCTTATGGTTTCGCCCTTACGGCGAGTCACTTTTTTCAAACGCCAAAAAAGTAACCAAAAACGCTGGGCCCCGGCGTTCGGCCCCTCGCTTTGGCTCGGTGTTCCTTCGTTCCGGGATTCATCCGGGGGCATCGCCTACGGTTTGCTTCGCTGCACCTCCTCTCGATGCATGCGGCTGCGCCGCACGGTCGCTGCGCTCCCACCCCCGGATGAATCCCTCCACTCAGCCTGCCGATGGGGCCGGCACGTCAAAAGCCTTACTCGAGCTAACGCTCATCGTGTTGAGTGGTGGGAAGCTAAAAGCGAACTGTTTTCCTGTGGGAGCCAGCCTGCTGGCGATGGCGACCTGACAGACGACCAATTTCTGTCAGGTGTTCCCACAGGGGGGATCAGCGTCGGTTGGGATAATCGCGGTGCATCTGTTCCAGCAATGCATCCTTGTCTTGCCACAGTTGGTTGATCCAGCCCTGGAATTGCAGGCGGTATTCGCCGTCCTGGTCGTAGTTCCTGCCGATGAACTGTGGTGGGATTTTCAGTTCTTCGAAGTGCACCACTACGTCTCGGACGTTGCCGCACAGCAGATCCCAGAAGCCAGGGCGTCCGCCCGGGTAGTGGATGGTGACGTTGACGATTGATTCCAGTTGTTCGCCCATCGCGTCCAGTACGAAGGCAATGCCGCCGGCCTTGGGCTTGAGCAGGTATTTGAACGGTGATTGCTGCTGCGCATGCTTGCCTTCGGTAAAGCGTGTGCCCTCGACGAAGTTGAAGATGCCTACCGGGTTGTCGCGGAATTTCGCGCAGGTCTTGCGGGTGGTTTCGAGGTCTTTGCCTTTCTTTTCCGGGTGTTTTTCCAGATAGGCTTTTGAATAGCGCTTCATGAACGGGAAGCCCAGTGTCCACCACGCCAGGCCGATGATTGGGACCCAGATCAGTTCCTGCTTGAGAAAGAACTTCAACGGCTGGATGCGCCGGTTGAGCACGTATTGCAGCACCAGAATGTCGACCCAGCTCTGATGGTTGCTGGTGATCAGGTACGAGTGCTGGTAGTCCAAGCCCTGCAGACCGCTGAGGTGCCAGCGGGTGCGGCGGACCAGGTTCATCCAGCCTTTGTTGTTGCTGATCCAGGCCTCGTGGGTGTGGCTCATCAGCCAGCGTGAGGCGCGGCGTGCGAGGTCGAACGGCAGCACTTTGATCAGCGCCACAAGAAACAGGAACGAGCACAGCAGGATCGTGTTCAGCGCCAGCAGCAGCGCGGCGATCACGCCGCGCAGGGGGGCAGGGAGAAAAGCCAGCATCGGGTCAGATATCCAGAGGTCGGTTGGCAGCCTGAATCGCGGTCAGGGCGATGGTGTAGACGATGTCGTCGACCTGCGCGCCGCGCGGCAGATCGTTCACCGGTTTGCGCAGGCCTTGCAGCATCGGGCCGAGGCTCACGCAATCGGCACTGCGTTGAACGGCCTTGTGGGTGGTGTTGCCGGTGTTCAGGTCGGGGAATACGAACACCGTGGCGCGACCTGCCACCTGGCTGTTCGGCGCCAGTTGCTGGGCCACGGTTTCGTTGGCGGCGGCGTCGTACTGCAACGGCCCGTCGATCAGCAGCGAGTGCTGTTGTTCATGGGCGAGCAGGGTGGCTTCGCGGACTTTCTCGACTTCCTCGCCAGTGGCCGATTCGCCGCTGGAGTAGCTGATCATCGCCACTCGTGGCGTGATACCGAATGCGGCGGCCGAGTCGGCGCTTTGCAGGGCGATCTCCGCCAGTTCGCTGGCGCTCGGATGCGGGTTCATCACGCAGTCGCCGTAGACCAGCACCTCTTCCGGGAACAGCATGAAGAACACCGACGACACCAGTGTGCAGCCCGGAGCGGTCTTGATCAGTTGAAGCGCCGGGCGGATGGTGTTGGCCGTGGTGTTGATGATGCCGGAGACCAGGCCGTCGACTTCATCCAGTGCCAGCATCATGGTGCCGATCACCACGGTGTCTTCCAGTTGCTGCTCGGCCATCGGCGCGTTGAGGCTTTTGCTCTTGCGCAGCGCGACCATCGGCTCGACGTAGCGCTCACGGATCAGGTCCGGATCGAGGATTTCCAGCCCCGGCGGCAGCGTGATGCCCTGAGCACGTGCGACAGCTTCGACGTCCGCCGGTTTGGCCAGCAGCACGCAACGGGCAATCCCGCGTTCCTGACAGATTGCCGCTGCCTGTACGGTGAGCGGCTCGCTGCCTTCGGGCAGGACGATACGTTTGTTGGCGGCCTGCGCGCGTTGAATCAATTGATAACGGAACACCGCCGGCGACAGGCGCATTTCCCGTGGCGTGCCACAGCGCTGGTGCAGCCAGTTGGCATCGAGGTGACTGGCGACGAAGTCGGTAATGATCTCCGCACGTTCGCGGTCATCGACGGGGATTTCCTTGTTCAGGCCGTTGAGCAGGTTGGCCGTGTCGTAGGAGCCGGTGCTCACCGACAGCACTGGCAAGCCAGCCTGCAATGCGCCACGGCACAAGTCCATGATGCGTGGGTCGGGCAGGGTGTCGCTGGTCAGCAACAGGCCGGCCAGCGGTACGCCGTTAATGGCCGCGAGGCTGACGGCGAGGATGATGTCGTCGCGATCGCCGGGGGTCACCACCAGCACGCCGGGCTTGAGCAGATCCACGGTGTTGCGCATGGTGCGCGCGCAAATGATGGTCTTGGTCATGCGCCGGGTTTCGTAGTCGCCGGCGTTGAGCACCTGGGCGCCCATCAGGTCGGCGACGTCGCGGGTGCGCGGAGCGTTGAGTTCGGGCTGGAACGGAATGCAGCCGAGCAGACGGAAATCACCTGTGCGTAGCAACGGCGAGTGCTCTTTCAGACGCGCGGCGAAGGCGTCCATGCTCTCGTCGGTCTTGACCTTGTTAAGGATCACGCCGAGGACTTTCGGGTCTTTCGGCCCGCCGAACAACTGCGCCTGCAACTCGACGCGGCCGGACAGTTCGGTCAGCACTTCGTTTTCCGGCGCCGAGACCAGAATCACCTCGGCATCCAGGCTCTTGGCCAGGTGCAGGTTGACCCGCGCGGCGTAGCTGGCGCTGCGGGTTGGCACCATGCCTTCGACGACCAGCACGTCTTTGCCGATGGCGGCCTGCTGGTAGAGGGTGATGATTTCTTCGAGCAACTCGTCGAGCTGACCGTCGCCGAGCATCCGCTCGACGTGGGCCAGGCCCAGGGGCTGCGGTGGTTTCAGGCCGTGGGTGCGCGCTACCAGTTCAGTCGAACGCTCAGGGCCGGTGTCACCCGGATGCGGCTGGGCAATCGGTTTGAAGAAGCCGACTTTCAGCCCGGCACGCTCCAGCGTACGCACCAGCCCGAGGCTGATGGAGGTCAGACCCACACCAAAGTCGGTGGGCGCGATAAAAAAAGTTTGCATGCGGATTCTCTAAGGGTGCATGGCAATGGCGATCGTCTCTGTGTGCCGATCTGCCGCAATTCAGTCGCCAAGGTTATCGCTAACCGAGCCTTGTGCGCACCAACCGCAAGCAAAGGGTTGGCCTATTTTTTCAATACGTTGCGCGGCGTCCAGGACCCAAGCCCGGGACTGCCAGGGCGGGAGGTGGCGCAGGTGCTGGGTGTGGCCGCAGGACAGCTCGGCGACCCAGTGGCCGTCCTCGTCCTGATGGAATCCGCGGACGGTCACGGGCGCCAATCCGTCCCGTCTGTCCGGGTTCTGTTCGCTTTCGGGCAAATCCTTGTTTAGACTTGTCCGTTCTTCATTCTTATGCAAAAGGTCTCGCCCCATGCTGATCGCCGCCAATAAGGCTGTCTCCATCGACTATACCCTGACCAACGACGCTGGTGAGGTCATCGACAGCTCCGCCGGCGGCGCTCCGCTGGTCTACCTGCATGGCGCAGGCAACATCATCCCGGGCCTGGAAAAAGCCCTGGAAGGTAAAGAAGTCGGCAACGATCTGGAAGTGTCCGTCGAGCCGGAAGATGCCTACGGCGAATACGCCGCCGAACTGGTCAGCACCCTGAGCCGCAGCATGTTCGAAGGCGTTGACGAGCTGGAAGTCGGCATGCAGTTCCACGCTTCGGCGCCGGACGGCCAGATGCAGATCGTCACCATTCGTGACCTGGACGGCGACGACGTGACTGTCGACGGCAACCACCCGCTGGCCGGTCAGCGCCTGAACTTCAAGGTGAAGGTCGTTGCCATCCGTGACGCCAGCCAGGAAGAAATCGCTCATGGTCACGTCCATGGCGAAGGTGGCCATCACCACTGATTTTCTGCGCTAAGCTTTCGAGTACTGGAGAGGCGCCCGAGGGCGCCTTTTTAGTCCGCGGCTGTCCTTGGTGGTCTCGCCAAGTGGCTGTTTCGAGTAGAAAACGGGAATCTGGAGTTCGTCATGAGTGCTTTTCACGACCTTAAGTTGACAGCCCTGGATGGCCAGGAGCTACCGCTGGCACCCTTCAAGGGCCAAGTCGTGCTGGTGGTCAACGTCGCCTCCAAATGCGGCTTGACCCCACAGTACGCGGCGCTGGAAAACCTTTATCAGCAATACAAAGGCAAAGGCTTCAGTGTGCTGGGCCTGCCGTGCAACCAGTTTGCCGGCCAGGAACCGGGCAGTGAGCAGGAGATCCAGGAATTCTGCAGCCTCAACTATGGCGTGAGTTTTCCATTGTCGGAAAAGCTCGAAGTCAACGGTCACGCCCGCCATCAGCTCTACCGTCTGCTGGCGGGCGAGGGCGCGGAGTTTCCCGGTGACATCACCTGGAATTTCGAGAAATTCCTGCTCGGCAAGGACGGTCGGGTACTGGCCCGGTTCTCGCCGCGCACGGCGCCGGATGATCCTTCGGTGATCACGGCGATTGAAAAAGCCCTGAGCTGAAACACAAAAATCGCAGCCATCGAGCTGCGATTTTTGTCGCCTGCCTTTTGACCCTTAATCATTCAGATCAATAGTGCTAGCGGCTGGGTGGAACTAAACATATTATCGCCGTCATATGAATCGCATGACCGTCGATCAATTTTTCGTGGAGCCTCCCATGCCTGTTCAAGCCTTGTTCAAACCCTTTCAGCTCGGTGCCCTCGAACTGCCGACCCGCGTGGTCATGGCGCCCATGACCCGCTCGTTTTCTCCAGGCGGTGTGCCCAATTCCAAAGTGATCGAGTACTACCGTCGTCGTGCGGCGGCCGGTGTCGGCCTGATCATCACCGAAGGCACCACCGTCGGCCATCAGGCTTCCAACGGTTACCCGAACGTGCCGCACTTCTACGGTGAAGCCGCGCTGGCCGGTTGGAAAAAAGTCGTGGACGCGGTTCACGCCGAAGGCGGCAAGATCGTTCCGCAACTGTGGCACGTCGGCAATGTGCGCCGTCTGGGTACCGAACCGGACGCGAGCGTGCCGGGTTACGGCCCGTCGGAAAAACTCAAGGACGGTCAGGTCGTGGTGCACGGCATGACCAAGCAGGACATTCAGGACGTGATCGCAGCCTTCGCCCAAGCGGCGAAAGATGCCCAGAGCATTGGCATGGACGGCGTGGAAATCCACGGCGCCCACGGTTACCTGATCGACCAGTTCTTCTGGGAAGGCAGCAACCAGCGCACTGACGAATACGGTGGCAGCCTGGCCAACCGTTCGCGTTTCGCCATCGAGCTGATCCAGGCCGTACGCGCGGCGGTGGGCGAAGGCTTCCCGATCATCTTCCGTTTCTCGCAGTGGAAACAGCAGGACTACACCGCGCGTCTGGTGCAAACAGCCGAAGCGCTGGGCGAGTTCCTCAAACCGTTGTCCGACGCTGGCGTGGACATTTTCCATTGCTCGACGCGCCGTTTCTGGGAGCCGGAATTCGACGGTTCCGACCTGAACCTGGCCGGCTGGACACGCAAGCTGACCGGCAAACCAACCATCACCGTCGGCAGCGTCGGCCTCGACGGCGAGTTCCTCCAGTTCATGGTCAACACCGACAAGGTCGCGCAACCGGCCAGTCTGGAAAAACTGCTGGAGCGTCTGAACAACGACGAGTTCGATCTGGTGGCGGTGGGGCGTGCGCTGCTGGTGGATCCGGACTGGGCGCAGAAAGTGCGCGAAGGCCGCGAGCAGGACATTCTGCCGTTCAGCCGTGAGGCGTTGATGACGCTGGTTTGATCGTTGTGGGAGGCTTGTCGCGCAGGTCGCGGCAAGCCCCCAACAAATGGTTTTCAAACTGTTCGACGATAGCCGCCCAACCCTGGCGGCTGGCGTGTTGGCGTGCATTCAGGCGCACGCAGCGCAACCTTTCGTCTTCTTCCAGCAGCCACGCTGCTGCCTCGCAGAACGCCTCTTCATCCCCGGGCATCGCCAGCACACCGTTGTAGCCATGGCAAATATGCTGGGCCGCCGCGGCCTGGTCGTAAGCCACCACCCCCAGGCCTGAGGCCAGCGCTTCCAGCACGACGTTGCCAAAGGTTTCGGTCAGGCTCGGAAACAGAAACACATCCCCCGATGCGTAGTGCGCCGCCAGTGCTTCGCCACGTTGCGAGCCGCAGAAAATCGCCTCGGGCAGTTCCTTTTCCAATGCCATTCGTTGCGGCCCGTCGCCGATCACGATCAGCTTCAGATTACGTTGTGGGTAAGTGCCGGCGAGCTTTTCGAAACTGCGCTTGAGCAGACCGAGGTTTTTCTCTGGCGCCAAGCGTCCTACGTGAATGACCGCAATGTCCTGCTCGCCAAGACCCCATTGCTCACGCAAGGTATTCAGGCGCTTGGCCGGGTGAAACAACTGACTGTCGACACCCCGGGACAGTAGCGCGAGGCGTTCGAAGTGGCGACGCTCCAGCTCCAGGCGCTGGCTGACGCTCGGCACCAGGGTCAGGGCCGAACGATTGTGAAACCAGCGCAGATAGTGGGTGAGCACGCGGGTCAGCAAACCCAGCCCGTACTGGTGGGTGTATTGCTGGAAATTGGTGTGAAAGCCGCTGACCACGGCAATACCGAGTCGGCGTGCCGCGCGCAGTGCCGACAGCCCGAGCGGGCCTTCGGTTGCGATATAGAGTACGTCCGGGCGCTGGCGCGTCCAGCGTCGCAGCAGTTTGTGCATCGACGACTGCCCCCATTGCAGCCCCGGATAACCCGGCAACGGCCAGCCTCGGCACAGCAGCAGCGAGTCATCTTCACTTCGCTGCGGATCGTCAGCCTGACGCGGTCGTACCAGTTCCACCCGATGCCCGCGTGCGCGCAAACCGTCGCACAAGCGGCCAAGGGTATTGGCCACGCCGTTGATTTCCGGTGGGAAAGTTTCGCTGATGAGGGTGATATGTAGAGCTGTCGTCATGGCCTCAGTGTCGGCTGAGGCCATGTCGTGGTTGTGACGTTCGGATGATGGATTTGTGACGCGGCCTCAGCGTTGCGTCACCAGATTCTCGGCCCCGCGCTCACGCACCCAGAACAGTGTCGCGCCAGCCACAGCCGCCGGCATCATCAGGATGTTGACCACCGGAATCAGCAACACCAGATAGACGATTCCGCCGAAGCTCATGCTCTGCCAGCGTTTCTGCCGCAGCCAGGCGAGCATCTCGTTCCAGCCGAGCTTGTGGTTGTCCGCCGGGTAGTCGATGTACTGGATTGCCATCATCCACACCCCGAACAGCAGCCACAGCGGCGCGGCGACGATGTTCACCACCGGGATGAACGAGAGAATGAACAGGCCGATGGCGCGGGGCAGGAAGTAACCGAGTTTGCGCATTTCCCGGGCGAGGGTGCGCGGGATCATGGCGATCAGTTCGCCCCAACTGAAGGCCGGGAAGTCGTCGGTGCCGCGCACCACCACTTCAACCTTTTCCGCGAGGAAACCGTTGAACGGTGCGGCGATCACGTTGGCCAGCATGGTGAAGGTGAAGAACACCATCAGCGCCACCAGCACCACGAACAGCGGCCACAGGATGTAGCTGAGGAAACTCAGCCATTCGGGCAGCGACGGCATCAGCGTGTCGACCCACAGGCTGAACTGGTGACCAGCCAAATAGATCAATCCGACGAACAGCACCAGATTGATGGCCAGCGGCAGCAGCACGAACAGGCGCAGGCCAGGGCTCAAGACCAGTTTGAGGCCCTCACGCAGGTATTGCGGGCCGGACAGAACAGGGGCGGGCATAAGGTGCTCCGAGCAAGGGAAAACGCGCCGACCTTACCGACTTTGCAGAACCTGTGAAAGCGCGGCAGGGGGATCGACATTCACTGTAACAAAGACGTCCATCTCGTCAGTGTGTCGGCATAGAGACCACCTATGAGCTGGATTGTTAAACCGTATTTCCTTAATCTTGCCCCCCTCGATACGCTGCACCCAACTTTTTACAGGACTGTCGAGCTCACGCCTTCCCCAAGGTTATCCACAGTCCTTTTTTATTCCCGCCGGCAGTCCGGCGTCCGGCCAGGTGTCTTGGCCGGTCAACAGGAGCAGGTTCATGTCTGAAGTCCGTCATTCGCGAGTGATCATCCTCGGTTCCGGCCCTGCCGGTTACAGCGCTGCCGTCTACGCTGCCCGTGCCAACCTCAAGCCGCTGCTGATCACCGGCATGCAGGCCGGCGGTCAATTGACCACCACCACCGAAGTCGACAACTGGCCGGGCGACGTCCACGGCCTGACCGGTCCGGTGCTGATGGAGCGCATGCGCGAGCACGCCGAGCGTTTTGAAACCGAGATTGTCTTCGATCACATCAACGCTGTGGACTTCGCTTCCAAGCCATACAGCCTGACCGGCGACAGCGGCACCTACACCTGCGACGCGCTGATCATCGCCACTGGCGCCAGCGCTCGTTACCTGGGCCTGCCGTCGGAAGAAGCGTTCATGGGCAAAGGCGTTTCGGCCTGCGCGACCTGCGACGGTTTCTTCTATCGCAACAAGCCGGTGGCCGTGGTCGGTGGCGGCAACACTGCTGTGGAAGAAGCGCTTTACCTGGCGAACATCGCCAGCAAGGTCACCCTGATTCACCGTCGCGAAACCTTCCGCGCCGAGAAGATCCTGATCGACAAGCTCAACGCCCGTGTGGCCGAAGGCAAGATCGAGCTGAAGCTGAACGCGACCCTGGACGAAGTGCTGGGTGACAACATGGGCGTGACCGGTGCGCGTCTGAAGAACAACGACGGCAGCTTCGACGAAATCAAGGTCGACGGCGTGTTCATCGCGATCGGCCACACCCCGAACACCTCGCTGTTCGAAGGTCAGCTGGAGCTGAAGGACGGTTACCTCGTCGTTCAGGGCGGCCGTGAAGGCAACGCCACCGCGACCAGCGTCGAAGGCATCTTCGCTGCCGGCGACGTGGCCGACCACGTTTACCGTCAGGCTATCACCTCGGCCGGCGCCGGTTGCATGGCGGCACTGGACACCGAGCGTTACCTGGACGGTCTGCAGAACGCTTCGTTCTAAGATCGCAGAAACGAAAAAACCGGCCAATTGGCCGGTTTTTTCATGCCTGCGATTCGCTCGGGAATCAGCGGCGGGTCAGCGGTTGCGCTTCGAATTTCACGCCCGCCAGACCGTGCTGGATCAGCGCACGGATATTGCCGTGATCGCTGCCTTCAGGCGTTGCCACGACCGAACGGTAGTGTTCGCCGAACGCCAGCAGTGCTTCTTCATCGCTCAAGCCTTCCAGCAACGCCAGACCCAGGGTCTTGCACGAACCTTCGTTCTGCCCGGCGGCGTTCTCCACGCCGCCGTTGTTGAACGCCTGCGGCTGGTAGTCGTAACCGGCGGCGATGAACGACAGGGTGTCGGCAAAAACGTGTTCGCCGCTCTTGAGGCTGGCGCGCAGGGTGTTCAGATCACTCATGGGGTTTTCCTTTGGCGAACGCCGCTTGCTGTTCGGCGCTGGCTTCTTGCTGATATTGGGCTTTCCACTCGGCGTACGGCATGCCGTAAACCACTTCACGGGCATCGTCGAGGCTGATCTCGATCTGGCGTTGGTCGGCTTCGGCCTTGTACCACTTGGACAGGCAGTTGCGGCAGAACCCGGCGAGGTTCATCAGGTCGATGTTCTGCACGTCCTTGCGGCTGTCCAGGTGGGCGACCAGCCGGCGGAAGGCGGCGGCTTCGAGTTCGAGGCGTTGTTGCTCGGTCATGATGGGCTCTGTGCAGTCAAATCGTGGCGCGGATGATAAAAGTCTGACGCCCGGAGCGCCAGACACGTTCAGCGGCTGGCGGCGAGGGTGATCGACACCGACTCGGCAAAACGCAAGGCATGCGGTTTGTCGACTTCGACTTCCGCGTACAGCACCGATTCGTTGGCCATCACCAGATCCAGCAGCTCCTGGGTCAGGCGTTCGAGCAGCGCGAAGCGGTTGCCTTCCACGTGGGCGATGATCGCCTTGGTGATGGTGCGGTAGTTCAGCGCGTGGTCGATGTCGTTGTCACGCACCGCTTCCTGCGCGGCGTACAGGATGGTCAGGTTGATCAGCACATCCTGCTTGTTGAGGATTTCGTCCTCGTTGATCCCGATAAAGGTGCGCAGGCGCAGATCCTTGACCCGGATGCGCGCCATTCCCGGTTGAAGTTGTGGCATTTATTTGCTCCGTCCAATCAATTGCAGGAACTCCTGGCGGGTGTTGCTCGACTCGCGGAAGGCGCCGAGCATGACCGAGGTGTTCATGGTCGAATTCTGTTTCTCGACACCGCGCATCATCATGCACATGTGCCGGGCTTCGATGACCACCGCGACACCGGCGGCATCGGTGACTTGCTGGACCGCCTCGGCGATCTGGCGGGTGAGGTTTTCCTGGATCTGCAGGCGGCGGGCGAACATGTCCACCAGTCGCGCGATCTTCGACAGCCCCAGCACCCTGCCCGTCGGAATATAAGCCACATGGGCCTTGCCGATGAAGGGCAGCAGGTGATGTTCGCACAACGAATAGAGCTCGATGTCGGCGACGATGATCATCTCGTCGGTGTCGGAGGCAAACAGCGCGCCATTGACGATCTCTTCAACGCTCTGTTCGTAGCCGTCACACAGATACTGCATGGCCTTGGCCGCCCGCGCCGGTGTGTCTAGCAGTCCTTCGCGGTCAGGGTTTTCACCGAGACCGATCAGGATCTCGCGGTAATGCTCGGGCAGGGAACGGGTCATGGAGCATCCTCGCGGGGGCGTATTACTTGACGTGCCGCCCGCCGTTGACGGTCAGGGTCGTGCCGGTGACATACGGGTTGTCGAGCAGGTAACGCAGGCTCTGATAAATCACTTCGCTGCCGGGTTCGATGCCCAGTGCGGACTTTGCCAGCGCCTTGGCGCGGTACGCCGCGTCGTCGTCGGGATTGAACAATAGCAGGGCTGGTGCGATGCCGTTGACCTTGATTGTCGGCGCGTAGCGCGCAGCGAAGGACAACGTGAGACTGTCGAGCCCGGCCTTGCTGGCGCAATAGCCGATGTGTTTGCTGCTGCCCTTGCGCGTGACGTCATCGCTGATGTGGATGATGTCGGCAGGGCTCGAACGTTGCAGCAGTTCGGCGCAATGCAGGTTGATCAGGTAGGGCGCCAGCATATGAATGTTGAACATCCGGCTGAAGGCTTCGGCTTCGCCGTCGTCGGTTTCCGCCAGCCATTCCGAGGCGTTGTGCACGATGGCGCGCAGGCTGTCGGTGCGGGACTTCAGTTCGGTGATGAACGCGAGGATCGAGGCTTCGCTGGAAAAATCCGCATGCAACCCGAGGGCGCCCAGATCCCGCAACGTCTTCACCCCCGGGCGTTCGCTGCGGTAGGTGAAGATCACCCGATGGCCATCTTCCAGCAGACGCTGCGCACAATGCAGGCCGACCCGCTGGCCGGCGCCGGTGATGAGGATGGGAGCGGTGGGAGAAGTCATGTACGGCTCGCGTCGAAGTCAGAGCAAAAACTATAACAGCGACGCGAGCGACGGCTTCAGCGATTTTGTGTGGACGGCGTGGCAGGCAATGGGCGAGCAGGCGCCGGGTTGAGCCAGCCGGCCAGCAGGCGGGTCGACAGCGGAATGAAGAAGTAGACCATCAACGGGGTCAGGCACAGCGTGCTGATGAAGACTCTCGGCAACAGGCTCATTTCAGCGAGCAGCGGGCCCAGCACGAAATTGAACAGCAGCGACACCGGGAAGAACGCCAGCCAGATCGCCACGGCCTGTTTCCAGCGCGGCGGGCGATGACCGGCAGCACCGAACCAGCCTTCGATCCCGCTGACCCGATGTTCCGTCGGGTGGGCAAACAGATCGCTGCCACGGGCCAGCCATGCGGTGCGCGAAGCCGAATGTTCCCAGGCGTGCAGGGTCTGTTCGTCGACGAAGCGGAAAATGATCTGGAATTCATCGTCGCCGGGAGGCGGGGCCAGTACGCCGGAGCCGAGGTAACCGGGGAAGTCGGTGGCCAGTTGTTCGCCTTCTCGCAACCAGGCGATCAGGTCCTGATAACGACCATTGGCGACACGACGCGCGACCATCAGCGTGACGGGGGAAGTAGACATTGTGTATCTCCGTATTGCAGGTGCGTCGCTCCGGGTAGGAGTTTCGCCTGACGCAGCGCCGGGGTAGAGGGCTGCGTTCTTTGACAAGCAAGGATTATTCCTTATTTTCGTGACGAACCCGATACTTTCGTTCCATTTGATCGCTTGAACCGTTCGGGGGCATCAGGAGTAGAATGGATCCAACTTCGCCCACAAACTCTTCCAACAAGGACGTGTCCGCACAAATGCCTGTCATTACAGACGTTCGTCCTGCTTCGCAGGCATCCGTAGCGCTGGATCGCGAGGAGCTTTTTCCTATACGTGAAGTGGCGCGCCTGACCGGCGTGAACCCGGTGACGTTGCGCGCATGGGAGCGACGATACGGATTGATCCAGCCAACGCGCACCGAGAGTGGGCATCGCCTGTATTCGATGACCGATATCGAGCGCGTTCGCAGCATCGTCGACTGGATCGATCGGGGCGTTTCGGTGAGCAAGGTCGGCAAGATCCTGGCCAAGACCGAGCCAATGAAAGTGCTGGCCCACTTCATTCCCGATGATCTGGTGCAGGCGGACTATCTCCAGTGGCAGGAACAGGTTCGGCAGGCAGTCAGTTCGTTTGACGATCAGTTGCTTGATCGGGTCTACGGTCAGATTTTCTCCACCTATGCCTTGCCTGTCGTGTTTCAAGACATTCTGATGCCGCTGTGGCTGCAAATGCTCCAGCGTCAGGATGCGTTCGGACAAACCAGCGAGTGGCTGTTCTTCGATGGTTTTTTGCGAGCGAAAGTGCTGCAGCGCATCGTCGTGCTGCGGGGCTCGCAACCGCGCAAGGTGATCGTCAGCGCGCTGGCCGGTCAGTGTCGCGAGCTTGAGTTGTTGGTGGCAGCGCTGTTTCTCAGCGGCAATGACGCGGGGGTTCGTGTGCTCACCACCGGTCAACCGTTCGATGAGCTGACGCTGGTGTGCGAGAAGATCAAGCCCGAGGCGCTGGTGCTGTTTTCCAATCACGCCCCGGCACCCGAGCTGCCGCGTCGACTGAATCGTCTGGCGCTGAGTCTTGATTGTCAGTTGATGCTGGCGGGGGATGCTGCCGATCTGGCACAGGACAGCCTGGCCGGATCATCGGTCGGCTGTCTGGGCAATGAAGGTTCGACCATGCGCCAGCGCATGAATCAGTTCCTCGCAGGGACGCTGGATACCTGAGAATCAGGTGTGCAGGGCAGGGTGGGTCAGACGATGCTGTTGCAGGATGAACTGACGCAGACGCTCGGTTTCGTCGGCATCGCTCTGGCTTAGCTCGTAAGCATAAAAGCCGCTTTCGGTTTCCCGTTCGAACGTCCCGCGCAGGGCAATCCGCTCATAGCCCGACGGGCTGAACCACAAGGCAAAGTGCTTCGGCGGCTTGGTCTTGTTGCGCACTTCCAGCAGCACGCCTTTGTGCGACACCTCGTGCACCCACAGCGTACCTGGCTGGCCCTTGGCGTTTTCCAGTGCCACCGGCTCTTCCAGGGTCAGGCGCCATGGACGCACCATCGGCCCGTCTTCATAAATGCTCGGCACCCCAAGACGCAGATGCAGGGCGTGGAATTCGTCTTCCACCAGATGCAGCGGGAAAGTCATCTGCTGATTTTCGAAGTTAGCCTGAATGGTGACTTGCTCATGGGCCGCCAGACGCGTGAGCAAATCACGGATCTGTGAACCACCATTGACCAGCAGGCTCGACGTCGCATCCCGTACATTGAGTTGCGGGTTGTGTTGCATGGTCTGGATGAAATCCAGCTCATCCTGGGTCAGGAGGGCGTCACGCTGCATGGCTAACTCGAAATGAATAATTACAAAGTCATTGGTGATTGTAGTTAATGACAATTAGTTCGTTGTTTTGTTTTCGCCGTTCGTCGCTTTCAAGGCAGCAATTTCTGCTTCCAGTGCCGCAACCTGGGCTTCCAGTTGCGCCACCCGCTGCTGCGCCTTGACCTGAACCGTAACGTCCTTTTGCACACCTACGAAGTAGGTCTGCCCGTCGTCGGCATTTTTTACCGTCGAAAGAGACAGTTCGTTCCAGAACGGCATGCCGTCCTTGCGGTAGTTGCGCAGGATTTCGCGGCAGGAACCACCGTTCTTCAGCGCCTCGCGAATCACCCCTAAACCGGCCTGGTCGCGATCCCCGGCCTGCAGAAAACGGCAGTCCTGATAGAGAATTTCTTCGCTGGTGTAGCCGGTCAGTTTTTCGAAAGCCGGATTCACGTAGATCAGGATGTTGTCCTGATCACCTTCTTTTTCTGCCACCACGATTCCATCGTTCGACGCGTTGATCACCATTTGCAGGAGACTGGCATTGATCATCTATGAAGCCTTACAAGGAGTTCGATGGCAGGCATTCTAGAAGATCGACTGGCGCTGTCTACTGGCCACCAGCCCTTATCGAGAGCCAATCGCAACAGGGCGCCGCTGGCTGTTACTATCGCCGCTCTTTTTTTCAGTTTCAGGATCAGATTGATGAAAGTCGCCATCCTCTCCGGCTCGGTGTACGGCACGGCCGAAGAAGTCGCTCGCCACGCTCAGAGCCTGTTGAACGCCGCCGGTTTTGAAACCTTCTACAACTCCCGCGCCAGCCTCGCCGATCTCCAGGCGTTTGGCCCTGAAGCCTTGCTCGGCGTGACCTCGACCACCGGCATGGGCGAGCTGCCGGACAACCTGCAACCGTTGTATTCGGCCATTCGCGATCAACTGCCGGCGGCCTGGCGTGGTTTGCCCGGCGGGGTGATCGCACTGGGTGACGCCAGCTACGGCGACACCTTCTGCGGCGGCGGCGAGCAACTGCGCGAATTGTTCGGCGAGCTGGGCGTGCGCGAAGTGCAGGACATGCTGCGCATCGACGCCAGCGAAAGCGTCACCCCGGAAACCGACGCCGAACCGTGGCTGGAACAGTTGATCGCCACGCTCAAGGGCTGATCCCGCGTTCACGCAACAGCGCCAGCCAGGCCTGCGCAGCCTTCGACAGATAGGCGCCCCGGCGCCAGATGAAAGCGATGTCCCAGCGCAAGTAGTCCGGCGCATTCAGGGTCAGGCGCACCACGCCTGGCCGCACCAGACCGCGTGCCACCACGCTGGGCAGCAGCACCACGCCTTGTCCGGCGGCGACCAGAGCCGCAAGAAAATCCGCCTGCCCACTGCGTCCGCCTTCCCTCGGGGTGAAGCCCATCTGCTGGCACGCCTGGAGCAAGCGATCGTTGAGCACGAAACTGCGCTGATACAAAAGGAACGGCGTATCGGCCAACTCCTCCAGACCGATTTCACCTTTTGCCGCCTGTGGGTGATCCACCGGTAACAGCGCATCCAGCGGTTCATCGCAGAATGGCTGAAAGTCGAATTGCGGATCCTTCGGCAGCAGACTGCCACCCAACTCCAGCTCGCCGCTGAGCACCGCCTGTTCGATATTGCGGCTGCCACCCTCAAGCAACTGCACGCTGATGTTCGGATAGCGCCGTCGGTATTCGGCAAACAGCCCGGCAAACAATGCATCGCTGCCCAGCAAGGGCAACCCGAGACGTAACTCGCCGCGTGCCAATTGGCTGAGGTCATCCAGTTCGCTGAGCAATTCATTGCGCAACCGCAGCATGCCTTCGGCCCGGTGCAGCACCACGCTGCCGGCAGCGGTCAGGCGTATCTGCGAGCCGAGTCGTTCGAGCAAAGGCGTGCCGAGGCTCTGTTCGAGCTGGGCGATCTGCTTGCTCACGGCGGACTGACTGATGTGCAGGTTTTTTGCAGCTTGAGTGAAACCGCCCTGATGCATGACTTCGACGAAACTTCTGAGTTGTTTGAATTCCATGGCCTGATTCCAGATTGGAATGGCTTTGAGTCTAACAATTCGCTTCGGAGATGGTAGCCGGGTTCGTAAGATAGCCACCTGAAAGGAGCCCATCGATGAAAGCCTCGACCCTCAAATACCTCTCTCGGCTGCTGGCCGAACTGGCCGTGCTGCTCGCTCTTTACCTGCTCGGCTGCCAGATCGCAGCGTGGCTGGCCTGGCCGATTCCCGGCGGCGTGATCGGCATGGCGCTATTGCTGCTGGGCTTTGCGTTCGGCTGGATTAAACCGGCGGCGCTGCAAATGGGCGCCGGCCTGTTGATGGCCGAGATGCTGCTGTTCTTCATTCCGGCGCTGATGAGCCTGCTGGATTACGGCACATTGCTGCGTGATGACGGCTGGCGGATCTTGTTGGTGATCGCGGCCAGTACCCTGATGGTGATGCTGGTGACCGCGTTCACCGTGGAGCTGGCCGTGCGCCTGAGGCGGTCCCATGAAGCTTGAGCTGATGCCGATGTTTTGGCTGGCGTTCACCTTGCTGGCCTATTTGTTCAGTCGCTGGCTGTATCGGCGGACCGGACGTTACGTGCTGTCGCCACTGATTCTGGTTCCCGCGTTGCTGCTCGCGCTTGCCGTGCCGTTGCACACCGCTTACGCCGAGTATTCGAGCAACACCCATTGGCTGATGCTGGTACTCGGGCCGGTCACCGTGGCGTTTGCGGTGCCGATCTGGCAACAGCGGCGATTGCTGGTGCGGCATTGGTCGGCGTTGCTGCTGGGCATGCTGGCCGGCAGTGCGGCATCGATTGCCACGTCGTTCGGCCTCGCGAAAGCGCTGGCGCTGGACAGTTCGGTGACGCTGTCGCTGGTGCCGCGCTCGATCACCACGCCGTTCGCCATGCCGCTGGCGCAGGACCTCGGTGGCGTGCCTGAGCTGACAGCGGTGTTCGTGATGTTCACCGGGGTGTTCGGCGCCATGCTCGGCGGTGTGCTGCTCAAGTGGCTGCCACTGCGCAGCCCATTGGCGCGCGGTGCATTGTTCGGCGTGGGTGCTCATGGTGCGGGCGTCAGCCGCGCCCATGAAGTGGGCGGCGAAGAGGGCTCGGTCGCGGGGCTGGTGATGGTGCTGACGGGACTGCTCAATCTGTTCGCCGCGCCTTTGTTGGCGTCGTTGCTTTGACATGGATCCAAGCAGATTGCGTCGCTGACTCGTTCAGTCATCAAGCTGGCTGCCAATGCAACTACGCGACCGTCCGGGGCTGACTAGACTGCTGACACACGCAAAAACAATAAGAACGCAGAGGTGCATACAGTGAGCGTAGCCCCCGTCCCTTCGTCCGTGAACGTCAAAGATCAGGTCAGTGCCGCGGAATGGCAGACCCGGGTCGATCTGGCCGCCTGTTATCGTCTGGTCGCGCTGCATGGCTGGGACGATCTGATCTTCACTCACATTTCCGCCAAGGTGCCCGGCACCGAAGATTTCCTGATCAACCCGTTCGGTCTGATGTTCCATGAGATCACCGCGTCCAGTCTGGTGAAGGTCGACCAGGCCGGTAACAAGCTCATGGACAGCCCCTACGAAATCAATCCCGCCGGCTACACGATTCACAGCGCCGTTCATGAAGTGCGGCACGACGTGGCCTGCGTGCTGCACACCCACACTGCCTCCGGTGTCGCGGTGTCGGCGCAGAAGCAGGGCGTGTTGCCGATCAGTCAGCAATCGCTGTTCGTGCTGTCGAGCCTGGCCTTTCACGCTTACGAAGGTGTGGCGCTCAACCATGAAGAGAAAGCGCGGTTGCAGGCGGATCTGGGCGACAACAATTTCCTGATGCTGCACAACCACGGTCTGCTGACCTGCGGCGGCACCATCGCCGACACGTTCCTGATGATGTTCACCTTCCAGCGCGCCTGCGACATCCAGGTCATGGCGCAGACTGGCGGTGCCGAACTGATCGCCATCGAACCGCAGATTCTGGCTGGCGCCAAGGCGATGATCGCCGGCGTCACCAAAAGTGCTCAAGGCATGGGTGGCGCGCTGGCCTGGCCGGCGCTGCTGCGCAAACTCGATAAACAAGACCCGGGATATAGACTCTAATGCCTCTCGCCGAGATCCCTCTGAGTGTCTGGCGCAAACGCGGCCAGACGTTTGTCTTCCGTGGTCAGCCGATCCGTTACTGGACGGCCGGGCAGGGTGATCCGCTGCTGCTGATCCATGGCTTTCCGACGGCCAGTTGGGACTGGCATTACCTGTGGCAGCCGCTGTCCCAGCGCTACCGGGTGATTGCCTGCGACATGCTCGGCTTCGGCGACTCGGCAAAGCCGCTGAATCACATTTACAGCCTGCTGGAGCAGGCCGATCTGCAACAGGCCTTGCTGGCGCATCTGTCGGTCGAACAACCGGTGCACATTCTGGCCCACGACTACGGTGACAGTGTTGCCCAGGAGTTGCTGGCCCGGCATTACGAAAACCTGATCGAAGTGGCCAGTTGCGTGTTCCTCAACGGAGGTTTGTTCCCGGAAACTCATCGACCGCTGCTGGCGCAAAAACTGCTGCTCAGCCCTCTGGGCTGGATGATCGGTCGGGCATTCACCCGCGATGCGCTGGTGAAGAGCTTCCAGCAGATTTTCGGCCCGGACACCCGGCCCAGCGAAAGCGAAATGGATGATTTCTGGAGCCTGATCGAATGCAATCGCGGGCAACGCGTCATGCACAAGCTGATTCACTACATTCCCGAGCGCCGGGTTCAGCGTGATCGCTGGGTCGCGGCGATGCAGCGCGGCGAGGTGCCGCTGCGGGTGATCGATGGCGAAGTCGATCCGATTTCCGGGGCGCACATGGTCGAGCGTTATCGCGAGCTGATCCCCGACGCCGACACCGTGCTGTTGCCAGGCATCGGCCATTACCCGCAAAGCGAAGCGCCGGTGCAGGTGCTCAAACACTACCTCGAATTTCGCGATCACTTCGTGTTGCCGCCGCGCAAGGTGGCGTGCTCCTGACTTGGTGCCCGAGGCGCCTGACGCCTCGGCACGTTTCATCATCCCCCAGCCTTATCGCGCACCATTCAGCCTCAGCCGTGTTCGTTGTGACCGCACGCTCTGTGCCTGACACTCAGGGACACTGTCCCTCAGGTCTGCTGGAGTTGCCCCGATGAATGATTCTGTGCGTTTCGAAGATAAAGTCGTGATCGTCACCGGAGCCGGTGGTGGCCTGGGACGCGCTCACGCTTTGCTGTTCGCCAAACAGGGCGCCAAAGTGCTGGTCAACGACCTCGGCGGCTCGACCCAGGGTGAAGGCGCCAACGCTTCGGCCGCTGATCGCGTGGTGGCGGAAATCCGCGAGGCCGGCGGCATCGCCGAAGCCAACCATGACTCGGTCACCGACGGCGACAAACTGGTGCAGAACGCGCTCGATGTGTTCGGCCGCGTCGATGTGGTGGTCAACAACGCCGGGATCCTGCGCGACAAGACCTTCCACAAAATGGAAGACGCCGACTGGGATCTGGTCTATCGCGTCCACGTCGAAGGCGCCTACAAGGTGACCCGCGCCGCATGGCCACACATGCGTGAGCAAAACTACGGGCGAGTGATTTTCACCGCCTCGACCTCGGGCATCTACGGCAACTTCGGCCAGTCCAACTACGGCATGGCCAAACTCGGTCTCTACGGCCTGACCCGCACCCTGGCCATCGAAGGTCGCAAGAACAACATCCTGGTCAACGCCATTGCCCCCACCGGCGGTACGCGCATGACTGAAGGCCTGATCCCGCCCCAGGTGTTCGAACAACTCAAACCGGAACTGGTCAGCCCGTTGGTGGTGTACCTGGCCAGCGAACAGTGCCAGGAAACTTCCGGCCTGTTCGAAGTCGGCGGCGGCTGGATGGGCAAGGTGCGCTGGGAGCGCAGCCTCGGTGCCGGGTTCGATCCTCGCGTCGGGTTTTCCCCGGAAGATGTCGCGGCGCACTGGCAGCAGATCTGTGATTTCGAAGGCGCGGCGCATCCGAAGGACAACATCGAAGCGCTGAAGGAAATGATGGGGAATCTGCAGAAGTATTCGCTCTGATTCTTGAGTTATTCGGCAGGACTTTCCCGGTCCTGCTTACCCCTTCGAGCGCTCGCCTCGTGAGCCTCTGCCGCTGACTTCCAGCCAAAAGCTCTGTCCATAAAAAGCTCCGCCCATAAAAAAGGCCGCTGCAAACGCAGCGGCCAAGGTAAGACGTTGGATCAAGGAGCTACAAATCAACGTCAGTGAACACCGGGGTGAGGGATCGAAAAACGCTTCGATCGATCAGAAATCATTGCCGACGACTCGGTCGCGGACTTTGTGCTTGCTGGCGGTCTGCCGTGAAAGCCCGCACAGAATAAGGGCTGGCGCTTCAGGGAAAAATAGCGATTCCGGACATGCACTGTTACGGGGCATGTAACAGTGGCGCGCACTGGCCTAGTCATTATCCGTTGTGTTGATAGTGGTTCATCCACCCTGTTCATGGCGGGCGCAAAGCCTTGTCGCAGGCGGGGATTCATCCTTTCGAGCGACAGCGCGAATACCTCCTTGGTGCGCTTATCCTCGCCGTGGCGCGGCAGTAGGGTGGGGCCTTCTGTCACTCACCGGGGAAGACGCATGACAAAAACAACAATGCGCGCCATCTTCACGCCGCAGGCGCTGGCCGCTGCGGTGGCCTTGGGTTGCTGTGCCCAGGCGCACGCGGTCGCTTTCAATATCGGGGAAATCGAAGGCACCTTCGACTCGTCGCTGTCGGTCGGGGCGAGCTGGGGCATGCGCGATGCCGACAAGTCGCTGGTCGGTACGGTCAACGGCGGCACCGGCCAGTCGTCCACCGGTGATGACGGGCGGTTGAACTTCAAGAAGGGCGAGACCTTTTCCAAGATCTTCAAAGGTATCCACGACCTCGAACTGAAATACGGCGACACCGGTGTGTTCGTGCGCGGCAAGTACTGGTACGACTTCGAACTCAAGGACGAAGACCGCGAGTTCAAACAGATCAGCGACAAGGGCCGCAAGGAGGGCGCGAAGTCTTCCGGCGCGCAGATCCTCGACGCCTTCGTCTATCACAACTATTCCATCGCCGACCTGCCGGGCACCGTGCGCGCCGGCAAACAGGTGGTGAGCTGGGGCGAAAGTACCTTCATCGGCAACTCGATCAACAGCATCAACCCGATCGACGTCTCGGCGTTCCGCCGGCCAGGTGCGGAGATCAAGGAAGGGCTGATTCCGGTGAACATGCTGTTCGCCTCTCAGGGGCTCACCGACCAACTGACGGTCGAGGGCTTCTATCAACTGGAATGGGATCAGACCGTCCTCGACAACTGCGGCACCTTCTTCGGTGTCGACGTGGCGGCGGACGGTTGCAACAACGGCTACACCGTCGGCAGCCCGGCGATCGCCCCGTTGGCACCGCTGGCGGCAGCCTTCGGCCAGCCGATTCAGGTGACCCGCGAAGGCGTGATCGTGCCCCGTGGCGGTGATCGCGATGCGCGGGATTCCGGGCAATGGGGCACGGCGTTGCGCTGGCTCGGCGATGACACCGAGTACGGCCTTTACTTCATGAACTACCACAGCCGCACGCCGACCGTCGGCACCAGTACCGCCGGTCTGTCGACCCTCGCGGCGCTGCCGGGCATGGTCGGGATCGCCAATCGGCTGGCCCCCGGCAGCGGTTCGGGACTGGCGCAAAGCGTGATGCTCGGGCGCGGCCAGTACTACCTCGAATACCCGGAAGACATTCGCCTGTACGGCGCGAGTTTCTCCACCACGTTGCCGACCGGCACCGCCTGGACCGGCGAGATCAGCTATCGGCCCAATGCGCCGGTGCAGGTCAACACCAACGACCTGACCCTGGCGCTGGTCAATCCGATTGCCGGCGGTACGGCGTCGCCGCTGGTTACCTCGCCGGGGGCCGACAACAAGGGCTACCGACGCAAGGAAGTGACGCAGATCCAGAGCACGCTGACGCACTTTTTCGATCAGGTCTGGGGCGCTGAGCGCCTGACCCTGGTGGGCGAGGCCGCCGTGGTGCGGGTCGGCGGACTGGAGTCGCGCAGCAAGCTGCGTTACGGCCGCGACTCGGTGTACGGCCAGTACGGTTTCGGCGGCGACACCGACGGTTTCGTCACCTCCACCTCCTGGGGCTATCGCGCCCGGGCGATCCTCGACTACGCCAACGTGATCGGTGGGATCAACCTCAAGCCCAACCTGTCCTGGTCCCACGACGTCGCCGGCTATGGCCCTAACGGCCTGTTCAACGAAGGCGCCAAGGCTGTCAGCGTCGGTGTCGATGCCGACTACCGCAACACCTATACCGCGAGCCTCAGTTACACCGACTTTTTCGGTGGTGACTACAACACCCTCGAAGACCGTGACTTCGTGGCCCTGAGCTTCGGTGTGAACTTCTGATCTGCCCGAGAAGGATGAATGCAATGCGCAAGATGATTCTGCAATGCGGTGTCTTGGCCCTGAGCCTGCTGGCCGCCAATGTGATCGCGGCGGTGTCGCCGGAGGAAGCCAACAAGCTCGGCACCAGCCTGACGCCGCTGGGCGCCGAGAAGGCCGGCAACGCCGACGGCTCGATTCCGGCCTGGACCGGCGGTATCCCGAAAAACGCCGGAGCAGTCGACAGCAAGGGCTTTCTGGCTGACCCGTTTGCCAGCGAAAAACCGTTGTTCACGATTACTGCCGCCAACGTCGACAAGTACAAGGACAAGCTGTCCGACGGCCAGGTGGCGATGTTCAAGCGCTACCCCGAAACCTACAGGATCCCGGTCTACCCGAGCCATCGCACCGTGGCCGCACCGCCGGAAATCTACGAGTCGGCCAAACGCAGCGCGCTCAACGTCACCAGCATCAACGACGGCAACGGCCTGGCCAATTTCACCGGTAACCGCTACTACGCGTTCCCCATTCCCAAAAATGGCGTCGAGGTGTTGTGGAACCACATCACCCGTTATCACGGCGGCAACCTGCGGCGGATCATCACGCAGGTGACGCCGCAAACCAACGGCAGCTACACGCCGATCCGCTTCGAAGAAGAGGTCGCCGTGCCGCAACTGATGAAGGATCTCGATCCGGAAAAAGCCGCCAACGTCCTGACCTTCTTCAAGCAGTCGGTGACGGCTCCGGCGCGTCTGGCCGGTAACGTGCTGCTGGTGCACGAGACTCTCGATCAGGTGAAGGAACCGCGTCTGGCGTGGATCTACAACGCCGGTCAGCGCCGGGTGCGCCGTGCGCCGCAGGTTGCCTATGACGGTCCGGGCACCGCTGCCGACGGCCTGCGCACCTCGGATAACTTCGACATGTTCTCCGGCGCGCCGGACCGCTACGACTGGAAACTGATCGGCAAGAAGGAAATGTACATTCCGTACAACAGCTACAAGCTCGACTCGCCGAGCCTCAAGTACGACGACATCGTCAAGGCCGGGCACATCAACCAGGACCTGACGCGTTATGAGCTGCATCGGGTCTGGGAAGTGGTCGGTACGGTGAAACCGAACGAGCGGCACATCTACGCCAAACGCCACATGTACATCGACGAGGACAGCTGGCAAGTGGCGCTGGCCGATCATTACGACGGTCGCGGACAGCTGTGGCGAGTGGCCGAGGGACATGCTCAGTACTACTACGATCACCAGGCCCAGGCCTACACCCTCGAAGCGCTCTACGACATCATCGCCGGCCGCTACATTGCCCTGGGGATGAAGAACGAAGAGAAGCACAGCTTCGAATTCGGCTTCGAAGCCAAGGCTGCCGACTATACCCCGTCGGCCTTGCGCGCCGAGGGCGTACGGTAAGGGTTTCGATACATTGGCAAGGCAAAAGGCGACCGCACGGTCGCCTTTTTTATGGGCGCCAATCAGCGTACTGAATACTCGTCAACAAGCAGCAGGGAGAGGGCTAGGGTGAGCGCACAACGATAAAAAGGCGTACCCGATGACCGCCATGACCCACGCTCCGGATCGAGCGGATTTTCTCCCGAGACTGTCTTCCCATCACCTTGCGCGGCCTCGCCTTTGCGCGGCTCTGCTTGAGTCAGCGGCGCGGGTCAAACTGATCTGTGCGCCAGCCGGCAGCGGCAAGACCGCGCTGCTCACCGAATGCCTGCTACAGGCGCCGGTCAATTGCACCGTGTGCTGGTTGCCGCTGGCAGGTGCGTCCCTTGGCACTGGCGAGTTTTGCGAGCGGCTTGCACACGCTATGGGGCTGGCCGCATCGGACGAATCGTCACTGCTGCATGAACTGTCGCGACGGACTTCGTCGACCTGGGTGTTGCTCGACGATTACTGCCGATACCCGGAGCCTGCGCTGGACGCATTTCTCGACCGAATGCTGGCGGTCAGCAGCCCGGCCCTGACGTGGTGGATCGGTACTCGGAGGCGTCCGCCCTGCAACTGGCCGCGCCTGTTGCTCGATGATGCGTTGTACGAATGTGAAGCCGCGGCGTTGGCGCTGACCCGTGACGAGATCGCACAGGTGTTGCGCCACTTGTCCCCGGCCCAGGCCGATAGCGTGGCCGGACGCATCTTTCGGCGCAGCGGCGGTTGGTGCGCCGGGGTGCGGATGTTGTTGATGCAAAAATGCGACTGGTCGCAAAAGACTTTGCCGCAGCAACGCATGGACACCTTGCTGGACTACCTGCAACACGAACTGTTCAGCGGTCTGAGTCCGGAACTGGCCGAGGCCTGGAGAGTGCTGGCGCATTTGCCGCGGTTCAATGCCAGCCTGTGCGACCACTTGTTCGGCGCCGGCGAAGGGGCGCAATGGATGCGCGATCTGCAAACGCTGGGATGCTTTATCGAACCCTGGCGGGCCTCGTCTGAATGGTTGCAAGTCTGTTCCCCGCTGTCGCGCCTGATGCGCAGCGAGCCGTGGCCTGCCGGGCGTTCCTGGCATCGCCGGGCCTGTCAGTGGTTCACCGCCGGACGCCATTGGAAATGCGCCTTTGAACAGGCGCTGCTGGCTGAAGAGTACGAAGTCGCGGTGAGCCTGTTGCAGCACTTCAGTTTCGAGCAACTGTTCGAGGAGCAGACGGTCGTGCTGTTGTTGCGTCTTTACGAGCAACGCGGCGAGGAACTGTTAGTGGGGTCTGCGCAACTGGTCGGGTTGATCACGGCGGCGCTGCTGTTCGCCGGGCGTTTCGAACAGGCCGGTGAGTGCATCGCGCAACTGTCCCGCTTCCTGCCGCCACGGTCGGCGGATGAGCAGCGCCAGTTGATCGCCCGATGGCAGGCCCAGCAAGGGTGGTTGTTGCACTTGCAAGGGCGCATGGACGAGGCGCGCGAACATTTCGAGCAAGCCTTGAACGACTTGTCACCGCAGGCCTGGACGGCGCGTCTGTTATGCCTGTCGGGCCGCACTCAGCAAGCGTTGCTGTGTGGTGAGCTGGAACTGGCTCATTCGATAAATCGTGAAGCGCTGTGCCTGGCCCGGGCGGAAGGCTCATTGCTGTTCGAAGCGTTGCTGGAACTCGATCACGCCCAACTGCTGGAGCAACGGGGCGCGTTGGCTCGCGCCGAAGAGTTGCTGGCCAATCTTTGCGCAATGCTCGCGTCCTCCGTCGAGCGACCGACGCCGCTGTTGGGCCGTATCGCCTTGCGTCGGGGGCGACTGGCGCTGAGCATGGGTCAATCAATGCGGGCTGCCGAACTCTTTCAGCAGGGGCTCGACGACTGCCTGCGCAGCTTTGACAAGCGCGTGCTGTACGGCTTTCTCGGTCAGGCGCAGCTGGCCGCTGATCAGAGTGATTATTCGCAAGCATTCATGCACCTGCGCGATGCCGAACGGTTGATGCAGCAGCGGCAAATTCCAGAAACGGTTTATCGCGGTGTTCTGTTGCAGGTCAGCAGTGAGTTCTGGTTGCAACAGGGACGACCCGAACTGGCTCGTGAAGCGTTGAGTCGAGTGCTCAGGCACTATCGTGGCCCGCGTGGACGGCAGGCGCCGCCGGCGACGCTGGAGCTGATCCCGCGTATCGAGTATTTGCTGATTCTGGCCGAGACCCGCTTGAAGCAGGCGCACCAGCCGGTGGCGCGGCTGCAGTCCCTGCTCGAGCAGGCTCAGTCTTGCCGGATGATCGTTCTGGAAGCCGAGCAGTGGCTGGCAATGAGCGAGGTGGCATCGATCCTCAATGATCGGGATTCTGCCCGACAGTATTTCGACAGGGGGCGCAAGTTGGCCTGCCAGTTCAACTTGCAGCGTCTGGTCATGAAATTTGACGAAGCCGCTTCGGATATTCGCCCCGAGTCATCACCCGAACATCCGTTTCTTGATGGCGGTGACAATGAAAGTTCATTGAGCCTGAGAGAATCGCAAGTGTTGGGGTTGATTGCGGCGGGAAGTTCCAATCAACAAATAGCGGACAAGTTGTTCATCTCATTGCATACCGTTAAAACTCATGTCCGGCGAATTCATGCAAAGTTGGGCGTTGAACGCCGGACGCATGCCGTGGCGCGCGCGAGAGTTCTCGGTTTGTGTTGTTAATTGTCAGTTAATAAGTATGTTGTTTTTTTTAAGTCTGGTCCTTTTAAATGTCTTGCAATGGACAGTGGGTTTTTTATTGGTTTTGCTCCGGTTAAGTTGTTTGCACTGCTTGGACGATGTTTTGTCGTCTGGTTATCCTGTGTAATAACGGAGTTTTATCATGAATACAGTTGAAAGGTTTTCGGCAGAAAACCATCTGAGTGAAATCAATAAACTCAGGTACGGCCTGGAAGGTTTGCTGGGTGCACTACCGTCGTTCAAATCGCTTTTGCAGGATCTGGTGTTAAAAGAACTTCAACAGTTATCACCGAATATTTATATCAGCAAAACGTACATTACCGCCCAGCGTCCAGAGATTGCGAATCCACAACCGACCGGGTTGTTGATGGACGTGTTCATGCAGTGCCTGGTGTCCGGCAATGCGCCCGTCTATGACGCCAGTCTGTACGGCGTCTACGATTGGCCTGACTCCACGGATGAAGAAGACCGGATTCACGGGCTGGATGTAGTAGCCGTCGGTTCGTTGATCGGTAATGTGCTGGGATCGCTGGCGCAGAAGTACACGCCTTTGCTGGCGCAATACTGGGCTGCTTCTTCGGGGAAGGACGGCTTGGGGCGTGATCTGGCTTCGCGCAGTCTTCAGCTGCAGGATGTCTATGCAGCGCTGTTCTGGCAGGAATTTGGCGCAACGGTGCAGATGCAAGGCGTCAGGCCGGAGGTAGAGGAAAGCTATGCAATTTACATCAGGGGCACGTCCCTGACTCCGGCCTACAGTATTTCACTGCAACTGGAAAACGGTCGATTCGCAACGCTGGCCGGCTGCTTTGTCACGTACCTCACGGGGCGCTCTATCCCCGAACTGGTTCTGGACGATGACGAATGGGTTGTCCTCTACACTTGCGTGAACGGCCTGGAAACATTCCGCACACCCGCCTTGATGCATCAAACGTTGCAGCAACGCCTGGGCAATGCAGAAACCCGGGCACAACTGCTCAGGAGCGTTTCACAGGAAGATGCCGAGCAGGTCGGCAGCGTTCCGGATATCCGTTACCTGAACATTCAAGGCGAAATCTTCCAGACCCTCACCGCCCAGCTTCTTGATAAACAAATGCGTGACGTTGCTTACTTTCTTCGCCGGTTACAGGTGCCGGGCGGGGATCGGCCTGCTCTCGTGCGTTCGGTCGAGAGCGCCCTTCAGCAGCAGGCGGTCATCGACGCTGCCAGAGGACGGGTCGCCAGACTACTGGCCCTGATGAAACGAAACGCCCGACCGCAATGGTTGAAGGATGCCACTGCCAACCATCAGGAAGTATTCGCTTCTCTGGAAAAGGAACTGCTCAGAGGGCAGGTGAACCTGCATGAGGCCTTGGGAGGGGTATCTTCTTTTCAGGACTACGTGCGCGGAGTCGTCGAAACCCACATCAGCGCGGGCGATACCCGGCGAGTGGACCCTGATACTGTCTGGGTAAAAGTGGAATATTCTTTGCGCATTGGCACGCGGCGTATTGAACATGTCGAGCGTAAAACCCTGACTCAGTTGTTCATGTACGGCGTGCATGACACGGCGGCTCCCTACACGATCAAGCTCGAAGCCTTTCACAACAATCCTCGACTGACAGCTTCGAATATCGAACTCGCCATCCGCCAGTTTGATCTGCGTGTGCAATATGCCAATCAGCGCAATCAGCGTTTCGCACAGGCGCGGATTCGCGAAGCCATGCGCGAAGTCCTGGGGCAGGAAATTGCGCTCAGCCACTTCGCCGCCGTCCTGCAAAAACACATCGGCCCGCAAGGGCAGAATTTGGTGCAGCGGTATCTGCATGGCGATTCGGGAGTCGAAGCGTTTGGCGTTGCGTTTCGTCAAGACTACAAGCCGTTCAAGGACATGATTGCGTTTCGTGCAAGGGGTGCTGCGCCAGACCTCCAGTTACATGTGCTGTATGCGCCGGGTGCCCCGACCGGGCAGCAATGGTACGAATTCTCCGATCTGACCGGATTGAAACGACAGTTCATCTCCTGGGGTTTCGAGCCACGTGATCGTGAGTTCCTGACCGCTCAGGCTTTCAGCAAGGATCGCGCTGCCTTCGTGAAAGACGAGCTCTCTTATGTCGAGCCACGCCCTGTGTTTCATCCGGGGTGGTGGGGGCGCGTCACCTTGGTCGAGTGGACTCGGGGGCGCGGTGAAGGGCCACTGATGGGGGCCATCCATGAAATCATCGATTGGGAAATCGCTGAGGAACAGGTGGCCACGCCCGTTTGGTACAGGAATGCGGCGTCGGGGGATCGCGAGATGCTTACCCGAGTGAACACGGATTTCAAGGCGCTCTACGAACTGTCGAAAGACGAGCTGAATATCCCCACGCTGGTTTCTTATTCGCGAGACCAGGTGATGGAACGGTTAAACAGTCACCTGCGTCGTTCTGACCCGAACCACCCCTTGATCGATCCTGATCGCGTTAATGTCAAGGTGAAAGGGCAGGACTGGATGACGCTTACCCAGCTCTTCATTCAATGGCAGCTTTGGCCTGGTGATGATCAGGTGGCATTCGTCTCCAGGGATGGTTCTTCACTGGGAAATCTGAATGCGACGGTCGTCAAATCGTTGATCGGTTTGCGGCCGGGCATGATGTATGAGTGGCATCTGGTCGACCGTTTCGCCAACGGTCCGTCGCTGGATCTCAAGGCGAAGCTGTTCTGCAAGCTCAAGCAGAACGAAATGCTCAGGGCCGCATTGACCCAGAAGATGCAGGGCTCTCTGTCCTCCGAGCAGTTCAACTGGCTGACGGGACTGGTCGATGGGCTCGATCATGACCGTCCTCATCAACTGGAACCGTTCAAGTCGGGCACTACCCCGCAGGAGGGTATCTACGAGCTGAATCTTGAAGGGCGCCGCATCGAGGGCGCTTATACGTTTGGACGGCGGGTGGCAGGGAGGCTGCAGCTGCTGGTCTATATTCCGAAGGCTCCGGACGGGCTGAGTTTCCGCCCGCTCGAATCCTTGACACTGGGGCTCAAGGACGCCGGCCTGGGAAATCACGTCATTGCACTGACCAGGCTCGAACACAGGGGTGTCGTACAGAACTTTGTCATTCGCTGCCAAAACGCTTCAGGCGCTCTCCCGGTCCCTGCGTTGAACAACAGTTATGCCGTGACTCATTTCAAGTTCGAATTCGACAGCATGATTTCCCGTGTGCTCAGCGACGTTGACTATCAAACCACCACACCTGCCGAGCGATTCTGGAACACGGTCATGGTGATCACCGAGCTTGCGGTGGATATCGTCTCGCTGTTTGTCCCGCCGGTGGGATTGGTGAGCAGCATCGTGCGCATCACACGTTCGATCGTCCAGGGCATCGTTGCCTACAGTCTGGGAGATGAGAAAGCCGGCAAGAACCATCTCGCCTCGGCGTGGAGAAGCTCCATTCTCTTGTATGTGGGAATTGTGGCAGGCGTTGGCGGATCTGTTTCGGCGGTGGGGCTGCTGTCGCGAGTCAAGGATATTTCCGAGATCGTGTCGACCGTGACCGGGGTGCCGGTGGGGATTGGTTATGTCACCGCCGTGGCTTCTCCCTACGTGATCGCGGACAGTAAAACCCGAATCATCGGCTGACCCCTTGCCTCGTCAATCTGGCTGATAACCCATCCGCCAACTCACGGCCCGCGTCGCAGCCAATAACCGCTGCGCCGCCGGGCCGTTTTCGTCGGCGTGGAACAACGATGTCGGGCCGACGATGGTCAATACCGCCGCGACCTGCCCGAGGGCGTTGAACACCGGTGCCGACAGGGCATCGACGCCGGGCATCAGCAAGCCGTGGACATGATGCAGACCGCGTTCGCGGATCTGTTCGCACAATGCCTCATAAGCTTTTTCGTCCGCCAGCGGATGGCCGCCGACGGCGATTTCCTGTTCGCGCAATTCATCGGTTTCCCGATGCGGCAGGTAGGCGCCGAACACCAGACCGGTGGAGGAACTGAGCAACGGCAATACCGAGCCCAGTTGCGTCACCACCGTCACTGCGCGCACCGCCGGTTCGATGTGCACCACGGTTGCGCCCTGATTACCCCACACCGCCAGGAAACAGGTTTCGTTGAGTTCGTCGCGCAGCTCGGCCAGCGGCAGGGCGGCGACTTTCAGCACGTCCATACTGTTGAGTGCGGCCAGGCCCACGCGCAGCGCTTCGCGGCCGAGGCCGTAGTGGTTGGTGGCGGTGTTCTGTTCGGCAAAGCCCGAGGCAATCAAGGCCTGGAGATAGCGATGCACCTTGCTCGCCGGCATCTGCACATGTTCGGCCAGACGCGACAGCGAAGTGGACGGCGACAACTCGGCCAGGGCCTTGAGGATGTCGGTGCCGACTTCGGCGGAGCGGACTTTCTGTTTGCCGTTGCTGTCGCTGGTTTTTTCCATGGTGCTGCGTGTCCCGGAACGAATGGGCGTCTTTATAGCTTGACGCTCGATAGCGAGCAAATTACGTTATGCGTAATTGAATTACGATAAAAATAACCCCGGCGTGCCAAGACCTCCGATCCAGAGCGTCCGGCCATGCCGACTCCCTGTTCAGGAGGCTCCATGAACCTCGATTCAGCCCTGGCTTACCAGTCCGGTTTCGGCAATGAATTCAGCTCCGAAGCGTTGCCCGGCGCGCTGCCCGTCGGCCAGAACTCCCCGCAGAAAGCCCCGTACGGTCTGTACACCGAACTGTTCTCCGGCACCGCATTCACCATGACCCGCAGCGAAGCGCGGCGCACCTGGATGTACCGGATCCAGCCGTCGGCCAATCACCCGGCATTCGTTAAACTGGAGCGGCAATTGGCGGGCGGCCCGTTGGGTGAAGTCACCCCCAATCGCCTGCGCTGGAACCCACTGGACATCCCGACCGAGCCGACCGATTTCATCGACGGTCTGGTGAGCATGGCAGCCAACTCCGCTGCCGAAAAACCGGCCGGCATCAGCATCTATCACTATTGCGCCAACCGTTCGATGGAGCGCGTTTTTTTTAATGCCGATGGCGAGCTGCTGCTGGTGCCGCAACTGGGTCGCCTGCGCATCGCCACCGAACTGGGTGTGCTGGAAGTGGCGCCGCTAGAAATCGCCGTGCTGCCACGGGGCCTGAAATTCCGTGTCGAACTGCTCGATCCGCAAGCGCGCGGTTATGTCGCCGAGAACCACGGTGCGCCGCTGCGCCTGCCGGATCTGGGACCGATCGGCAGCAACGGTCTGGCCAATCCGCGGGACTTCCTGACCCCGGTCGCCGCCTACGAAAACCTGCAACAACCGACCACCCTGGTGCAGAAATTCCTCGGCCAGTTGTGGGGCACCGAACTCAATCACTCGCCGCTGAACGTGGTCGCCTGGCACGGCAACAACGTGCCGTACAAATATGATTTGCGCCGCTTCAACACCATCGGCACCGTCAGTTTCGATCACCCGGACCCGTCGATCTTCACCGTGCTGACCTCGCCGACCAGCGTCCACGGTCTGGCCAACCTCGACTTCGTGATCTTCCCGCCGCGCTGGATGGTGGCCGAGAACACCTTCCGTCCGCCGTGGTTCCACCGCAACCTGATGAACGAGTTCATGGGCCTGATCCAGGGCGAGTACGACGCCAAGGCTGAGGGCTTCCTGCCCGGCGGCGCGTCCCTGCACAGCTGCATGAGCGCCCACGGCCCGGACGGCGAGACCTGCACCAAAGCCATCAACGCGGACCTCAAACCGGCGAAGATCGACAACACCATGGCCTTCATGTTCGAGACCAGCCAGGTACTGCGCCCAAGCCGCTTCGCCCTCGACTGCCCGCAACTGCAATCCACTTACGACGCCTGTTGGGCCACGCTGCCCGCCACGTTCGACCCGACCCGGAGATAACCCATGACTCAGAATTCCATCACCCGCAGCTGGGTCGCCTCGGCCAACGGTCACGCGGATTTCCCGTTGCAGAACCTGCCGCTGGGCGTGTTCAGCAACGACGGTTCGGCACCGCGCGCCGGCGTGGCGCTTGGCGAACACATCTTCGATCTGCAAGTGGCGTTGGAGGCCGGGCTGTTCGACGGCGTCGCGCGCAATGCCGTAGAAGCCATGCGCGGCGGTCAGTTGAACGCGTTCTTCGAACTCGGCCGCGACGCCCGCGTTGCCTTGCGCGAACGTCTGCTGGAACTGTTCAGCGAGGGCAGCACTCATCGCGGCAACATTGAAGCCCAGGGCGTGAAACTGCTGCCACTGGCCGCCGATTGCCAGCTGCACCTGCCGGCGCGCATCAGCGACTACACCGACTTCTACGTCGGCATCGAACACGCGCAGAACGTCGGCAAACTGTTCCGTCCGGACAACCCGTTGCTGCCGAACTACAAACACGTGCCGATCGGCTACCACGGTCGTGCCTCCACCGTGCGCGCCTCCGGTGCCGACGTGCGTCGTCCGAAAGGCCAGACCCTGCCGGCCGGCGCGACCGAGCCGACCTTCGGCCCGTGCGCACGGCTGGACTATGAGCTGGAACTGGGGATCTGGATCGGTCAGGGCAACGAGATGGGCGAGCCGATCGCCATCGGTGACGCCGCTGAACACATCGCCGGTTTCTGCCTGCTCAACGACTGGTCGGCCCGTGACATCCAGGCCTGGGAATACCAGCCGCTCGGTCCGTTTCTGTCCAAGAGCTTCATCACCAGTGTTTCGCCATGGGTGGTGACTGCCGAAGCGCTGGCGCCATTCCGTACCGCGCAACCGGCGCGTCCGCAAGGCGACCCGCAGCCGCTGCCATACCTGCTCGACAAGCGCGATCAGGATGGCGGTGGTTTCGACATCGAGCTGGAAGTGCTGCTGCTCACCGAAAAAATGCGCGAGCAGAATCTGCCGGCCCATCGCCTGACCCTGAGCAACACCCGCTACATGTACTGGACCGTCGCGCAAATGGTTGCACACCACAGCGTCAACGGTTGCCAGTTGCAGGCCGGTGACCTGTTCGGTTCGGGCACCTTGTCCGGCCCTGAAAACGGTCAGTTCGGCAGCCTGCTGGAAATCACCGAGGGCGGTAAAAAGCCGATCGAGCTGGCGTCCGGTGAAGTGCGCAAGTTCCTTGAAGACGGCGACGAAATCATCCTGCGCGCCCGCTGCGCCCGCGAAGGTTTTGCTTCGATCGGCTTCGGCGAATGCCGTGGCACCGTGCTGGCGGCACGCTGACAGGAGCGGCTCATGGATCTCTATACCTATTACCGTTCCACCTCGTCGTACCGGGTGCGGATCGCGCTGGCACTCAAGGGCCTCGACTATCAGGCGTTGCCGGTCAACCTGATCGCACCGCCCGGTGGCGAGCATCGGCAACCCGTGTACCTGGCGATCAATCCCCAGGGCCGGGTGCCGGCGCTGCGTACTGACGAAGGCAAGTTGCTGATTCAGTCACCGGCGATCATCGAGTATCTGGAAGAACGTTATCCACAGGTGCCGCTGCTGCCCGAAGACTTCGTTGCCCGTGCCCAGGTGCGCGGCGTAGCGGCGGTGATCGGCTGCGATGTGCATCCGTTGCACAACGTCAGCGTGCTCAATCGCCTGCGCGGTCTGGGGCATGACGAGCCGCAGGTCAACGAGTGGATCGGCCACTGGATCAGTCAGGGGCTGGCGACGGTGGAGCAGTTGATCGGCGACAGCGGCTTCTGTTTCGGCGAGTGGCCGTGCGTGGCGGACGTTTACCTGATTCCGCAGTTGTACGCGGCCGAGCGGTTCAACGTATCGCTGGAGGCGTATCCACGGATTCGTCGGGTGGCCGCATTGGCCGCTGAGCATCCGGCGTTCATTGCAGCGCATCCGGCGAATCAGCCGGACACGCCGAAGTAGCATTTGATGGCTCCCGTGCAGCGCACGGGAGCCATTCCGGTTACCCGCAAAAAATCATAAAAACAAAACAGGTACCTTGCGATGCACAACCAGATTGCCAGCTTCCGGGCGGCACTCGACGCCCGTCCTGTGTCCCGCTTTCAGTGGTTGCTCCTGATGCTTCTCGCCTTGCTGCTGGTTACCGACGGCTATGACGCCCAGGTGCTCGGTTACGTGGTGCCGGCGCTGGCGCAGGACTGGGGCCTGGAAAAGTCCGCATTCGGCCCGGTGTTCAGCGCCAACCTGCTGGGGCTGACCCTCGGCTCCCTTGCTGTGACGCCGCTGGCCGACCGCTTCGGCGTTCGACGGATTTTGCTCGCCTGTGTGCTGATCTATGCCAGTCTCACCGTGCTGATGGTGTTCGCCGATTCCCTGAATACCCTGATGATTGCGCGCTTCATCTGCGGCATCGGCATGGGCGGTGCGATGCCCAGCGCCATGGCGTTGATGTCGGAATATTCGCCGCCACGCCTGCGCACGCTGATGGTGACGCTGGCGGCCTGCGGTTTTTCCTTCGGCGGGGCGGCGGGTGGTTTTGTCGCGGCGGGTTTTATCGACCGTTTCGGCTGGCAAGCGGTGTTCCTTGCCGGTGGTGTCACGCCGCTGCTGTTGTTTCCGTTTCTCTGGTGGATGCTGCCGGAATCCCTGCCACGGCTGCTGCGTGACCCTCCACCGTATGCGCGCCTGCGCAAGGTCACCGCGCGGATGCTGCTGGACTGGCAACCGCCCGCCGCATCGGTCGAGCAGAACGAGCGCGAGCAGGGCAGCAAACTGACCGTGGTGGAGTTGTTCCGCAACGGTTACGCCCGCCCGACCTTGCTGATCTGGGCCACGTTTTTCGTCAGCCTGATCCTGCTGTATTTCATGATCAGCTGGCTGCCGTCGCTGCTGCTGGAAAGTGGCCTGAAGCTCAACGAAGCGAACCTGGTGACGTCGATGTTCCTGTTCGCCGGCACACTCGGCGCAATCTGCATGGCGTGGTTCGCCGACCGGTTGAAAAGCAAGGTGAGGCTGCTGTCCGGTGTGCTGGCTGGCGCGGCGCTGTGCACGATCCTGCTGGGCCTGAATCACGACAACCCGCGCTATCTGGTGGCCTGTGTGTTCGCGGCAGGGTTCTGCATCATCGGCGGGCAACTGACGCTCAATGCGTTCGCCAGCAATTTCTATCCGGCCCACGTGCGCGCCACCGGCACCGGTTGGGCGCTGGGGGTAGGGCGCTTCGGCTCGATTCTCGGGCCGCTGTTCGGCAGCCTGTTGCTGGCAATGCACATTCCGGTGGAGCAGATTTTCTTCTTCTGCGCGATTCCGGCAGTGATTGCGGCGTTGCTGATCATTCAGGTGCGTTCGCCAGCCACTGCCCTGCTCAGTGGACGACTGAGTTCGGCGGCAGATGCCCCAGCCGTTCCGTCAGGCGAAGTCGCTGAATCGGGTCGTCACTGAGCAATAGCGCGTGCTCCAGATCGAAACGCTCGGCGTTCGGGCAATCGAGGCGCTGGTACAGACTGGCCCGGGCCAGATAGTCGGCGGCGCTGGCGTTACCCAGTTCGAGCACGCGCTCGGCATCGATCAACGCGGCGATGAAGTCGTCGTGGGTCAGGTGCAACTGGCGCAGGTTGCGTGACAGGCGCTGAAGCATCTGCACCGGTTCGGCAGTCAGCAGATGGTCAGCGCTGAGTTTCATCTGGTGGCCGTACTGGCGGTGCAGCAGTTCGCGGCAGTCGTTTGGATACAGACGTCGTCCGCCGCACGGATCGAGCAGGTGATCGGCCCCGGGCACCTTGAGCAGGAAATGCCCGGGGAAGTTCACCCCGACCAGCGGAATCTCCAGGCCACGGGCCAGTTCCAGAGCGATCAGTGCCAGCGCCAGCGGCTGGCCGCGTCGGGTCTGCATGACTTTGTGCACCATTGCGGCCTGTGGGCGCAGCGGTATGAAATCATCTTGCGCGAAGCCCAGATCGGTCATCCGCCGCAACAACGGTTGCGCCAGCTCGCTGACCGGCAGCAACGGCAATCCATAGCTGACCCGCTGTTGCAGCTCCTTGAAGTCCTGCAGCAGTGCTTCGGGATCGACTTGTTTGTCGTGTTCGGCGGCCATCCACAACGCGGCTTCGAACAGCGCGGGCGGTGAACGGTGCAGACATTCGAAAAAACGTTGGCGCGGACTCATCTCAATCTCCGGGGCATGCCTCGTTTTAGCCCCGTCTTTGCCATTCGTCCAGTGCCGGGCCGCTCTGCCATCGGGTTATGCCACAACCCGGTGATCAGTGGCGGCGCTTATTCCGGCGCGCTTCAGCAATTTTCAGGCGCAAGCCTATACTGGCGTCTACCAGAAGTGATTCGGGAGCCTGCCGATGTTCGCTCTCATGCAAAGCACTCGCCTGGAATCGCTGCACCTTAGCGTTGATCCGGTGTCCGGATTGAAGGCGGTCATTGCCATTCATAACAGTCGCCTCGGGCCTGCCCTGGGCGGGTGTCGTTATCTTGCCTACCCGAACGACGAATCCGCAGTCGAGGACGCCATACGCCTGGCCCAGGGCATGAGCTACAAGGCTGCACTGGCCGGTCTCGCCCAGGGTGGCGGGGTGGCCGTGATCGTGCGGCCGGCCCATGTGGAAAACCGCGCCGCACTGTTCGAGGCGTTCGGCCGTTGCATCGATCAACTCGACGGGCGCTACATCACCGCCATCGACAGCGGCACTTCGGTGGCGGACATGGACTGCATTGCCCAGCAGACCCAGCATGTCACCAGCACCACCTCGGCCGGCGACCCCGCGCCGCATGCGGCGATGGGTGTGTTCACCGGGATTCGCGCCACGGCCATGGCGCGGCTGGGCAGCGACAATCTCGAAGGCTTGCGCGTGGCGATCCAGGGACTGGGCAATGTTGGTTATGCCCTCGCTGAACAGCTGCACGCTGCCGGTGCCGAACTGCTGGTCAGCGACATCGACCACGGCAAGGTGCAACTGGCGATGGAGCAGCTCAACGCCCATCCGATTGCCAACGACGCTTTGCTCAGTACGCCGTGCGACATCCTCGCGCCGTGCGGCCTCGGCGGGGTGCTCAACAGCCACACGGTCACCCAGTTGCGCTGCTCGGCGGTGGCGGGCTCGGCCAACAATCAGCTGACGCACCTGGACGTCGCCGATCAACTGGAGCGGCGGGGCATCCTGTATGCGCCGGATTACGTGATCAATGCCGGCGGGCTGATCTACGTTTCCCTCAAGCATCGGGGCGACGAACTGACAACCATCACCGCGCACCTGTCGAAGATCAGTTCGCGCCTGACCGAAGTCTTCGCCCACGCCCAGGCGGAAAAACGTTCACCCGCGCGGGTGGCAGACGAGCTGGCGGAAAAGGTGTTGTACCGCTGAGGTTTGTCCGGACATGAAAAAGCCCCTGAGTCTTTCAACTCAGGGGCTATTCAATTCAGAGGCTTCAATTCAGATGCCGATTACTTCGCAGCCTTCGCCGCTTTTGCAGGTTTGGCTGGCGCTTCTGCCGGTTCGGCCACTTCGGCCGTTTCGGTCGCCACAACCGGTGCCGCCGGTGCGTTGATCAGCTCCGACAGGGCATCAGGCTGGCTCTTGAACGCCCGGGCGAACACATCGCGGTTCTTCGCCATGAAGATCCCGACTTCTTCCACTTGCTGCTCGCTCAACGAAGGAACGGCTTTTTCCAGCACTTCGGCCAACAGTTCGGCCAGTTCGAGCATTTTGTCATGACGGTCAGCTTCGGCTTTATCCATGAACAAGCGCTCCAGATCTCGGCTGCTGCGGTATACCACTTCGACGGCCATTCACCACCTCACATGCCTTCACATTAAGTTGTCTTTGCGACTACTGTATCTATATACAGCGAAAAGGATAAGCGAATCCCTGCGCTTTGGGTAGTGGCTTTTCAATGTAGACCGGATTCGGATTTTGTCAGCCCGACGTCTGCGCACAGGTGCGACCAAACGCCACGGCGCAGGTTTCGCGGCGGCTCGCCATGATGGCGTGGCCTCTTTTCTGCATGCATCTGCGTACGTGCGCAATAACCGTCACGTCCAGCAAGCAACATCCGCTCGAACCGGGCTAAGGAACCTTCATCGTGAAAATCAACTGGGCCGAGAAACTGCGGCAAAACGTGCATCAACTGGCCGAGTCCCTGGGCAACCTGTTCGTCGAGACTTTCCACTACCTGGCGCTGTTCGCCATTGGTGCGGTAACCGCATGGGCGGCGGTGATGGAGTTTCTCGGGATGCTCGAGGAAGGGCACATCAAGATCGATGACATTCTGTTGCTGTTCATCTATCTGGAACTGGGGGCGATGGTCGGGATTTACTTCAAGACCAACCACATGCCGGTGCGCTTCCTGATCTACGTGGCGATCACGGCACTGACGCGCCTGCTGATCTCCAACGTCTCGCACCACAATCCGCCGGACATGGGGATCATTTACCTGTGCGGCGGGATTCTGCTGCTCGCATTCTCGATCCTGGTGGTGCGTTACGCCTCGTCGCAATTCCCTTCGGTGAAAATCGAGAATCCGCACCGCAAGATCGGCACGGGCTCCAGTGAACATCCGGAAGTGGAGAAGGGCGAACTCTAAAGGCCGGCCGTTGGCCGGGGCTGGTGCTTGACCCCGCGCGGTGGCGGAGCGATTCCGTCGCCGCGTGTCATGGCGTCGAGTACCGCCATGGCGCTGTGGCCCTGTTCGATGGCGATGCCGAACTGAATGCTTTGCACCAGGCGTTTAAGGCGCTTGGGGTCATTGCGCTGTTCGGCGCTGATCATCCGTTTGGCGACGATCCGCCCGCTTTTGGAGAGGGTCAGCATGATGCTGCCGTCGAGGCCCTGAATGCTCAGATTGATCTGATAGTCCGGCGCGAAGGCATCGGTAATGATCTGAAAAGGATTGTCCATGATGCGTCACCGCCTGATTGAACGTGCAGTTGTTGACCGGCCTTGATTGGGTTGGTTCGCCAAACCTGACCATCGGCCTTTCCGTGGTCCTGTCTCCTTCAGCGATGTAGCAAGGGACATGCCGGGAATATTGTCGAACAATGAATCCGGCCAAAAAGAAGGCGAGCACCTGGCTCGCCTTCTTCGTTTGCGGCCCGTTTCAGGGCAGAACCGAGTAGATGATCGCAGACAGTGCAATCAGGCCGATCAGCACCACGAACACGTTGGATGCCTGGCCCGAATACTGGCGCAAGGCTGGCACACGGCGGATGGCGTACATCGGCATCAGGAACAACAGGCAGGCAATCACCGGCCCGCCGAGGGTTTCGATCATGCCGAGGATGCTCGGGTTGAAGGTCGCCACGGCCCAGCAGCTGAGGATCATGAACAGCGCGGTCGCACGGTTCAGCCAGCTCGCCGACATCACCCGGCCACGGCTGCGCAGGCTTTTGACGATCATGCCCTGGAAGCCTTCGCTGGCGCCGATGTAATGGCCGAGGAAGGACTTGGTGATCGCCACCAACGCAATCAGCGGCGCAGCGTAAGCGATGACCGGGGTCTGGAAGTGGTTGGCCAGGTACGACAGGATCGAGATGTTCTGCGCCTTGGCCGCTGCCAGATCCGCCGGCGACAGCGCCAGCACGCAACTGAAGCAGAAGAACATCACCGTGACGACCATCATGCCGTGAGCCATGGCGAGGATGCCGCTGCTCTTGCGTTCGGACTGCTCGCCGTAGCGCTGTTTCTGCTCGACGGCGAACGCGGAAATGATCGGCGAATGGTTGAACGAGAACACCATCACCGGGATCGCCAGCCACAGGGTCTTGAGGAGCACCGACATTTCCATCGGTTCTTGAGCACTGGCGAAGAATGCGCCGTTCCAGTTCGGAATCAGGCTGATGCCGAGCAACAGCAGCGCGGCGACGAACGGATAGACCAGCACGCTCATGGCTTTGACGATCACGCTCTGACCGCAACGGACGATGGCCATCAAGCCGAGGATCAGCGCCAGCGACAGCACCGCGCGTGGCGGTGGGGCGATGTGCAATTGATGTTCGAGGAAGCTGCTGAGGGTGTTGGTCAGCGCCACGCTGTACACCAGCAGGATCGGGAAGATCGCGAAGAAATACAGCAGCGTGATCAGTTTGCCGGCGCCGATGCCGAAGTGTTCTTCCACCACTTCGGTGATGTCACCGGAGCGGCCCGAGAGCACGAAGCGGGTCAGGCCCCGGTGCGCGAAGAAGGTCATCGGGAACGCCAACAATGCCAGGATCAGCAACGGCCAGAAGCCGCCGACACCAGCGTTGATCGGCAGGAACAAGGTGCCGGCACCGATGGCGGTGCCATACAGGCCGAGCATCCAGGTGGTGTCGAATTTGCTCCAGCCCTTGTGGGCGGTTTCGGTATTGCGTGTGCGGTCTATAGCGGGATTTTCGGCAGCGGGTGTGCGTACATCGGTCATCGTTTTTGCCTCGTTATTATTCTTGCTCGGGCTCACGTGTTACGGGCGGTCAGGGAGTGCTCCTCAGCACTCCACCCAGCTCACGGCCAGGCCGCCCCGTGAAGTCTCTTTGTATTTGTCATGCATGTCGGCGCCGGTATCGCGCATGGTGCGGATCACCCGGTCGAGGGAAATGAAGTGTTTGCCGTCGCCGCGCAGGGCCATTTGTGTAGCGTTGATCGCCTTTACCGCAGCGATGGCATTGCGCTCGATGCACGGCACTTGCACGAGGCCGCCGACCGGGTCGCAGGTCAGACCGAGGTTGTGTTCCAGGCCGATTTCGGCGGCGTTTTCCAGTTGCTCCGGGGTGGCGCCGAGCACATCGGCCAGACCCGCAGCGGCCATGGCGCAGGCAGAGCCGACTTCGCCCTGGCAGCCGACTTCGGCGCCGGAAATCGAGGCGTTTTTCTTGCACAGGATGCCGACCGCTGCCGCGCCCAGAAAGAACGCAACCACGTCGTCGTCCGACGCATCCGGATTGAATTTCATGTAGTAGTGCAGAACGGCCGGGATGATCCCGGCGGCACCGTTGGTCGGCGCGGTCACCATGCGCCCGCCGGCGGCGTTCTCTTCGTTGACGGCGAGGGCGAACAGGTTGACCCACTCCATCGCCGACAGGGTCGAACTGATGACGTTCGGCTTGCCGATTTCCAGCAGGCTGCGGTGCAATTTCGCCGCACGACGCGGCACATTCAGACCGCCGGGCAGGATGCCCTCGTGGCGCAAGCCTTGCTCGACGCATTCGCGCATCACCGACCAGATGTGCAGCAGGCCCTGGCGGATCTCGGCGTCGCTGCGCCAGGCCCGTTCGTTGGCCATCATCAGTTCGGACACCCGCAGGTTGTGCTGCTTGCACAGCGCCAGCAGTTCGACGGCGCTGGAGAATTCGTAAGGCAACTCGACGTCGCCGGCCGGCGCTGCGCCGGATTCGGCTTCGGCCGCTTCGATGATGAAACCGCCGCCGACCGAGTAGTACGTCTGCTCGAACAATTGGCCGGATGCACCGAAGGCTGTCAGCGACATGGCGTTGGGGTGGTAGGGCAGGCTCTCGTCCAGCAGCAGGAGATCGTGCTGCCAGTTGAAGGTGATCGAGCGTTTACCGGCCAGAGAGAGTTGGCCGGTCTCGCGCACTTGCTGGATGCGCGGCTCGATGGTCGACGGATCGATGCTGTCCGGCCATTCGCCCATCAAGCCCATGACCGTTGCGCGGTCGGTGGCATGGCCGACGCCGGTGGCCGAAAGCGAGCCATATAAGCGGATTTCCACCCGCTGCACATCGTTCAGCAAATGCTGGTCGATCAGGGCCTGGGCGAAGGTCGCGGCGGCGCGCATCGGGCCGACGGTGTGGGAACTGGACGGACCGATGCCGACTTTGAATAGATCGAAAACACTGATAGCCATGCTAAACCCTTACAAGCAATGGAGTAGGAATTGCTGCCATTTTTTGTAGGACAAGCGCAATGTCGGCGATACTGCCTACCTCGCTTCAACGTGACTAACGAAATTTCCTAAGTAAGCCTTTAGCAGGACTAAACCATGAGTCGTCAATTGCATGCCCAGACTTACGTCTGGCTGCAGGTGTTTTCCTGTGCCGCGCGGCACCTGTCATTCACCCGCTGTGCCGAGGAACTGCACATCACGCCGGGGGCGGTGAGTCAGCAAATCCGACAGCTGGAAGAGCGACTGGGGTTTCGCCTGTTTCATCGCCGTGCGCGGGGCGTGGAGTTGAGCGCGGAAGGGCAGCGACTGGCGATCACGGTCAACGAGGCTTACGGCAGCATCGACGCGGAATTGCGTCGCCTCGACGCGGGGATGATCAGCGGGATTCTGCGAGTGCGCTCGATTCCGTCGTTCCTCAGCAAATGGCTGACCCCGCGCTTGCCACGCCTGCAACAGCGTTACCCTGACATCCAGTTGCGGCTGGTGGCCGAGGACAGCAGCGTGCCGTTGCATGAAGGGGATTTTGACCTGGCCATCGACCTGAACGACGGCAGTTATCCGGGACTGTTATCCACAGCCTTGCTCGACGAGCAGATTTTCCCGGTGTGCGCGCCGGGCCTGCTGCGCGGACGGCCGCCGCTGCACGGGCCGGCGGATCTGGTGCATTTTCCGCTGCTGCACGACATCACCGCCTGGCGCGGCAGCTATGAATACGCGGAGTGGGAGTTTTATCTCAATGCCATCGGTTTCGAGGGCGCGGATGTGCGGCGCGGGCACACGTTCAATCGCAACCACCTGACCATCGAAGCGGCGATTGCCGGCATGGGCGTGGCGATTGCCCGGCGCACGTTGCTCAACGACGAGCTGGAGCGGGGGACGTTGATCGTGCCGTTCGGGATTTCGGTGCCCAATCACAAGCGCTATGTATTGCTTTATGCGCCGGGGGCCCTGAGCCATCCGGGCGTGCGGGCGGTGCATGACTGGCTGGTGGAAGAGGCGGGGATTTTTCGCAGCCTGCACCCGTTGGGTGATGGCCAATTGTGAGCAGATTTTTCGGGGTGGTGGGGCGACCCAACTCCCGACCTTACCAGCGCTTTACTCGGTTGTCCGGCTTTTTTTGCGAATGAATATTTATCTTTTTTAAGGGGTTGAAATGTTCGTCCGGCGGGCCGATTGTTGTAATCAAGAGGTCACGAAATCCTGTTCCAGGCCTCTTGCGAGCTAGCTGAAATAAGGGATGAACTATGCAAATCCAAGTCAACAGCGACAACCATATTCAAAGCAGCAAACGACTGGAGGAGTGGGTACGAACCACAATTGAGAGCACGCTCGACCGTTATGAGGAAGACCTGACCCGTGTCGAAGTCCATCTGAGCGACGAGAACGGTGACAAACCAGGTCCTCATGATTTGCGCTGCCAACTGGAAGCGCGGCCAAAAGGCCATCAACCGATTTCCGTCACCCACAAAGCCGATTCGCTGGAACAGGCGATCGATGGTGCAGCCGAAAAACTGGAGCACGCGCTGGAGCACCTGTTTGGCAAACTGCGCGGCAAACCGCGAGCCGCTGTGGTGCCATTCACAAGCAAAGCCAATGACAAGCTGTTGGCGGAAGAGTTTGACGAGAACGAACAGGCAGCGATCAACAGTTGATGCGCTGATTTTCCAAGCCACCCAATGAGAAAGGGCCTGCAATTGCAGGCCCTTTCTGTTTTCAGCAGGGATCAGAAAGCGACGGAGGTCTGCACGTACACCGTGCGCGGCTCACCGACATACTTGCCCTTGTTGTTGTCATCGAACGAGCGGGTGAAGTACTGGGTGTTGAAGATGTTCTTCACCCCCACCGCCACGTTCAGGTCCGACAGCTGCGGCCCGAAGTCATAACCGGCGCGGCTGCTGAACAGCATGTAACCCGGGATCTTGCCGGTGCTGCCGTCGGCGCTTTCTTTCGAGGTGTTGGCGTTGTCGGCGAACTGGTCGCTCTGGAAGCTGCTGTCCAGGTTCAGTTTCCACGGCCCTTCGGTGTAACCGACGCCGATCGTGCCTTTGTGTTTCGACGAGAACGGCACACGATTGCCCTTGTTTGGCCCATCTTCGCGGATGGTTGCGTCGACATAGGCGTAAGTGGCATAGACATCGAAGCCGGCCAGCGCCGGGCTAAAGTCGTCGAGAGCGTAATTGACGCTGGTTTCGATGCCCTGATGCCGGGTTTCGCCACGGGCGATTACCGAATCATTGGTCTGGTTGCTTTCGTACTGGTTGTCGAAGTTGATCAGGAATGCGCCGATCTCCGCTCGCAGCGCACCGTTGTCGTAACGGGTGCCGAGTTCCCAGGTGCGGGCCTTCTCCGGTTTCACTTCGCCGCTGCTGACGCGGTTGGGCATCTGGCTGTATTGCACGCTACCGAACGAACCTTCGGTGTTGGCGTACAGGTTCCAGCTGTCGGACAGGTGATACAGCACGTTCAGCGCCGGCAGCGCGGTGTTGTAGTCACCCTTGTATTTGACGTTGGTCAGATTGTTTGTCTGCTGCGACTCGATCATCTCGTAGCGCACGCCCGGGGTAATGGTCCACTTGCCGATGTCGATCCGGTCATCGACGAAAAATGCATTGGCTTCCGTGCCGCCACGGGTGTCGCGGTCATTGCGGCTGTTGGTGGTCGGATACTCGTTGCTGGCAATCGGGGTGCGATAGCGCAGTTCGTGGCCGGCTTCGTTGATGTAGCGATAACCGACGCCGACTTCATGGCTGGTGGCGCCGAGGTCGAAGCCTTGAGCGAAGCGGGTTTCCAGACCGCGCACCCAATACTCGCGCGGCGACAGCGAGAGGAAGGAGCCCTGGTCCAGGTAACCGCTGCGCAGGGTCTTGGTGAAGAAGGTATTGGCGGTGAACTCGCGGCGATCTTCCTGATAGCGATAGCCGACATTGAACATCGTGCGACGGCCCCAGAACTGGTCCTTCGGCCGGGTCGACTGATACGGATCGGCATCGTAGTCGGCGACATTCAGACCGCCGGGCATGTCGGCCTTGCCTTCGTAATACTGAGCCATGGCGTTGAAACTGTTGGCCTCGTCGAGCTGGTATTTGCCCTTGAGGATCAGGTCGTCGATTTCCGTATCGCTGTGTTCGCGCCAGTCGCCACCGCGAGTGCCGGAGTACAACAGCGCGCCACCCAGACCGTTGGCATTGGTGCCGCCGGCCAGCAGGTTGGCGCTGGTCTTGAAGCCGTCATGGCTGGACGATGGGCTGGTTTCGGTCTGGAAACCGCCCTTGACGGTCGGCTCGTCCGGAATCGCCCGGGTCACGAAGTTGACCACGCCACCGACGTTCTGCGGGCCGTAACGCACGGCGCCGCCACCGCGCACCACGTCCACCGCATCCATGTTGCCCATGCTGATCGGCGCGAACGACAACTGAGGCTGGCCATAAGGGGCGAACGGCACCGGGATGCCATCCATCAACACCGTCGAGCGTGCGGCCAGGCGCGGGTTGAGGCCGCGAATGCCGAAGTTCAGCGCCATGTCGTGGCTGCCGGTGCCGTTGTTTTCCGGTGCGTTGACGCCGGGAATGCGGTTGAGCACATCGCGGGCCTGGGTCGCGCCCTGGCGCTCGAACTCTTCGCGGCGGATCACGTCACGGGCACCGGGATGTTCGAAGACGTTGACCTGCGCAGCCTCACCCAGCCAGTCGCCGACCACTTTCGAAGTGTCCAGCTCCAGTGCGCTGTCGTTCGAAGGTTGCAGGCTGAAGGCATTGCCACCCTCGGCGCGGGCTTGCAGGCCGGTGCCTTCGAGCAGCGCGTTCAGACCTTGTTCCGCTGTGTAGTTGCCTTCCAGTCCACGGCTTTGCACACCGCTGGTGACTTGCGAGCCGAACGAAATCAGCACACCGGCTTCACGGCCGAACTGGTTGAGGGCATTTTCCAGCGTCGACGGGGCGATGTGATAAGCCTTGGTTTCGGCGGCCTGCGCAAGGGGCAGGGCGCTGAAGCTCAGGCTGGCGCCGAGGACGAGGTTGCGCAGGGTTCGGGCCAGCGGCGTGAGGCGAGTGGGGTGCATGGAGGACGGTCCTGAGAAGGTTGAATCAAGGGGGCTTTCCTTCTCTGTCACGCCAGATCTGAAAAACGGCTCATTTATTTTTGCAGGGGACGCGGAGCGTCCCGGGGCTGCATTCCCACGCGGACGGTTCGACACTTCGACGTGGGAACGATCAGGCTTTAGCTTCGACCGTCACCCAGTAACGGGTGAAGCGCCTCACTTTTACCGGCAGGCTGATTTCCAGCAGATCGAGAATCCGCTCGCTGTCGTCCAGTGGATAAGTCCCGGAAATCAGCAGGTCAGCCACTTTCGCATCGCAATGGAGCTGCCCGCGACGGTAGCGACCGAGTTCATCGAGGAAGTCGCCCAGACGCATGTGCGCGGCCACCAGCATGCCGTCGGCCCAGGCACCGCTGTTGGCGTCAAGCGGTTTTGCCGCACTGACGCCGGTGGTGCTGAAACTCAGTTGTCGGGCGACCGGCAGCAGCATCGGCGCGCGACCTTGTGCGTTCAATTCGACCCGACCTTCAAACAGTGCAATCTGCGTGCGGTCGGCAAACTGCCGTACGTTTATTCGCGCACCCTGGGTTTTCAGCACGCCTTGGGCGGTTTGCACGTCGAAGGATTGCGTGGCGGTCAGCAGCATTTCGCCTTCGAGCAGACGGATCAAACCATCGCCCCGGACATCCGCCGCGCTGGCGGTGTTGAGTTGCAACTGGCCGTCGGCGCCGAGCGAGATCTTGCGCCGCTGACCAATCGGGCTGCGGTAATCGGCCAGCAGCGATGGCAACGGATTGTGCTCGCGCATGCCCCAGGTGACCGCCGAACCGGCGCCGAGAATCAGCAACACCTTCAGCGCCTGACGACGGCTGCCGGACTTCGGCGCATTCAGTGCGGCGTGGGCCAGTGGCGACGACAACCCGCGCAACCGCGAATTGACCCGCTGAATGTGCTCCCACGCGCGGCGGTGTTCGCTGTGGGCATCGATCCATTGCTGCCAGGCTTGTTGCTGGCGCGGGTTCAACGGGCCTTGCTGCATTTCCAGCAACCAGTGCACCGCCTGTTCGGCGACCTGCGCGGAAAAATCCATCGACGGGTTCACAGGGCGAAGTAGCAGCGCATCGCTGCCTTGTTCAGATGACGTTTGACCGTGGCCACGGAAATGCCCAGTTCGGCGGCGATCTGCGGATAGGTCAGGCCATCGACCTGCGCCAGCAGAAATGCGCGTTTGACGACGCGCGGCAGGCCATCAAGCAACTGATCCAGCTCCATCAGGGTTTGCAGGATGATGGCTTTCTCTTCTTCCGAAGGCGCAACCATTTCCGGTATCTGCGCGAGCGTGTCGAGGTAGGCGCGCTCCAGGTCCTGGCGGCGGTAATGGTTGAACAGCACGCGCTTGGCCAGGGTGGTGAGGAATGCGCGCGGTTCGATAATCACTGGCGGCTCGCGGGCGGTCAGCACCCGGATGAAGGTGTCCTGAGCGAGATCGGCGGCGCTGTCCGGGCAGCCGAGTTTGCGCCGCAGCCAGCCGGTGAGCCAACTGTGGTGGGCCTGATAGAGCGATTCGACAGGATGGGCGGACGGCAACGGCATCACTCCGGGCGCATGCAGGATGCGTTAGAGAACAAGAATGGTTCGCATTGTAGGGCTGCGAAGGGTGCCCGGCAATCAGACTCTTTTGCGTATGAGAATATTTATCATTAATATTGCTCGCCTGTCGTTCGGCGTCTTGGTCGGACGTTAATCGTTTCAGGGTCGAAACATGAAAGCCAAACTCGCCACACTTCCCCTGTCCTATCGTCTGGCCGTCACTTCGCGGGTGCTCGCGGCGGTGTTCGGCGGCTATCTGGTCGCGGCATTGGCCAGCGTGACGCTGACGTTGTGGCTGCCGCTGAACCGCGCCGAGGCAGTGGTGACCGGCATGACCGTTTCGTTCCTGGTCTATCTGGTGGCGGTGCTCTGGTGTTTCGCCTGTCGCACAGCGTGGTCGGCGTGGGTTGGTCTGCTGGTGCCAAGCGTGATCCTGGCGACCGTTTCCGGGGCAGCGCGCGGTTTGGGTCTGGCATGAAAGAGGGCTTCCGGCAGGCGATGGCCTGGCTGCACACCTGGACCGGGCTGGTTTTCGGCTGGCTGTTGTTTGCGATTTTTCTGACCGGAACCCTGGCCTATTTCAAGGACGAAACCAGTCACTGGATGCAGCCGGAAATCCAGGCGCACCCATTGGATGCCGAAAAAAGCCTGACGCTGGCCCAGCACTATCTGCAACAAAACGCCCCCGACGCTTCGCGCTGGATCATTGGCCTGCCCGACGCCCGCGATCCCGGTCTGAGCGTGGGCTGGCAGAAGACGCCAGCCAAGCCCGGCGAACGCGGCGCATTCACCCGCAAGACGCTCGACGCGCAGACCGGTGTCGAAGTGCAGGCCCGGGAAAGCATGGGCGGCGAGTTTTTCTACCGCTTCCACTTCCAGCTGCAAATGCCTTATCCGTGGGGCCGCTGGCTCTCGACCATCGCCGCGATGGTGATGTTTGTCGCATTGATCACCGGGATCATCACCCACAAGAAAATCTTCAAGGACTTCTTCACCTTCCGCCCGCGCAAGGGCCAGCGCTCGTGGCTCGACGGACACAACGCGGTGGCTGTGCTGGTGTTGCCGTTTCATCTGATGATCACCTACAGCAGTCTGGTGATCTTCATGTCGATGGTGATGCCGGCGAGCATCCTGGCTTCGTACGGCAACAACGTTCGAGCGTTTTACGACGAGGTTTTTCCCGAATCCAGCATTCCTGAACGGGCCAATCAACCGGCGACACTGGCACCGCTGGCGCCCCTGTTGCTGGCGGCCAGCGAGCAATGGTCGGGTGGACATGTCGGGCGTATCAGCGTGAACAATCCGGGCGATGCCAATGCCTCGGTGGTGATGTCCCGCGCGGGTTCCGACCGAGTGGTGAATGATTCCGGCAGCGCCGTGACCTTCAGCGGTGTCAGCGGACAAGTCATCGGCACAACGCCCGATCAGCCGATGGCGATGGCGGTTGCTGGCAGTTTCTACGGTTTGCACATGGGCCACTTTGCCGGACCGGTGCTGCGCTGGCTGTATTTCATCTGTGGTCTGGCGGGCACGGCGATGATCGGCACCGGGCTGGTGATCTGGCTCGGCAAGCGTCAGCTCAAACACATCAAAAGCGGTGTGATGCCCTTCGAGTTGCGGCTGGTGCAAGTGCTGAACATTGCCAGCATGGCCGGACTGGTGGCGGCTGTTGCGGTGTTCTTCTGGGCCAATCGTCTGCTGCCGGTGAATCTGGCCGGGCGTGCCGACTGGGAAGTGAACGCGTTCTTCATCGCCTGGGGCTTAAGCGTGGTGCATGCGATGTTGCGTCCGGGGCGCAAGGCCTGGGTCGAACAGCTGTCGCTCGGAGCCGCGCTGTTTGTCGCGGTGCCGGTTCTTAATGGCTTGACCTCTTCTTACCACCTCGGCGTAACAGTGCCCGAAGGTGACTGGGCTCTGGCCGGTTTCGACCTGACGTGTCTGGGCAGCGGTCTCTTCCTCGCCTGGGCCGCGCGGAAAATGCAGCGCGCTGGACACATCGTCAGCGTGCAAAAGCCAGCCCGCGAAACGGCCCGGCCGATCACCCTTGAGCATGGGACGAACTGAATGCTGCTGGCGCTGTTGCTTTGTTATTGCGCTTTCACGGCGCTGTGCCTGGCGATGCCTCGGCATCACGAAGAGCTGCTGGGTCAAAAACCTTCGACCCGCCGTCGACAAGGTTTGAAACTCGCAGGCTGGCTGTTGCTGGGGCTGTCGCTGTGGGCGGCGGTTGCCATGAAGGGCTGGAGTTTTGGTCTGGTCGACTGGTGCGCAGTGTTGATGCTCAGTGCGCTGACGTTGGTGCTGTTGTTGCCCTATCGCCCACGCCTGGCCTTGACCATGGCCGGACTGAGCCTGCTCGCCAGCCCGGTCGCTGCATGGGCCTTGAACTGACATGCTGATCGGCCATCCTCCCGAGCACCGCGACGACGAACCCCACGGCGCCCGCGCGCATTTTCTTCAAGTGTTCCTGTCCCAGCGTTCGCAGATGGAAGCGCTGGTGAGCCGGCGCGTCGGTTGCCGGGCGACGGCAGCGGATCTGGTGCAGGATCTGTTTCTGCGTTTCTGGCGTCGGCCGCTGGTGCAGGTCGAAGAGCTCAGCACTTATCTGTTGCGCTGCGCCGGCAATATCGCCATCGATCATTTGCGCAGCGAAGGCGCGCGGGTGCGGGTCAACGAAGGCTGGCAACCGGACGAGCCGGACAGCAGCGCCAGCGAACCGCAGGCGGCGCTCGAAGCGGGCAACGATTTGCGCCACGTCGAAGCGGCCTTGCGCGCCTTGCCCGAGCGCACGCGGCAGATCTTTTTGCTCAATCGCATTCACGGGCGCAAGTACGCCGAGATCGCCAAGGCCATGGGCCTGTCCCAAAGTGCTGTGGAAAAACATATGATGCGCGCCCTCGAGGCCTGCAAGGCCAGCTTGCGCGAACCCGCGCCACGCCTGCCAGGGAAAGCACCGTGAATCACACCGACCGCGTCATCCCGACGCCCGCGCAGGAACAGGCCGCTTTTGCCTGGTTGAGCCTGTTGCACGACCGCCCCAGCACCGGCGATCAACTGACCTTCAGTCAATGGCTGCATGCCGATCCGGCTCACGCCGAGGCCTACGCCCAGGCGCAAGTGGTGTGGGAGTTGAGCGAAGGACCGGCGCGCACCCTGGCCGATGAAGACGCGCTGGCGTTGCAGAGTTTGCTCAACGCGATGGATCGACCGCGCCGTGCATCGCTTCGACGCTGGGCCGGCGCGCTGGCCATGGCGGCCTGCCTGCTGTTGATGATCAGCCTCGGCAGTGGTTGGCAGCCGCAGCGCTGGATCGATGATCTGGGCGCCGATTACGTGTCGGCACCCGGCGAGATTCGCACCGTGACCTTGGCCGATCGATCGCAGGTCACGCTGGATGCGGACAGTGCCATCGCCGTGGATTTCAGTCATGGCGAGCGGCATGTGCAATTGCGCCGAGGGGCCGGATTTTTCAGCGTGACTCACACGGGGGATCCCTTTGTGGTCGAGGCTGAAAAGGGCCAGGCGCGGGTGCTCGGCACTCAGTTCGAAGTGCGCCTGCAACCTCAAGGCGCCCAGGTGACGGTGCTGTCCGGACGCGTCGGCGTGACGGCATCCCGTGACGGCCAGCAACAGATTCTCACTGCCGGGCAGCAAGTGGCGTACGGCGCCGGCACCGCAGAAAAACTCCACGCGGTGGACAGCGAAGCGCAACTGGCCTGGCGCCAGGGCTGGCTGACTTACTACAAGTCGACACTGGCCGATGTGGTGCAGGATCTGCGGCGTTATTACCCGGGACGGATCGTGTTGCTCAACGACGAACTGGGTGCGCGCAAGGTCAGCGGCAGCTTTCCGAGCAAGGATCCGCAAGCCGTGTTGAATTCGCTGCAAGGGGTGTTGGGATTCGAGCAGCATCAGGTGTTGGGCAAGCTGATCATCCTGCGCTGAAAATATTTTCAACTTTGTGGTGAGGTAAACCCGGACGCCATCCGTGTAGTGACTGAAACTGCGAGTCATTCGCATCCGTTGCGGTTCTACACAGGTCATGAGCAATGAAGTCCAGGGCAAAATCGGGTTCGGTCAAACAGTGGTTGGGCGTTTCAGCCTTGAGTTTTTCGGCATTGGCCCTGTTGCCGCTGAGCGTGGCGCTGGCCGCTGAATCCGTCAGCAGCCAGCCGCAAAAGCAATTCAGTTTTTCCCTGGCTGCCAAGCCGTTGCCTCAGGCCTTGAGCGACTTCAGCCGCGTCACCGGGCAGAGCGTGGTTTACACCGATGAAGCGCCGTATGGCCTCACCGCTCCAGCGATCAACGGCCAGATGAGTGCCGAACAGGCGCTGCAACGTCTGCTCACCGGCTCCGGCCTGACCTTCCGCCGCACCGACAGCCATACCCTGGCGCTCGAACCGCAACCGACCGCAGGCGCGTTGAACCTCGGCGCGACGAACATCACCTCGGTGGTCGACCAGCCGATGAGCTACCAGCCACCGGAAACCAGTTCGGTGATGCGCTCTTCCGCTTCGCTTCAGGAAATCCCCCAGACCGTCAACGTGATTCCGGCTCAGGTTATTCGCGATCAGGCTCCGCGCAATCTTGATGATGCACTGGCCAACGTCAGCGGCATCACCCAGGGCAACACCTTGGGCAGCACCCAGGATTCGGTGATGACCCGCGGCTTCGGTGACAACCGCAACGGCTCGATCATGCGCGACGGCATGCCGGTGGTGCAGGGCCGTGGCATGAACGCCACCGTGGATCGCGTCGAGGTGCTCAAGGGCCCGGCCTCGCTGCTCTACGGGATTCAGGACCCGGGCGGCGTGGTCAACATGGTCAGCAAGAAGCCCGAACTGACCCAGTACAACGCGCTGACCCTGCGCGGCTCGACCTACGGCGACGGCAAGAATGGCAGCGGCGGCTCGTTCGACAGCACCGGTGCGCTGGGGGATTCCGGCCTCGCGTATCGCATGGTGCTGGACCACGAAGACGAAGATTACTGGCGCAATTTCGGCACCCACCGCGAAACCCTGGTTGCACCGTCGCTGGCCTGGTACGGCGAGCGCACCAAGCTGTTGTTCGCTTACGAGCACCGTGAATTCCTGACCCCGTTTGATCGTGGAACCCTGATCGATCCACGCACCAACCATCCGCTGGATATCTCGCGCAACGAGCGGCTCGACGAGAAATTCAACGACATGGAAGGGCGTTCCGATCTCTATCACTTTGAGGCCGATCACGAACTCAACGACGACTGGAAAGCCCATTTCGGCTACAGCTGGAATCGCGAAACCTACGACGCCAGCCAGGTCCGCGTAACCGCTATCGACACCAAAAAAGGCACCCTGACCCGCAGCATGGATGGCACGCAAGGCGCGATCAGCACCGACCGCTTCACCACGGCCAGCCTCGAAGGCAAGGTCAATGTGCTGGGCATGCAGCATGATCTGGTGTTCGGCGTCGACGACGAGTACCGCAAGATCTACCGCGCCGACCTGATCCGCCAGAAAAGCCTGAGCACCTTCAGTTACGTCAACCCGGTCTACGGCCGCGAAGTTGAAGGCACCACCGTCAGCCCGGCGGACAGTGCGCAAACCGATCTGCTGCGCAGCGACTCGGTGTTCCTGCAGGACTCCATCCACCTCAACGACCAGTGGATTCTGGTGGTCGGCGGGCGCTTCCAGGAATACGACCAGTACGCCGGCAAAGGCGTGCCGTTCAAGGCCAACACCGACAGCAACGGCCAGAAGTGGGTGCCGCGCGCGGGTCTGGTGTATCGCTATACCGACGCGTTGTCGTTCTACGGCAGTTACACCGAATCGTTCAAACCCAACTCGACCATCGCGCCGCTGAGCGGCAGCAGCACCGTGCTCGATGGCAGCATCGCGCCGGAAGAAGCCAAGTCCTGGGAGCTGGGCGCACGCCTCGACATTCCGGGGCGTGTCACCGGCAATATCGCCCTGTTCGACATCAAGAAACGCAACGTGCTGGTGGCCAATTCCGAAGGCCCGACGACGATTTACAGCGCCGCCGGCGAAGTGCGTTCCCGGGGCCTGGAAGTGGACCTGACCGGCCAGCTCAGCGACCGCTGGAGCATGATCGGCAGCTACGCCTATACCGACGCCGAGGTTACGGAAGATCCAGACTACAAAGGCAACAGGCTGCAGAACGTGGCGAAAAATACCGGCTCGCTGTCGGCGGTCTACGACTTCGGCAGCGTGATCGGTGGTGATCAGCTTCGGGTCGGCGCCGGCGCGCGCTATGTCGGTGAACGAGCGGGTAACGCGGTCAACGATTTCGATCTGCCGAGCTACACCGTGGCAGATGCGTTCGCCACGTACGACACCCGGGTCGAGGGGCAGAAGGTCAAGTTCCAGCTCAACGTGAAGAACCTGTTCGATCGCACCTACTACACCTCGGCGGCGAGCCGTTTCTTCGTGTCGATGGGCGATTCGCGGCAGATTTCGTTGTCGAGCACGCTGGAGTTCTGATCAGCGCAAAAACGCCTGGCGATACTCGCCGGGCGTTCCACCCAGCACCTGGCGAAAGCGGTTGGTGAAGTGGCTGGCACTGGCAAATCCGCACGCCAGGGCAATATCCCCCAGCGGCAACGCCGTGCCCCGCAACAACTCCCGCGCCCGACTCAAACGCCGCGCCAGCACATACTGATGTGGCGGCAGTCCGAAGCTCACCCGGAACATCCGCGCGAAGTGGTATTCCGACAACGCACACAACCCCGCCAGTTGCCCGAGACTGATCGGCTCGGCCAGTTGGCTGTCGATGAACTCCACCAATTGCCGGCGCTGATGCGGCGCCAGCCCGCCCTTGAGGCGCAAGCCGTGGCGTACGCCGACCTGGCTCAACAAGGTTTGGCTGATCAGTTCGTGGGCCAGGCTGCTGGTCAGCAGACGCTCGCCAGGCTCGTCCCAATTGAGAGTGAGTAACTGGCGAAACCGTCGGGCCTGTTGCGGATCTTCCAGAAAAGTCTGTTCGCGCAGCTGCATTTCCCGGGGCTCGCGATCCAGCAGCGTGACGCAACCCAAGGCAAATTGTTCGGCGCTGAAATACAGGTGGGCCAGGCGAATGTCGCCATTGATCACCCACCCCGACTCGTGGTCGGCTGGCAGGATGCACAACTTGTCCGGACTGCCTTTGTTTGCGGGGGCGCCACGGCGGAACGTGCCGGTGCCGCCAGCGATGTAGCAGGAGAGCGTGTGATGGCTCGGCGCGTCATAGTCGCGGGCGTCGTGGTGGTTGGTCCACAAGGCTGCGGACAGGCCGTCCCCCAGCTCGGCGCTGCGCACAAGGCATGCGTTGGGCGAGCTGTTCAAGGCTTGAAAGACTTGCAGGGTATCGATGGCGGCCATGGTCGGTTCTCTTCAACGCCTTGCATCCTACTCCGTAGATGTTGCGCTGCCAGCCTGCACGCCGACAAAAGCGCAAGTTTATGCAAGCGAGGGGTGAAGGCGCAGGCGGACACTGAAACCCAATCGAGGAGTGTCTGCCATGAACCTGTCGTTGTATTTGTTGACCGTGCTGATCTGGGGCACCACCTGGATAGCCTTGAAGTGGCAACTGGGCGTGGTGGCGATTCCGGTGTCGATCGTCTACCGCTTTGGTCTCGCGGCGCTGGTGTTGTTTGCGCTGTTGCTGCTCAGCCGTCGGCTGCAACCGATGAACCGGCGCGGGCATCTGATCTGTGTGGCGCAGGGGTTGTGCCTGTTCTGCGTCAACTTCATGTGTTTCCTGACTGCCAGCCAATGGATCCCCAGCGGTCTGGTGGCGGTGGTGTTTTCCACGGCGACGTTGTGGAACGCGCTGAATGCGCGGGTGTTCTTCGGCCAACGCATCGCGCGCAATGTGCTGATGGGCGGGGCGCTGGGGCTGTCTGGCCTGGGCCTGTTGTTCTGGCCGGAGCTGGCCGGGCATCACGCCAGTCCGCAAACCCTGCTGGGCCTGGGTCTGGCACTCTGCGGCACCTTGTGCTTCTCGGCGGGCAACATGCTCTCGAGCCTGCAACAGAAGGCCGGTCTCAAGCCGCTGACCACCAATGCCTGGGGCATGGCCTACGGTGCGGCGATGCTCTCGGTGTGGTGCTTGGTCAAGGGCATTCCATTCGAGATGGAGTGGACGTCGCGCTACATTGGCGCGCTTCTATATCTGGTTATTCCGGGATCGGTGATCGGCTTCACCGCCTACTTGACGTTGGTCGGCCGCATGGGCCCGGAGCGCGCCGCCTACTGCACGGTGCTGTTCCCGGTGGTGGCGCTGAATGTCTCGGCCTTCGCCGAAGGCTATCAATGGACGGCACCGGCATTGGCGGGGCTGGTATTGGTGATGCTGGGGAATGTGCTGGTGTTTCGTAAACCCGAAGTTGCGGTTGTGGCGAAGCATGGAAAGTTGGCCTGAGATTGATTGAATCTTGAGCGTTGATTATTCAACGCTCGTTTTTCAATGTTATGAAAATCAGTACCGGTAACATGAAATCGACAATGTGCCGTGCCCAGTCTTTCGCATTCCATACTTGTGAAGTGTCCATGTCGAACCATTCAACACCGATGGTTTGCAGGCAAACATAATAGGTGAAGATCGCAATCAGCAAGCCAATGATCGAGAACCTTTTTGCCTCGTGAAAGACAGCCGCGGACTCGTTGACTTTGCGGTAGAGATAATAAGTACCGAGCAGGCAATAAGCGGTGTAGATCGCTTCCGTGGTGATGATGAACCAATAGATCCGGTGGTGCATCATCGGCGATTCAATCGCCCTGTAACGTATGTTCTCGTTGATCTGTGTCGTATCCATGCTCAGGATGTGTCCGACGTACTCATAGTTTGCCGAGTAGTCGGTCACATTTCCGTACATCACCAGTAGTCCAAAGAAGCTGATGTAAGCCATCAGGCAGACTTTGCTGTAACGGATTAATTGATCGGTATTGGAAATTCTCACGGTTACTATTCTCCGGTGTGTTTATCTTTGTATTGGATAAAGCCGGGAAAGTTTATAGCGGGATGGTTTATTTCGTTGGCGTGTTGATTTGCAAAGTATGTATTGGCTGAAAGTTGAACGGGCAAGCACTTTACAGTACTTGCCCGACTTGTTTATCCGCGCCAGACCTGCGGGTTCACCAGATCCTGCGGACGCTCGCCGAGCAGGGCACTGCGCAGGTTGGCCAGGGCACGATTGGCCATGGCTTCGCGGGTTTCGTGAGTGGCCGAGCCGATGTGCGGCAGGGTCACAGCGTTTTTCAGCTGGAACAGCGGTGATTCGGCCAGCGGTTCCTTCTCGTAAACGTCCAGACCGGCACCGCGAATCCGGTTGTTCTGTAATGCCTCGATCAGTGCCGGCTCGTCGACGACCGGGCCACGGGAGATGTTCACCAGAATCGCATCCGGCTTCATCAGCGCCAGTTCGCGGTGGCTGATCAGGTGGCGGGTCTTGTCGCTGAGCGGCACCACCAGACAAACGAAGTCGGCCTCGGCCAGCAGTTGGTCAAGGCTGCGAAATTGTGCACCGAGCTGCTGTTCGAGTTCGGTCTTGCGGCTGTTGCCGCTGTAGAGGATCGGCATGTTGAAGCCGAAGCGGCCGCGACGGGCGACGGCAGCGCCGATGTTGCCCATGCCGACGATGCCCAGGGTCTTGCCGTGCACGTCGCAACCGAACAGCGGTGCGCCGACGCTGGCCTGCCATTGGCCGGCCTTGGTCCAGGCGTCGAGTTCGGCGACGCGGCGGGCGCTGCTCATGATCAGGGCGAAGGCCAGGTCGGCGGTGCTTTCGGTGAGCACGTCAGGGGTGTTGGTGAGCATGATCCCGCGTTCGTTGAAATAGGCGAGGTCGTAGTTGTCGTAGCCGACGGAGACGCTGGAGACCACCTCGAGTTTGGCGGCGTTTTCCAGTTGGGCCTTGCCGAGTTTGCGACCGACGCCGATCAGGCCGTGGGCGTGGGGCAAGGCTTCGTTGAACTGGGCGTTGATGTCGCCGTTTTTCGGGTTGGGGACGATGACGTCGAACTCTTGTTGCAGGCGTTCGATCATTGGGGGGGTGATGCGGCTGAAGGCCAGGACTGTTTTTTTCATCGCTATGGGCTCGGCTTCGGGGCTTTATTGCCAAGCAAGCTAACATTTCTGTTTTGGGTTGTCTTGGCGGCCTCCGGGCCGACCAGACTTTTGGGGTTTTGGGTGAATATCCGTTTCTGCGGGTGCACCCGCTGGCGGTTTCGCTTTTACAGCGAGTCACTTTGGCAAACGCCGGAATGCCGGCCCAGCCCAAAGTAACCAAAACGCTGGGCCCCGGCGTTCGGCACCTCGCTTTGGCTCGGTGTTCCTTCGTTCCGGGATTCATCCGGGGGCATCGCCTACGGTTTGCTTCGCTGCACCTCCTCTCGATGCATGCGGCTGCGCCGCACGGTCGCTGCGCTCCCACCCCCGGATAAACCCCTCCACTCAGCCTTCCGATGGGGCCGGTACGTCAAAAGCCTTACTCGAGCTAACGCTCATCGTGTTGAGTGGTGGAAGCGGAAGCAGATGTGGCAAAAGCTGTGGAAGTAGAAGTGGAAGCTGATGTGGATGTGGATGTGGATGTGGATGTGGATGTGGATGTGGAAGCATGAGTCGAGTTGCGTGGATCTTGAAATCCGAATTCACCTCGGTATGTCACGTCGGCGTACCTCTTGCAAACAACTCGGTCAGTCCCCTCTCCCTCCGGGAGAGGGTTAGGGTGAGGGGGGCCCTCAGCATCACCCTATTTACAGGCCGGCCAACTCAATTAGCCACCCGAACCCCCGCCAGACTCCCACTCATCTCATAAGCCGCCAGTTCCGCCTGATGCCCCGCCAATATCTCCGGCAGCGAACCACGCAGGTATTCAACCCAGGTCTTGATCTTCGCATCCAGATACTGCCGCGACGGGTAGATCGCGTACAGGTTCAGTTCCTGCGAGCGGTAGTTCGGCATCACCCGCACCAACGAGCCGTTGCGCAAGCCTTCAATCGCGGCGTACACCGGTAACACGCCGACTCCCATCCCACTGGTGATCGCGCTTTTCATCGCGTCGGCGGAGTTCACCAGGAAAGGGGAGCTGTTGATAGTGACCACTTCCTGACCGTCCGGGCCGTCGAAGGCCCATTTTTCCAGGGGGATCACCGGGCTCACCAGGCGCAGGCAGGCGTGGTTCAGCAGGTCGCTGGGTTTTTGTGCGCAGCCGTTGGCTTTCACGTAGGCCGGGGAGGCGCAGACGATGCTGTAGGTGATGCCCAGGCGTTGCGAGACGAAGCCCGAGTCCGGCAGCTCGCGAGCGAGGACGATGGACACGTCGTAGCCTTCGTCGAGCAGGTCCGGCACGCGGTTGGCCATGGTCAGGTCGAAGGTCACGTCCGGGTGGGTCTTGCGATAACGGGCGATGGCGTCGATCACGAAGTGCTGGCCGATGCCGGTCATGGTGTGCACTTTCAATTGTCCGGCCGGGCGGGCGTGGGCCTCGCTGGCTTCGGCTTCTGCCTCTTCGACGTAGGCGAGGATCTGCTCGCAGCGCAGCAGGTAGCGCTTGCCGGCTTCGGTGAGCGCGATGCGGCGGGTCGTGCGATTGAGCAGGCGGGTTTGCAGGTGGGCCTCAAGGTTGGAGACCGCGCGCGAGACGTTGGCGGTGGTGGTGTCGAGCTGCACGGCGGCGGCTGTGAAGCTGCCGGCTTCGGCCACACAACTGAAGGCGCGCATGTTTTGCAAAGTGTCCATGGGGTGCTCTCAAGGGAGATGGCAAATTGTGACACGAAGTTTCAGGGTCTGAGACCCCGACCAAGGGATTATCTCGTTAACGGTAACAAAGATTCACAGGAATCCCAGCTTATCGCCGTTATTGCGCCCCCCTAGAATTGCGCCCACCTCGAAACATCCCCCACCTCAGGAATTCGCAGCAGTGCCGCGTCGCATCAACAGAGCGCTTTTGCCGCTCAGTGTTCTGGCTTTTTCGTTAGGTCTTGGCGGCTGCATCGGAACCGGAGGGATTGCCCCGCAGGGCAAGGCTCTGGAGGCCAATGAACTGGCCACCGACGAGGCCATCGCCCACGCCGCCCGTGACGCAAACTGGCCCACCGCCCAATGGTGGCAAGCCTACGGTGACCCGCAACTCAACCATTGGATCGATCTTGCCGTGCAAGGCAACCCGACCCTGGCCATGGCCGCCGCGCGCGTGCGTCAGGCCCGGTCCATGGCCGGTGTCGCCGAAGCCGCCGAGTCGTTGCAGATCAATGGCGAGTCGACCCTCAAGCGCCACAACTGGCCGACCGACCAGTTCTACGGCCCCGGTGAGCTGGCCAACAGCACCACCTGGGACAACAACGCCGCGCTGGGTTTCAGTTACGCCCTCGACCTCTGGGGGCGTGAAAGCAACAGCACCGAGCGTGCGGTGGATCTGGCGCACATGAGCGCGGCCGAGGCGCGTCAGGCGCAGCTCGAATTGCAGAACAACATCGTGCGCGCCTATATCGAGCTGTCGCTGCATTACGCCCAGCGCGATATCGTGGCGGCGACGCTCAAACAGCAACAGCAGATTCTCGAGCTGGCGCAGAAACGCCTGGACGGCGGGATCGGCACCCACTTCGAAGTCAGCCAGGCCGAAACCCCGCTGCCGGAAACCCATCGGCAGCTGGATGCGCTGGACGAAGAAATCGCCCTGAGCCGCAACCAGATCGCCGCACTGGCCGGCAAGGGGCCGGGCGCCGGGACGCAATTGCAGCGGCCGACCCTGTCCCTTGGCGCGGCGCTCAAACTGCCGTCGGCACTGCCCGCCGAACTGCTCGGCCAGCGTCCGGACGTGGTCGCCAGTCGCTGGCAAGTGGCGGCGCAGGCGCGCGGAATCGATGTCGCGCATGCCGGGTTCTACCCCAACGTCGATCTGGTCGGCAGCCTCGGCTACATGGCCACCGGCGGCGGGGCGCTGGAGTTCCTGACCGGCAAGAAGCTCAACTACAACGTCGGCCCGGCGATCTCGCTGCCGATCTTTGACGGCGGGCGACTGCGTGCGGAGCTTGGCGAAGCGTCGGCGGGTTATGACATCGCCGTCGCGCATTACAACCAGACCCTGGTCAATGCGCTGAAGAACATCTCGGATCAGTTGATCCGCCGCGAGTCGATGGACAAGCAGCAGACATTCGCCGCCGAATCCGTGGCCACGGCGCAGAAGACCTACGACATCGCGATGATCGCCTACCAGCGCGGGCTCACCGATTACCTCAACGTGCTCAATGCGCAGACCTTGCTGTTCAAACAGCAGCAGGTTCAGCAGCAAGTGCAGGCGGCGCGATTGAGTGCCCACGCAGAACTGGTGACGGCCTTGGGCGGTGGCCTTGGCGCGGGTAAAGACGTGCCGACGGCACAACAAACCCAGGCACCGAAAACCCCGGCCCTCCTGCGTTGAACACACAACCCCTGGGGGAGCGGGCTTGCTCGCGAAGAGGGAGTGTCAGGCAGCCCATGTGTTGTCTGACACAGCGTATTCGCGAGCAAGCCCGCTCCCACAGTTTCTACGGTTCGACTGAATTTTTGAGCACGACCAAATGACTCCCTTGCCCGCACCTTTACGCTGGCTCTACTCCCTGGAATGGCGCCGGGGTTTCTTCGACTGGGCGCGCAGCGACGGCGTGACCTGGGTCTACATCTTCAAGGTGTTGATCGCCGCATTCCTGACCCTGTGGCTGGCGATGCGTCTGGAACTGCCGCAGCCGCGCACGGCGATGATCACCGTGTTCATCGTCATGCAGCCGCAGAGCGGCCAGGTGTTCGCCAAGAGTTTCTACCGTTTTCTCGGCACTCTGGCCGGGTCGGCAATGATGGTCACGCTGATTTCCCTGTTCGCCCAGAACACTGAACTGTTCCTCGGCTCGTTGGCGATCTGGGTCGGCATCTGCTCGGCCGGGGCCGCCCGTTGCCGTAACTTCCGCGCCTACGGTTTCGTGCTGGCCGGCTACACGGCGGCGATGGTCGGCCTGCCGGCGCTCGCTCATCCTGACGGTGCATTCATGGCGGCGGTGTGGCGAGTGCTGGAAATCTCCCTTGGGATTCTCTGCTCGACCCTGGTCAGCGCCGCGATCCTGCCGCAGACCGCCAGTGCCGCGATGCGCAACGCCTTGTATCAGCGCTTCGGTGTGTTCGCCCTGTTCGTCACCGACGGCCTGCGCGGGCGCAGCAAACCGGAGGCGTTCGAGGCCAGCAACGTGCGCTTCATCGCCGAAGCGGTGGGGCTGGAAGGGCTGCGCAGTGTGACCGTGTTCGAAGACCCGCACATGCGTCGACGCAACGGCCGGCTCAGTCGCCTGAACAGCGAGTTCATGGGCATCACCACCCGTTTCAACGCCTTGCATCAGTTGCTCGAACGCCTGCGCCGCAACGGTGCCGATCATGTGGAAGCGGCGATCAAACCGGGCCTGCAGGACCTTGCTGAAGTGCTCGACGGTTTCAGCGGCCGCGCCCTGACCAGCCCGGATGCGGCGCGTCTGGTGCTGGCGCTGGCGGCGTACAAGGAAGGTTTGCCGGCGCGGGTGCGCAGCCTGCGGGCGCTCTTCCAGGAGAGTGAACCGAGCGATGCCGAGCAGTTGGATTTCCACACCGCATACGAGTTGCTCTATCGCTTCGTCGATGACCTGCACAGTTATGCACAGACCCACGCCTCGCTCGCCGATCACCGCCACGAACGCGAGCGCTGGGACGAGCCGTTCACCCCGCAAACCAGTTGGTGGGCCGCAGCGGCTTCGGGGATTCGTGCGTCATTCATCCTGATCGTGCTTGGCAGTTACTGGGTCGCTACTGCGTGGCCGAGCGGCGCGACCATGACCCTGATCGCCGCGGCCACCGTGGGTCTGTCCGCCGCCACACCGAATCCGAAACGCATGGCGTTCCAGATGGCCTGCGGCACGTTCCTCGGGGCGTTGATCGGCTTCGTCGAGATGTTTTTCATCTTCCCGTGGATCGATGGCTTCCCGCTGCTGTGCGTGATGCTCGCGCCGGTGATCGTGCTCGGCTCGTTCCTCGCATCGCGGCCGCAATACGCCGGCGTCGGCCTCGGTCTGCTGATCTTTTTCAGCACCGGTTCGGTGCCGGACAACCTGACGATCTACAACCCCTACACCTTCATCAACGACTACATCGCCATGGTCATGGGCATGCTGGTCTGCGCAGCGGCGGGCGCGATCATTCTGCCGCCGAACAGCCGCTGGTTGTGGCAGCGCCTGGAGCAGGATCTGCGCGGGCAAGTGGTGTACGCGATCAGCGGCAAGCTCAAAGGCCTGGCGTCGAGTTTCGAAAGCCGTACCCGCGACCTGATGCATCAGGCCTATGGGCTGGCGGCCGGTCAGCCGCAGGTGCAGAAAAACCTGCTGCGCTGGATGTTTGTGGTGCTGGAAGTCGGCCACGCGATCATCGAGTTGCGCAAGGAACAGGCGATCCTGCCGGTGCACCCGGCGTATGCCGAATCCCAGCCGTGGCGCCAGGCAATCCGGGTCATGGGGCGCTCGCTGGTGCGGCTGTTCCTGCAGCCGAATTCGAGCAATCTGGAGCGCGCACTGGTCGCGGTCGATCACGCGATCAGCCGGGTCGCCGCCACCGATGAGCCGTTCGCCCCGCACTTCGATACCTCGGCACTGCGGCGGGTGAAAAGCTACCTGCACTTCATCCGCACCTCGCTGCTCGACCCGCAATCGCCCCTTGCTGCCTACGCCATCGCCAAGCCCGAAGGACTTGCCCATGCCTCGTGAAATCGCCTTCCACGGCGTGTACATGCCGACCATGACCCTGATGTTTTTCGTCGCTGCGGCGCTGGCCTGGGCGCTGGACCGGTTTCTGTCGGGGTTCGATCTGTACCGCTTCTTCTGGCACCCGGCGCTGCTGCGCCTGAGCCTGTTTACCTGTCTGTTCGGCGCGATGGCGCTGACTGTCTACCGTTGAGAACGCTCTGATGAAAAAGTTTTTCAGCCTGCTCGCGACCCTGCTGGTGCTGGCCCTGGCGCTGTGGATCGGCCGCACGTTGTGGGAGCACTACATGAACACCCCGTGGACCCGCGACGGCCGGGTGCGCGCCGACATCATCAACGTCGCCGCCGACGTCACTGGCGAAGTGGTCGACGTGCCGGTACGCGACAACCAGTTGGTGAAGAAAGGTGATCTGCTGATGCAGATCGACCCCGAGCACTACCGCCTGGCGGTGAAACAGGCGCAGTCCCTGGTCGCTTCGCGCAAGGCCACGTGGGAGATGCGCAAGGTCAACGCCCATCGCCGCGCCGACCTCGACAACCTGGTGATCTCCAAGGAAAACCGCGACGACGCCAGCAATATCGCCGACTCGGCGCTGGCCGATTACCAACACGCTCAGGCACAACTGGAAGCCGCCGAACTCAACCTCAAACGCACCGAAGTGCGGGCGGCGGTGGACGGCTACGTGACCAACCTCAACGTCCATCGCGGCGACTACGCGCGCATCGGCGAAGCGAAAATGGCCGTGGTCGACATGAACTCGTTCTGGGTCTACGGCTTCTTCGAAGAAACCAAACTGCCTCACGTGCGCGTTGGCGACAAAGCCGACATGCAGCTGATGAGTGGCGAAGTCCTCAAGGGCCACGTGGAAAGTATTTCCCGTGGCATCTACGACCGCGACAACCCGGAAAGCCGCGAGCTGATCGCCGATGTGAACCCGACCTTCAACTGGGTGCGCCTGGCGCAACGGGTGCCGGTGCGGATTCACATCGATGAAGTGCCGGAGGGTGTGCTGCTGGCGGCGGGGATCACTTGCACCGTGGTGGTGAAGCAGGACGCAGTAGATAACTGACAGACCGTGTTGTTGCCATTTGCGAGCAGGCTCGCTCCCACAGATATCGCGGCGTCCAGGTAACCTGAGTACGCCACGATACCTGTGGGAGCGGGCTTGCCCGCGATGCAGGCGACTCGGTCTTACGAGGGAATATTCAGCTTCTATTCGCTGCAAAACGTCTCGTGCAGATGCCGCCAGATCACGCGTCCGGATTCGGTTTTTTCAAACACCACGGTCGAGCGCCGATCCGTGTGCAACCCGCCTGCATCGGTCTGCTGTTCGCGGTAACTCACCGTCGCACCCCCTTCATGCAAGGCAATCCCCGTAAGTTCGCCGAGTTCGATGCGGAACCCGCTCTTCTTCCCGCCCGCCATTTGAAACAACGCACGCAAGGCTTCGGAATCCAGCACGCGTCCCAGTGGCGTCACCATGGAGAACCGTGGCGAAAAACGCGTCAGCAATCGCTCCAGCGCTGCCTCGTCTTCCTCCACCGCAAACCATCGCTCGATGGCCTCATGGGCCTGGATCACTTCGTCAAAATAGTCGGTGTAGTCAGTCATGTGGATTTTTCCTGAAGGTGAGGTGCGCACAGAAGGCTGAGCACTGTCGTCGAGTCGAAACGCAGCACGGCGGCCATCGGCAACAGGGTGAGCAGCGCGGCGGCGAGAAAGCAGTATTTGAATCCGTTGACGCCCAAGGCACCCAGCAATGAACTGAGCAGCGCCGCGCCGAGGCAGAAACCAAGCTGCCGATTGATGTTCCACAGGGCGCTGGAGTGGCCCATTTTCTCCGGCGTGATGCCGACAAATGCCAGAGTTTGTGCGGTGACGCTGCACAGACTGCCGCCCAGCCCCATCAAAGCGTAGGCGAGGATCAACGTGCCGCTGGCGGGCTGGTCGATCTGCATCAGCACGACGATGCCCAGGGATTGCAGCAGCATGCCGGCGATCAGCAACGGCTTGGGGCCGGTCCGGTTGAAACAGCGTTTGCCCAGCATGATCGCCACACCCGAGGCCGCCGCCCAGGCCAGCATCAGCGCCCCGATTTGCGCCGCACTGAAGCCGAGGTCGTGCAGGTACAGCACGGCGATCATGTGAGTGCCGGTGAAGATGCCGGGCACGCACAGGTAGATCAGCATCGCCAGACGCAATGACGGGTTCTTGATCAGTTGCAGATCAAGCACCGCACCCGGTTTGTTCCAGCCATCGCGCAGGTAGATGCACATCGTCATGACGCTGAGCAGCAGGACACCACCCGCGAGATGGCGGGTCGCCGGGGCGCTCGCCAGGCTGACGGCGATCAGCAACAGACACAGCGCGGACGCCGCCAGCAGCAGGCCGCGTGCGTCCAGTGCCGGGCGTTCACTTGCTGGCTGATCCGCTTTCAACCAGAGCAGGCCCAGGCCGAAAGCGAAAAGCGCTACCGGCAGGTTCAGGTAGAAAATCCAGCGCCACGACAACGCCTCGACGATCAGACCACCCGCCGCCGGCGACAGCGCCGGCACCATCAGCGCCACGAGCAAAACCACCCCCGTGAAGTGCGCACGTTGTGTCGCCGGAAACTCTCGATAGGCCAGCGCCTGGCCCACCGGCAGCAGCAATCCACCACCCAGCCCTTGCAGCAGTCGCCAACCGATCAGGCTTTCAATCGAACCGGCCTGAGCGATGAGCCCGGAGGCGATCCCGAACAGCAGCAGCGAACCGAGAATCAGCCGCCGCTCGCCGACCCGTGCAGCCAGCCACACACTCATCGGAATGATCAGCGTCAGCCCGAGCATGTAGGCGTTGGTGATCCAGGCCAGTTGCGTCACCGAAGCGTGCAACTGCGCGGCGATGTCCGGGTAGGCAATGCTGGCGGCGAACATGTTCAGCAGGTCGAGGGCGAACCCCAACAGATACACCAGCGCAACTTTCGAGCGATAGGCCATGGCAGCTTCCCTGTGATGAGGCGTGCAGGGTAGGGCGCATGGGGCGATAGAAATACGCTGGTTTGACTGCTAGTTTGTCAAAAATATTTTGACAGGGAGTGCAGCGAAACATGGTCAGCCTGGATCGATTCGATACCTTCAAGGCCGTGGTCGAGGCCGGCTCGCTGACCGCTGCCGCCGATACGCTGGGGCAGACGCGGGCGGTGGTGAGCTTCAACCTCAAGCGGCTGGAAGAAGAGTTGGGCGTCACCCTGCTCACCCGCAACACCCGGCAACTGGCCCTGACCGATGCCGGCGAACGTTTTTATCGTCGTTGCCTGCGTACGCTGGACGAAGCGCGGCTGGCGATCGAAGAAGCACGTTCGGAACACTCGCAACTCAAGGGCACGCTGCGCATCACCACGACCGTGGAGTTCGCGCTGGCTCAGGTGGTACCGGCGCTGGAGGTGTTTCGACAGCAGCAGCCGCAACTGAACATTCACCTGTCCACGTCTTCGACCCATGCCGATCTGATCTCCGAACGCTTTGACATGGCGATCCGCCTGGGCCGCATGCACGACTCCAATCTGCGGGCCGTGCAGTTGTCGACGTTCGAGGTGTTTGCCGTCGCGGCGCCGGGGCTGATTGAGCGATTTTCGCCGGTCAACACGCTGGCGGTGCTGGAGTCGATGCCGACGCTGGGGCATGGGCGAGTGCCGGAAATGACGGTCAGCGACCCCGCCGGCACCGAGCATATCTATCAGCCAAAACCGGGAACCACCGCCATCGTCGCGGACAACTCCGCGACTCTCCGTGCCTTTGCACTGACCGGGCAAGGCGTGGCGATTCTGCCGCAGTGGCTGATTCAGGAAGACCTGGATGCCGGGCGATTACAACGATTGTTGCCGGATTACCGTTTCGCCCGGCAAGGCGTGTACGCGCTTTACCCGGACACCCGGCACCTGCCGTTGAAGGTGCGGGCGTTCATTGATTTCATGAAAGAGTGGGGCCAGGTGTGAGCCTGCTCGCAATAAGGGCGATCAGTAGAACTTGTTAACCACTAGCAGGCCGGACTCGATGATTTCGTCAACAGATAACGCTTCATCTTCCATGAGGCTGACGATCCGTTGGTCATTCGCGATGTTTGCGCCGGGTAATTTCAGCTGAGCGGCCCGATTGATCACGATGTAGCCGATCACATGATCGGGGCCTTTAGTGAACGGCAACTCCTTGGCTTGATGCACCGCCTGCTTTACGTAGTCGTAGCGCTCGGCAGATGAAAGACCTTTGAACGTATCCGGATAGTTTTGATAGACCTGAGCGGAGTAGCGAGCGACGTCTTCTTCCCGTTCCTCGGCTTGCATGGCTGCCTTGCTGGTGACCTGAGCGGCAAGTTCTGCGAAGCGCTTTTCACCCTCTGCAATCTGCATCGGGGTCATTCGGGTTTTGAGCGTGTCAGCGGCCTGGGCGTCATCTGCATTGGCCATAACTCTGGTCCAGGCATAGGCATCAGTCAGGTTGCCCCGTTCTTTGTATTGCTTGATCAGCTCCTTTTGGGCTTCGGGATAACCGTGCAACGAAGAACGTTCCAGCCAGCGAAGGGCGATTGCGGGGTCTTTTCTTACTCCATAGGTGCCATACTCGAACACCTCATATATGCCGTACTCCGCGCACCAGTCATTTTGGATGGCCGCGTAAGCCGTGTAGTTGAAAGCAGTGGTACTGCTTTGCTCGCTGGTTAGATCGTCCTCCTCGTGAACCATTCTGGAGAGATAGCAAAGCGCACGAGGGTGTTTTGGCGCAGCCATGACCAGGCAGGTTTTGGCTTTTTTATATTCTCGGTCTTCATACAACAGCAGACCTGTGCCAAACAGAATGTCGCTGCTCATTTGCATGTCGCAGTACTCGTTGGCAGTAACTTTCGGCAAAACGCTCTGCTGGGTCAGTTTCGGTAGTGTGTCGTTGAGGGACGGTTCCTGAATGACGCAACCGGACAGCACCGTGAGCAATGCGAGAGGCAGTATATAGGAGACTTTCAAACGGTTTTCCTGATCTGGATGGGAGCTTATGAACAGAGCTCGCGTCAGGCAGGTCAACAAAGCAGCGACCGTTCCGGGAGGGAACAGTCGGGAGGGGGAGATGAATGTTCAGCAATTCCCTTGCCTGGATGCTTGCCCCGGCGACTCCATGCGCTAGCGGGTTCACTTGAAGCGTCGGATGCTTCAAGTGCGAGGCATTCTACTTAGATCGACCGAATTGGCAATTTCACCGCTTGTAATCAAAGTTGCCCGCGCAACCCGAAGCGCTTCATCAACGTCGACTCCAGCAACCCTTTCGGCAGCAAGGTCGCCAGTAATGGCAACGCCCGGCTGCCATTGCCGATGCGGATCAGCCGTGGCGGCTTGCTCTGCTGCACAGCCTTGAGCAGTTCGGCGGCAAATTCGCTGGCCGGCGTCGGTTTGTCCTGGGACGCCTTGGCCCGCGCCCGAATGCCTTCACGCAAAGGAAACCACGGTGATTGTTCGTTGATCAGTTGTTCGGCCTCATGCCCGGCATTCTTGGCGAAGCTGGACTGGATCGCCCCCGGCTGCACTTCCATGACGCGAATCCCGAACGGCGCCAGTTCCATGCGCAACGCATCGCTCAACGCGTGCACCGCCGCTTTCGACGCGCAATACGCACCAGCGAACGGCGTGACCAGCACCCCGGAAACGCTGCCGATATTCACCACCAATCCCTTCGCCCGGCGCAGCACCGGGAACAGCGCACGGGTCACGCCGACAATCGAAAACACGTTGGTTTCGAACTGGCGCTGCATGGCCGGAACACCGCCGTCGAGCAGCGGCCCCATGGCGCCGTAACCGGCGTTGTTGATCAGCACGTCGAGGCCGCCGTGTTGCTGATTGATCCGCTCGGCGAGTTGTTCCAGCGCCGTGTTGTCATTGACGTCGAGTTGCACCGCCGTGAACTCGGCGGCGTCGAGTGCCGCGACATCTTCAGCCTTGCGCGCACTGGCCCAGACCTCGTAGCCGGCGCCTTTGAAGGCATCGGCGAGGGCGCGGCCGATGCCGCTGGAACAACCGGTAATCAACGCAACGGGCATGGCGCATTCCTTGTGCAAAGTGTGAGGGGAGGGATCAGTCGGAGAAACTACCCTGCAATCGCTCGGCGCGAAACTCCAGGGTTTGCGGGCGATAACCAGGGCGCAACGGCGGCATCGGCAGGCAGTCTTCCCAATTGCCGCCGGGCTGCAATTCGCCGGGGCCGCGATAGCGCGGGGCGGCGTATTGATTGTCGGCCAGGTTCACGGTGTCGCCCGGCGCGTACGCCGCGATGCGCCAGCGCAGTTCGGTCAGCGGCACGTCGTTGCCGTTGTTCATCTTGAGCAGCAGCGGGCGGTCGGCGGGGCAGTGTTCGGGGGCATAGACGATGCGCAGTTCCAGGCGCGCCAGTTGCTTGACCTCGCGGTTGTCCAGCCACACCACCCACATCGCCACGAGCCCAAGGCCGACGGCGGCGGCCATGGACACCGGCAAGGCCTTGGCCGGGTAGCGCAACAGCAGGATCAGCCAGGTGATGACCAGCAAGACGCCGATGAACATGTCGCGAAACCTCGATGGAGTAGAAAGGTATCCTACCTAAGCGTTATTCAAAGGCCAAAGCAGACTCAACTAGGTCAGTGAAGCCAAGGGCCTGGAGCAATTTTTTCTAGAATCTGAAGTAATAAGCTCGCAAAAATTTGTACAAATACTTCGATTAAAAAGTCGGCTAGAAAGCGAGACATAGTTAGTACCCCTTGAGTTGCTAGCGGAACTGATTTACTGGCTTTTAATTGAAAAAACTACGTAAGAGGTACCTTCTTGGGCTTTGATCCGGAGCCGCCCGGGCTTTTAGTCTTAGCTTTAGCCTTTTCAGGAAGCTTTCTCTTTTCCTCCGCAAGCCAATAATCTTTCGCGGAGCTCAAGTCCGCAGATGCTCCGATTTCTGCGACACGATCAATGAATCGCCCGTAAAGCTCATCCTGGATGATTTTCTGTTGACGCATGTTCTCCACAGCCACGTTGGGGTTGAGAAGCAAGACATAATGAAACTCTCCGGATGTGCCAGGCTTGGTGTCGATAAACCGATGTTGTTTTAGGATTTTCATCCTGCGACGCCATGTATCAACGGCCCGGGCGCCAGTAAAGCCAGCTTCTCCAGCAAAAGTTGCCTGATTTTCGATCACTATTAAAGGATGATCTGGCGAGCGGGCCCATAGGCAAAATAGAGTATGCCCTGCTGGTTTGCCCTTCGTTAGAGCATCAACGGCCTGCATTGCAATGGGGAGAGATCTGGGTAGGGTGGTAAAACCGTTGTTAGAGCCTCTTCGCCACACCAGTACCTCTGGGTAGTCGGGGAAGTGGATATCCATTTGGGCCGCTGCACGTTCGGCCATTTTCACTTTCTTGGCTTTGCTCTGCTTTACGTTGATCATGATCAGTCCTACCGTCGTTGATGGGTGAACTATTGCCCATCCTGAACGAAAAAACGAACCGTCTTTACGCACGTTTTAATGCAAGCAAAGGTGTGTCAAAGCGTTTTTTGTGCAGTTAAATTTGCGCTATATCACTAAAGTGGAAGCGGGTGAGTTGCGCCATATAACGCGTTTTTTTGTTTAAAAATATTATTTTTCAATGAGTTAAATGTTTTTGGTGTGCTCGTCTGTCCTCCCGTACTCGCTGTGCTCGTTGTTCTCGTGTGCTCTGTGGGATTGTTAAGGGAGGCCAGAGCCTGGGATCGGAGCACCAATTTCACGATTAAAAACTTTGAGGCGGCCAAAAAAAGCCCCCGCCCAACCCACTGCGGATAGGGGACGCAGCGGGCTGGACGGGGGCTTCTTGTTTTACGGAACGCTTACTGCGCGATGGTTTTCACCGACACTCCGCGTTCGACCGGGGTGGAGCGACCGTAGATATCTTCGAAGCGCTCGATATCGTCTTCGCCCAGGTATGAGCCCGACTGCACTTCGATGATTTCCAGCGGGATCTTGCCCGGGTTGCGCAGGCGATGCACCGAGGCGATCGGGATGTAGGTCGACTGGTTTTCAGTGAGCAGAAACACGTTCTCGTCGCAGGTCACTTCGGCGGTTCCGCTGACCACGATCCAGTGTTCTGCGCGGTGGTGGTGCATCTGCAGCGACAGGCACGCGCCCGGCTTGACCGAGATGTGCTTGACCTGGAAGCGGCCACCCATGTCCACCGAGTCGTACGAGCCCCACGGACGGTACACCTCGCAGTGGTTCTGGGTTTCGCTGCGGCCCTGGGCGTTGAGGGTGTTGACCATCTGCTTGACGCCCTGGACCTTGTCCTTGTGGGCGATCATCATGGCGTCCTTGGTTTCGACCACCACGATGTTTTCCAGACCGATCACCGACACCAGTTTGCCGTTGCCGTGGATCATGCAGTTCTTGCTGTCCTGGATCACCACGTCGCCCTTGCTGACGTTGCCGTTGGCGTCCTTCTCGTTGACTTCCCACAGCGACGACCAGCAGCCGACATCGCTCCAGCCGGCGGTCAGCGGCACCACGCAGGCGCGCTGGGTCTTTTCCATCACGGAATAGTCGATGGAGTTGTCCGGGCAGCAGGCGAAGGTGGCTTCGTCCAGGGTGACCGTGTCGGCATCCTGCTGGCTGCGCTCGAGGGTCAGCAGGCAGGTATCATAGATGTCCGGATCATGCTTTTTCAGTTCTTCGAGGAAGCGGCTGGCGCGGAACAGGAACATGCCGCTGTTCCAGTAATAACCGCCGGACTCTACGTACTCGGTGGCGCGTTTGACGTCGGGTTTTTCCACGAAGTGCGAGACGCGGCTGACGCCTTCCGGCAGCAGCGAATCACCGGTGGACTTGATGTAGCCGTAACCGGTTTCCGGTTTGGTGGCCGGCACGCCGAACAGCACCATCTCGCCGTTTTCGGCGGCGACGGTGGCCAGAGCGAGGGCACGTTGCAGGGCTTTCTGGTCTTCCAGAACGTGGTCGGCCGGCAGCACCAGCATCAGTTCGTCGCGACCTTCATTGACCAGCATCATCGCGGTCAGGGCCACGGCCGGCGCGGTGTTGCGACCGAAGGGTTCCATCAGGATGCGCTGGCATTCCAGATTGCGGCTGGCCAACTGCTCGTTGACGATGAAGCGGTGATCCTTGTTGCAGACCACGATCGGGGTGTCCATGCCTTCGAACACCAGACGCTCGAGGGTTTGCTGGAACAGTGTGTGTTCGCCGGTCAGGGCGAGGAACTGCTTGGGAAACTGCTTGCGCGAAAGCGGCCAAAGACGTGAGCCGCTACCACCTGACAAGATCACCGGAATCATATTGTTTACTCCATAAAATCGATTGGTTAGAGGCACGAACGCTGTGTCGTTTCACTCTTGTTGTTGTTCCGTACCGGGCAGCGACGGCTGCCCGGTTTCATGTGCTTAGCGAGTCGACACCGGGCGTTTCACCCAGACTGGCGACAGGTTGCTGCCGTTTCCGGTGACGTACAGCACGGCTGCTTCACCGCGCTCCAGGGCGACTGGTTTGACGTCGCCGACTTTCTTGTCACCTTCGTACAGCGCCAAGCTGACTTTCACCGGGTTGATTTCACGCTCGCCACGGCCCTTGGCGGCCACGTTCGGCACCACGTCGGTCTTGCCGTCGGCGGTCTTCAGGGTCAGCGACTTGTCGCTGAGGTTCTGCACGCGCACCAGGGATTTCTGCTTGTTCTTGAACGGCGGTTCTTCGATCAGTTGCGGCGCGCCGGAAGCGTTGTTGACCAGGGTGTAGTAGTGGTCACCGGCGAGTTTCACCGGCAGGGTCTGGCTGCCGACCTTGGCGCTGTAATCACCGCCCGGCATGAAGCTGAAGTCGCTGCTGGCCAGCGGCGCGACGTCGCTCAGATTGGTGCTGCCGACGGTGGCGCTGACTTCAGCGTTGCTGGCGTTGTAGACGCGCACGAAGGTCGAGCCTTTCGGTGCAGTCGGGCCGTACAGCGCAGCGTCGCCACCGGCGAAGGCCTGGACCGACAGCACGCTCAGACCCGCAACCAGAGCAATGCGTTTGGCGAGACGACGAGGAGTTGTAGTGAAAGTCATGGTGTACCTCTCTTTCAGTTTTGCGCCCGATCGGGCGTCTCGGATTTAGTGTTGATGGCTACGTTTTGTTGGCGAGCACCGGCTTGTTTGAGCTCTGCGACCCACTGTGGGTCGGCGTCGCCGATTTCGTTGTTCACAGGCAGATATCGTTCAGGAAACTCCCAGATCAGCACCTGTGGCGGGCTGTTCTTGAAGTCATCGCTTTTCAGGTAGCTGAGCATCGGCAGGATCGGGCCGTGGCCGTCTTCGGCGTAATTGACCACGTCGCTGTGCAGCGCTTGCTTGAGCGCACCGACAAAGTTCCAGTTCGGGTTGGCGCTGTAGCTGGTGCCGATCAGGGCCACCGGCACTTCGCTGTTGGCGAACAGGGCGTCGTCCCCGGCGGGTTGTTCGACGGCCACGGTGTTGCGCTTTTGCAGCGGTTCCTTGGCCGGCATCAGGTTTTCGAACAGCGGATCCAGCGGCAGGAACAGACGCAGGTCGCCCTTGTGCGTGACCTTCTCCGCCGGGGTGGTGACGAAGCGCTGTGGCTCGCCGCTGAGCGGGAACTTGTCGGCGATGGTTTTGGCCAGGGTGTTGGCGGCGATTTCCGCGCCTTCAGGGGTCCAGTGGGTGTCGGTGCGCAGGAACACTTGTTGACCGTTCTGCTTGGCCGCTTGCAGCGGGCCGAGCAGGTCGGGAGCGAGAATCTTGTCCGCCGCGACACGGGCGTGGAAGTCCTGATAGAGGTTGGCGTGGATGCTTGCCGGTTTCACTTCACCCAGGTGTTCCGGGTACAGGCGAGCCTTGGCCGGCACGATCGCCATCACCAGTTTCACGCCTTTCTCTTTCAGGGTCTGACGCACGCCTTCGACCAGCGCGTAGTTGCCTTGCAGGTTCAGCTCTTCGTTGACGATCGGGTTGAATTCCTCATCGCTGTACAACCACTGATCGCGACCGAGCACCACGCCCGGACGACCTTCGTTGAACAGTTTGAAATCCAGCGCGGCCCAAAGATTGGTGCCCAGGCGCTTGATCGGGAACTCATCGTCGTAGTGGGTTTCCACGGCTTTGGTCCAGCGGCCGTTGAGCACCGTCGCATCGGCGTTGGTGCTGAAGCCGAAGAAGCTGCGCACCGACCACAGACCGAGCACCAGCAGGGTCACCAGAAACAGCGCGATGTAGAAGATGCGTAATGAGCGGGTCATGTCAGATCCCTCAGAACTGGAAGTAAAGGAACGGCGAGAAGCTTTGCGCCGAGAGTTTGAGAATCGAGGCGATGAACAGCAGCAGGATCAACCCGCGCATCACGTAGCGCGACCAGTCCGCGGTCCAGTAGGCCGGTTGCACCTGGGCCTCGACGCCGACGGTGTAGCCAGGCTCGTGGATGCTCGCCGGGTTTTCGCCCGGGGCTGCCTTGATCATTCCCGGAGTCGCCGTGGCCGGGCCGTTGGCCTCGACGTTGACTTCAGGCTTGCTCTTGGCCGGCGGCTGGTTGGTGTACAGATCGCGCAGGCCGAAGAACGCCAGGGTCACGTAAGCCACCACCAGTGTCGCCACTTGCAGACCGGTGAGGCTGGCCTGGTTGAGTTCCGACAGCGACCAGTCGCCGAAGCTGAACATCGCGCCGTACATGCGGCCGGCAACGTGCAGGTTCTCGGCGCGGAAGATCACCCAGCCCATGACCACCAGCAGGAACGTCAGCGCCCAGCGGATCGGGTTGAGGCTGCGCGGCGCGGTGTTGAGGCCGAGCATTTTTTCGATCGCCAGCCACATGCCGTGCCACGCACCCCAGACGATGTAGGTGATGTTCGCGCCGTGCCACAGACCACCGAGCAGCATGGTCAGGAACAGGTTGCGATAGGTCATCAGCGTGCCTTTGCGGTTGCCGCCAAGCGTGATGTACAGGTAGTCACGCAGCCAGGTCGACAGGCTGATGTGCCAGCGGCGCCAGAACTCGGTGATCGACTGGCTGATGTACGGCTGCTTGAAGTTTTCCATGAAGCGGAAACCCATCATCAGGCCCAGGCCGATAGCCATGTCGCTGTAACCGGAGAAGTCGAAATACAGCTGCGCGGTGTAGGCCAGCGCGCCGAGCCAGGCGTCGCCCGTGGTCGGGTTTTGCAGGGCGAAGCAATGGTCGGCTACCACGGCGAGGGTGTCGGCGATGAACACCTTCTTGATGAAACCCTGCATGAACCGCGTGCAGCCCTCGGAGAACTTGTCGAGGGTGTGGGTGCGGTTGTTGAACTGGTCGGCCAGGTCACGGAAACGCAGCACGGGACCGGCAATCAGGTGCGGGAAGATCGCCACGAACGCCGCGAAGTCGATCAGGTTGCGGGTGGCCGGGGTGTCGCCGCGGTAGACGTCGATGATGTAGCTGATCGACTCGAAGATGTAGAACGAGATACCGATCGGCAGCAGCACGTGGGTCAGGATGAACGGCTCAAGGCCCATCGAGGTCATGATCGCGTTGATGCTGTCGACGCCGAAGTTGGCGTACTTGAAGTAGCCGAGGATGCACAGGTCCACCGCCACGCCGAGCAGCAGCCAGCGCTGGGCCGGTTTGGTGCGCACGCCGGCGGCGCCGACTTTCAGGCCGATCCAATAGTTCCACAGGGTGACGCCGGCGAACAGCGCCAGGAAGTCCACCCGCCACCACGCGTAGAACACGTAGCTGGCGATCAGCAGCAGCAGGTTGCGATAGCGTTGCCCGCTCAGGTAGTACAAGCCGAGAAAGATCGGCAAGAACAGAAACAGGAACACGTTGGATGAAAATACCATCCCGATCTCTCCACGTTTGAACCAACAGTCAAGGGCCAAAGCCCCCCCAAACCCCCCGTGGTGTTGGAGGGGTGAAACGGTGTTTCTTCGAAGGTTGTGGGTGGCCTTGCGACCGTAGCCCTCACCCCCCGCCCTCTCCCGGAGGGAGAGGGAGCCTGATCTCGGTTGTTGCCAAAATTGAGATCGGCTCGGTCTTTCCTATTGCAGCCAATGGCCCCTTGTTTCGATCGCTTTCAAAACCTGAGAACCACTCGGTAGCTCAGGTCGGCGGATCTCTCAAAAGCACCTCGGTCAGTCCCCTCTCCCTCCGGGCGGTCCGACGTTTCGGGAGGGCTAGGGTGAGGGGCTTTTGCCTTTCGCTTTTCACGATCCCTTGTTGCCCTTTTCATGGGACGGGTCGTAGACCTTGGTCAGGTCGCCGCCGAGGCGGAAGGTCTTGAACGGCTGCATGCCATGCTTTTTCTCGATCACATCCGGCGGGCAGGTGTAGAGGGTGCAGAACGGTTCGAGCCAGGCGAATTTCATGTCCTCTTTCAAATCGGTCATGTCCTGCTCTTTGCCGTTCTTCTTCTCGAACTGATCCGGGTCTTTCACTCCGGCCAGCACCCGGTCACCCAGGCGTTTCAGCGCGCCGTTGTTTTCCTGACGCAGATCCACACCGTTGACCTGGGCGAAACTGGCGATCATCGCCAGCGGCGGCAGGGCGTAGTTGTGATAGGCGAGGGCGCGTTGCTGACGCTTGAGTTCGTTCGGCAGGAAACCGTCGGCATCGACTTGATTGACGCCGACCTTGTATTCCTTGACTGCCCAATCGAACAGGTCGCGGCGGTTGGTCGCGACCGATGTCGCCATCACCGACCACGCGGCCCAGTACGAGTGGTTGTTGGTTTTTTCCAGCGGCAGGTTGTCCCAATCGCTGACCACCTGATCAGCCATTTTGCTGAACCAGGCTTCGATCACCTGGGCTTCCTGCTGGTGCTGGGCCAGGGGATGGGAGTCGGAGAACTTCAGGCGAATGTACGAAGACGCCATGCTGCCCAGCGCCCATTTGCGCATCGACTTGCCGGTGTGGTTGAAGTCCTTGGACATCAACGCATCGGCCTTGGCCCACGCGGTGAGCCAGTTGAGTGTGCAATCGAGCTGTTCCGGGCGACCGTCGCGCATGAACTGCATCACCCGCTTGGCGGTGCCGCGCTCCAGGGTGGTGATGTCTTTGGTGGTGTCGCGGAAGGCCTTTTCCGACTGCACGTTCAGCGTCGCGCGAGCCTTGTCCGAGCCTTCGTACTTGCTGCGAAATTGCAGCGGGCCGGTGTAGGGCGTCGGCATCGCATCGCAGCCTTCGCTCTTGTCGCCGGTCTTGAATTTATCCACAGGCGCAAAATAGCCCTGTGGCGGACGCAGTGGTGCGGCGGCCTGCGCGGTACCGGCGAAGATCGCCAGCCCGAGCAGCGTCGGCGCCAAAAGAGTTTTCAGTTTCGGATTTCGCATAGCAGACCTCATTGCCCGACCTGAGCGGTTTGTTGCCCAGCGCCCGGGAATACGTTGCGTTTGCAGATTTTCGCTTCGACTTTCTGTGGCGCGGTGCCCGCTTCCGGGCCCTGGACTTCGACCGCCAGCAGGTTTTGCGAGGCCCAGTCTTCGTCCGTGCGCAACTCAAAGGCGAAACGACCGTCGGTATCGGAGGTTTCCGGTTTCTCGATCTTGATGTCCTCGTGGCGACCGTTCATGTACCAGAGGGTGGCTTGCAGGGTTTTCACCGAGGTGTCGGCGAAGCGGATGTCGACCTGATGGCTGCTGTTCTGCAGGTTCAGGTTCTTGCTGTTGACCAGCAGTTCTTGTTTGCCGCCCGGCTTGAGCGTGGTGCTGGCGGACATTTGCGCCTCTTTGCCTTCGCAGCCGTTGTCGAGCAGCGCCATCATCTGGCGATAGATGGTTTCCTGGTCGAGGCGGTACAGCGGCGAGAATTCCCAGATGAGGATTTTCGGCGGCGTCTTCTGGAATTCGTCGCTGCCCAGGTACTGCAACATCGAACCTTCCAGACCGCCGCCGGGGAACGCGACGTTGAGAATGTCGGCGCCGATGGCTTCTTCGAGGAAGCCGGCGAAGTTGTAGTTCTTGCCGCTGTGCGAAGTACCCACGAGGGTGATTTGCGGATTGCCGGAGTCACCGAACAGATCGCCGTCACCCGCTTCGCCTTTCGGCTCGGTGGTGAACTGGTCCATGTACTGGATCGCGTAACTGGTGCCGCACAGTTGCCCGGCCATGTTGTGCAGGGTGCCGGTTTTGCCCATGCGTCCGGAGCGTTTGGTTTCGAATTCACGCTTGGGAATGTCGGCGAAGGCCGGAATCTGCTTGACCTTCTCGGCGACGATTTTTGCCGTGCGCTGGGCGCCGTATGGCGTCCAGTGCTGGTCGCCGCGGAAGTAGAAATCGTGGGCGGGCAGGGTCTCCGGCAGCGATTCGTTGGTCAGCGGCGACAGGTCCGGCACCACGTAACCCATTTTGGCGAAACGGCCGAGCATGGTCTTGTAGTTGCCCAGCGCTTTCTCGTAATCGAACGCGGCTTTTTCCGCCGGGTTGAGCTTGTTGCGGTTCACCAGGCCACGGGTCGGCTGATAGACGATCACCAGTTCGACGCCTTTGGCCTTGAACGCATCGTGCAGTTGTTGCAGGCGCTTGTAGCCGGCCGGGGTGGTGTTGAACTCGGTGCGCAAGTCTTCCTGGGTCCGGAACAACCAGTCGCCCTGCGCTTGCACCAGAGTGGTGAAGTTTTGCTGATAGCGCGTGGTGTAGTTCTTCGCGTCATGGGCGGCCGGGCACAGGCTGCAGCACGGTTCGGCGGTGAACGTTGGCGCTTTCACTTCGTCCGCGCGGGCGCCGTTGCTGGCTGCCAGGATGCCCACGGTCAGGGCCGACAGGCTGAGTAATTTGATCAGGTGTGGGTGCATAAAATTATCCTCAGTCCTGCAATTCGGTCTGGCGTTCGACAGGGTCGATCAGCACGGCTTTCTGCTGGCGCACCAGCAGGTCGAGAATTTCATCCTGGCGCTCGCCGAGGATGCCGTTGAAGCTGATGCCGCTGGATTTGGTCGGCGCCAGCATCGACACGCGATACAGCTCGACACTCAGGGGCGAATCGATCGACAGCGGGCCGCTGCCGTTAGCCGCCAGTTCACCGCCGACCACGATCAGCGAGACCTGGGCGTCGAACGGGTCGAGCTTGATGTCACGGTCGGTGTCGGTCAGGTCCTTGATGTGCCCGTAGACGCCGGTCAGGCCGTTGGCCATGGCGACGTTTTCGTAGAGGCGGATGTTCACGCTGTTACGAATGCGGATGCCGTGGCGCTTGTTGCTGATGACCTTGTTGCCCCACAGCAGGTTGTCGGCGGACTCGTAGAGGGTGATGCCGTCGGTGTGGTTCTTGTAGATCTCGTTGTAGGCGATCAGGTTGTTCACGCTGTTACGGTCGATCACCAGCCCCGAGAGGTGGTTGTCGTAGCTTTTGTTGTTGAAGATGAAGCTGTCGTTCACTTCACGGGAAATGATGATCCCGTGCTTCTTCTTCGTGCCGTACACCGTGTTCTCGGCAATGATCAGACCGTGGGAACGGTCGTGCGGGTCGATGCCGTAGACGATGTTGTCCTTGTAGGTGTTGCCCTTGACCACGAAGTCGCGGGTCTCGTAGCAGTAGAAGCCGTACCACATGTCCGAGAACTCGGAGCCGACGATCCAGCCGGTCGGCTCGGGACGCTTGAGCACCTTGGCCATGTTCGGCGTGTACTGGGAAATACTCACGCCGTAGGACTTACTGTTGGCGTAGCCGAAGCTGGCCATCTTGCTGTTGACGATGTAGGTCTCGGTGCCGCCCCAGGCCAGCAGGAACGGGCGGAATTCCTTCGGCGAACGGAAGGTCGCCGGGCCGTTTTCCTTCTCGCGCCAGCCGGTGACCCTGGTGTCACGCACGAACAGCTGACCGTCGTTGACCAGGAACGAACCGGCCTCCTGGGACAGGCGCAATTCCTGGGTCTGGCCGTCGATCTCAAGGATGCCTTTGCGGCCGACCACGATCGGCAACTTGGCCAGGTAGACGCCCGGCGAGGTTTCGCTGAAGTACTGCTTGGGCAGTTTCTGCGCCAGCTCTTTCAGGTTCATGTAGCCGTCGTCGACGAAGATCGCCTGCGGGATGCCGTGCTGACGCACCACCCATTCGGCCATCTTGTTGTCGCCGCCGATGAAGTCCTTCAGGGCGTCTTCCTGCATCATCCGGCGCACGCTGATCTTGCCCGGTTTGCTGCGCACGATTTTCGCGGCGGCGGCTTCGGCGGTGTAGCCGGAGAGGTCGGGCAATTTCGGCTTGGCCAGTTCCAGCGCTTCGGTCGGCGCGCTGCTGACGGTGTAGGTCTTGGCCTGTTGCAGCTCCTTGGCGGTGGTCGCGGGTTTGGCCGGTTCCACACTGGCGAAGGCGCCGGCCGAGGCCAGCAGCATCGCGCCGGCCAGCAGGCTGAGTGAGCCTTTGCGGGCACTGTTCATGTCGGGCACTCCCTTGGCGGTCAGCATCAGAAGCGCCAGATCACGTCGATGAACGCGCGGTGCATGTACGAATCGACCTGGCTGCCATAGGCGTCACCCGGCTTGAACACGCCGCCACGGAAACGCACCAGCGCCGACGGTTCGTCGATCGACTGGCTCAGCGCCGCCGGCAGCAAGCCTTGCTTGAAGTACTTGGTGACCACCAGATCCATTTCCTGGCCCAGATCCTTGTTGCCGTCCTGCAGTGGCAGGGAAGTGCTGGAAAGGATCGCGCCAGTGACATCGTCGGTGTTGTTCTCCACGGCATTGATGCCGTTGCTGCCCACCGGCTTGTTGCCGTCCACACGCCAGAACTTGTGGTAGATCAGGCTGGCGTCGTACTGGTCGTTGAGCATCCACGAACCGAACAGGGTGGCGGTCTGCATGTTGTTCATTTCGCCACGGAAGGCCTCGCCGAAACGGTGAACCCGCGAGCGAGTACCGGTGTAGTTCGAGCGGTTGCTTTCCAGGCCGTTCTGTTCGTAATCGGCGCTCGCACGGGCATACGCCGCACCGACCTGCCATTGCGGATCAAGGCGCAGACGCACACCGATGTCGGTGGCCCAGCCGTCGACGTTGTCGCTGCGCTTGGCCTGGGCCGGGCGGGTGCCGTCGGCGTTGAGGGCGTTGACCGTGTCGCGGTCGCCGCTCATGCCGGTGATGCTGCCCCAGTAGTTGACGGTGTTGGTGTTGCGCCAGTTGTAGGCGTCGCTGTCTGCGGTCAGGCCGAGCCAGCTGATATCGCCGTTTTCTTTCTTGTCCAGCGAATCGCCGGCCACGCCTGGCTCCGGATAGTCGAGCTTGCCGTCGTCGTGGGTGTGGTGACCGCGAATCCCGACCCAGTTGCCCGGTGTCCACTGGTAAGCGGCGTCGGCGTAGGCGTGCAGGCGATCCTTGTCTTTGGGGGCCAGCTCTTTCAAGTCGGTACGGTATTCGCTGAAGCGTTCGGCGACACCGGCGTTGGCGCGCAGCAGGGTGGTGTCGAAGGTCCAGTTCAGGGCTTCGATGTTGGTGTCGCGCCACTGGCCGTCGTCATTGCGCAGGCGCTGGCGACCGAACTTGAGGATCTCGCCGGGGTAGGGCGTCAGGCCGCTGTAGCCGACCCAGAATTCGCGCATCGCCAGGTAGTTCTTCTTGGTCTTGCGGTCACCGTTGTCGGTGGTCTGGGTGCCCTCGCTGTCGGACTGCTGCAGGGTGTCGGTCTCGATGATGTCGGTCGAGGTCACGGCCTGGCCCATGGCATAGGCGCTCCACGCGCCGCTTTCGCCGTAGACCCACGGGCGCAGGTCGAGGCCGACGCCGTTGACGTCGCCGCCGCTGGCGGTACCGAGGTCGCGGTCGTCTTCGGACTGGCCGGTGATTTTCACTTCGAGGCCGAAGTTCTTCGATTCAGTCATCGCGGCCAGGGTCGGACAAGACCAGATCAGCGCGAACGTGAGGCCAATGCCGGCCTTCACAAAGGGATTCAATTTCATGGTTTTTCCTCGCCGTCTTCTTCTTGCAGGGCGTGCAGTTGCAGCGTGTTCTGGCTCAGGGCGCCACGGGTCGCCTGTTCCTGTTGCAGCAGGCGCTGGGCTTCGGCCAGGCGCTCGGGCGGCAGTTGCGCGGCGAGGGTGGTCGCCAGCTCATCGGCTTGCGGGGTGTTTTGCGCCTTGGCCAACTGGCTGAACACATAAGCATTGAGCGGGTCGGGCTTGGTGCCCTTGCCTTGGGAAAACAGTTGGGCGATGGCGAAGTCGGCGCTGTTCTGGCCGTTGCGCGCAGCGGTCAGCAGATGGTCGAGGGCCTTCTGCGGATAGACCTTGCCCAGGTAGCCACGGCGGTAGATCTGGCCGAGGTAGTAATCGGCGGCGACTTCGCGGCCGACGGCTTTCTGGAAATGTTCCTCGGCGACTTTGGCGTCGGCCGGGACCAGTTTGCCTTCGTAGTAGAGCTTGCCCAGCAGCAGTTCGGCGCGCGGCTGGTCGGCGGCGCGGCCGTTGTCCAGGTACTTCATCATCTGGTCGACGTCGCCCAGTTCCGGGAAGTCGTAGAGCAGTTGCGCGAGGGTGACCCACGACGCCGGGTAACCCGGCGCGATCGGCTCGAGCAGCGACTGCGCGGTTTTTTCGTCGGTCTTGCCCAGGGTCGAATCGGCCAGCACACGGGCCACGGAGTCCACCCGCTGAGCACTGACGGTGCCGCGGCCGTAACCGGTCTGCAGTTGTTTGATCAGCTCGGCCTGTTGCTCCGGCGCGCCACGTTTCTGATAGACCGTGGCCAGCTCGACGTAGCAGATGTCGGTGGTGTTGAGCGCGGCCTTGCAGATTTTTTCCACGTCATCCAGATGCTGGTCGTACGTGCCTTGGGTGCGATACAGCAGCACTTGTGCGAGACCTGCTTCCGGGTAACCGGATTTGCGCCATTGGTCGATCTGCTGCTGGGCGTTGATGTTCGGGAAACTGTGCGGGTATTGCAGGTACAGCATCGCGAGCGGGATCAGCGTGTTGCCTTCGCCACTGGCGGCGGCTTTCTTCAGCAGGCTTTCGGCTTCCTGATGCTCGGCTTCGGTGGAGCCGGGCTTGGCCACCAGCAGACGACCGAGTCGGGCCTGGGCACGCGGCGAAACACTGGCGGCGGCGCGGTAGGTGGCTTCGGCCTGTTTCATTTGTTCCGGATCGCGGCTGTCGACCTGGATGTCGGCGAGGCCCACCTGGGCTTCGCTGTAACCCAGATCGGCCAGCGCACGGTAGTTCTGCGCGGCGGTCGCGGTGTCACCGCGCTTGAGCGCTTCGTTGGCCAGGCGCTGGTCAGGCAGGCCGGCGCAACCGGCAAGGGCGATTGCCATGGCCAGGGTCAGCGGGACCGGCAGGATTCTGATAGGGCTCGTCACAGGCATGTCCTCGACTTAAAGACCGGCAGCCATGGCTTTGTCGATCAGCCAGTTCAGGTTAGGACCACGGTCGCTGTTGACTTCCACCGGGCGGCCGGCGAAGCGGCTGTCCAGCGGCTCGTCCGGCTGGATCTGCACACGGATGTCGGAGGACAGGTCGGCACTTTTCAGGCTGGTGCTGCTGACGATCTTGCCGGTGCGGGTCTTGTCTTCGCCGGCGATCTGGAAGCTCACCGGGGTGCCCGGACGCACGTCGCCGAACTGGCGATAGGAGAAGCGCGCATCGACGGTGGCCTGGGTGTTGCGCGGCACCAGCTGGAAGATCACGTCGCCCTTGCTCGCGTATTGACCGTCGGCCACCAGTTGCTGGGCCACGGTGCAATCGCACGGCGAGGTCAGGGTGCCGGTCATCTGTTTGCCGAACAGTTCTTCAACCTTGGCCGGGGACAGTTGATCTTCTTCCAGGTGACCTTTGAGTACGTCGAGCATGCTGGTGCTGAACGTCGCCAGCGGTGCGCCCTTGGCGGCGACGCCGTCGGACTTCACCAGGCTTTGCACGGTGCCGTCGCGCGGCATTGTGATGTTCATCCCCGGCACGCTGACCAGACCGGCCTGCGCATGGCTGACGAAGTACATGCTGTACACCGATTTGAAAATGAAACCCGCCGCCACCAGCCCGACCGCGAAGATACCGGCGCTGAACGTCACCGCTTTCAGACGCCCGAACGGGGTCATGCCGGAGTCGCCGTCCTTGACCTTGCGGGCCTTGGTGAAGTTGTCGCGCTGCAGGGTTGCCAGCACTTCGCCGATGCTGACGATGTCGCCGGCCAGGTGCGAAGTGATCAGGTGGCGCAGGGTGGAAATGTCCTGCGGCTCGAGGTTCTGGAACTGGCAGCCAGCACGACCCGTCTGGCGGTCGTAGGAGCGCACTTGCAGTTCAACGTCCATGGCCAGGCCGAGGTTGTCGATGACGAACTGCAGACGCGCCTTGTACACCTCGCCGACGGTCAGCGGCAGTTGTCCGGCGTTGAACGCCAGACCACCGGCGGACAGGTCGAGGACCCGCGCTTCAACCGGAGTCCGGTCGGGGCCGAAGAAACGCAGCTTGGCCGGGATTTTCACACGGGCGTGCTGACGCTGGGCTTCGGATTCATGCACTACGTTGGCGTTGACGGCGGTATTCATGGGGGCGATTTCCTTGTTAATTCAATAGGGGCAGGTCAGACCATCATCAGCAGCACGGCGACGAAAATGCTGCCGGCGGAGAAGGTCATGGTCCGAGACGACCAGGTGTTGAACCAACGTTGAAAGCTGGCGAGATCACGGGTCAGGGAAGTGGGTTGGCGAGTCCAGGATTGTTGGTCGAGGCGGAAGAACACGTAGATCTTCACCAGCGCACCGACGATCTGGTTGTAATAGAGAATTGCCGGGTAAGCCGGGCCGATCCGGTGGCCGGAGCAGGACAGCAGCAGCGTCAGAATCAGACGAGTGATGCCGATCCACAGCAGGTAAACCAGGATGAACGCGGTGCCGTACTTGAAGCTGGCGATGATTGCCACGGTCAGGCCGAGCAAGGAGGTCCACATCGATACGCGCTGGTCGAACAGCACCACCGAGGTGAAGGCGCCGAGGCGTTTCACACCCAGGCCCAGCGCTCGGGAGTTCTGGCGCAGGTTGTTGCCGTACCAACGGAACATCAGTTTGCGGCTGGCCTTGATGAAGCTCTTTTCCGGTGGGTGTTCAACGGTATTGATCGCCGCATCCGGCACGTAAAAGGTGTCGTAGCCCAGACGCATCAGGCTGAACCAGCTCGACTTGTCGTCGCCGGTCAGGAATTTGAAACGGCCCAGGCGCCAGTGTTGCAGCGAGTCGCTTTCAACGTCGGCGATGAATTCCGGGTTGGTGACCACGGTGGCGCGAAACACCGACATGCGCCCGGTCATGGTCAGCACGCGTTTGGACAGGGCCATCGAGCACATGTTGATGTGGCGCTGGGCGAAACGCAGCTTGTGCCATTCGCTCATGATGTAGCCGCCGCGCACTTCGCAGAACTCGTTGGTGGTCAGGCCGCCGACGTTGCCGAACATCTGGAACCACGGCACGGTTTTGCGCACGACGCCTTCGCCGAGCACGGTGTCGCCATCGATCACGGCCACCACGGCACGGTCGTCCGGCAGGTGACGGGAGATCGCGCGGAAACCATAGGCCAGGCCATCGCGTTTGCCGGTGCCGGGAATGCGTACGAAGTCGAGTTTCACGCGGTCTGGCGGATTCATCCGCGCCCACAGTGCCTTGACCAGCAGCTCATCGGACATTTCGACGATGGAGCAGACCACGGTGGTCGGCAGTTCGCAGTCGATGGCTTCGCGGATCACCGAGCTGTAAACCTGCGCGGTGGTCAACGCGTCGATGCGGAAACTGGTGACCATCAGAAACACATGGGATGGGTCCGCCGCCTTACCCAGCTTGCGAACCTTGCGGCGCAGGTGCGGGTAGACGATGTAGAGAAAAATCATGCCGCGCACAAAGTGCGTGGCACCCATCGAGTAGCGCCAGATACCTACGGCGCCAATCAGGAAAATGAAGTCCTTCGACTCGGAGTCGAATGTGGACGTGGGCAGCATCAGGGCCAGGCCCATCAGCAGGCTCAGAAACAAAAGCCAGCCGGCGGATTGCAGAAAAAAATGTTTGAGCTTGGACATGACCGTCATCCGAAGGTGATGGGGGCTTCAAGCCGCTCGCCGATTCACGGCGTGCGGCCTGAAGCTCGAGGCTTGCTGCTGCGTTACCAGCAGATCCCTTCGGTGCGGCTACCGGCGCTGGTGGCCTTGGACATGAAGCCCACCAGGTCGATCACCTGCTTGCCCTGCGGCGCTTCTTCGGCGAGGGCGCGGAACTTCTCGTCGCGGTTGCCGAGGATGATCACGTCGGAGTTGTCGATCACCGAATCGAAGTCCGAATTGAGCAGGGACGATACGTGCGGGATCTTCGACTCGATGTAGTCCTTGTTCGCGCCGTGGACACGGGCGTACTGGACGTTGCTGTCGTAGATGCTCAGGTCGTAGCCTTTGCCGATCAGCATCTCGGCCAGTTCCACCAGCGGACTTTCGCGCAGGTCGTCGGTGCCGGCCTTGAAGCTCAGGCCGAGCAGGGCGACTTTGCGTTTGTCGTGGCTTTCAACGATGTCAAAGGCGTTCTGCACTTGCGATTCGTTGCTGCGCATCAGCGAGTTGAGCAGCGGCGCTTCGACGTCCAGGGAACCGGCGCGGTAGGTCAGGGCGCGCACGTCTTTCGGCAGGCACGAGCCGCCGAAGGCGAAGCCCGGGCGCATGTAGTACTGCGACAGGTTGAGGGTCTTGTCCTGGCAGACCACGTCCATCACTTCGCGACCATCGACGCCCACCGCTTTGGCGATGTTGCCGATCTCGTTGGCGAAGGTCACTTTGGTGGCGTGCCAGACGTTGCAGGTGTACTTGATCATCTCGGCGACGGCGATGTCCTTGCGGATGATCGGTGCGTCGAGTTCTTCGTACAGCGATTGCAGAACGTCACCCGACGCCTTGTCGAACTCGCCGATGACGGTCATCGGTGGCAGGTCGTAGTCGGCGATTGCGGTGGATTCACGCAGGAACTCAGGGTTGACCGCCACGCCGAAATCGACGCCGGCCTTCTTGCCGGAGCAGTCTTCGAGAATCGGGATGACAACGTTTGCCACGGTGCCCGGCAATACGGTGCTGCGCACCACGATGGTGTGGCGGGTGGACTTTTCACGCAGGACAAAACCGATCTCGCGGCATACCGCTTCGATGTAGTTCAGTTCCAGGTCGCCGTTCTTCTTGCTCGGCGTGCCGACGCAGATCATCGACAGGTCAGTGTCGCGAATCGCCTCGGCGAAGTTGGTCGTGCCGCGCAGACGACCGGTCTGAATACCTTGTGCCAGCAACTCGCCCAGGCCCGGTTCGACAATGGGAGATTTGCCAGCGTTGATCATGTCGATCTTGTCTTTGGCAACATCGACGCCCACTACGTCGTGGCCCCGAGCAGACAGGCAACCGGCACATACTGCGCCAACGTAACCCAAACCAAATATGCTGATGCGCATCGCAATTACCTCTGTATATATCAGGCCTTAGAGGGCCGGAGTTAATGGTGTTCAGCGTTCATTAGTGCACTCGAAAGTGCGGCATACAGGCGCCACAATGCCGTGTGCAGGCATACTTAAGTTCCGAGTGTCTAAATAAGTGCACTCAAGATGTGCGCAACCAGGCCTTGTTGTTATGACGTGCCCTGTTATGCAGCCGATCTTCTTTGGAGAAGACTCTTGTGCAATCGTCTTGCGCGCTCGATGTCAGGATGAAAGTCTCGTAAATCAAGCGGTTGGGTGCTCAGATGAGCACGTTTATAAGGGCGCGGCCATGGCCTTTGTAGGGGATATTAATGGTGCGTATCTCCTGTCCATCGTCTGCTTTGAGACTAGTTAGTCATCTAGGCAAGTTGCTGTGACAACTTGGTTACATGGCTATCTGCTCCGCGTAAGTTATCTCGTACAAACTCGGCGAGAATCGTTACCGGTGGTATGAGCTATGCATTCGGACGAAGTTCCTGTCCGCTCATCGCGAAATCTGAAATTTCTTGAAATATTGTCAGAGATGGCACCAGTATCAATTTGATAGCAGTTTCGTTTTCGACCTTTAATAACAGGCGAAAAATCACGTTAGATAGTTTTGTGCCACTACGGTGAAAAAATTTAGGTGCCACTACTGAAAAAAATGATCAGTGTCGAGTGAAACTAATCTTAGAAAAGACAGGGAGGTTTTTCTGGCGCCAGTAAAATGGCGAAATGTGGCGAGGGATTTTTGACATCGTGCGAGCTGCACGACTCTTCATATAAAGAGTCGTGCATTAGGCATGCTTTATTCGGGGGCGTGATCGCGTAGAAACACCAGATTATCCGGTTTCGATTGCTCGGCGCTGTAGCGATAACCCTGCACATCGAACTGTTTGAGCAGGGCCGGATCGTTGATTTTTTCCTGGATCACGAAACGGCTCATCAGGCCTCGGGCCTTTTTCGCGTAGAAGCTGATGATCTTGTACTGGCCGTTCTTCAGGTCCTTGAACTCGGTGTTGATGATCCGCGCATTCAGGGCTGTGCGTTTCACCGCCGAAAAGTATTCGTTGGACGCGAGGTTGAGCAGCACGTCGTCGCCCTGATCGGCCAGTGCTTCGTTCAGCCATTCGCTGATGCGCGTGCCCCAGAAGGCGTACAGGTCCTTGCCTCGGGCGTTGGCCAGTTTGGTGCCCATTTCCAGGCGATACGGCTGCATCAGGTCGAGCGGGCGCAGCAGGCCGTAGAGGCCGGAAAGCATGCGCAGGTGCTGTTGCGCGTAGTCGAAATCGGCTTCGCTGAACGACTGGGCGTCGAGACCGGTGTAGACGTCACCCTTGAACGCGAGCAGCGCCTGCTTGGCGTTTTCCGGCGTGAACGCTGGTGTCCAGCTGCCGAAGCGCGCGGCGTTGAGGCCGCCGATCTTGTCGGACACGTGCATCAGTTCGCTGATCTGCGCCGGGCTCAGTTCGCGCAGTTGCTGGATCAGTTCCTGGGAATGGTCGAGGTATTGCGGCTGAGTGAAGCGCTGGGTCGCCGGCGGTGTTTCGTAATCGAGTGTCTTGGCGGGGGAAATCACCATCAGCATGAAGTCGTCTCCTTTAATCGTGGGGGCGATTCTAGGGGGTTGGGGCGGATCACTCCAGCTATCACGTCCATAGGTGATCGGCGGTTTGCCAGCCGGATCGGCTATAGTGCGGCGCGGGTTTTGTTATGGAGACACCCTTTGCGCATTGTTCTTTTCTTCACCGCGTGGCTGTTGAGCGTCGGTGCCGTTGCGGCGCCGGGCGATATCGCGACGCTGGATCGCAGCACCTGGCCGGAAAAGCTCGATAATCCGACCCTGTTCGACGTCGCCTCGCGAGCGGAAATTTTGATGTTCGCCCGAGGCCTGCTCGGCACCGAAGCGCTGGATGAAGCGGCGCTGGCCCAGCGTCTGGGACTGCGCACGGTCAATCTGGATGCGATCAACAGCCTGCGCGAGCGGCTGTGGCAGCGTCTGCTCGCCAACTACAACTTCGCCCAGCAAAGCTGCGATCAGGACGCCTCGTTCTGCTTCCTCGTCGAAGACCTGCCGACCCTGCGCGAGCAGGCCGCCAAATTCGTGGTCAGCGACGAAAGCTATTACACCAAATGGGCCGAGCCGAGCCGGATCTTCCATCTGCAATATCTCGATGAACTGATGCGCAAGGCTGCGCTGTCACCGCAGACCAGCAGCGAAATCGATCATTTCGGTGACTACGAGCGCAACGGCGACGACATGCACGATCGCCTGTTTCTGCTGACTTTCGACAGCGCCGCCAACCTGCAGCCGGACAACACTGACTGGCTCACCGAGTACCTGCGCAAGTCGAACCTGAGCGGCACCTTCTTCATGTTGGGCAAGGATGTTCAGGCGCGGTTGGCCGAGCGTTCCGTCAGCAGCCTGCAAGCGGCATTTTCGCAGCAGTGCGTCGGCGTGCAAGGCTGGGAATTCAGGTCCCACAGCCACTGGCAGGACTGGCAGGATTCGGTGCGGCGCAGTGCCGACCTGGTCCGCAACAAACTGCCGGAAAACTACGTGCCGCTGTTCCGTCCACCGGAAGGCCAACGTCGCAGCGATGCCCGGGGGTTCTTCAACAGTCAGGGTCTGCAAGTGGCGCTGTGGGACATCGATGCCCAGGACGGCGCCGGCAAGCTCAAGGGCGCTCCGAGCGCGCAGCGGGTGCTGACCCTGATGCTGCTGTGGCGGCACGGGGTGATCAATTTCAACATGAAGCAGGATGCAGTGAAGACTGCGTTGCCGTGGCTGATCACGCAAACCGCGCAAAGCGGCATCGGCTGGGAAGACTGTCAGGACGCGTTTCGCTGAAAAACGGCAAGAGCCCGGAAACATTGGGCTTGGGGTGAATTTTTTGCAGAATTCGATGCAGGCGGACTTCCGACTCTAACGGGGGCAGGGCGGTCCGCCAAGGGCTTTTCGTCACTTTGCAAAATAAACTTCAAAAAAGCGTCAAAGTGCTTTTTTCTGTCACGGGTTTTGGAGTATTACGAAGTCAGACCGCCGAAACCTGCAACACAGGTGGCGTCTTCCAAGACCCATTTTGTGTGCGGTTCACCTGCTATCCCGACAAAAGCTGTGCAGGTGGATTCGGCAGTCACTTCGAGGCGCAGCACCGCCGAGGTATTGCGTCGAATGGCTCCCACAAAGGTGACCGAGTATGGATGATCACGGACGTAGCCCTTCCTCCAACCAGCCAATCCTTTATGTACTCGATACCAACGTACTGATTCACGATCCGAACGCCCTGCTGAATTTCGAAGAACACCACGTCGCGATCCCGATGACCGTGCTTGAAGAGCTGGACAAGCTCAAGAGCGGGCATCACAGCGTGGCCGCCGAATGCCGTCAGGCGATCCGGCTGATCGACAAGACCCTGGGCGATGCCTCACCCGATGATGTCGAACAGGGCGTGCCGATCCAGCGTGGCAAGGGCGGTCCGAAGGGCTTGCTGTCGATTCTGATGAGCAAGCAGGCCGAATCGAACCTGATTCTGCCCGAGCATCTGAACGACAACAAAATCATCAACCAACTGATCGACCTGCACACCCGCGAACCGAGCAAACCGGTGGTGCTGGTCACCAAAGACATCAACATGCGCCTCAAGGCGCGCGCCTGCGGGATCGACGCCGAGGACTACAGCACCGACCAACTGGTCGACGACGTGTCCCTGCTGCCCAACGGCTATCACAACATGACCGGCTCTTTCTGGGACCGCGTGAGCAAGGTCGAAACCCGTCAGGACCACGGTCGCACCTGGCATCAGGTGCAGCTGATCGACAACCTGCCTGCCGTGCACATCAACGAGTTCATCATCGATGAGCAGGGCTTCGTCGGCTGGATCAAGGAGATCGAAGAGGACAAGCTGCTGATCCTCGACCTGCACCAGGAACCGCTGCTGCACCAGGAAGCCTGGGGCCTCAAGCCACGGGACATCTATCAGAGCCTGGCGCTGTACGCGCTGCTGGATCCGGACATTCACCTGGTCAACCTGTCCGGCGCCGCCGGCTCGGGTAAAACCATTCTGGCGCTGGCCGCTGCGATCGAGCAGACCATGGTCAGCAAGCGTTATCGCCGCATCATCGCCACCCGCAGCGTGCAGGGCCTGGACCAGGAAATCGGCTTCCTGCCCGGCACCGAAGCGGAAAAAATGGAGCCTTGGCTCGGCGCCATCACCGACAATCTCGAAGCCTTGCACATGGATGACGAAAACACCCATGGCAGCGTCGACTACATCCTCAGCAAAGTGCCGTTGCAGTTCAAATCGCTCAACTACATTCGCGGTCGCAGCTTCCAGCAGAGCCTGATCCTGATCGACGAATGCCAGAACCTCACGCCGCACCAGATGAAAACCATCATCACCCGGGCCGGCGCCGGTTCCAAAGTGGTGTGCCTGGGCAACCTGGCACAGATCGACACCCCTTACCTGTCCGCGACCAGCTCCGGGCTGACCTACCTGACCGAACGCTTCAAGGATTTCCCCAATGGTGTGCACATCACCCTGCAAGGGGTGCCTCGCTCGATCCTGGCCGAATACGCCGAATCGCATCTGTAACCGTCAAACCGAACCGGGCGACTGCAAAGTCGCCCGGTTTTTTATGTGCGCAATTCTGACCCCCAGGTTTACAATCGGCGCTCCTGATCAGGAGTAATCCCGTGCTGACTCATCTCGATTCCCAAGGTCGCGCCAACATGGTCGACGTCACCGAAAAAGCCGTGACGTTCCGTGAGGCGACGGCCCAAGCGCTGGTGCGCATGCTGCCCGATACCCTGCAGATGATTGTCAGCGGCGGCCATCCCAAGGGCGACGTGTTCGCCGTGGCGCGCATTGCCGGCATTCAGGCGGCGAAGAAAACCAGTGATCTGATTCCCCTGTGCCATCCGTTGATGCTGACCGGCGTCAAGGTCGAACTCAGCGCCGAAGGCGATGACACGGTACGCATCGTGGCCCGCTGCAAACTGTCCGGGCAGACCGGCGTCGAGATGGAAGCACTGACCGCCGCCAGCGTCGCCGCCCTGACCATCTACGACATGTGCAAGGCCGTGGACCGTGGCATGACCATCGAAAGCGTGCGTCTGCTGGAGAAGGTCGGCGGCAAGAGCGGGCATTTCCAGGCGGAGCAGCCATGAACCTGACCGTGAAGTTTTTTGCCCGTTACCGCGAGGCGCTGGGCGTGGATTCGGTGGAGGTCGAGGGTGATTTCGCCACCGTCGATGACGTTCGTGCGTTGCTGGCGCAGCGAGAGGGCGCCGAGGTGCTGAGCGAACAGAACCTGATGTGTGCGCGCAACGAAGACCTCTGCCAGCTCGACGAGCCGGTGGTGGACGGCGACGAAGTGGCGTTTTTCCCCACCGTGACCGGAGGCTGAGCCATGGGGATTCGGGTGCAATCCGAACCGTTCGATCCGGGTGCCGAAGTCAACGCGATGCACGCGGCCAATGTCGGCGTCGGCGCGGTGGTGAGTTTTGTCGGCTACGTGCGCGACTTCAACGATGGCCTCGATGTCGCCGGAATGTTCCTCGAACACTATCCGGGCATGACCGAAAAGGCCCTCGGCAAGATTGCCTTGGAGGCCGAGCAGCGTTGGCCGTTGTTGAAGCTGGAAGTGCTGCACCGCATCGGCGCGCTGGAACCGGGCGAGCCGATCGTGTTTGTCGCCGCCGCCAGCGCCCACCGCCAGGCGGCGTTCGACGCCTGCGCCTTCGTCATGGATTACCTGAAAACCCGCGCACCGTTCTGGAAGAAAGAGAACACCAGCGACGGCCCGCGCTGGGTCGAGGGTCGCGACAGCGATCATGCGGCGGCGGATCGCTGGAAGCAGTAATCCCACAGCGCCCTTCAGTAGTCATCGCCAGCAGGCTGGCTCCCACTTTGGCATGCGTTCCCCTGTGGGAGCGAGCCTGCTCGCGATGGCGCCATCTGCTACACCGCTACTCCACATGTTTCGTCCCGACCACCGGCCGAATGCAATCCCGCTTGCCTGATTGACGGCTTGTACGTAAAAGTCCAGTATGGATTTACAAGTACAAAAAAGGTTTTTCCCCTTTCCAGCTTTTTCTTCTGTCTTGCCAAACCAACAACAACCCGCGAGAGAACGAACATGAAGAAATTTCCCCTCATCACCGGTCTGGCATTGGGCCTGTTGGCCTGCAGCAGCGCGTTCGCCGCCGAGAAAACCCTGCGCATCGGTATCGAAGCGGCGTATCCGCCCTTCGCCTCTAAGACCGACAAGGGTGAAATCGTCGGTTTTGACTACGACATCGGCAATGCCCTGTGCGCGCAGATGCAGGTCAAGTGCGTGTGGGTCGAGGGCGAGTTCGACGGTCTGATTCCTTCCCTGAAAGTGAAGAAAATCGACATGGCGCTGTCGTCCATGACCATCAACGAAGACCGCAAGAAGTCGGTGGACTTCACCCACAAGTACTATTTCACCTCGTCGCGGCTGGTGATGAAGGAAGGCGCGAGCGTCGATGACCAGTACGCCAGCCTCAAAGGCAAGACCGTCGGCGTGCAGCGTGCAACCACCACCGACCGTTACGCCACCGAGGTGTTCGAGCCCAAGGGCATCAACGTCAAACGCTATGGCAACAACGAAGAAATCTACATGGACCTGGCGGCCGGGCGTCTCGATGCAATCTTCGCCGACACCATCCCGCTGAACGACTTCCTGTCGATGCCGCGCGGCAAGGGTTACGCCTTTGTCGGGCCTGAGCTGAAGGATCCGAAGTACGTGGGCGAGGGCGCGGGGATCGCGGTGCGCAAGGGCAATACCGAACTGGTCAGCCAGTTGAATACCGCCATCGACGGCATTCGCGCCAGTGGCGAGTATCAGAAGATTTCCGAGAAGTACTTCAAGTCCGATATCTACGGCGACTGAGTCTGAAAACCGTGCAGCCTTCGCAGGCTGCACGGTTTCAGCCCTTCAATTCCTTCAAATGCTTGTACACCGTCGCCCGCCCCATGTTCAGCACATTGGCCACATAGTTCGAGGCGCTCTTGCCCTTGAATGCCCCTTCGGCGTGCAGCGCCAGCACCAGTTCGCGTTTGTGATCGCGGGTCAGCAGGTTCAGGCTCAGTTGCCGTTCCCGTAGCCAGGCGTGCAGGAAGGTGTTGATCCGCTCCTGCCAGTCATCGCGAAACAGCGAGTCCGGTTGCGGGATCAGTTTGCTCGGCGAGAGGAACAGGTCCAGCGCAGCCTTGGCGTTCTCGAACAGCGAAATATTCAGGTTGATGCACAGCACCGCCAGCGGATGCCCTTCGCTGTCGCGCAGCACGGTACTCAGGCTGCGAATTTTCTGGCCGTCCCAGTTGAGCTTTTCGTACGGGCCGATGTTCCGTTCGCTGACGTCTTCGCTGAGCATGTCTTCCAGCGACGACTCATCGCCGATCACCCGTTTCGACAGATTGTTGGCGATATAGTCGACCTTCTGCGTGCGCAGGTCGTGCAACACCACTTCGGCGTGGGGAAAGAACAGCGTGGCAATGGCGTCGGCGATGGCGTGGTAGTTATCCAGCGCGGCGTCATGCAGCTCGGGCGTGTGTTCGGGGGCGGTCATAACTGTGGAGCTCCAGGCAACGTCAACGCCCCCGTGATCCGGGGGCGTTGCGAGTGTGCCGCAATCCGTCGGGCGCGTCATCCGGGTGGACGGTCAGGTCAGGCGGGCAGGGGCGAGCATGGCGGCGGTCAGGCCGAATTGCTGAAGGTGTTCGGGTAACGATTCACCACGCACCAGCGCCGCACTGGCCTGGCCCATCGCCGGCGAAGTCTGGATGCCGTAACCGCCCTGGGCCGCGACCCAGAACAGCCCCGGCACCTGCGGATCGAACCCGGACAGCAAATCGCCGTCAGCGACGAAACTGCGCAGGCCGGCCCAGGTGCGGGTCGGACGGCGGATGGTCAGGGTCGTCGCTTCCTCGATCTGGTAAATGCCCATGGCAATGTCCAGTTCTTCGGGCTGTACGTCGTGGGGTTCGACCGGGTCGGCGTTGGCCGGCGAGCCGAGGAACATGCCGGCGTCGGGCTTCATATAGAAGGATTCGTCGAGGCTGACCAGCATCGGCCAATGGTGGATGTCGACGCCCTCCGGGCCGGCGAAAATGAACGCGGCCCGGCGTTTCGGTTGCAGGCCCAGCGGCCGGGCACCGGCCAGGGCAGCGATCTTGTCGGCCCAGGCGCCGGCGGCGTTGATCACGACGGGAGCGCTGAAGGTCTGGCCGTTGGTCTGCACTTGCCAGATACCGTTGGCATCGCGGCTCAGGCCGAGCACTTCGCAATCGGTCTGCACCTGGCCGTTGTTGCGGCGGATACCGCGCAGATAGCCCTGATGCAGGGCGTCGGTGTCGATGTCGCTGGCGGTCGGGTCGTAGATCGCGCCATGGACTTTCTCCCGACGCAGGATCGGCAGCCGCGCGCAGGCTTCATCCGCGCTGAGCAACTGCATCTGCGGCACCGTGGCCTTGGCGCTGAGGTATTGATTGTTCAGCTCGGCGGCGTCGCCGGTGAAATCCACGGTCATTTCGCCGCGCGGGGTCAGCAGCGGGTGCTCGCAGAAGCCGCTGGGCGGATGGTCGAAGAATTCGCGGCTGGCCTGGGTCAGCGCCCGAACCTGTGGCGTGCCGTACGCGGCGGTAAACAATGCGGCCGAGCGCCCGGTGGAGTGATAGGCCGGGTGCGACTCGCGCTCCAGCACCACGACCTTGCCGTGCTGCGACAGCCAGAAACCGGTGGAAGCGCCGGCAATCCCGCCGCCGATGATGATGAAATCTGCATGACTCATGAAAATCTCCGGTGTCAGCGCTGCAATTGATAGACGGCGTTGGCCAGGGCGATGTCTTCCAGGCCCAGACCGATGGAGCGGAAAAACACGTGACGGTGGTAATCGGGACGCTGCACTTTTTCGCTGAGCAGATCCGCCAGGTCACCGAGGATCGCGCTGGTGTCCCAGCCATGTTGTTCGCTGGCGATCAGCATCTCGCCGGCCGAGCCCGGGGTGGTCAGACGATAATCACAGAACACCTGCATGTCGTTGAGGCTTTGCGGCGGCACTTCGTGGGCGCGCGGTGCGTTGGTGCTGATCGAGGTGATCAGCGCCGGTTTGCTCAAGGTTGCCGGGTCAATCACCGGGCCTGCGGACGAAGTGCAGAGCATGATCAGGTCGGCACCGGCGATGGCGGTTTCGCGGCTGTCGGCGATGTTCACCCGTGGATCGAGGGCTTGCACTTGGCGGGCGGTTGCCGGGTCTTCGCTTAAGGTGGGCGAGTACACACTGATGCTCTGCCAGTCGCGCAAGGTTTTGACGTAATGCAGATGCGCCTGGGCGACCTTGCCACTGCCGATGATTGCCAGACGCGCGCCCTTCAACGAGGCGAGGGCATCGACCGCCACGGCGGTGGTCGCAGCGGTTCGAGCGGTGGTCAGTTCGCCGGCATCGCAGAGCAGCAGCGGCTGGCCGGTGTGCATCGACATCAGCAATGTCCACGCCGTCACCAGCGGGCCTTGTTCGCGAACGATGTACGGCGAGGTCTTGACTCCGTACACGCCGTCTTCCGCCAGCACGCCGAGATAGTTGATGAAGTCCCCGGCACCCTGAGGGAATTCCACCAGCTGCTGCGCCGGTTGCACCGCATGCCCGGCCGCCAGATCGCGGAACAGCTTGCGCAGGATCTGCGGCACATCGATCCGGGCCAGCAGCTCGCGGGCCTGGGTTTGGTCGATCACGTAAGGCGTACTGGACATGTCGGACTCCGGATGCAGTTTATAAACTAATTTGTCCATTATGGACTTTTGGTTTTATTGAACAATATCCGGGCGAAAAAAAAGCGCAGTCCGTTGCCGGCTGCGCTTCGCTTTATAGCGTCGCTTACTGTGGACGCTTGCGCTCAACCGCCCGCAACAGATGGGTCGGTGGTGTTTCGCAGCTGATCTTGCGACCGAGCTTTTCTTCGATGGACGGCAACTGATAGGAGTCGTCCTCACCGGCGAAGCTGATCGACACGCCGTCGGCGCCAGCACGACCGGTACGGCCGATGCGGTGCACGTAGTCGTCCGGGACTTCCGGCAGGGTGAAGTTGATCACGTGGCTGATGCCGTCGATGTGGATACCGCGACCGGCCACGTCGGTGGCAACCAGTACCCGAATCTTGCCTTCGCGGAAGCCTTCGAGCGTCTTGATCCGCTTGTGCTGCGGCACGTCGCCGGACAGTTGCGCGGCGTTGATGCCGTCACGCACCAGGCGCTCCTCGATGCGGCGCACTTCGTCCTTGCGGTTGGCGAACACGATCACTCGTTCCCAGCCGTTGTCGTTGACCAGGTTGAACAGCAGTTTGTATTTGTCGGCACCGGCCACCGCGTAGATGTGCTGCTCGACGTTCTCGTTGGCCACGTTGGTGACTTCGATTTCGACGATCGCAGGATCGGTGGTCCACTGCTTGGCGAGGTTCATCACGTCATCGGTGAAGGTCGCGGAGAACAGCAGAGTCTGGCGTTCGCTTTTCGGCGGGGTCTGGCGAATGATCTGCCGGACCTGCGGGATGAAGCCCATGTCGAGCATGCGGTCGGCTTCGTCCAGCACCATCACTTCGACCATGTCCAGATGCACGTCGCCACGCTGGTTGAAGTCCAGCAGGCGGCCCGGGGTCGCGACGAGGATGTCGCAATGGCGCGCTTCGAGGTGCTTGAGCTGCTTGTCGAAGTCCATGCCGCCGACGAACGTCATGACGTTGAGGCCGGTGTATTTGGTCAGGTCGGCGGCGTCCTTGGCGATCTGCACCACCAGCTCGCGGGTCGGCGCGATGATCAGCGCACGTGGCTCGCCCATGTAGCGCTCTTTCGGCGGCGGGGTCTGCAACAGCTGGGTGATGATCGAGATCAGGAACGCGGCGGTCTTGCCGGTGCCGGTCTGGGCGCGGCCGATGGCGTCTTTGCCGGCGAGGGTATAACCCAGCACCTGGGCCTGGATCGGTGTGCAATACGGGAAACCCAGGTCGTGGATGGCGTGCATCAGTTCCGGGGCGAGCTTGAAATCGTGGAAGCGGGTCTTGCCTTCCTGCGGCTCGACGACGAAGTCTTCGAGTTTCCAGGGAATCACCGGCGCCTTGGGCTTGGGTTCGCGACGTGGTTTGGCCGGTTTCGGTGTTTCGCTGCGGGCCGGCTCGGTAGCGGGCGCGGGTTTCGGTTCGCGTTTGGGCGTCTGGCGGTCGGCCTGGCTGGCATCGTTGCGATGACCGGGGGCGTGCGACGGCGCAGTGGGGACTGGCGCGAGCTGCTCAGCCTCGCTTTTACCGAACATTTTCTTGAGTGCTTTGAGCACGGTCATCTCATCAATTGGTTAAGGAATGTACGCCGGCCAGTGTAATGCAAGAAACGGGCGCGGCGTAGTGGGATGATCAAAGGGCGACCCCTGTCGCAATTGTCAGCGCAGGCGTTCGCTCAACCATGCGCCGATGTCGCGAATTTCTTCGGGTAACACTTCGTGCTCCATTGGGTATTCCTGCCATGTCACGGTGACACCATGGGCCTTGAGATACTCATAAGCCGTGCGTCCCATGGAGTTCTGCACCACGTTGTCAAACTGGCCGTGCAGCGCCAGCACCGGAATCCGCTGCTGGCTGGCGGACAACTCCAGTTCATCGCTGAACGTCGGCGCGTATGTCGATAGTGCCAGCACCCCGCCCAACGGCCCCTGCCATTTCAGAAACGCGGTGTGATAGACCACGGCGCCACCCTGGGAAAAACCGGCGAGAAAAATTCGCGAGGCGTCTATTCCGCTGCTTCGCTGTTCTTCGATCAATTCGATGATGCGGTCGGCGGAGGCTTCCAGCTCATCGCGGTCGATCGCCCGGGCCGGGCTCATGGCCTTGATGTCGTACCAGCTCGGCATGGCATATCCGCCATTTATCGTCACTGGACGGGTCGGCGCCTGGGGCAGGACGAAACGCGTGCTCAGCAGGCTTTCCTGAAGCGCTTCGGCCACCGGCAGAAAGTCGTAGCGGTCGGCGCCGAGGCCGTGCAGCCAGATCACGCAGGCGTCTGCGGGCTTAACAGGCTGAAGAATCAAGGGCTCGGTCATGTCTGCTCCAAAAATGTGCGGGCGCTCTCATTAAGTGCGTGGTTCGAGTGCGCGTCCGGTTGATCCGTTAAGAAGATGTCGCAAGGTTACAAGTTTTGCTATTGACCTGTCGCCGAATCGATTCCGCGACAGGTGTGGTACGGGCTTTGCTATGGAAGTTTCTGTACGAAACATCCTACGCGTGGCGGTAACACTATCAGTGTATGACCCGCGACGGGATGGCAACGAATCCGGTGATGGATGTTCGCCAATGGCCGCAACGGGCTTAGCGAACGTGAAAGGGCTACCGCCCGTTCGGCCGACTGGTGAGAAGTGAGTTGTCCATGATGTGGATTGTCTCCTACTAGACTCATAGCGAAGGTCCTGCGTCGGTTGACCCCAAAAAAAGCCAACACGGGTCAACAACGCCTCAAAAGGGTGCGACTGGACTCAAGCTCCGACACAACAAGAGCAAAACTGGAGGTTTGAATGAAGATGTTGAAATCCACTCTGGCGATCGTGACTGCTGCTGCAGTACTGGGTGTCAGCGGGTTCGCTCAGGCGGGTGCAACCCTGGATGCAGTGAAGAAGAAAGGTTTCGTGCAGTGTGGCGTCAGCGATGGCTTGCCAGGTTTCTCGGTTCCGGATTCCACCGGCAAGATCGTGGGTATCGATGCTGATGTCTGCCGCGCCGTGGCCGCTGCCGTGTTCGGCGATGCGACCAAGGTCAAGTTCAGTCAGTTGAACGCCAAGGAGCGTTTCACCGCGCTGCAGTCGGGCGAGATCGACATCCTGTCGCGCAACACCACCATGACCAGTTCCCGTGACGCGGGCATGGGCCTGAAATTCCCGGGCTTCATTACCTACTACGACGGTATCGGCTTCCTGGTAAACAACAAGCTGGGCGTGAAGAGTGCCAAAGAGCTGGACGGTGCAACCATCTGCATCCAGGCCGGTACCACCACCGAGCTGAACGTTTCCGACTACTTCCGCGGCAACGGTCTGAAATACACCCCGATCACTTTCGACACCTCCGATGAAAGCGCCAAGTCGCTGGAATCCGGTCGTTGCGACGTGCTGACCTCCGACAAGTCGCAGCTGTTCGCCCAGCGCAGCAAGCTGGCTTCGCCGAAGGACTACGTGGTTCTGCCGGAAACCATTTCCAAGGAACCCCTGGGCCCGGTCGTGCGTAACGGCGACGACGAGTGGCTGGCCATCGTGCGTTGGGTTGGCTACGCGCTGCTGAACACTGAAGAAGCGGGCATCTCTTCGAAGAACGTCGAAGCCGAAGCCAAAGCGACCAAGAACCCGGATGTCGCTCGTATGCTCGGCGCAGACGGCGAATACGGCAAAGACCTGAAACTGCCGAAGGACTGGGTCGTTCAGATCGTCAAGCAAGTCGGCAACTACGGCGAAATCTTCGAGAAAAACCTCGGCAAGAGCACTCCGCTGGAAATCGACCGCGGCCTGAACGCGCTGTGGAACAACGGCGGCATTCAATACGCACCACCAGTGCGCTGATGGTTCTGTCACCCGGCAGGCCAACTGCCGGGTGACGTTCTGTTCCATTATTTCCGGGGCACTTCATGCAAAATTCAATCGGCGCACCAAAGCAGAGGCTCAGCCTCAGCGATCCACGAGTGCGTGCGTGGGTATTTCAGATCATCACCATCGTGGCGGTGGTCTCCCTGGGCTGGTATCTGTTCGATAACACCCAGACCAACCTGCAACACCGGGGTATCACTTCGGGGTTCGACTTTCTGGAGCGCAGTGCCGGGTTCGGCATCGCTCAACACCTGATCTCCTACACCGAAGCGGACAGTTATGCCCGGGTGTTTGTCATCGGCCTGCTCAACACGCTGCTGGTGACCTTCATCGGCGTGATCCTGGCCACGATCCTCGGCTTCATCGTCGGCGTCGCGCGCCTGTCGAAGAACTGGATCATCGCCAAACTGGCAACGGTGTACGTGGAGGTGTTCCGTAACATCCCGCCACTGCTGCAGATCCTGTTCTGGTACTTCGCGGTGTTCCTGACCATGCCGGGGCCGCGCAACAGCCACAACTTCGGCGATACCTTCTTCGTCAGCAGCCGTGGCCTGAACATGCCGGCCGCGCAAATGGCCGACGGTTTCTGGGCGTTCGTGATCAGCATCGTGGTGGCCATCGTCGCCATCGTGCTGATGAGCCGCTGGGCCAACAAGCGCTTTGAAGCCACCGGCGAGCCGTTCCACAAGTTCTGGGCCGGTCTGGCGCTGTTCCTGGTGATCCCGGCGCTGTGCGCGCTGATCTTCGGTGCACCTGTGCACTGGGAAATGCCGAAACTGCAGGGCTTCAATTTCGTCGGTGGCTGGGTGCTGATTCCGGAACTGCTGGCCTTGACCCTGGCGCTGACGGTGTACACCGCCGCGTTCATCGCCGAGATCGTGCGTTCGGGCATCAAGTCGGTCAGCCACGGCCAGACCGAGGCGGCGCATTCGCTCGGCCTGCGCAACGGCCCGACCCTGCGCAAGGTGATCATTCCGCAAGCGCTGCGGGTCATCATCCCGCCGCTGACCAGCCAATACCTGAACCTGGCGAAGAACTCCTCGCTGGCGGCCGGTATCGGTTATCCGGAAATGGTTTCGCTGTTCGCCGGCACCGTGTTGAACCAGACCGGTCAGGCGATCGAAGTCATTGCCATCACCATGAGCGTGTACCTGGCGATCAGTATCAGCATTTCCCTGCTGATGAACTGGTACAACAAGCGCATCGCGCTGATCGAGCGGTAAGGAATAGCGCATGAGTACTCATACTTTCAAACCCGACATGCCACCGCCGGCCAAGGTCTTCGGCCCGATGGCGTGGATCCGCGCGAACATGTTCTCCAGCTGGCTCAACACCCTGCTGACCCTGTTCGCGTTTTACCTGATCTATCTGGTGATTCCGCCGATCCTCAGCTGGGCGATCATCGATGCCAACTGGGTCGGCACCACCCGTGCCGACTGCACCAAGGACGGCGCCTGCTGGGTCTTCATCCAGCAGCGTTTCGGCCAGTTCATGTACGGCTACTACCCGCCGGAACTGCGCTGGCGCGTGGACCTGACGGTCTGGCTGGCGGTCATCGGCGTGGCGCCGCTGTTCATCAAGCGCGTGGCGCACAAGGCGGTGTACGGCCTGAGCTTCCTGGTGGTCTACCCGATCGTTGCCTGGTGCCTGCTGCATGGCGGCGTCTTCGGCCTCGACACCGTGGCGACCAGCCAGTGGGGCGGTCTGATGCTGACCCTGGTGATCGCCACTGTCGGCATCGCCGGTGCGTTGCCGCTGGGGATTGTCCTGGCGCTGGGCCGGCGTTCGAACATGCCGGCGATCCGTGTGGTCTGCGTGACCTTCATCGAGTTCTGGCGCGGAGTGCCGTTGATCACGGTGCTGTTCATGTCCTCGGTGATGCTGCCGCTGTTCCTGCCTGAAGGCATGAACTTCGACAAGCTGCTGCGGGCGCTGATCGGCGTGATCCTGTTCCAGTCGGCGTACGTCGCCGAAGTGGTGCGTGGCGGTCTGCAAGCGATCCCCAAGGGCCAGTACGAAGCCGCGGCCGCGATGGGTCTCGGTTACTGGCGCGCCATGGGCCTGGTGATTCTGCCGCAAGCCCTGAAGCTGGTGATTCCCGGCATCGTCAACACCTTCATCGCGCTGTTCAAGGACACCAGCCTGGTGATCATCATCGGCCTCTTTGACCTGCTCAACAGCGTCAAGCAAGCCGCTGCCGATCCGAAATGGCTGGGCATGGCCACCGAAGGCTACGTGTTCGCCGCCCTGGTGTTCTGGATTTTCTGTTTTGGTATGTCGCGCTATTCCATGCACCTGGAACGCAAGCTCGACACTGGCCACAAGCGTTAGGAGTTTTTTCGATGAGCGAAGCAATCAAAAAGCCAGTGGGCCCTGAAGGCATCATTCAGATGCAGGGCGTGAACAAGTGGTACGGCCAGTTCCACGTGCTGAAAGACATCAACCTCAACGTGCGTCAGGGCGAGCGTATCGTGCTGTGCGGTCCGTCGGGCTCCGGCAAGTCCACCACCATCCGCTGCCTCAACCGTCTGGAAGAGCACCAGCAGGGCCGCATCGTGGTCGATGGCGTGGAGCTGACCAACGACCTCAAGCAGATCGAAGCGATCCGCCGTGAAGTCGGCATGGTGTTCCAGCACTTCAACCTGTTCCCGCACCTGACCATTTTGCAGAACTGCACTCTGGCGCCGATGTGGGTGCGCAAGATGCCCAAGCGCAAGGCCGAGGAAATCGCCATGCATTACCTGGAACGCGTACGCATTCCGGAGCAGGCGCACAAGTACCCGGGGCAACTGTCCGGCGGTCAGCAGCAGCGTGTGGCGATTGCCCGCGCGCTGTGCATGAAACCGAAAATCATGCTGTTCGACGAACCGACCTCGGCACTCGACCCGGAGATGGTGAAAGAAGTACTCGACACCATGATCGGCCTCGCCGAAGACGGTATGACCATGCTCTGCGTAACCCACGAAATGGGCTTCGCCCGCACCGTGGCCAACCGCGTGATCTTCATGGACAAGGGCGAAATCGTCGAGCAGGCGGCACCGAACGACTTCTTCGACAATCCACAGAATGACCGGACGAAGCTGTTCCTGAGTCAGATTCTGCATTGATATCTGATGAATAAAACCAACCCGGCCTTGTGCCGGGTTTGTTTTTTGGGAGTCAGGAAACGGTGAGAGCTTCTTGTTCTTTGTGCTCGGTGAACTTGAAGGCGTTCCTCAGATCCGCCCCTTCACCCAGGGCTTTCGCATCGGCGAGCAAGTGCGGATAGCGATCGAGCAGGCGCATCAGCAGCATCAACGCCTTCGGCGGAAGCACTTCGCCGCGCTCATAGCGGGAAAATGCGTTGTGTCCGCCACCAGAAAGCAGTTGCACCGTTTCTTTTTGCGTCAGGTGCAACTTGCGCCGGATGCGCTTCATCTCGTTACCGATCATTTGTCGGGCAGCAATCACCAGATCATCACCGGCTTGCGTGTAGCGTTCTGCACTATCGGTATCGGCGTCCCACTCGACCTCACCGCATTTGCGACATTCCCAGCCAGCAAGGTCATCGATACGACGTTCCATGCCTTTGACACTGATGGTTTCGCCGCGGCCCTCGAAATGTGTCATTCCCTCACGTGCACCGCAGCTGAAACATTGTCGGGTCTTCATTGGTTTTTCTCCTTGAAGGAGATTACCGGTGGGCCACCTTCGGGGCGGTATGTCACCTTGATGTAAATCTCCAGATCGTGTGAGTGCGTGTGATAAACGTCTTGCCAGACTCGATGATCGTCATAGGTGGTCATCGACTTGTACAACATCCTGTTCTGCAGTTCGAAAACGATTTCTTGCATCTCTATGATGCTGAAGCCGAGATCCAGTCCGGTTTTTTCTGCGCTCTTGGTGAATGCCTGTCTTCCCCGTCGCCTGACCTCAGCCTTGATCACCACCAAGTCGTAATGGGGTGTGTTCTTTTCCATAAGAAACCAAAACCCTGTCCCTGAAATTACCCTTAAAGGGTAATTTTGACTAATCGAAAATCCCGCTCCATTTGCCTCTCTCTGACCCTAGGTGGTTGCTGTCCTACACGGAGCTGACTAACATGTCAGAAAATTCATCCCATGATTGGATGAAAGGGCGAATCCTATGTCAGACATTTCTCCACTTATTAAGCGATCCCTGGTCGATCAGGCCTTGGATCAGTTGCGCCAACGCATCACCGACGGCACGTGGCAGGTCGGTCAGCGTTTGCCGACCGAGCCCGAGCTGTGTGCCGAGCTCGGCATCAGCCGCAACACCGTGCGCGAGGCGATGCGGGTGCTGGCATTTTCCGGGTTGATCGAAATCCGTCAGGGTGACGGCAGTTACCTGCGGGCGGTGGTCGATCCGATGGATACGCTCAAGGCGCTGTCCAGATGCTCGCTGGATCAGGCTCGGGAAACCCGGCACATCCTTGAAGTCGAGGCCATTGGCCTGGCGGCCATGCGCCGGACCGACGACGACCTTGTGGCTCTGCGCGAGGCACTGGGGCACGCCGGCAGTCACTACCATGGCGACCTCGACAGCTACATCGCCTGCGATCTGGTGTTCCACCGCCGTCTGGTGGACGCCGCGCACAACCCGACCCTCAGCGAGCTGTATCGCTATTTTTCCAGCATCGTCGGCGCGCAATTGCGCCAGACCCTGAACATCGTCCCCCGTCGACAGGAAGTCTTCGATTTGCATGTCGCCTTGCTGGAGGCCGTCGAGCAACGCGACCCGGAGCGAGCAAAAGCCCTGTCGAGGCAACTGATCAATGAACCTTGAAACCGAGAAAACCATGTCCCGCCCAGAAGTCTCCACAGCACCCGTTCGCAAGGCCGAGCTCGAAGAGTTGTTGATCGATGCCGAAGCCGATGACGAACAGGTGCAGCAAAGCCATCCGCCGGTACGGCGCCCGTGGCTGTTGCTGCTGGGGTTGATTCTGGTGGCGTTGAACCTGCGTCCGGCGCTGTCGAGCATGGCGCCGCTGCTCAGTGAGGTGTCGAAAAGCCTCGGTTTGTCCGCCGCTCAAGCGGGTTTGTTGACGACGTTGCCGGTGCTCTGCCTCGGTCTGTTCGCCCCGCTGGCCCCGATACTCGCGCGGCGTTTCGGTGCCGAGCGGGTGGTCTTGGGGATTCTTCTGACACTGGCCGGCGGCATTATCCTGCGCAGCAATTTCGGTGAGATCGGTCTGTTCGCCGGCAGCGTGCTGGGTGGCGCGAGCATCGGCATCATCGGCGTGTTGCTGCCGGGCATCGTCAAACGCGACTTCGCCAAACATGCCGGCACCATGACCGGTGTCTACACCATGGCCCTGTGCCTGGGTGCGGCGATGGCGGCGGGGTCTACCGTGCCACTGAGTGAGCACTTCAACCATAGCTGGGCCATGGGCCTGGGGTTCTGGGTGATTCCGGCGCTGGTTGCCGCGGTTTTCTGGCTGCCGCAAATCGGCCAGAAGCACGGTGCGCACAACGTTGCCTACCGGGTACGCGGTCTGCTGCGGGATCCGCTGGCCTGGCAGGTGACCTTGTACATGGGCCTGCAATCGTCGCTGGCCTACATCGTGTTCGGCTGGTTGCCGTCGATCCTTATCGGTCGCGGGCTGACGCCAACCCAGGCCGGTCTGGTGCTGTCCGGCTCGGTGATCATCCAGCTCGCCAGCTCCCTGGCGGCACCGTGGCTGGCCACCCGCGGCAAGGATCAGCGGCTGGCGATCGTGGTGGTAATGGCGCTGACCCTTGGCGGCCTGTTCGGTTGCCTGTACGCGCCGATCGAAGGCCTGTGGGGCTGGGCGATCCTGCTGGGCCTGGGGCAGGGCGGTACGTTCAGCCTGGCGCTGACCCTGATCGTGCTGCGCTCGCGGGATTCCCATGTCGCGGCCAACCTGTCGAGCATGTCCCAGGGCTTTGGCTACACCCTCGCGTCGATGGGGCCATTCGCGGTCGGCGTGGTGCACGACTGGACCGGCGGCTGGAACGCCGTGGGCTGGATCTTCGGCATCATCGGTGCCGGGGCGGTCCTCGCCGGCCTCGGTGCCGGTCGCGCGCTGTACGTGCAGGTGACAAGCGAAAAGGTCTGACGCGCACACATTGTCGGTATTCGGAATGCGAATGCCGATAGTGTTTCGGGCGTTTGCGGATTATCGTGCTGGCAATCTGTACATTTCCTGGAGATTGCCCATGAGTGAAGAAGCCCACAGCGCCCTGATCACCCGTTTCTACCAGGCTTTCCAGCGCCTCGACGCCGAGGCCATGGCCGCCTGCTACACCGACGACGTAGTGTTCAGCGATCCGGCCTTCGGCGAGCTGCGCGGGCGCGATGCCGGCGACATGTGGCGCATGCTCACCACCCGCGCCAAGGACTTCTCCCTGACCTTCGACAACGTCCGCGCCGACGAACGCAGCGGCGGCGCCCACTGGGTGGCGACCTACCTGTTCAGCCAGACCGGCAACGTTGTGATCAACGACATCCAGGCACGCTTCGTCTTCCGCGACGGCAAGATCTGCGAACACCACGACCACTTCGATCTGTGGCGCTGGTCGCGTCAGGCGCTGGGCTTCAAGGGCCTGCTGCTGGGCTGGACGCCACTGGTGCGCAACGCCGTCCGCGCCCAGGCGCTGAAAGGGCTGAAGGCATTTCAGGCGAGTCGCTGATAAGATCGCGGCCTATTTTCCTTACGCCTGAATTGCCCCGTGACCAGCCTCAGCGAAAATCCTCCCGATGCCGACGTTCCAGTGAGCAAGTCCTGGTTCGTCTACCTCGTACGCGCCGCCAACGGCTCGCTGTACTGCGGGATCAGCAATGATCCCGTGCGCCGTTTTGCCAAGCACCAGAGCGGCAAGGGCGCGCGGTTCTTTCTCTCAAGCCCGGCGATGGCGCTGGTCTACACCGAGCGTTGTCGCGACAAAAGTGATGCGTTGCGCCAGGAGCGATTGATCAAGAAGCTCAGGAAGAGTGCGAAGGAATGTCTGGTGGCGTCTTATCGGCCTGATTGATCAGGTGCAAACGGTAGAAATTACTGGATGTCGAAGCACTGCCTCGGGCACAGAACAGGCGAAAAAAAACCGCCTTTGCGGGGCGGTTTTTTTTGTAAACGCCGGTTTGCGGCCGGGTTTACTGCATCTCAATGGACACACTAGCGTGGACGAAGATTATTCGGCTTTGCGCCCATTATCAACCTGACTGATCAGTTCCCATCAGCCGGATCCGTAGGCTGCGAACGAATTGCACGCTAAGCTGCGGTCTCACTTTCTGTGCGGCGGAGCCGAGCATGTCCGAGTTGATTCTGCATCATTACCCGACCTCTCCATTCGCCGAAAAGGCCCGGTTGCTGTTGGGTTTCAAGGGCTTGTCCTGGCGCTCGGTGCACATCTCGCCGGTGATGCCGAAACCGGACCTGACTGCCCTGACCGGTGGCTACCGCAAGACCCCGGTGCTGCAGATCGGCGCCGATATCTACTGCGACACCGCGCTGATCGCCCGCCGCCTCGAGCAGGAAAAGGCCCAGCCTTCGTTCTTCCCGGAAGGCCAGGAGATGATCGCCGCCAGTTTCGCCGCCTGGGCCGATTCGGTGGTGTTCCAGCATGCGGTGAGCCTGGTGTTCCAGCCGGAATCGGTAGCGGTGCGTTTCGGCAAGTTGCCGCCGGAAGCGATCAAGGCCTTCCTCGCCGATCGGGCCGGACTGTTCAGCGGTGGCAGCGCGACCAGGCTGTCGGCCGAGCAGGCCAAACACAACTGGCCGACTGTCATGGCACGTCTGGAGCAACAGTTGCAGCGTGAAGACGGTGACTTCCTGTTCGGTGAGCCTTCGATTGCCGACTTCGCCATGGCCCATCCACTGTGGTTTCTCAAGGCCACGCACGTGACGGCGCCGTTGGTGGATGCTTATCCGGCAGTGTCGGCGTGGCTGGGTCGGGTGCTCGGTTTTGGCCATGGCGCGGCCAGCGAGATGAGTTCGGAGGAAGCACTGGAGATCGCGCGCAGCTCTAAGCCCGTAGCGTTGCCGGATGAGGTGTTCACTGATCCGAACGGGTTCGTGGCAGGTCAACAGGTGCTGATCGCAGCGACAGACTACGGTGTTGATCCGGTGGCCGGTGAGCTGGTGTTTGCCGGTCGCGAGGAGCTGATCCTGCGCCGTGAAGACGAACGCGGCGGAGTGGTGCATGTGCACTTCCCGCGTTTCGGTTTCCGGATCGAGAAACGCTGAAACAACTGAGGGAGCCGATTGGCTCCCTCGTTCATTTCAGTGCAGCGAGAATCTCGTCGGGATCAAACCCGCGGATCAACGTGCCATTGACGTCGATCAGCGGAATCCCGCGTCCGCCCAGCGCTTCATACGCCTTGCGTGCTTCGGCATCCTTCTCGATATCGAATTCCTTGAACGCAATGCCTTTCTGATCGAGAAAGCGCTTGGTCTGCTTGCAGTAGCCGCACCAGTCTGTGGCGTACAGCACAACCCTGGCGTTGGCGCGAACCTGCTCGGACGCCATCTGCGACGGGTTGAACACCCGCTCGATCTTGCCCCAGTTCTGATAGACCACGACCACCAGCAGAACCAGCAGAACCTTTTTCAGCACATTGCCGAGCATCAGTTGCGGCGCTTCAGTTGATCGGTCAGCGAGGTCGGCAGGCCTTTGATGACCAGGGTCCCGGCTTCTTCGTCGTACTCGATTTTCGAGCCCAGCAGGTGCGCTTCGAAGCTGATCGACAGGCCTTCGGCGCGACCGGTGAAGCGACGGAACTGATTGAGCGTGCGCTTATCCGCCGGGATCTCCGGCGACAGGCCGTAATCCTTGTTGCGGATGTGATCGTAGAAGGCCTTCGGGCGTTCTTCGTCGATCAGCTCAGACAGTTCTTCCAGCCCCATGGGTTCGCCGAGCTTGGCCTGGCTGCTGGCATAGTCGACCAGGGTCTTGGTCTTCTCGCGGGCGGAATCTTCCGGCAGGTCTTCGCTCTCGACGAAGTCGCTGAAGGCCTTGAGCAGGGTGCGGGTCTCGCCCGGGCCGTCGACCCCTTCCTGGCAGCCGATGAAGTCGCGGAAGTACTCCGAAACCTTCTTGCCGTTCTTGCCCTTGATGAACGAGATGTATTGCTTGGACTGCTTGTTGTTCTGCCACTCGGAAACGTTGATCCGCGCCGCCAGGTGCAGTTGACCGAGATCGAGGTGGCGCGAAGGCGTCACATCCAGTTCATCGGTCACCGCCACGCCTTCGCTGTGGTGCAGCAGGGCGATGGCCAGGTAATCGGTCATGCCTTGCTGATAGTGGGCGAACAACACGTGGCCGCCGACCGACAGGTTCGATTCTTCCATCAGCTTTTGCAGGTGCTCGACCGCGACCTTGCTGAACGCGGTGAAGTCCTTGCCGCCTTCCATGTATTCCTTCAGCCAGCCGCTGAACGGGAATGCACCGGACTCCGGATGGAACAGCCCCCAGGCTTTGCCCTGTTTGGCGTTATAGCTCTCGTTGAGATCGGCGAGCATGTTCTCGATGGCTGCGGACTCAGCCAGTTCGGAGTCACGGGCGTGCAGGACTGCGGGTGTGCCGTCGGGTTTTTTGTCGATCAAATGGACGATGCAATGACGGATCGGCATAGGCTTCTCGGCTGGTGGAAGGGAGGAGGGCGGGCTCCCCCGAAAAAGCGCCCAGTGTACCGCAACCACTGGATTTGGCGCGGGGTGAAGGGCAAATCCGGGTCACCCGGCGGTCCTTATGCATTTATTTACCGATTTAGCGCAATAAACCTGACCATTTGGCTAGCTAGAGGCGGATATTTCCTTGTCTCTGTGCTAGTTTTGCCCGGTCTTGTGCGAAGTCACCGCGACAAGCATGCATTCAGCTTTTGTCAGGTCGAACCAAACCTTGATTTCGGCATCTATAACCCCGACTCGTCGTGGTTATCGCCGAGGGTGCCAGATCCAGAAGATCGGGCTCGATGGCTGACACTGCACTCTGCAATCCATATGAATTTGATAGGGAAGGAACACTACATGGCTCTTACTAAAGACCAACTGATCGCCGACATCGCTGAAGCTATCGACGCGCCGAAAACCACCGCGCGTGCCGCTCTGGACCAACTGGGCCAAATCGTTGCCGATCAGCTGGAAAACGGTGCCGAAATCACTTTGCCAGGTATCGGCAAGCTGAAAGTGACCGAGCGTCCTGCCCGCACTGGCCGTAACCCATCGACTGGCGCTGCCATCGAAATCCCTGCCAAGAAAGTGATCAAGCTGGTTGTGGCCAAAGGCCTGACCGACGCTGTAAACAAGTAAGACGCAGCGATAAAAAAACCGTGCACCGGAGCGATCCGGGCACGGTTTTTTTATGTCTGCGATTCAGTGACTGCTGAATCGCGCGGACGAATTCAGCTCTTGCGCACCCAGCGTTCGCGCCGCCAGATCTGCTGCTCGGACTTGGTCTGGAAGGTCCAGGCGACGAAGCGGCTCTGCTTCTGGCCCTGGGACATCTCCACCACCTGGCTTTCCAGCGCGCCGGCCTTCTTCAGTGCGGTTTCGATGGCAGGCAGGTTCGAGGCTTTCGAGACCAGGGTGCTGAACCACAACACCTTGTGCGCAAAGTTCGCGCTTTCGGCGATCAGTTGCGTCACGAAACGCGCTTCGCCGCCTTCACACCACAGTTCGGCCGACTGCCCGCCAAAGTTCAGTACCGGCAGTTTGCGTTTCGGGTCGGCCTTGCCCAGGGCTCGCCATTTACGCTCGCTGCCCTTGGTGGCCTCTTCCATCGAGGCGTGGAACGGCGGGTTGCACATGGTCAGGTCAAAGCGCTCGCCTGGCTCCAGCAGGCCGATCAAGATGTGCTTGCGGTTCTCCTGCTGGCGCAGCTGGATGACCTTGTTCAGGTCGTTGGACTGGACGATAGCCTTGGCGGCGGCCACGGCGGTCGGATCGATCTCCGAGCCGAGGAAGTGCCAGCGATATTCGCTGTTACCGATCAGCGGATACACGCAGTTGGCGCCCATGCCGATATCCAGCACATTGACGATGGCGCCGCGCGGAACCACGCCGTCGTTGTTGCTGGCCAGCAGGTCAGCCAGGAAGTGGATGTAGTCGGCACGGCCCGGCACCGGTGGGCACAGATAATCGGCCGGGATGTCCCAATGCTGGATGCCGTAGAACGACTTGAGCAGCGCCCGGTTGAACACACGCACTGCATCGGGACTGGCGAAGTCGATGCTTTCCTTGCCGTACGGGTTGGTGATCACGAACTTTGCCAGTTCCGGCGTGGTCTTGATCAACGCCGGGAAGTCGTAACGACCCTGATGGCGATTGCGCGGATGCAGGCTGGCCTCTTTACGCGGCGCCACGGGCTTGGCCGGGGTGGCGGAGTCAGGCTTCTTGCGCGCAGGTTTCGGTGTACGTGGGGCGTTCATGGGCGTGGTCGATTCGGGTAGGGCTGAAAGTGGCGGCCATTGTCCCACAGGGAGCCATGTTGTTGGCCGGAAAAGTGCCGGGCACAAAAAAGGGAGGCCGGTGCGGGCCTCCCTTTTCAGTGCGATACGCCGTTACAGGCTGGCAATCCGCGCGTGCTGCTCGGCCAGTTTGCCCAAGGCCTGTTCAGCCTCGGCCAGTTTGGCGCGCTCCTTCTCGATGACTTCGGCCGGGGCCTTGTCAACGAAACCGGCGTTGGACAGCTTGCCGCCAACCCGCTGGACTTCGCCCTGTAGACGCAGGATTTCCTTGTCCAGACGCGCCAGCTCGGCGTTCTTGTCGATCAGACCGGCCATCGGCACCAGCACTTCCATCTCGCCGACCAGCGCGGTGGCGGACAACGGCGCTTCTTCGCCGGCGGCCAGTACGGTGATCGATTCCAGACGCGCCAGCTTCTTCAGCAGCGCTTCGTTCTCGGTCAGGCGGCGCTGGTCTTCAGCGGTGACGTTTTTCAGGTAGATCGGCAGTGGCTTGCCCGGGCCGATGTTCATTTCGCCACGGATGTTACGCGTGCCGAGCATCAGGCCCTTGAGCCATTCGATGTCGTCTTCGGCCGCCGGATCGATGCGCTCTTCGTTGGCCACCGGCCAAGGTTGCAGCATGATCGTCTTGCCCTGAATGCCGGCCAGCGGCGCGATGCGCTGCCAGATTTCTTCAGTGATGAACGGCATGAACGGATGCGCCAGACGCAGCGCCACTTCCAGTACCCGAACAAGCGTGCGGCGGGTACCGCGCTGACGCTCGACCGGCGCGTTTTCGTCCCACAGCACTGGCTTGGACAGTTCCAGGTACCAGTCGCAGTACTGGTTCCAGATGAACTCGTACAACGCTTGCGCCGCCAGGTCGAAACGGAACTGATCCAGTTGACGGGTCACTTCGGCTTCGGTGCGTTGCAGTTGCGAGATGATCCAGCGATCCGCCAGCGACAGCTCGTAGGCTTCGCCGTTCTGGCCGCAGTCTTCGCCCTTGTCCAGAACATAACGCGCGGCGTTCCAGATCTTGTTGCAGAAGTTGCGATAGCCTTCGACGCGGCCCATGTCGAACTTGATGTCGCGACCGGTGGACGCCAGCGAGCAGAAGGTGAAGCGCAGTGCGTCGGTGCCGTAGCTGGCGATGCCGTCGGCGAACTCGTCGCGGGTCTGCTTCTCGATCTTCTTCGCCAGTTTCGGCTGCATCAGACCGGAAGTGCGTTTCTGCACCAGGGTTTCGAGCTCGATACCGTCGATGATGTCCAGCGGGTCCAGGACGTTGCCCTTGGACTTGGACATCTTCTGACCCTGGCCATCACGCACCAGACCGTGCACGTAAACGGTCTTGAACGGAACCTGCGGCGTACCGTCCTCGTTCTTGATCAGGTGCATCGTCAGCATGATCATCCGGGCAACCCAGAAGAAAATGATGTCGAAACCGGTGACCAGCACGTCGGTGGAGTGGAATTTCTTCAGGAACTCGGTCTTTTCCGGCCAGCCCAGGGTGGAGAAGGTCCACAGGCCCGAACTGAACCAGGTGTCGAGAACGTCGTTGTCCTGTTGCAGCGCAACGTCCGGGCCGAGGTTGTGCTTGGCACGTACTTCGGCTTCGTCGCGACCGACGTAAACCTTGCCCGACTCGTCGTACCAGGCCGGAATCCGGTGGCCCCACCACAGCTGACGGCTGATGCACCAGTCCTGGATGTCGCGCATCCACGAGAAGTACATGTTTTCGTACTGCTTCGGCACGAACTGGATGCGACCATCTTCAACGGCAGCAATCGCAGGCTCGGCCAGCGGCTTGGTGGACACGTACCACTGGTCGGTCAGCCACGGCTCGATGACGGTGCCGGAGCGGTCGCCTTTCGGCACTTTCAGGTTGTGGTCGTCGACGCTGACCAGCAGGCCGGCGGCGTCGAACGCGGCAACGATCTGCTTGCGCGCTTCGAAACGCTCGAGACCGGCGTACTCGGCCGGAATCTTGCCGTCGATGCTGTCGTTCAGCGTGCCGTCGAGGTTGAACACCTGCGCTGCCGGCAGCACGTTGGCGTTCTTGTCGAAGATGTTCAGCAGCGGCAGGTTGTGGCGCTTGCCGACTTCGTAGTCGTTGAAATCGTGGGCCGGGGTGATTTTCACGCAGCCGGTGCCGAATTCAGGATCGCAGTAATCGTCGGCGATGATCGGAATGCGGCGGCCGACCAGCGGCAGCTCGACAAATTTGCCGATCAGGGCTTTGTAGCGCTCGTCGTTCGGGTTCACCGCGACGGCGGAGTCGCCGAGCATGGTTTCCGGACGGGTGGTCGCGACGATCAGGAAATCGTTGCCTTCAGCGGTTTTCGCGCCGTCGGCCAGCGGGTATTTCAGATTCCACAGGAAACCTTTCTCGTCGTGGTTTTCCACTTCGAGGTCGGAAATCGCCGTGTGCAGTTTGGTGTCCCAGTTGACCAGACGCTTGCCGCGATAGATCAGACCGTCTTCGTGCAGGCGCACGAAGGCTTCCTTAACGGCTTCCGAGAGGCCGTCGTCCATGGTGAAGCGCTCGCGGCTCCAGTCCACGGAAGAGCCGAGACGGCGGATCTGACGGCTGATGTTGCCGCCGGACTGATCCTTCCACTCCCAGACTTTCTCGAGGAATTTTTCGCGGCCCAGATCGTGGCGATTCTGGCCCTGGGCTTCGAGTTGGCGCTCCACCAGCATCTGCGTGGCGATACCGGCGTGGTCGGTGCCCGGCTGCCACAGGGTGTTGCGACCCTGCATGCGGCGGAAACGGATCAGGGCGTCCATGATCGCGTTGTTGAAACCGTGACCCATGTGCAGGCTGCCGGTGACGTTCGGCGGCGGGATCATGATGGTGTAGGAGTCGCCCGCGCCTTGCGGGGCGAAGTAGTTCTCGGACTCCCAGGTGTTGTACCAGGAAGTTTCAATGGCGTGCGGCTGGTAGGTCTTATCCATGCGCGGCGGGACCCTATTGGCATTTATTCAGGAAAAGCCGGGAAGTATAGCGGGGCAAGGGGCGCAGGGCGAGCGGGGCGGGCCGGGTGGAGGCTTAAATGTGGGAGCTGGCTTGCCAGCGATGCAGGCGCCGCGGTTTTTCAGGAAAAGCGCGGTGATGCTATCGCTGGCAGGGCGGCTCCCACAGGAGATCAGGGAATTATTCGTACTGGCCGAGAAGCCGTTCCATCCGCGCCTCGAGGCGACGTTTGATTTCGGTTTCGATGTGCGGCGCGAAATCGTCGATCACGTCCTGCATGATCAATTGCGCAGCAGCGCGCAGTTCGCTGTCCAGGTGCAGGATAGCGTCGGGACCTTTATCCACAGGTGCAGCGGCAGGTTGCGGGGGTGGCGTCGGCGCGGGTGCAGCTTCGACGGCGTGCGGCGTGTTGTCGACCGAATCGAACAACATCGGAATCTGTTCCTGTTCGCCATCATCGACCGTGTCGGTCAAGAGCGGCGGTTGCAGGTTGTCATCGCCGAGCAACTGGCGGATGGACTCAAGGTCATCCAGCAGATGCGCGGGTTTTTGCAGCGGTTTTGGAGTGTCCATCGGCGTACTCAGAGTCGCTGTAAACGGTGGTCTTGCAGAGGATAGCCCTGTTCGCGGTAGAAACGGAAACTCTCCCGCGCCGCAGTGCGAATCGCCGGATCTTCCACCACAACCTCCGCCACCCGGGCGAATTTGTTGGCGAAAACCGGGACTTTCAGGTCGAGGTTGACCAGCAAGTCTGCGTGCTGGCCGCAGTCATCGCCCAGTCCCAACACGATCAGTCCTTCCGGTTCGCTCTCAGCCGGGCCGTGAGGCACGAAGGTTTCGCCCTTGAACGCCCACAGTCGCGCATCGAGATCATCACGCTGGGCGGCATCGCTGCAATGCAGGTAGATGCGATGGCCCATGCGCCAAGCCTTGTCAGTGAGCTTGCAGGCAAAATCCAGACGCGCCGAAGGATCGGCACTGGGCAGGATATAAAAGTCGACTTTGGTCATTGCGGTTCCTGAGCCTTGAACGGCGCCGCCCGAAGGCAGCGCCGCCCAGGTTCATCGGTTTCAGGCTTTGGCGCGATCCAGCAGGTATTGAGTCAGCAACGGAACCGGACGGCCAGTGGCGCCCTTGTCCTTGCCGCCGCTGGTCCAGGCGGTGCCGGCGATGTCCAGGTGCGCCCAGTTCAGGTTTTTGGTGAAGCGCGACAGGAAGCAGGCGGCGGTGATGGTGCCGGCCTTCGGTCCGCCGATGTTGGCAATGTCGGCGAACGGGCTGTCCAGTTGCTCCTGGTATTCATCGAACAGCGGCAGTTGCCAGGCGCGGTCGTCGGCAGCCTTGCCGGCGCTCAGCAGTTGCTCGATCAGCTCGTCGTTGTTGCCCAGCAGGCCCGACGTGTGGGCGCCCAGCGCAACGACGCAGGCACCGGTCAGGGTGGCGATGTCGATCACCGCCTGCGGCTTGAAGCGCTCGGAGTAGGTCAGGGCGTCGCACAGCACCAGACGGCCTTCGGCGTCGGTGTTGAGGATTTCCACGGTCTGGCCGCTCATGGTGGTGACGATGTCGCCCGGACGCGAAGCAGTGCCGCTCGGCATGTTCTCGGCGCAAGCCAGGATGCACACCAGGTTGATCGGCAGTTTCAGTTCCAGCACGGCGCGCAGGGTACCGAACACGCTGGCGGCGCCACCCATGTCGTACTTCATCTCGTCCATGCCGGCGCCCGGCTTCAGGCTGATGCCGCCGGTGTCGAAGGTGATGCCTTTACCGACCAGCGCGTACGGCTTCTCGGATTTCTTGCCGCCGTTGTATTGCATGACGATCAGGCGCGGCGGCTGGGCGCTGCCCTGGCCGACGGCGTAGAACGAACCCATGCCCAGCGACTTGATCTTCTTCTCGTCGAGGACTTCGACTTTCAGATCCTTGAACTCTTTACCGAGGTTCTTGGCTTGCTCGCCGAGGAAGGTCGGGTGGCAGATGTTCGGCGGCAGGTTGCCCAGGTTACGGGTGAATGCCATGCCGTTGGCGATCGCGGTAGCGTGGTTCACGGCGCGTTGCACTTCGGCCTGAGCGGCCTTGATGGTCAGCAGGGTGATTTTCTTCAGGGCGCGCGGTTCGGCTTTCTGGCTCTTGAACTGGTCGAAGGTGTATTCGCCATCGACCAGGGTTTCGGCCAGCAGACGGGTCTTGCCGTAGCTGTCGCGGTTTTTGACGATGATTTCATCGAGTGCCAGCACGGCGTCGCTGCCACCCAGGCCTTTAAGCGTGTTGAGGATGCCGGCGACGATCTTGCGGAACGGACGGTCGCCCAGTTCTTCATCCTTGCCCACGCCGACCAGCAGCACGCGTTCGGCTTTCAGGTTCGGCAGGCTGTGCAGCAACAGGCTCTGGCCGACCTTGCCGGCCAGGTCGCCACGCTTGAGCACGGCGCTGATGGCGCCGCCGCTCAGTTCGTCGACCTGCCTGGCGGCAACACCGAGTTTGCGGCCTTCGCCGACGGCAACCACCAGGGTGGCGGTTTTCAACGTTTCTGGGCTAACGCTTTTTACAACCAGTTCCATGTCCGGATCCCTGAATGAATGGTCAACACGCAGGCGTTCGACGTGTCCGCCGTCGCCTGCTTATAGAGAGAAGAGGCGCAGGCCAGTGCCTGCGACAGAGGCGGCAGTTTGAACCTCGCTCACCGCGCCTGACAACCCTCGGTTGTACGATCTTCAACGGATTGCATGCTTGCGTGAGTGTGCGCAGTGACAGGCGCCCTCAATCACAGGATAATGCCGCATCTTTTTTCGACGGCTCTGCCTTGCGGGCCCGTCGATACGTTTGCTTGTTTGGCCGCCTTAGCCTGACAACCCTGGAGTGTCTGGTTTGATCGTCTTCCGTTATCTGTCCCGCGAAGTCCTGTTGACCCTGAGTGCGGTAAGCGCCGTGCTGCTGGTCATCATCATGAGCGGTCGCTTCATCAAATACCTTGCCCAGGCCGCTGCGGGCCAGCTCGATCCGGGATCACTGTTCCTGATCATGGGCTTCCGTCTGCCGGGCTTCCTGCAACTGATCCTGCCACTGGGCCTGTTTCTCGGGATCCTGCTGGCGTACGGCCGGTTGTACCTGGAAAGCGAGATGACCGTGCTCTCGGCCACCGGCATGAGCCAGCAGCGTCTGTTTCGCATGACCCTGTTCCCGGCCACTCTGGTGGCACTGGTGGTTGCCTGGCTGAGCCTGAGCCTGGCCCCGCAAGGCGCCAACCAGTTCCAGCTGCTGCTGAACAAGCAGGACGCCCTGACTGAGTTCGACACCCTCGAACCCGGCCGCTTCCAGGCCCTGCGCGACGGTACGCGGGTGACCTACACCGAAACCCTGAGCGACGATCGGGTCAACCTTGGCAGCGTGTTCATTTCGCAGAAGAACCTCGGCGCCAACCAGAAAGATCGCGGGATTTCCGTGCTGGTGGCGGAGAAAGGTCGTCAGGAAGTGCGTCCCGACGGCAACCGTTACCTGATCCTCGACAACGGTTACCGCTACGACGGCAGCCCGGGTCAGGCCAACTACCGCGCCATCCACTACGAAACCTACGGCGTGCTGTTGCCCAAGCCGGATGTCAGCGAGGAAGTCACCGACCGTGACGCCATGCCGACCTCGTCCCTGCTGGGCAGCGACGACATTCGCTCGAAAACCGAACTGCAATGGCGTCTGTCGCTGCCGCTGCTGGTGTTCATCGTGACCCTGATGGCGGTGCCGCTGTCGCGGGTCAACCCGCGTCAGGGGCGTTTCCTCAAGCTGCTGCCGGCGATTCTTCTTTATATGGCTTACCTGACCATCCTGATTGCCGCCCGCGGCGCCCTCGAGAAAGGCAAGATTCCACCGGCGCTCGGCTTGTGGTGGGTGCACGCGATCTTCCTGGTCATCGGTCTCGGCCTGCTGTACTGGGAGCCTCTGCGCTTGAAACTGGCCAGCCGTCGCAGCGCAGCGCTGGAGGTGGCCCGTGGTTAAACTCGACCGCTATATCGGCAGCAGCGTGTTCATCGCGATCATCGCAGTGCTGGCGATCATTCTCGGCCTGGCCACCTTGTTTGCGTTCATCGACGAGATGGGCGATGTCAGTGACACCTACACCCTGGTCGATGTCCTGAGCTTTGTGCTCCTGACCGCGCCGCGTCGGCTCTACGACATGCTGCCGATGGCGGCGCTGATCGGCTGCCTGATCGGCCTCGGCAGTCTGGCGAGCAGCAGTGAGCTGACCGTGATGCGCGCCGCCGGTGTGTCCATCGGGCGCATCGTCTGGGCGGTGATGAAGCCAATGCTGGTGCTGATGCTGGCCGGCGTGCTGATCGGCGAGTACGTGGCACCGGCCACCGAAAGCATGGCTCAGGCCAACCGCTCGCTGGCGCAAGGCAGCGGCGACGCGCAGAGCGCCAAGCATGGCATGTGGCACCGTCAGGGCGAGGAGTTCATTCACATCAACTCCGTGCAACCCAACGGTCGTCTGTACGGCGTGACCCGCTATCACTTCGACAAGGAGCGCCATCTGCTGAGCTCGAGCTTCGCCAAGCGCGCCGAGTTCGACACCGATCACTGGCAGCTCACCGACGTGACCACCACCAAATTCCACGAGCGCAGCACCGAAGTGGTCAATACGCCGGTCGAGCGCTGGGATGTCTCCCTGAGCCCGCAACTGCTGAGCACCGTGGTGATGGCGCCGGAGTCGCTGTCGATCACCGGCCTGTGGGGTTACATTCACTATCTGGCCGATCAGGGCCTGAGCAACGGTCGTTACTGGCTGGCATTTTGGGTCAAGGTGTTGCAGCCGCTGGTGACCGCTGCGCTGGTGCTGATGGCGATCTCCTTCATCTTCGGTCCGCTGCGTTCGGTGACCCTCGGTCAGCGGGTGTTCACCGGCGTGCTGGTGGGTTTCACCTTCCGCATCGTTCAGGATCTGCTGGGCCCATCCAGTTTGGTGTTCGGCTTCTCGCCGCTGTTCGCGGTGCTGGTGCCGGCTGGCGTGTGTGCGCTGGCAGGTGTCTGGCTGTTGCGCCGAGCCGGTTGATGAACAAGGTTTCACCCACGCTTTAGCCTTGAAAACGCCTCGGTCGACAGACCGGGGCGTTTTTGCATGCAATCCGGGTGACAGGTGAACGTGACGCTTGCGCCGTGTATCAGGTACAATTCCCGGCTATTTTTCGGCGGGCCAAGCCTGCAGCCTTTTTGAGTGTTGATCCGTGAGTGATTTGAGTCATATCCGCAATTTCTCCATCATCGCCCACATTGACCATGGCAAGTCGACGCTGGCTGACCGTTTCATCCAGATGTGCGGTGGCCTGGCCGAGCGTGAAATGGAAGCCCAGGTACTGGATTCCATGGATCTGGAGCGCGAACGCGGGATCACCATCAAGGCCCACAGCGTTACCCTCTATTACAAGGCCAAAGACGGCGTCACCTACCAGCTGAACTTCATTGACACCCCGGGCCACGTCGACTTCACCTACGAAGTCAGCCGTTCCCTGGCGGCCTGTGAAGGTGCGTTGCTGGTGGTCGATGCGGGGCAGGGCGTTGAAGCCCAGTCCGTGGCCAACTGCTACACCGCCATCGAGCAGGGCCTCGAGGTCATGCCGGTGCTGAACAAGATCGACCTTCCACAGGCCGAGCCTGACCGCGTCAAGGACGAGATCGAGAAGATCATCGGCATCGACGCCACCGACGCCGTTACCTGCAGCGCCAAGACCGGCCTGGGTGTCGACGAAGTGCTCGAGCGTCTGGTCGCTACCATTCCTGCGCCGACCGGCAACATCGAAGATCCGCTGCAAGCGTTGATCATTGACTCCTGGTTCGACAACTACCTGGGTGTTGTCTCCCTGGTGCGTGTGCGTCATGGCCGCGTGAAGAAGGGCGACAAGATTCTGGTGAAGTCCACCGGCAAGGTGCATCTGGTCGACAGCGTTGGCGTGTTCAACCCGAAACACACCGCCACCGCTGACCTGAAGGCCGGCGAAGTGGGCTTCATCATCGCGAGCATCAAGGACATTCACGGTGCGCCGGTCGGTGACACTCTGACCCTGAGCTCCACTCCGGACGTTCCGGTACTGCCAGGCTTCAAGCGCATCCAGCCACAGGTTTACGCCGGTCTGTTCCCGGTCAGTTCCGACGACTTCGAGGACTTCCGCGAAGCGCTGCAGAAACTGACCCTGAACGACTCGTCGCTGCAATACACGCCGGAAAGCTCCGACGCGCTGGGCTTCGGCTTCCGTTGTGGCTTCCTCGGCATGCTGCACATGGAAATCATCCAGGAGCGCCTGGAGCGCGAATACGACCTGGACCTGATCACCACGGCGCCGACGGTAATCTTCGAACTGGTGCTGAAAACCGGTGAAACGATTTACGTCGATAACCCGTCGAAGCTGCCGGACGTCTCGTCGATCGAAGACATGCGCGAGCCGATCGTGCGCGCCAACATCCTGGTACCGCAGGAGCATCTGGGCAACGTCATCACTCTGTGCATCGAGAAACGCGGTGTGCAGGTCGACATGCTGTTCCTCGGCAATCAGGTGCAAGTGACCTACGACCTTCCGATGAACGAAGTGGTCCTGGACTTCTTCGATCGTCTGAAATCCACCAGCCGCGGCTATGCTTCGCTGGACTACCATTTCGATCGTTACCAATCGGCTAATCTGGTGAAACTGGACGTGCTGATCAACGGCGACAAGGTCGACGCTCTGGCGTTGATCGTGCACCGTGACAATTCGCACTTCAAAGGTCGCCAGTTGACCGAGAAGATGAAAGAACTGATTCCTCGTCAGATGTTCGACGTGGCCATCCAGGCTGCCATTGGCGGTCAGATCGTCGCCCGGACAACCGTCAAGGCACTCAGAAAGAACGTATTGGCCAAGTGCTACGGCGGCGACGTCAGCCGTAAGAAAAAACTGCTTGAGAAGCAGAAGGCCGGTAAGAAACGCATGAAACAGGTCGGCAACGTGGAAATTCCACAAGAAGCCTTCCTCGCCGTGCTCAGGTTGGAATAGTCAGGTCCTATGTCACTAAATTTCCCGCTGTTGCTGGTCATTGCCGTGTTCGTCTGCGGTCTGTTGGCGTTGCTCGATCTGTTGATCCTGGCACCGCGTCGGCGTGCCGCCATCGCCTCCTATCAGGGCAGCGTCAGCCAGCCTGACGTGGTGGTGGTCGAGAAGCTGAACAAGGAACCGCTGCTGGTCGAGTACGGCAAGTCGTTCTTCCCGGTGCTGTTCATCGTCCTGGTGCTGCGTTCGTTCCTGGTGGAACCGTTCCAGATTCCGTCCGGCTCGATGAAACCGACCCTGGACGTCGGCGACTTCATTCTGGTGAACAAGTTTTCCTACGGGATCCGTTTGCCGGTGATCGACAAGAAGATCATCGAAGTCGGTGACCCGCAGCGCGGCGATGTGATGGTGTTCCGCTACCCGAGCGACCCCAACGTCAACTACATCAAGCGTGTAGTCGGCCTGCCGGGCGATACCGTGCGGTACACCGCCGACAAGCGCCTGTTTGTCAACGGCGAGTCGATTGCCGAGCAACTGGTCGGCTCCGAGCCGGGTACGCTGGGCAGCGCGGAACTCTACAAGGAAAAACTCGGCGCCGCCGAGCACCTGATCCGCAAGGAAATGAGCCGCTACCGCGCCACGCCGGACCATACCTGGACCGTGCCGGCCGGGCACTACTTCATGATGGGCGACAACCGCGACAATTCGAACGACAGTCGCTACTGGGATGATCCGAACATTCCCAAGGATCTGCTGGGCATGGTTCCCGACCAGAACATCGTCGGCAAGGCCTTCGCGGTCTGGATGAGCTGGCCGGAACCGAAACTCAGCCACCTGCCGAACTTCTCGCGGGTCGGCCTGATCAAGTAAACAAACACGGCGCTGTTGACCACAGCGCCGAATGCATTTCTGGCGTCGGCACAACCGGCTCCGGGGCATGAAGCCACGATATTCAGGACGTCATTTTTGAACACAGCGTTAATTGTCCCAGGCCTGCGCCGTATCCCGGCGATGGCAGTGGAATCCAGCCACGAACTCAGCGTGGGTAAACCGTGAGCGTTTCTCTAAGCCGTCTCGAGCGTCAGCTCGGTTACACCTTCAAGGACCAGGAACTGATGGTCCTGGCCCTTACGCACCGCAGCTTTGCCGGACGCAACAACGAGCGTCTGGAATTCCTCGGCGATGCGATCCTCAACTTTGTTGCCGGCGAAGCCTTGTTCGACCGTTTCCCGCTGGCGCGCGAAGGCCAGTTGTCGCGTTTGCGCGCACGGCTGGTAAAAGGTGAGACGCTGGCGGTGCTGGCCCGCGGTTTCGATCTGGGCGATTACCTGCGTCTGGGTTCTGGCGAGTTGAAGAGCGGCGGTTTCCGTCGCGAGTCTATTCTGGCCGACGCCCTTGAAGCACTGATCGGTGCGATCTACCTCGACGCCGGCATGGAAGTCGCCCGCGAGCGCGTACTGGCCTGGCTGGCCGGCGAGTTCGAAGGCCTGACGCTGGTCGACACCAACAAGGATCCCAAGACCCGCCTGCAGGAATTCCTGCAATCGCGCGGCTGCGAATTGCCGCGTTATGAAGTGGTGGATATCCAGGGCGAGCCGCACTGCCGTACCTTCTTCGTCGAGTGCGAAGTTGTCCTATTGAATGAAAAAAGCCGGGGTCAGGGTGTGAGCCGTCGCATTGCCGAACAGGTAGCGGCCGCCGCAGCACTGATTGCCCTGGGTGTGGAGAATGGCAATGACTGATACAAACGCAACGCGCTGTGGCTATGTTGCCATCGTCGGCCGTCCCAACGTGGGCAAGTCCACGCTGCTGAACCACATCCTCGGCCAGAAGCTGGCGATCACCTCGCGCAAGCCGCAGACCACTCGCCACAACATGCTCGGGATCAAGACCGAGGGCGATGTGCAGGCGATCTACGTCGACACCCCCGGCATGCACAAGGGTGGCGAAAAAGCCCTGAACCGCTACATGAACAAGACCGCTTCGGCGGCGTTGAAAGACGTCGACGTGGTGATCTTCGTGGTCGACCGCACCAAGTGGACCGAAGAAGACCAGATGGTGCTCGAGCGCGTGCAGTACGTGACCGGCCCGCTGATCGTCGCACTGAACAAGACCGACCGCATCGAAGACAAGGCCGAGCTGATGCCGCACCTTTCGTGGTTGCAGGAACAACTGCCGAACGCGCAGATCATTCCGATCTCGGCGCAACACGGGCACAACCTCGACGCCCTGGAAAAGGTCATCGCCGACCATCTGCCGGAGAACGATCACTTCTTCCCGGAAGACCAGATCACCGACCGCAGCAGCCGTTTCCTCGCCGCCGAACTGGTGCGCGAGAAGATCATGCGCCAGCTCGGCGCCGAGCTGCCGTACCAGATCACCGTGGAAATCGAAGAGTTCAAGCAGCAGGGGGCGACGCTGCACATCCATGCGCTGATCCTCGTCGAGCGCGACGGCCAGAAGAAAATCATCATTGGCGACAAGGGCGAGCGCATCAAGCGCATCGGCACCGATGCGCGCAAGGACATGGAGCTGCTGTTCGACTCCAAGATCATGCTCAACCTGTGGGTCAAGGTGAAGGGCGGCTGGTCCGATGACGAGCGCGCGCTGCGTTCGCTGGGTTACGGCGACCTGTAAGCGCTGATCCCGAGAACACCGATACCCACTGTGGGAGCGAGCCTGCTCGCGATAGCGGTATTTCGTCGACACCCTTGTTGTCTGATACACCCTCATCGCGAGCAAGCCCGCTCCCACATTAGTTTTGGGTTTGAGTGTAAAACTGCGTTTCGTCATCGAGAACTCAATGTCGCAAAGCCCGCCTCCCGCCCAACCCGCCTACGTCCTGCATTCGCGCGCCTACCGCGAAACCAGCGCCTTGGTGGACTTCCTCACGCCGCAAGGTCGGCTGCGGGCGGTGTTGCGCAGTGCGCGGGGCAAGGCCGGGACATTGGCGCGGCCGTTCGTGCCGCTGGAAGTGGAGTTTCGCGGCAAGGGTGAGTTGAAGAACGTCGGGCGCATGGAGAGTGTCGGCAACGCCACGTGGATGGTCGGCGAGGCGCTGTTCAGTGGCCTGTATCTCAATGAGCTGTTGATCCGCCTGTTGCCCGCCGAAGATCCGCATCCTGCGGTGTTCGATCATTACGCTGCCACGTTGCTGGCATTGGCCGAGGGGCGGCCGCTGGAACCGCTGTTGCGCTCCTTCGAATGGCGGCTGCTCGACGACCTCGGTTATGGCTTTTCCCTGAACACCGACATCAACGACGAACCCATCGCTGCGGATGGCCTATACCGTTTGCAGGTGGATGCCGGGCTCGAACGGGTCTACCTGCTGCAACCCGGACTGTTCAACGGCACCGAACTGCTGGCCATGGCCGAAGCCGACTGGTCGGCACCGGGCGCGCTGTCCGCCGCCAAGCGCTTGATGCGCCAGGCATTGGCCGTGCATCTGGGCGGTCGTCCCCTCGTCAGTCGCGAGCTGTTTCGCAAGCCCTGATCTCGCCGTATGCTGTGCGCCGAATCTTTCCATTCAGGAGCGCATCCGTGACCACCAGCAATCGCATTCTTCTTGGCGTGAACATCGACCACGTCGCCACCCTGCGTCAGGCCCGTGGCACGCGCTATCCGGATCCGGTCAAGGCAGCGCTGGACGCGGAAGAGGCGGGCGCTGACGGCATCACCGTGCACCTGCGCGAAGATCGCCGGCACATTCAGGAGCGTGACGTGCTGCTGCTCAAGGACGTGCTGCAAACCCGCATGAACTTCGAAATGGGCGTCACCGAAGAAATGATGGCGTTCGCCGAGCGTATTCGTCCGGCGCACATCTGTCTTGTGCCGGAAACCCGTCAGGAGCTGACCACCGAAGGCGGTCTGGATGTGGCGGGGCAGGAAGAGCGGATCAGGGTGGCGGTCGAACGTCTGTCGAAGATCGGCAGCGAAGTGTCGCTGTTTATCGACGCCGACGAGCGGCAGATCGCTGCATCGAAGCGCGTCGGCGCCCCGGCCATCGAACTGCACACCGGGCGTTACGCCGATGCCGAAACGCCTGCCGAAGTGGCTGAAGAGCTCAAGCGTGTGGCGGACGGCGTGGCCTTCGGTCTGGCCCAGGGCCTGATCGTCAATGCCGGCCATGGCCTGCACTATCACAACGTCGAGGCGGTTGCCGCAATCAAGGGCATCAACGAGCTGAACATCGGTCACGCGCTGGTGGCGCACGCGTTGTTCGTAGGCTTCAAGTCTGCTGTCTCTGAAATGAAAGCGCTGATCCTGGCCGCCGCCAAGCACTAAGCCTCGACAAAGAAGCTGTGGGAGCGAGCCTGCTCGCGAAAGCGGTGTATCAGTCAACGATGATGTCGGCTGACACGACGCCTTCGCGAGCAGGCTCGCTCCCACATTTGTTTTGGGGTGTTTGTTACAACGGGGCGGGCTCTTGAGCCGGTTTCGATTTGTCGATCCCCGGCACATGCAGGTTGCCCTCGGCCACCTGATCGCCTTCAAGCTGCGGCTGGGTCACCCAGGTGAGGATGTCGTAGTAGCGACGGATGTTCGCCACGAAATGCACCGGTTCGCCGCCCCGGGCGTAGCCGTAGCGGGTCTTGCTGTACCACTGCTTCTGCGACAGGCGCGGCAGGATCTTTTTCACATCCAGCCACTTGTCCGGGTTCAACCCTTCCTTGGCCGCCAGTTTGCGTGCGTCATCCAGATGACCGCTGCCGACGTTGTAGGCCGCAAGAGCAAACCAGGTGCGATCCGGTTCCTGGATCGATTCGTCGAGCTGATCCTTCATGTAGGCCAGGTACTTGGCGCCACCCATGATGCTCTGCTTCGGATCGAGGCGGTTGGACACGCCCATGGCCTGGGCGGTGTTCTGGGTCAGCATCATCAGCCCGCGCACGCCGGTCTTCGACGTGACTGCCGGTTGCCACAGCGATTCCTGATAACCGATCGCCGCCAGCAGGCGCCAGTCGACTTTCTCTTTCTTGGCGTAGGCCTTGAAGTGTTGTTCGTACTTGGGCAGCCGCTGCTGCAAGTGCTGGGCGAAGGTGGTGGCGCCCATGTAGCCGAGGACGTCGACGTGGCCGTAATAGCGGTCTTTCAGACGTTGCAGGGTGCCGTTCTTCTGCACCTTGTCCAGGTAACTGTTGATCTCGTTGAGCAGGCTGTTGTCTTCGCCGGCGGCCACGGCCCAGCTCTGGCTGCGCGCGTCGCCGAGGTCGAAGGCGACGCGGATGTTGGTGAAGTACACCTGGTTCATCGCCACTTCGTTGGAATCGACCAGGGTCAGGTCGATCTGGCCTTCATCGACCATACGCAGCAGGTCGACCACTTCAACGGCATCGGACTCTTCGTACTGGATGCCAGGATATTTCTGTTTCAGCTCCGCCAGTTGTTCGGCGTGGGTGCTGCCCTTGAGCACCATGATCTTCTTGCCCACCAGATCGCCGGCGTCGGTGGGGCGTGACTGGCCGTTGCGATAGATGATCTGCGGGGTGACTTCGAGGTAGGAGCGGGAGAAGCGCACCTGCTTCTTGCGCTGTTCGCTGCTGACCAGGCCGGCGGCCGCCAGTACCGGACCGTTCGGCTTGCCGACCTGATTGAACAGGTCGTCGAGGTTGTCGGCGGTTTCGATCTTCAGCTCGACCCCCAAATCGTCGGCAAAGCGCTTCACCAGCTCGTATTCGAAGCCGGTTTCACCGCTGCGATCCTGAAAGTAGGTGGCGGGGCTGTTTCGGGTGACCACCCGCAGCACACCATCCTCCTTTACGCGCTCGAGTGTGTTGGGTTTATCAACACAGCCACTGAGCATCAGGAAGAGTCCGGTAGCGATCAGCCATTTGGCGTATCGCGGACGCAAAGCCGTTGGGGAAAACATGTGCGCAGTATACGCAAAGGACAACGGGCGCCATATCTCGACAGTCGAGGGGTTGTCTGCTAGGCATCACAAAACCGCGCGAAACCCCGCAGAAACGGGCCCGAAAGGCATTTTGTGACAGAAAAAATAACCCGCCTTGCAACACCCCATAAATTTGACCCTCAAGGCAGGAACACCACTCGACATCCGGGTGCAACCGTGCGTAGCGTTTCGGGTGATGTTGAGGGCGGTTTAGGCTAGAATGCACGGCCTCAAAGCACACCCCTTCCCGAGGCTGTCCCGAAGATGTTGATCCTGTGCGGCGCTCCTGCCCTTTCTGCCTTTCGCCACAGCAAACTCCTTGAGCAACTGAGCCAGAAGGTTCCAGCTGTCAGTGGCCTGTATGCTGAATTCGCTCACTTCGCCGAAGTCACCGGCGTCCTGACCGGCGACGAACAGCAGGTGCTAGCGCGCCTTCTGAAGTACGGTCCAAGCGTTCCGGTTCAAGAGCCGACCGGTCGTCTGTTCCTGGTGTTGCCGCGTTTCGGCACCATCTCGCCATGGTCGAGCAAGGCCAGCGACATCGCCCGCAACTGCGGCCTGAGCAAGATCCAGCGCCTGGAGCGCGGCATCGCGTTCTACGTGGCCGGTCAGTTCAGCGAAACCGAAGCGCAGCAGATTGCAGACGTACTGCATGACCGCATGACGCAGATCGTTCTGGCCAACCTCGAGCAGGCCGCCGGTCTGTTCAGCCACGCTGAACCGAAGCCGCTGACCGCCATCGACATCCTCGGCGGCGGTCGCGCCGCGCTGGAAAAAGCCAACGTCGAACTGGGCCTGGCCCTGGCCGAAGACGAGATCGACTACCTGGTCAACGCCTTCAACGGTCTCAAGCGCAACCCGCACGACATCGAACTGATGATGTTCGCCCAGGCCAACTCCGAGCACTGCCGCCACAAGATCTTCAACGCCAGTTGGGATATTGACGGCGAGAGCCAGGAAAAAAGCCTGTTCGGCATGATCAAGAACACCTATCAGATGCACAGCGAAGGCGTGCTGTCCGCTTACAAGGACAACGCCTCGGTGATCGTCGGCAACGTCGCCGGCCGCTTCTTCCCGGATCCGGAAACCCGCCAGTACGGCGCGGTGCAGGAGCCGGTGCACATCCTGATGAAGGTCGAAACCCACAACCACCCGACTGCGATCGCTCCGTTCCCGGGCGCGTCCACCGGTTCCGGTGGCGAGATCCGCGACGAAGGTGCAACCGGCCGTGGCGCCAAGCCGAAGGCCGGCCTGACCGGTTTCACCGTGTCGAACCTGCAGATCCCTGGCTTCGAACAGCCATGGGAAGTGCCGTACGGCAAGCCTGAGCGCATCGTCAACGCGCTGGACATCATGATCGAAGGCCCGCTGGGCGGCGCCGCGTTCAACAACGAATTCGGCCGTCCGGCCCTGACCGGTTACTTCCGTACCTTCGAACAATCGATCACCACCCCGCACGGTGACGAAGTTCGCGGTTACCACAAGCCGATCATGCTGGCTGGCGGCATGGGCAACATCCGTGAAGAACACGTCAAGAAAGGCGAGATTCTGGTCGGCTCCAAGCTGATCGTGCTCGGCGGCCCGGCGATGCTGATCGGTCTGGGCGGCGGCGCTGCCTCCTCCATGGCCACCGGCACCAGCTCGGCGGATCTGGACTTCGCTTCCGTTCAGCGTGAAAACCCTGAAATGGAGCGTCGCTGCCAGGAAGTCATCGACCGTTGCTGGCAGCTGGGCGACAAGAACCCGATCAGCTTCATCCACGACGTGGGTGCGGGCGGTCTGTCCAACGCCTTCCCGGAACTGGTCAACGACGGCGACCGCGGTGGCCGTTTCGAACTGCGCAACATTCCAAACGACGAGCCGGGCATGGCCCCGCACGAAATCTGGTCCAACGAATCCCAGGAACGTTACGTTCTGGCAGTCGGCCCGGCCGACTTCGAGCGCTTCAAGGCGATCTGCGAACGTGAGCGTTGCCCGTTTGCCGTTGTCGGTGAAGCCACCGCCGAGCCGCAACTGACCGTGACCGACAGCCACTTCGGCAACAACCCGGTGGACATGCCACTGGAAGTGTTGCTGGGCAAGGCCCCGCGCATGCACCGTTCGGTGGTTCGCGAAGCCGAGCTGGGCGATGACTTCGATCCGTCGAACCTCGACATCGGCGAAAGCATCGAACGCGTCCTGCACCACCCGGCCGTGGCGAGCAAAAGCTTCCTGATCACCATCGGCGACCGCACCATCACCGGCCTCGTGGCCCGTGACCAGATGGTCGGCCCTTGGCAGGTTCCAGTGGCCGACGTGGCCGTCACCGCCACCAGCTTCGACGTCTACACCGGTGAAGCGATGGCGATGGGCGAGCGCACTCCGCTGGCACTGCTGGATGCTCCGGCGTCGGGCCGCATGGCCATCGGCGAAACCCTGACCAACATTGCTGCCTCGCGCATCAACAAGCTCTCCGACATCAAGCTGTCGGCGAACTGGATGTCCGCTGCCGGCCACCCGGGCGAAGACGCGCGTCTGTACGACACCGTGAAAGCGGTCGGCATGGAACTGTGCCCTGAGCTGGGCCTGACCATTCCGGTTGGCAAGGACTCGATGTCCATGGCCACCCGCTGGAACGACAACGGCGAAGACAAGACCGTCACCTCGCCAATGTCCCTGATCGTGACCGGTTTCGCGCCAGTGGCTGACATCCGTCAGACTCTGACTCCGGAACTGCGCATGGACAAGGGCACCACCGACCTGATCCTGATCGACCTCGGTCGCGGTCAGAACCGTATGGGCGCCTCGATCCTCGCCCAGGTTCACGGCAAGCTCGGCAAGCAGGCTCCGGACGTCGACGACGCCGAAGACCTGAAAGCGTTCTTCGCCGTGATCCAGGGCCTCAACGCCGACGGTCACCTGCTGGCGTACCACGACCGTTCCGACGGCGGTCTGCTGACCTCCGTGGTGGAAATGGCCTTTGCCGGTCACTGTGGCCTGAGCCTGAACCTGGACAGCGTTGCCGAAAGCTCCGCTGAAATCGCCGCCATCCTGTTCAACGAAGAACTGGGTGCCGTGATCCAGGTTCGCCAGGACGCCACCCCGGACATCCTCGCCCAATTCAGCGCGGCCGGTCTGGGCGACTGCGTCTCCGTGATCGGTCAGCCGATCAACAATGGCCAGATCAACATCACCTTCAACGGTGACACCGTGTTCGAAGGCCAGCGTCGTCTGCTGCAACGTCAGTGGGCCGAGACCAGCTACCAGATCCAGCGTCTGCGTGACAACGCCGACTGCGCCGAGCAAGAGTTCGATGCGCTGCTGGAAGAAGACAACCCGGGCCTGAGCGTCAAGCTGAGCTACGACGTCAACCAGGACATCGCCGCGCCTTACATCAAGAAAGGCATCCGCCCACAGGTTGCGGTACTGCGTGAGCAGGGCGTCAACGGTCAGGTGGAAATGGCGGCTGCGTTCGACCGCGCCGGTTTCAACGCGATCGACGTGCACATGAGCGACATTCTGGCCGGCCGCGTCGACCTGAACGAGTTCAAAGGTCTGGTGGCCTGCGGTGGTTTCTCCTACGGCGACGTTCTCGGCGCCGGTGAAGGCTGGGCCAAGTCCGCACTGTTCAACAGCCGTGCCCGCGATGCGTTCCAGGGCTTCTTCGAACGTAACGACAGCTTCACCCTCGGCGTGTGCAACGGTTGCCAGATGATGTCCAACCTGCACGAGCTGATCCCGGGCAGCGAGTTCTGGCCGCACTTCGTGCGCAACCGCTCCGAGCAGTTCGAAGCGCGCGTGGCGATGGTTCAGGTTCAGGAGTCGAACTCGATCTTCCTGCAGGGCATGGCCGGTTCGCGCATGCCGATCGCCATCGCTCACGGTGAAGGCCATGCCGAATTCGAAAGCGAAGAGGCACTGCTCGAAGCCGATTTGTCGGGTTGCGTGGCGATGCGTTTCGTCGACAACCACGGCAAGGTCACCGAAGCCTACCCGGCCAACCCGAACGGTTCGCCGCGCGGGATCACCGGCCTCACCAGCCGCGACGGTCGCGTGACGATCATGATGCCGCACCCGGAGCGTGTGTTCCGTGCCGTGCAGAACTCGTGGCGTTCGGAAGACTGGAACGAAGACGCACCTTGGATGCGTATGTTCCGTAATGCTCGTGTGTGGGTGAACTAAGCGTCGTGTACAAGCTCGGTTTTTTTGTTCCTGACAGTCATGTCGAGGTGGTCAAGGACGCTGTGTTCGCTGCCGGTGGTGGGCGGATCGGTGACTATGACCACTGTGCTTGGCAGGTGCTTGGCTCTGGTCAGTTTCGGCCTCTGGACGGGAGTCAGCCGTTCATTGGTCAGGCTGGGCAGGTTGAGCGGGTCGAGGAGTGGAAGGTTGAGCTTGTCGTTTGCGATGAGTTGATTCGCTCGGTAGTGGCGGCTCTTAAGTTGAGCCATCCCTACGAGACACCGGCTTATGAAGTTTGGCGGTTGGAGGATTTTTGATCTTCCTTGGCTGCTGATACGGGAAACCCGCTGGGAGTGATTTCAGCGGGTTTTTTGTTGTTTGGGGTTTGGGTTGGGTGAATATCCGTTTCTTCGGGTGCGGCGGCTTATGGTTCCGCCCTTACGGCGGGTCACTTTGGCAAACGCCCCAAAGTAACCAAAGGTCTGGTCCCCTGCGTTCGGCACCTCGCCTAGGCTCGGTGTTCCTTCGTTCCGGGATTCATCCGGGGGCATCGCCTACGGTTTGCTTCGCTGCACCTCCTCTCGATGCATGCGGCTGCGCCGCACGGTCGCTGCGCTCCCACCCCCGGATAAATCCCTCCACTCAGCCTTCCGATGGGGCCGGTACGTCAAAAGCCTTACTCGAGCTAACGCTCATCGTGTTGAGTGGTGGGGAGCGAAAGCTGAAGCAGGAGCAGGAGCAGGAGCAGAAGAAGGGGAGGAAGCAAAGGAAGCAAAGGAAGCAAAGGAAGCAAAGGAAATAGAGGAAATAGAGGAAATAGAGGAAGCACGATTCGAGTTGCATGCATTTTATTACCCGAGTTCACCTCGGTATGTCACGTCGGCGTACCTCTCCCAAACAACGCGGTCAGTCCCCTCTCCCTCCGGGAGAGGGTTAGGGTGAGGGGAATTCTGCGACCGTACAAAGATACATCGAATCACCCCCACCCATCGATTCAGAGGTCGCCCTAAACCTTGGCACTCACCTCACTCCGATTGACCAACCCCTCCAACGCCGCACTCAGACTCTGCGCCCGCTCACCTACCAGCAAGTGCCATACGCCATCCTCCAGCGCGCTCACACCCAGACATCCAAGTTCTTTCAATCGGCTTTCCGACAGCGCTTTGCCATCGGCCAGTTGCAGGCGGATGCGGCTCATGGCGATGCAGTCGAGTTGCAGCACGTTGTCGCTGCCGCCCAGGGCGCTCAGCCATTGCTGGGCTTGCGGTGCGGCTATAGCAACGGGCTCGCTGGTTTCGACGACTGTGACAGGAGCAGCCACTACGACTCGGCCCAATGCGGGCATCGCCAGGCGGATTTCGTCGGCAATGCTGTCGGCCATCGGCCCAACGACCACCTGCAGGCTGCCGCCCTTGCCCGGACGTACCACGGCCATTGCACCCAGTGCTTTCAAATCGGCATCGGAGGCTTTGTTGCGATCGACCATTTCCAGTCGCAGCCGCGTGGTGCACGCGCCGACGGTGACCAGATTCTCGGCACCTCCCAAGGCTTTGATGTACGCAGCGGCGCGCTCGTTTTCTGTCAGCACGGATTTCTCGGCAGCGGCCACGTCTTCACGTCCCGGGGTTTTCAGATTGAAACGGCGGATACAGAAGTCGAACACCGCGTAATAGATGACGGCATAAACCAGTCCCACCGGCACCACCAGCCAGCCGTTGGTGGAGCGTCCCCAGCCCAGCACCATGTCGATGAAACCACCGGAGAAGGTGAAGCCCAGATGAATGTTCAGCGCATTGGTGATCGCCATCGACAATCCGGTCAGCAACGCATGCACCAGATACAGCAGCGGCGCCAGAAACATGAAGGCAAATTCGATGGGCTCGGTCACCCCGGTCAAGAATGAGGTCAGGGCCATCGACAGGAAGATCCCGCCCATGACCTTACGGCGTTCCGGCAGGGCGTTGCGGTACATCGCCAGGCACGCGGCCGGCAGGCCGAAGATCATCATCGGGAACATGCCGGTCATGAACTGGCCGCCCTTGGGATCGCCGGCGAAGTAACGCGACAGATCGCCAGTGACCAGAGCACCGGTGGTCGGGTCGGTGAAGTTGCCGAACACGAACCACGCCATGTTGTTGAGGATATGGTGCAGGCCGGTGACGATCAGCAGGCGGTTGAACACGCCAAACACGAAGGCGCCAAGGCTGCCGCTTTCCATCATCAAAGCGCCGAAGCTGTTGATGCCGTGCTGGATCGGCGGCCAGATGTAGCCGAACACCACGCCCAGACCGACCGCCGCGAACCCGGTGACGATCGGCACAAAACGCCGGCCACCGAAAAAGGCGAGGTACTCCGGCAGCTTGATGTCCTTGAAGCGGTTGTACAGCGCGCCGGCCATCAGGCCGCTGACGATCCCGGCGAGCATGCCCATGTTGATGCTGGCGTCGAGCACCTTGAGGGTGGAGATCATCACCAGATAACCGATCACCCCGGCGAGGCCGGCGGTGCCGTTGTTGTCCCGGGCGAAACCGACCGCGATGCCGATGGCGAAGATCATCGCCAGGTTGGCGAAGATCACCTGACCGGCGTCGTGGATGATTGCGATGTTCAGCAGGTCAGTGTCGCCCAGGCGCAGCAGCAGGCCGGCGATCGGCAGGATTGCGATCGGCAGCATCAGCGCGCGGCCGAGGCGTTGCAGGCCTTCGATGAAGAGTTGGTACATGGCGTTTGTCCTTGTTGTTTTTGTTAGCGCAGAGGCCAATGTTGATGACAGGCATGACGCACCGCGGCGGCGCTGCTCAGCTTGAGCAAGTCCCGGGCGAGGCGTTGGCATTCGGCTTCGTGCAGCTGGCGCACGCGGTCCTTGATTTCGCCGATCTGTACCGGGCTCACCGACAGTTCGGTCACGCCCAGGCCGATCAACACTGGCGTCGCCAGTGGATCCGAGGCGAGGGCGCCGCACACGCCGACCCAGCGTTTATGCACCGCCGCGCCTTCGCAGGTCATGGCGATCAGGCGTAGCAGCGCCGGGTGCAAGGCATCGACCCGCGCGGCAAGGCCGGCGTGGTCGCGGTCCATGGCCAGGGTGTATTGCGACAGGTCGTTGGTGCCGATGGACAGGAAGTCGGCGTGTTCGGCCAGTTGCTCGGCCTGCAACGCGGCGGCCGGGACTTCGATCATCACGCCGATTTCCGGACGTTGATTGATGCCCAGTTCCAGGCACAACGCATTGACCTGTTGACGGATATGCAGCAGTTCGTCGACCTCGGTGACCATCGGCAGCAGGATCCGGCAGCGCTGCAACGGGCTGACTTGCAGCAGCGCACGCAGTTGCTGATCGAGGATTTCCGGGCGGGCCTGGGCCAGGCGAATGCCACGCAGGCCGAGCACCGGGTTGGCCTCTACTGGCAGCGGCAGGTAATCGAGTTGTTTGTCGCCACCGACGTCGATGGTGCGGATGATCACCGACTTGTCGCCCATGGCATCGATCACGGCTTGATAGGCAGCGCGTTGCTCTTCGACGTCCGGCGCAGTCTGGCGGTCGACGAACAGAAATTCGGTGCGCAACAGGCCGACGCCATCGGCGCCATTGGCAAACGCATCGGCCGCTTCATGGCTGGAGGCGACGTTGGCGACCACTTCGATGGATACGCCGTTGCGGGTTTCGGCCGGCAGATGGGCCTGGGCCTGCTGGGCGTCGCGCCGTTGTTGACGGTCGATTTGCGCCTGCTGCACTTCGGCCAGACGCTCGGCATTCGGCGTCAGCTCGAGGCGACCGCCGTCGGCGTCGAGGACCACCGACAGGCCTTGCGCTTGATCGAGCAGCGCCGAGCCCAGTGCGACCACGCACGGCAGGCCTTTGCCCCGAGCCAGAATCGCCACGTGGGAAGTCGCGCCACCTTCGGCCATGCACAAACCGGCGACGCCTTGCGCGCTCAGTTGCAGCAGGTCCGACGGCGTCAGTTCGTGGGCGGCGACGATGGCGCCGACCGGCACGTCGTAGTGCCAGGCTTCGCCGAGCAGGGCGCGCAGCACTCGTTGCCTGAGGTCGCGCAGATCGTTGGCGCGCTCGGCCAGCAGTGGGCTGCCGGTGTTTTGCAGCACTTCGCATTGCGCATCGATGGACTGGCTCCAGGCGTGGGTCGCCGCCGTGCCGGTTTCAATCGATTGCTGGGCGGCGTCGAGCAAGGCCGGGTCTTCCAGCAAGGCCAGGTGCGCGGCGAAGATCGCTTCCTCGTCGGCATTGCGCTGTTTTTTCGCCTGGACGAGGGTGCCGTCGATTTCGCTGCGAACCTGATTCAGCGCGGTGTCGAGAATCTGTAGTTGATGCTCGGGCTGATGATTGCCGGTGTCGGCCGGCAGGCTGATCGCGTTCAGACGAAACAGCGGCCCGCCCACCAGTCCCGGCGCGGCGCACACACCGTGCAACACGCCAGCCTCGGCCGAGCGATTGCGTGGAGCGGCGGCAACCGGTGCGGCGGCATGATGGTCTTCGGGCAGTGCGGTGGCCAGTGCGGTGAGCAAGGCTTGCAACGCCGCTTGTGCGTCCGGGCCCTGGCAACTGACCTGCACTTCGTCCTGCTCGCCAATCGCCAGGCCCATCAAGCCGGTGAGGCTGTTGCACGGTGCCGACTTGCCGGCGAAATGCAGCTCGGACTGGCTCTTGAACCCTTGCGCGGTCTGGCGGATCAACGCCGCCGGGCGCGCATGCAGACCGCCGCGATGGGCAACCTGCACGTGACCGAGAACTTCCGGACCGCCGAGTTCTTCTGTGTTCGCCGCTGCGCTGTGACGAGCGACGATGTGCAGCAGCGGTTCGCCCACCTTCACCGTTTTCAGGGTGATGGGGCGCGCCTGAAAATCCTGGCTGTTGGTCAGGATCAGCAGGCTGACCAGGCTTTTGCACTGGCGGCCGACCTTGTCCAGGTCATAGCGCAGCAGCGGCTGGCCATTGCTGACCCGCGCGCCTTCCTTGACCAGCATCGAGAAGCCTTCACCCTGCAACTCCACCGTGTCCAGACCGAGGTGCAGCAACAGCTCGGCGCCGTTGTCGGCGCGCACGGTCAGTGCATGGCCGGTGCGGGCGACGTGGATCACCACGCCAGCGCAGGGCGAATACAGGGTGTCGTTCAGCGGATCGATGGCAATGCCGTCGCCCATCGCGCCGCTGGCGAACACCGCGTCCGGAACGTTGGCGAGCGTGAGCACCGGGCCGCTGAGCGGGGCGCTTAAAGTCAGCTCTTTATTGTTGTTGTGCATGGCTCGGTCTCATCAGGAAAACGTTCGGTTCGGACTCAGTGCGTACGGGTGACTTTGCTCAGGTGTCGCGGCTGATCCGGGTCCATGCCACGGGCCACGGCCAGACCGGCCGCCATCACGTAGAAACTCTGGATCGCCAGGATCGGATCGAGGGCCGGGTGCTCGGCACGGCTGAGGGTCAGGTCGCGTTCGCTCACGTCATCCGGGGCGGCCAGCAGCACCCGGGCGCCGCGCTGACGCATCTCGGCTGCCAGGCTCAGCAGACCGGCCTGTTCGGCGCCGCGCGGGGCGAACACCAGCAATGGGTAGTGTTCGTCGATCAGGGCCATCGGGCCGTGACGGACTTCGGCGCTGCTGAAGGCTTCGGCCTGGATCGCCGAGGTTTCCTTGAATTTCAGCGCGGCTTCCTGGGCAATGGCAAAACCGGCGCCACGGCCGATCACCATCAGGCGTTCGCAATCGCGCAGGGCGTCGATGGCCAGGCTCCAGTCCTGTTGCGCGGCTTCGCGCAGGCCTTCGGGCAGGGCGTTGTGCGCCTCCAGCAATTCGGCGTCTTCTTTCCAGTGCGCGATCAGACGGGCGCTGGCGCTGAGGGTGGCGATGAAACTCTTGGTCGCGGCGACACTGCTTTCGGTGCCGGCCAGTAATGGCAGGCTGAATTCGCACGCAGCCTCCAGCGGCGAATCGGCGGCGTTGACCATCGACACACTGAGCGCGCCGCGCTTGCGCAACAGGCGCAGGCTGTTGACCAGATCCGGGCTCTGGCCCGACTGGGAAAACGCGAACGCAACCTGACCGCTGACCTTCAACGGCGCCTGTTGCATGGTCACCACCGACATCGGCAGCGACGCCACCGGAATCCCCAGTTGCTGCATGGTCAGGTAGGCGAAGTAGCTCGCCGCATGGTCGGAGCTGCCTCGGGCGACGGTCATCGCCACTTGCGGCGGCTGACGACGCAGGCGCCCGGCGATCTCGATCATTGGCGAGTCGAGCTGTTGCAGTTGGGCTTGCACGGCCTCGAATGAGGACAGCGCCTCCTCAAGCATTTTTGAAGTCAATGTCTTCTCCTTCGACCATGACGGCGGTCAGTGTGAGTGAGCGATCCAGCCGCACGCAGTCGGCCCAGGCGCCAGGTGCAAGGCGCCCGCGTTCGGTGATGCCGAGATAGTCGGCGGGGAATTGCGAAAGACGTTGCGAGGCCTCGGCGATCGGCAGACCGATCTTCACCAGATTGCGCAGGGCCTGATCCATGGTCAGGGTGCTGCCCGCCAGGGTGCCATCGGGCAGGCGCACGCCGCCCAGGCATTTGGTGACGGTGTGGCTGCCGAGCTTGTATTCGCCGTCGGGCATGCCGGCAGCGGCTGTTGAGTCGGTCACGCAGTACAGGCAGGGGATCGAACGCAGGGCCACCCGGATCGCGCCGGGGTGCACGTGCAGCAAGTCCGGAATCAGTTCGGCGAATTTGGCGTGGGCCAGCGCCGCACCGACGATGCCCGGTTCGCGGTGATGCAGCGGACTCATGGCGTTGTACAAGTGGGTGAAACTGGTGGCGCCGGCTTCGAGGGCGGCGACGCCTTCCTCGTAACTGCCGAGGGTGTGGCCGATCTGCATGCGGATGCCACGGCTGCTGAGTTCACGAATCAAACCGTCATGGCCGGCGATTTCCGGGGCGATGGTGATCACCCGAATCGGCGCCAGTGCCAGATAGTCTTCGACCTCGGCCATCAACGCGGTGTGGGCAAAGTTCGGTTGTGCGCCGAGTTTGCCGGGATTGATGTAGGGGCCTTCAAGGTGAACGCCGAGAACCCGGGCGGCACCTTTCGGGCGCTGTTCACAGAACTCGCCGACTTCCTTGAGCACGCTGGAAATCTCGGCACTCGGCGCGGTCATCGTGGTGGCCAGCAGCGAGGTGGTGCCGAAGCGCACGTGGGTCTTGGTGATGGTCTCGAAGGCGCTGGCGCCCTCCATGATGTCCTTGCCGCCACCGCCGTGGACGTGCAGGTCGATGAAACCCGGCAGCAGATACGGCAGGTCATTGGTCGCCGGATCGCAAGGCTCGCCTTCGATCGACACGACTCTGCCGTGTTCGTGGATCAGCCGGCCGCGAATCCAGCCGTCAGCGGTGAGGATGTTGTCTTCAGACATTTCGCTTCTCTCGTTTGGCCTGGCTGCTGATCAGCGGCGCAGCTCTGCAACAAAGTCGTAGTAGTCGTTGCGGCAATAGGTGTCGGTGACTTCGATCGGCGTGTTGTCTTCCAGGTAGCCGACCCGGGTCATCAGCAGCATCGCGGTGCCGGGGGCGATGCCGACCAGTGCGGCGAACTCGTCCGAGGCATTGATGGCCTGGATGTGCTGCAAGGCGCGCACGATCGGCTTGCCGATGCTGTCGAGGTGTTCGTAGAGGGAATCGCCCACCACCTGTGGCTTGGGCATGATCGAGGCGGGCAGGGTGCTCATCTCGATGGCCATCACGGTGTCGTCGGCCTTGCGCAGGCGTTTCATGCGCGCGACCTTGTCGTTTGGCGACAGGCCGAGGCGGATCAGTTCTTCGTGGGTCGGCAGGGTGATTTCCCGCTCAAGCCATTGCGAGCTGGGCACGAAGCCCTTGAGGCGCAGCATCTCGCTGAAACCCGACAGACGCGACAGCGGTTGTTCAAGGCGTGGGGTGATGAAAGTGCCGGAACCTTGCAGGCGGCGGATCAAACCTTGATCGAGCAGGACTTCCAGCGCCTTGCGCGCGGTGACCCGGGAAATCCCCAGCATTTCGCTGAGACTGCGCTCCGACGGCATCGCCTGTTCGGCTTTCCACTGGCCGGCATGGATCGCCGCTTCCAGATTGCGCGCCAGTTGCAGGTACAGCGGCGTCGGCTGGGAGTCGTCGGGACGTAGGGCGTGGAGGTCGTTCATGTAAGGCTTTTCCGGCGCTGATATAGGATTGTTGTCGCTCGGTTGTCGGGCGAAAACTAATACCACTTGCATACCATGTCAACGCGTCGGAAATGCCTGTAGGCCTATGGTTTCGAGGGTTTCAAGGTGGGTGGTTTCAAGTGGTATTAGAGGTGGACTGTAAAACGCAAAAAATCGCAGTCTGCGGCCGTTCTGGCGGGTGAAAGTGGTATCACCGTTCAGGCCTGGCCGCAGGCTGCGATCTTTTGAATTTATTTTTTACGGGCGACCAATGGTCAGGAGAAAGGGCCGCTTCGCGGCCCGGAGGGAACAGGTGCCCTGGCTACGGAATCAGGGGCGGATTTCGATCATCGTGCCATCCGGCACCAGGTTCCAGACTTCGCGCATGTCGACGTTGCGCATGGCAATGCAGCCGTCGGTCCAGTCCAGGGTGTGGAACAGTTGTTCCGGGTTGTCTTCGGAGTCCGGCGTGCCGTGGATCATGATCATTCCGCCAGGCTCGACGCCTTCGCGGCGGGCGCGGGCGGAGTCGCTGATGTTCGGGTAGGAGATGTGCATCGACAGGTTGAATTTGTCGCTGGTCTTGCGCCAGTCGATCCAATAGAAACCTTCCGGCGTGCGTTTGTCGCCTTCAATCAGTTTCGGGCCTTTTTTCGCGCCTTTGCCCAAGGAAATGCGATAGCTCTTGAGGGGCTTGCCGTCGGCGATCAACTGCAGTTGATGAGCCGATTTGAGCACCAGTACTTTTTCGATGAGCGGGGTGTTCGATGGCGTCACAGTGGTCACGAATGACGCTTGGGAGACGGTGACGAACGACAGGCAGAACAGGGCAAGCAACCAGCGCATTGAAACGATTCCCCAGAAATGAAGCAGATACTTTATTTATAGATAGTGTGCAGGCGCTGTCGCGGGCTGCGTAAGCCGGTTATCGGCCGGCCATCGTCGAAATCAAGTGATGGCTGGTTGAGTGAGCGGCGGGATCGATTCGGAACGAACCGGATAGACCTCGACGCGCCGGTCAGCGAAGAAACATTCCAGGGTACGGCCCACCGTGCGGAAAGCCAGCTCGTCCCAGGGAATGTCGGCTTCGTCGAACAGTTGTACTTCCAGGCTTTCGGGGCCGGCGGCGAAGTCCAGATCCGCCAGCTCGGCGCGGAAAAACACATGCACCTGGCTGATGTGCGGCACGTCGATCAGGGTGTAGATGCTCAGGTTGCGCACCCGGGCGCAGGCTTCCTCGGCGGTTTCGCGGATGGCGGCCTGTTCGATGGTCTCGCCGTTCTCCATGAAACCGGCAGGCAGCGTCCAGTAACCGAGGCGTGGCTCGATGGCGCGGCGACACAGCAGGACCTTGGTGCCCCAGGTCGGTACACAACCGGCCACGATATTGGGGTTCTGGTAGTGAATCGTCTGACAGCTGTCGCAGACGAATCGCAGCCGCGAGTCGCCTTCGGGAATGCGCTGGGTCACCGGGTTGCCGCACTGGCTGCAAAATTTCATGCTGGGGTTCCTGAATGCTGCGCCTATCTTGGCGTGCAGCGGTGTCAGTCGGCAAGTTGTCGTTTCGCGACATGACGCCCGTTCGGGGCTTGGGCGGTCGCAATGATTGGTGCATGATGCAGGGTAAGGCACCGATCGAGAACACTTATGCTGGACGAGCTACTGCACCGGGTAAGCAATCACACGCCGCGCACGCTGGAGACCGACACGCGTTTCCCCGAGGCCGCTGTCCTGGTGCCGATTACTCGCAGTGACGAACCCGAACTTGTCCTCACCCTGCGGGCCAGTGGTCTCTCGACCCACGGCGGCGAAGTCGCCTTCCCGGGCGGGCGTCGGGATCCGGAAGACCCGGACCTGGTGTTTACCGCTCTGCGTGAAGCCGAAGAGGAAATCGGCCTGCCGCCGGGACTGGTCGAAGTGATCGGTCCGCTCAGCCCGCTGATTTCCCTGCATGGCATCAAGGTCACTCCGTATGTCGGGGTGATTCCCGATTTTGTCGAATACCAGGCCAATGATGCCGAGATCGCTGCGGTGTTCAGTGTGCCGCTGGAGTTCTTCCGCAAGGATCCGCGCGAACACACCCACCGCATCGACTATCAGGGTCGCAGTTGGTACGTGCCGAGCTATCGTTACGGCGAATACAAGATCTGGGGGCTGACGGCGATCATGATCGTCGAGTTGATCAACCTGCTCTATGACGCCAGAATCAGCCTGCATCAACCGCCCAAAAGCTTCATCAATACCTGAAGCCATCGTTCGAATGGCCAGCCACCGTGAGCCCTGAGGAAAACAAGATGAAATACCGCCTGGGCGACGCCCGTGTCGACACCCATCCGCAGAGCTGGGTCGCCCCCAACGCCGTGCTGGTGGGCAAGGTCAGACTGGAAGAGGGCGCCAACGTCTGGTTCAACGCCGTGTTGCGCGGCGACAACGAACTGATCCTGATCGGCAAGAACAGCAACGTGCAGGACGGCACGGTGATGCACACCGACATGGGCTATCCGCTGACCATCGGCACCGGCGTGACCATCGGCCACAACGCCATGCTCCACGGCTGCACGGTCGGCGACTACAGCCTGATCGGCATCAACGCGGTCATCCTCAACGGCGCGAAGATCGGCAAGAACTGCATCATCGGCGCCAATTCGCTGATCGGCGAAGGCAAGGAAATTCCTGACGGCTCGCTGGTGATGGGCTCGCCGGGCAAGGTGGTGCGCGAACTGACCGAGCCGCAGAAGAAGATGCTCGAAGCCAGTGCCGCGCACTATGTGCATAACTCCCAGCGCTATGCGCGCGATCTGGTCGAGCAGGAAGAATGACAACCCCGGAAAGACCTGTCGCCTCGCCGTGCGTGAGCATTTGCGCGCTGGACGAAGACGATATTTGCACCGGTTGCCAGCGCACGGTCGAGGAGATCACTCGCTGGAGCCGCATGACCAATGATGAACGCCGGGTTGTGCTTGGGCTGTGTCATGAGCGGGCCAAGGCCAGTGGCCTGGTCTGGATGATCGGCAAAACGCCGGGGCAATAGCCGATTTGATTGGCGCCATCGAAGGGCTGAAGTAACCTGTGCGCCAAATTGACAGGTCACGCCCATGATTTTCCTCATCGCTTACATCAGCAGCGTCGTGCTGATCAACTTCGCCTTTTCCACTGCGCCGCACCTGGACATCATCTGGTCGGCCTGGGGCGGGCTGGTGTTCGTGCTGCGCGACATGGTGCAGACCCGTTTCGGTCATGGCGCGATCGTGGCGATGCTGGCAGCGCTGGTGCTGTCCTATGTCACGTCCGATCCGTCGATTGCGCTGGCCAGCGCCACGGCATTCGCGGTCTCCGAGTGCATCGACTGGCTGGTGTTCACCATTACCAAGCGCCCGTTGCGCGACCGCTTGTGGATCAGTTCGGCGCTGAGCATTCCGCTTGATACCTTCATCTTCTTTGGCATGATCGACCTGCTGACACCGCCGGTGCTCATCACCGCGCTGGCCTCGAAGTTCGCCGGTGTTACCGCCGTCTGGCTGATCATGGCCTGGCGCGAACGCAAACAGGCTGTCGCCGGCTGAAGCCAAACCCTCAGGTTCATGTAAAATGCCGCGCTTTCTCCCCATGGAAAGCGCGTCTGGCGTTGCTTTCCTCGATGATCCGCTTCTTTGAGGACCTGAGATGACCCGTATCGGAACTCCATTGTCGCCGACCGCGACCCGCGTATTGCTGTGTGGCTGTGGTGAGTTGGGCAAGGAAGTGGTAATCGAGCTGCAGCGCCTGGGCGTTGAAGTGATCGCCGTTGACCGTTACGCCAATGCACCGGCCATGCAGGTTGCCCATCGCAGCCACGTGATCAACATGCTCGACGGCGCCGCCCTGCGTGCCGTGATCGAAGCCGAGAAGCCGCACTTCATCGTGCCGGAAATCGAAGCCATCGCCACCGCCACTCTGGTCGAACTGGAAGCCGAAGGCTTCACCGTGATCCCGACCGCTCGCGCCGCGCAACTGACCATGAACCGCGAAGGCATCCGTCGTCTGGCTGCCGAAGAGCTGGACCTGCCGACTTCGCCGTACCACTTCGCCGACACCTTCGAGGATTACAGCAAGGCCGTTCAGGACCTCGGCTTTCCGTGCGTCGTAAAACCGGTGATGAGTTCGTCGGGCAAGGGCCAGAGCCTGCTGCGCAGCGCCGATGACGTGCAGAAAGCCTGGGATTACGCGCAAGAGGGTGGTCGCGCCGGCAAAGGTCGGGTGATCATCGAAGGCTTCATCGATTTCGACTACGAAATCACTCTGCTGACCGTGCGTCACGTCGGCGGCACGACGTTCTGTGCTCCGGTCGGCCACCGTCAGGAGAAGGGCGACTATCAGGAATCCTGGCAGCCACAGGCCATGAGCCCGGTGGCGCTGGCTGAATCCGAGCGCGTAGCCAAAGCCGTGACCGAAGCGTTGGGCGGCCGTGGCCTGTTCGGCGTCGAGCTGTTCATCAAGGGCGATCAGGTGTGGTTCAGCGAAGTGTCGCCGCGCCCGCACGACACTGGTCTGGTGACCCTGATTTCCCAGGACCTGTCGCAGTTCGCCCTGCACGCCCGGGCGATCCTCGGCCTGCCTGTGCCGCTGATCCGTCAGTTCGGTCCATCGGCCTCGGCGGTGATTCTGGTGGAAGGTCAGTCGACCCAGACCGCATTCGCCAACCTCGGTGCTGCACTGAGCGAGCCGGATACCGCGCTGCGTCTGTTTGGCAAGCCTGAAGTCAACGGTCAGCGCCGCATGGGTGTTGCACTGGCCCGCGACGAGTCGATTGAAGCTGCTCGTGCCAAAGCGACCCGTGCTTCCCAGGCTGTTGTTGTAGAGCTGTAATCACGCCATCTGATCGCTCCCGCCCGCGCGGGAGCGATCTTTGCGCTTACACCACCTGATTCAGGTCGTTATTGCGCGTCTCCTTCAGGCACAGCACAGCGATCAGGCTGAGCACTGCGGCCGCCGACACATACCCGCCGACGTAACTCAAACCGCCCATCGCCACCAGTTTCTGCGCGAAGAACGGCGCCGCCGAGGCCCCGACAATCCCGCCGAGGTTGTAGGCCGCCGATGCGCCGGTATACCGCACGTGCGTCGGGAACAGTTCCGGCAGCAGAGCGCCCATCGGGGCGAATGTCACGCCCATCAGGAACAGCTCGATGCACAGGAACAGGGCCACGCCCCAGGTCGATCCCTGAGTCAGCAACGGCTCCATCAGAAATCCGGAAAGAATCGCCAGCACACCGCCGACGATCAGCACCGGTTTGCGTCCGTAACGATCACTGGCCCATGCCGACAGCGGCGTCGCGGCCGCCATGAACAGCACCGCGAAGCACAGTAGTCCAAGGAAAGTCTCGCGGCTGTAACCCAATGTGGATACGCCATAGCTCAGGGAAAACACGGTCGAGATGTAGAACAGCGCGTAACACACCACCATGGCGGCGGCGCCCAGCAGCGTCGGTGCCCAGTATTGGCTGAACAGCTCGACCAGCGGCACTTTCACTCGTTCCTGGCGGGCAATGGCATTGGCGAACACCGGGGTTTCGTGAAGCTTGAGGCGCACGTACAGCCCGACCATCACCAGCACGGCGCTGAGCAGGAACGGAATCCGCCAGCCCCAGCTGCGGAATTGATCGTCGCTCAGGCTCATGGCCAACGTCAGGAACAGACCGTTGGCAGCCAGAAAACCAATCGAAGGGCCGAGTTGCGGGAACATGCCGAACCACGCCCGTTTGCCTTTCGGGGCGTTTTCGGTCGCCAGCAGCGCCGCGCCACCCCATTCGCCCCCCAATCCCAGGCCCTGGCCGAAGCGCAGCACGCAGAGCAGGATCGGTGCCCAGGCGCCGATAGTGTCATAACCCGGCAGCACGCCGATCAGCGTGGTGCAGACACCCATCAGCAGCAGTGAGGCCACCAGCGTGGATTTACGGCCGATGCGGTCGCCGAAGTGGCCAAACAGCGCCGAGCCCAGCGGTCGGGCGAGGAAGGCGATGCCGAAGGTCAGGAAGGCGGAGAGCATCTGCGCCGTGCCGGAGGTCTGCGGGAAGAACACCGGCCCGATCACCAGCGCGGCAGCGGTGGCGTAGACGTAGAAATCGTAGAACTCGATGGCCGTGCCGATGAAACTCGCGGTGGCCACGCGGGTGGCGGAGTTGGTCGGTTGGGCGGGCGTGGTGTCGCTGTAAGCGGTACTGGTCGTCATGCGGTGATCCCTGACAGTCATGAGCTCCGTTGGAGCGAATTATTATGGTCGAACACCCAGGGATGTGGGATGAGGCGCGATCGCTGCTTCAGGTAGGAACAGTCGTCGGTGTGATGCGGATATTGCCGATGAACCGGCCGGAACCAGTCGGGTGCGGGGTAAGCACGCGGTTCGGCGGGGCTTGGGTAAGCACCGCGATTATAGGAAGGTGGCTAACGATTGAACAAGGGGCTGCCTAGCGGACAGGGGCGAGCACAGGGGCCGAGGAGGTGTGCCAGATCAGGACCTTGCTGACCCGGTTCTCTTCGGTTTCGAGAATCTCCAGCCGGTAGCGGCCGATCTTCAGGCAGACCGCGCTTTCCGGGATGGTTTCCAGCGCTTCGGTCACTAGGCCGTTGAGGGTCCGGGGGCCGTCGCTGGGCAGGTGCCAGCCCAGGCATTTGTTCAGTTCGCGGATCGACGCGGCGCCGTCGATCACCATGCGGCCATCGGCTTGTGGGTGGATGTGCGGGTTGTCGAGGCTGTGCTCGCTTTCGAATTCGCCGACGATCTCTTCGAGAATGTCTTCCAGGGTGACAATCCCCAGCACTTCGCCGTACTCGTCCACCACCATGCCCAGCCGCCGCTGCTGCTTGTGGAAGTTCAGCAGCTGCAGTTGCAGCGGGGTGCTTTCGGGAACGAAGTAGGGCTCGTAACTGGCCGCCAGCAAGGCTTCGCGGGTCAGGTTGCCATTGTCCAGCAAATGGCGGACCTGCCGGGTGTTGAGCACCGCCTCGACCTGATTGATATCGCTGTGAAACAGCGGCAGACGAGTACGACGGTTGTGGCGCAGTTGCTCGGTGATTTCTTCGATCGGATCGTCGAGGTTGATGCCGTCGACATCGCTGCGCGGCACCAGAATGTCGTTGACCGTGATGTTATCCAGCGCATGGATGCCCGAAACCGGGTGCGGGCGCACTGGATGATCGGGGTCATCATGACGCTCCGCCGGCACATCGTCTTCGCTCTGTTGCACCACCTGGGCCTTGCGGATGAACGGGCGCATCAGCAAACCACTGACGCGGCTGAGCAGCCAGGCAAGCGGGTAAACGACCTTCAGCGGTACTGCCAGCAGCGTATTGCCGAACGACAGCACCGCATCCGGATAACGCTGGGCGAGGGCGCGGGGGAAATAGTCGGCAAAAACCAGCAGCAGGGCGCCGGCGCCAAGGCAAGCCGCCCAGGGGCCGTTTTCTTCACAGAGAAAGATTGCCAGCAGCGTGGCCAGAATGACGGCGAGGGCGCGGCACAGGGTATTGCAGAGGATCAGGCTGTCGAGCGGGAAGCTGAGCTTGGCCAGGGGCTTGTCGCTGGCGCGGGATGCGGTGCGTTGCGCGAGCAGGTGCTGTTGCGCCGCTTCGACGGCGGTAAACAGCCCTGACCAGAGAATCAGCAGGACAAATACCGCGAGCATCGGCCCTATGGGCAAACCGTCCATTTATGCCGCCCGTCAGATGTGCAGGATGTATTCACGGACCAGTTTGCTGCCGAAATACGCGAGCATCAGCAGGCAGAAACCGGCGAGGGTCCAGCGGATTGCCTTGTGTCCGCGCCAGCCGAGGCGGTTACGGCCCCACAGCAGGACGCTGAACACGATCCAGGCCAGGCAGGCCAGCAGGGTTTTATGCACCAGGTGCTGGGCAAACAGGTTCTCGACGAACAGCCAGCCGGAGATCAACGACAGCGACAGCAGCGTCCAGCCAGCCCAGAGGAAGCCGAACAGCAGGCTTTCCATGGTTTGTAGTGGCGGGAAGTTCTTGATCAGCCCGGACGGGTGCTTGTGCTTGAGCTGATGATCCTGCACCAGCAGCAACAAGGCCTGGAACACCGCGATGGTGAACATGCCGTAGGCGAGGATCGACAACAGGATGTGCGCGAGGATGCCCGGTTCTTCATCGATGATCTGCACCGTACCGGCCGGCGCGAACTGCGCCAGCAGCACCGTGATCGCACCCAGCGGGAACAGCAGCACCAGCAGGTTTTCCACCGGAATCCGCGAGCAGGCGAGCAGGGTCAGGGCAATGACCGCCGCAGCGATCAGGCTCGAAGCGCTGAAGAAATCCAGGCCCAGACCGATCGGCGTCAATAAATGCGTAAGCAGGCTGGCGCTGTGGGCCAGCACGGCGAGAACGCCGAGCGAGACCAGCAGGCGCTTGTTGGCCTTGGCGCCAGTGGCCAGGCGGGTGCCCTGATAGAGGGTCGCAGCGGCGTAGAGAAGGGCGGCGGCGAGGGTGGTCAGCAAACTCGGTGACAAGGGGAGCATAAATCCTGTTAGGCAAGCCCGAAAGGGGCTGAGTTTGGCATAGAACCGCCGTTGCACGAAAGACCGGCAAGCTGACAGCGAGGTGTCCGCCAGCCGCAGTCTTCGCTATAATCCGCGACCTGCCCACGCCGCAGGCTCGCCGAGCACATGTTGATTCCGGTCTGGGCCGCCATTATCCCGGTCTACACAGGGCCTGAAAGGATCGCGCAATGTTTGAAAACTTAACCGACCGTCTCTCGCAGACGCTGCGCCATGTCACCGGCAAGGCGAAGCTGACCGAGGACAATATCAAAGACACCCTGCGCGAAGTGCGCATGGCGTTGCTCGAGGCCGACGTCGCCCTGCCGGTGGTCAAGGACTTCGTCAATTCGGTCAAGGAGCGCGCTGTCGGCACCGAGGTGTCGCGCAGCCTGACGCCGGGCCAGGCGTTTGTGAAGATCGTCCAGGCCGAACTCGAAAGCCTGATGGGCGCGGCCAACGAAGACCTGAACCTGAGCGCCGTGCCGCCCGCCGTCATTCTGATGGCCGGTCTGCAGGGCGCGGGTAAAACCACCACCGCCGGCAAACTGGCGCGCTTCCTTAAAGAGCGCAAGAAAAAGTCGGTCATGGTCGTGTCGGCGGACATCTACCGTCCTGCTGCTATTAAACAGCTGGAAACCCTGGCCAACGACATCGGCGTGACGTTCTTCCCGTCCGACCTGAGCCAGAAACCGGTCGACATCGCCAACGCAGCTATTAAAGAAGCAAAACTGAAATTCATCGACGTGGTCATCGTCGACACCGCCGGTCGTCTGCACATCGATGAAGAGATGATGGGCGAGATCAAGGCGCTGCATGCCGCGATCAATCCGGTTGAAACCCTGTTCGTGGTCGACGCCATGACCGGTCAGGACGCGGCCAACACGGCCAAGGCCTTCGGTGATGCGCTGCCGCTGACCGGTGTGATCCTGACCAAGGTCGACGGTGATGCCCGTGGCGGTGCCGCGCTGTCCGTTCGCGCGATCACCGGCAAGCCGATCAAGTTCATCGGTATGGGCGAGAAGAGCGAAGCGCTCGATCCGTTCCACCCTGAGCGTATCGCCTCGCGAATCCTCGGCATGGGCGACGTGCTCAGCCTGATCGAACAGGCTGAAGCGACCCTCGACAAGGACAAGGCCGACAAGCTTGCCAAGAAGCTGAAGAAGGGCAAGGGCTTCGACCTCGAAGACTTCCGTGATCAGCTGCAACAGATGAAGAACATGGGCGGCCTCGGCGGGCTCATGGACAAGCTGCCGAGCATCGGCGGTGTCAATCTCTCGCAAATGGGCAATGCCCAGAGCGCCGCAGAGAAGCAGTTCAAACAGATGGAAGCCATCATCAATTCCATGACCCCGGCCGAGCGCCGCGACCCTGAGCTGATCAGCGGTTCGCGCAAGCGTCGGATCGCCATGGGTTCCGGCACCCAGGTGCAGGACATCGGTCGCTTGATCAAGCAGCACAAGCAGATGCAGAAGATGATGAAGAAATTCTCCGCCAAGGGCGGAATGGCGAAAATGATGCGCGGCATGGGCGGAATGTTGCCCGGCGGCGGCATGCCAAAGATGTAAAAGAACTCGCCGGTCGTCGCACCGGCGCAGTCCCGCAAGGAAGCGGGATCCACAGCAAACCCGCACTCGGCGGGAGCTGACTGGCCGTTTTGAACGACGGCCCCATATGCAAATCTGCACGGCCTGCCACAGGCGCCGGAAAAAGTCATTTGCAAAAGTCCGGATATTCCTTAGAATATGCGGCCTTTCGGGCACCCATGCCCGCTGTGCATTTAGATTTGCAGCACCGACTACAGGAACGATGTTCACATGCTAACAATCCGTCTTGCCCTTGGCGGCTCCAAAAAGCGCCCGTTTTACCACCTGACCGTAACCGACTCCCGCAACCCGCGTGACGGTTCCCACAAAGAACAGGTTGGCTTCTTCAACCCTGTTGCCCGTGGTCAGGAAATCCGTCTGTCCGTGAACCAAGAGCGCGTTGCCTACTGGCTGAGCGTTGGTGCACAGCCTTCTGAGCGTGTTGCTCAGTTGCTGAAGGAATCTGCCAAGGCTGCAGCCTGAGCAGTATGAGCGCGACGCCAGAAAAAGCTGATGACCTGATCGTTGTCGGCAAGATTTTTTCGGTTCACGGCGTTCGCGGCGAGGTGAAGGTCTTTTCCTTTACCGATCCGATTGAAAACCTGTTGGGCTATCGCAACTGGACGCTTCGGCGCGAAGGCGTGGTGAAACAGGTCGAGCTGGTCAGCGGCCGATCCACTCAAAAGGATCTGGTTGTGAAGCTCAAAGGCCTCGACGATCGCGATGAAGCCCGTCTTCTGAGCGGTTACGAGATTTGCATCCCGCGAAGCCTTTTGCCCGACCTGACCGCCGACGAGTACTACTGGTACCAGTTGGAAGGTCTGAGTGTCATCAACCAGGACGAACAATTGTTCGGCAAGGTTGATCACCTGTTGGAGACCGGCGCGAACGATGTATTGGTGGTCAAGCCCTGCGTTGGCAGCCTGGATGATCGCGAGCGGTTGTTGCCCTATACGGAGCAATGCGTGCTGGCAATCGACCTGGAAGCAGGCGTGATGAGGGTGGAATGGGACGCGGACTTCTAAGCAATGGCCAGCCTGCGCGTAGACGTCATTACGCTGTTCCCCGAGATGTTCTCGGCCATCAGTGAGTACGGCATTACCAGTCGTGCGGTCAAACAGGGGCTCTTGCAGCTGACCTGTTGGAATCCGCGGGATTACACGACGGATCGACATCACACTGTGGACGATCGCCCGTTTGGCGGTGGTCCGGGCATGGTGATGAAGATCAAGCCCCTGGAAGATGCTCTGGTTCAGGCCAAGGCAGCAGCCGGGGAGGCGGCGAAGGTGATTTACCTGTCCCCCCAAGGCCGTCAACTGACTCAGTCGGCGGTACGCGAACTGGCGAAATCGGATGCATTGATCCTGATTGCCGGTCGCTATGAAGGCATTGACGAGCGCTTTATTGAGGCTCATGTCGATGAAGAGTGGTCGATTGGTGACTATGTGTTGTCTGGCGGCGAGCTGCCGGCCATGGTCATGATCGATGCGGTTACACGACTGCTGCCCGGAGCTTTAGGGCATGCGGATTCCGCTGAGGAAGATTCCTTTACGGATGGTCTGCTGGATTGCCCGCACTACACCCGACCTGAGGTGTATGCGGATCAGCGTGTTCCCGACGTGTTGCTGAGTGGCAATCACGCGCATATCCGGCGTTGGCGTTTACAGCAGTCCCTTGGCAGGACCTTTGAACGACGCGCCGATCTTCTGGAAAGCCGCTCGCTTTCTGGAGAAGAGAAGAAGCTGCTCGAGGAATACATCCGCGAGCGGGACGATAGTTAACAACGTATCGATGGTAGATCAGACGATTTACCTTAGGAGCACAGCATGACCAACAAAATCATCCTTGCACTCGAAGCAGAGCAGATGACCAAAGAAATCCCTACCTTTGCCCCAGGCGACACCATCGTCGTTCAGGTGAAAGTGAAGGAAGGCGATCGTTCCCGTCTGCAAGCGTTCGAAGGCGTTGTAATCGCCAAGCGTAACCGCGGCGTGAACAGTGCGTTCACCGTTCGTAAAATCTCCAACGGTGTTGGCGTAGAACGTACTTTCCAGACCTACTCCCCGCAAATCGACAGCATGGCTGTCAAGCGTCGCGGTGACGTACGTAAAGCCAAGCTGTACTACCTGCGCGACCTGTCGGGTAAAGCAGCTCGCATCAAGGAAAAACTGGCTTAAGTCCAGCTTCCGATGCAGAAAAAAGCAGCCTACGGGCTGCTTTTTTGTTGCCCGCAATTTATCCACCGCATTTCTGTTTCAGGCCTGACCCATGACCCCTCGCGAGCAAGAAATCGAACGCCGCACCGAACTCTCGGTGACCCGCGTGACCAAGGCGGTTTTCCCGCCGACCACCAACCACCACAACACCCTGTTCGGCGGCACTGCGCTGGCCTGGATGGACGAAGTGTCGTTCATCACCGCCACCCGGTTTTGCCGTTTACCGCTGGTGACCGTGTCGACCGATCGCATCGACTTCAATCACGCGATCCCGGCAGGTTCCATCGTCGAACTGGTTGGGCGGGTGATCAAGGTCGGCAACACCAGTCTCAAGGTCGAGGTGGAAGTGTTCGTTGAAAGCATGAGCTGCGACGGCCGTGAGAAAGCCATTCACGGGCAATTCAGCTTTGTTGCCATCGATGATGACAAGCGTCCGGTGCCGGTGCTGCCGGGTTTCGCGGCCTGATCCAGCACCGAGCCGCGGCATTCGCGGGCAAGCCCGCCCCCACAGATTTTGTGTTGTCCGCTAATGTTGTGTTCGACACGGACACTGTGGGGAGCGGGCTTGCCCGCGAATCTATTTATGCAGCGGCGTTGGCCTCAGGCTGAATCAGCGCCAGCAACGTCCACCCCGGCCCCGGCTTTAGCACGGTTTCCGGCGTCACGACATGTACCCAGCCGCTGTCATCGCGCATGAACAGCAGCGTCGCGCGATTGCCATGCAGCGCACGGTAATTGTCCCAGCCAAACCCGTCCGTCAGCGTCGTGCTGTAAAGATCGGCACCTTGCCCCAGTTGACTGGCGAGTCTGGCGTAAGTCAGCGCCTCGCTCCCCAGTTGGTTACCGCGATGTTCGAGGCTGGCGCGGTGCTTGTCGCTGCGCCGGCTTTCCTGACCGCTGGCCAGCCCGAACAACCGCTGATGGCCAAAGTCATGACGAAAGCGCATGGCCGCCAGCGTATTGAGTTCGCCCGACGGTGACAGCGCCAGCAAATGCCCCAGTCCGACCAGGTCCAGATGCGCATCGGCGTGCTGCGAGGCCGGATTGCCAAAGTAGGTCGGCAAGCCATCCATGCGCGCCGCCCGGATGTTTTCCCAACTTGAATCTGTCAGCAGCACCCGGCTGCCCAGCTGTTGCAGCGACTTGCCGAGCAGGCGCGCAGGCCCGTTCGCCCCGACGATAAGGAAGCCACTGGGCGCAGGCTCCGCCACCTTCAACAAACGCGCCAGTGGCCGGGCGGTTGCACTTTGCAGCACGACGGTGCCGATGATCACCGCGAAGGTCAGTGGCACCAGCAACAGCGCGCCTTCATGGCCCGCTTCATCCAGGCGAATCGCAAAGATCGCCGAGACCGCCGCCGCGACAATCCCGCGCGGGGCAATCCAGCACAACAGCGCACGTTCACGCCAACTCAGGCTCGAACCGGCGGTGCTCAGCACCACGTTCAACGGTCGGGCGATCAGCTGAATCACCAGCAACAGGATCAACACCAGCGGCCCGAGACCGATCAACGCGTTCAGATCCAGTCGGGCCGCCAGCAGAATGAACAGCCCGGAAATCAGCAACACGCTGAGGTTTTCCTTGAAGTGCAGGATGTGCCGCACATCCACACCCTTCATGTTCGCCAGCCACATGCCCATCAGTGTCACCGCCAACAGCCCGGATTCGTGCATAGCCTGGTTGGCAGCGATGAATATCCCCAGCACCGCGGCGAGCGATGCCAGATTGTGCAAATACTCCGGTAGCCATTGGCGCCGGATGATCGTGCCGAGCAGCCAGCCACCGGCAACGCCGAACCCACTGCCGCAGACAATCACCCCGCCGAAGGTCAGCAGACTCTGTTCCAGGCCGTGGCCTTCGGCCCGGGCGATGATGAAGCTGTAGACCACCACCGCGAGCAGCGCGCCGATCGGGTCGATCACAATCCCTTCCCAGCGCAGGATATTGGCGATCGAAGCCTTCGGCCGCACCACGCGCAGCATCGGCACGATCACGGTCGGCCCGGTGACCAGGGTCAGGCTGCCGAACAGGATCGCCAACAGCCAGTCGAAACCCAGCAGCCAGTGCGTCGCGACCGCAATCACTACCCAGGTCGAAAGGGCACCGATTGTGACCAGTCGATGCACGACGCTGCCGATCTCGCGCCATTCCGACAGGTGCAGGGTCAGGCTGCCTTCAAACAGAATCAGTGCCACCGCCAGCGACACCAATGGCATCAGCAACGGGCCGAACATTTCCTGTGGGTCGAGCCAGCCCAGCACGGGGCCCGCCAGAATGCCGGTCAGCAGCAGAAACAGAATCGCCGGCAGCTTCAGGCGCCAGGCGAGCCATTGGCAGCCCAGTGCGGCAGCGCCGATACCACCGAAAGCCAACAGAATTTGCTGCTCGTTCATTGAAGCTCCCTGTTCCTTGAAATAGCGGGCTATGAAAGACTAGCGGCCATTTCAACCGTTCACTCTTTATTTGCGCGCAGTGCCAAACCTGCGTGTCTTGAGCGCCCATGCCTGCCATCGACCACCCACTGATCGACCAGTTTCTCGACGCCCTCTGGCTGGAAAAAGGTCTCTCCGACAACACTCGCGACGCCTACCGCAGTGATCTCGCGCTGTTCAACGGCTGGTTGCAGGAGAAAGGTCTCGAACTGGTCAATGCCGGTCGCGAACTGATCCTCGATCACCTGGCCTGGCGTCTGGAACAGAACTACAAACCTCGTTCCACCGCGCGATTTCTCTCCGGTGTGCGTGGTTTTTATCGCTATCTGCTGCGGGAAAAACTGATTTCGGTTGATCCGACTTTGCGCGTGGATATGCCGCAACTCGGTCGGCCGCTGCCCAAATCCCTGTCGGAAGCCGACGTCGAAGCGCTGCTGAAGGCGCCGGACTTGAGCGAAGCCATCGGCCAGCGCGATCGCGCCATGCTCGAAGTCTTGTATGCCTGCGGCCTGCGTGTCACCGAGCTGATCAGCCTGACGCTGGAACAGGTCAACCTGCGTCAGGGCGTGTTGCGGGTGATGGGCAAGGGCAGCAAGGAGCGGCTGGTGCCGATGGGCGAGGAGGCGATTGTCTGGGTCGAGCGCTACCTGCGTGACGGTCGCGGCGAGCTGCTCGGCGGTCGCCCGAGCGATGTGCTGTTTCCCAGTCAGCGCGGCGAGCAGATGACTCGCCAGACCTTCTGGCATCGAATCAAGCATCAGGCAAAGGTCGCCGGGATCGGCAAGTCACTGTCGCCGCACACCTTGCGTCACGCGTTTGCCACCCACCTGCTCAACCATGGCGCCGACTTGCGGGTGGTGCAGATGCTGTTGGGCCACAGCGACCTGTCGACCACGCAGATCTACACTCACGTCGCCCGGGCACGTTTGCAGGATCTGCATGCCAAACATCACCCGCGCGGCTGAGCGCCGTTTGTCTTGCGACAGGCGCATTCGGCCACGGGAGCCTTATGTGGTAGGCTTTGCCGGTTTGCACGATGGGCGGTTATGACCCGGTGTTCCGGCACGGGCGTTCTGATCGTTCCATTTGTCCGCCTTCAGGAGTTCTCATGCGTCTGACCCAGATTTTCGCCGCCGCAGCCATTGCGTTGGTCAGCACCTTTGCCGTCGCCGATGACGCGGCCGACAAAGCGATTCGCCAAAGCCTGGAAAACCTCCAGCTCGACGTGCCGGTCGATACCATTACCGCCAGTCCGCTGCCGGGCCTGTACGAAGTCAAGCTCAAGGGCAGTCGCGTGCTCTACGCCAGCGCCGACGGCCAGTACATCGTTCAGGGCTACATGTTCCAGCTCAAGGACGGCAAACCGGTCAACCTGACCGAGAAGACCGAACGCCTGGGCATTTCCAAACTGATCAATGCGATCCCGGTGGCCGAGACCGTGGTTTACCCGGCCGTGGGTGAAACCAAGTCGCACATCACCGTTTTCACCGACACCACTTGCCCGTACTGCCACAAGCTGCACGCTGAAGTGCCCGAGTTGAACAAGCGCGGCATCGAAGTGCGTTACGTCGCGTTCCCGCGTCAGGGCCTGAATTCGCCGGGTGACGAACAGCTGCAAGCGGTGTGGTGCTCGAAAGACAAGAAAGCGGCCATGGACAAAATGGTCGATGGCAAGGAAATCAAGGCCGCCAAGTGCGATAACCCGGTTTCCAAACAGTTCGCCCTCGGTCAGTCGATCGGCGTGAATGGCACACCGGCCATCGTTTTGGCCGACGGACAAGTCATTCCGGGCTACCAGCCTGCGCCACAAGTCGCCAAACTGGCGCTGGGCGCGAAGTAATTCGCATCGTCACGCTCAGGCGTTGACGAGCGTGGTCCGGCGGCAGGATTGCCGGGCCATCAACAGAGAGCCGCGAACCTGCGGTTGTTTTCACGGCCGGCCTCGCGTCGGCCGTTTTATGGGGAGTTCACAGTGAAACCGGTCAAAGTAGGCATCTGTGGGTTAGGGACCGTCGGTGGCGGAACCTTCAACGTACTTCAGCGCAACGCCGAGGAAATTGCTCGTCGTGCCGGGCGTGGAATCGAAGTGGCACAAATTGCCATGCGCACGCCAAAGCCTCAGTTCCAGACGACCGGTATTGCGATTACCAACGATGTCTTCGAAGTGGCCACGAACCCTGAGATCGACATCGTCATAGAGCTGATGGGCGGCTACACCGTTGCCCGCGAGCTGGTACTCAAGGCCATCGAGAATGGCAAGCATGTGGTCACCGCGAACAAGGCTCTGATTGCCGTTCACGGTAATGAAATTTTCGCCAAGGCACGCGAGAAAGGCGTGATCGTGGCGTTCGAAGCGGCGGTAGCCGGCGGCATTCCGGTGATCAAGGCGATCCGTGAAGGCCTGTCCGCCAACCGTATCAACTGGGTCGCCGGGATCATCAACGGCACCGGCAACTTCATCCTCACCGAAATGCGCGAGAAGGGTCGCACCTTCGAAGACGTGCTGGCCGAGGCGCAAGCGCTGGGTTACGCCGAAGCTGATCCGACTTTCGACGTCGAAGGCATCGACGCGGCGCACAAGCTGACGATCCTGGCGTCGATCGCATTCGGTGTTCCGCTGCAGTTCGACAAGGCTTACACCGAAGGCATCACCAAGCTGACCACCGCCGACGTGAATTACGCCGAAGCGCTGGGCTACCGCATCAAGCATCTGGGCGTGGCACGCAGCACCGCCGCCGGTATCGAGCTGCGCGTACACCCGACGCTGATACCGGCCGATCGCCTGATAGCCAACGTCAACGGTGTGATGAACGCGGTGATGGTCAACGGTGACGCTGCCGGTTCGACCCTGTTCTACGGCGCCGGCGCCGGCATGGAGCCGACCGCTTCGTCGGTGATCGCGGATCTGGTGGACGTGGTTCGCGCCATGACGTCCGACCCGGAAAACCGCGTGCCGCACCTGGCCTTCCAGCCGGACTCGCTGTCGGCCCATCCGATCCTGCCGATCGAAGCCTGCGAAAGCGCCTACTACCTGCGCATTCAGGCCAAGGACCATCCGGGCGTACTCGCTCAGGTGGCGAGCATCCTCTCGGAGCGCGGCATCAACATCGAGTCGATCATGCAGAAGGAAGTCGAGGAACACGACGGCCTGGTGCCGATGATCCTGCTGACCCACCGCGTGCTGGAACAGCACATCAACGACGCGATCGCCGCCCTCGAAGCGCTCGCGGGCGTGGTCGGTCCGGTTGTGCGGATCCGCGTCGAGCACTTGAACTAAACAGAAACAGCTGCAAGCTTCGAGCTGCAAGCGGCAAGAGAAAAGCAGTCCGGCTTTTACCTGAAGCTTGTAACTCGTAGCTTGAAGCTCAAACCGAAGGTTTGCCCCTATGCGTTACATCAGTACCCGCGGCCAGGCACCGGCCCTGAATTTCGAAGACGTCCTGCTGGCCGGTCTCGCCACCGACGGCGGTCTGTACGTCCCGGAAAACCTGCCACGTTTCACCCAGGAAGAAATCGCTTCCTGGGCCGGCCTGCCGTATCACGAGCTGGCCTTCCGCGTCATGCGCCCGTTCGTCACCGGCAGCATTCCGGACGCCGATTTCAAAAAGATTCTTGAAGAAACCTACGGTGTGTTCGCCCACAACGCCGTTGCGCCGCTGCGTCAGTTGAACGGCAACGAATGGGTGCTGGAGCTGTTCCACGGCCCGACCCTGGCGTTCAAGGACTTCGCCCTGCAACTGCTCGGTCGCTTGCTCGACTACGTGCTGGAAAAACGCGGCGAGCGCGTGGTCATCGTCGGCGCCACCTCCGGTGACACCGGTTCGGCCGCCATCGAAGGCTGCAAGCACTGCGAAAACGTCGACATCTTCATTCTGCACCCGCACAACCGCGTGTCCGAAGTGCAGCGTCGGCAGATGACCACCATCCTCGGTGAGAACATCCACAACATCGCCATCGAAGGCAACTTCGATGACTGCCAGGAAATGGTCAAGGCCAGCTTCGCCGACCAGAGCTTCCTCAAGGGCACCCGCCTGGTTGCAGTGAACTCGATCAACTGGGCGCGGATCATGGCCCAGATCGTTTACTACTTCCACGCGGCCCTGCAGTTGGGCGGCCCGGCGCGTTCGGTGTCGTTCTCGGTGCCGACCGGCAACTTTGGCGACATCTTCGCCGGCTATCTGGCGCGCAACATGGGCCTTCCGATCAACCAGTTGATCGTCGCCACCAACCGCAACGACATCCTGCACCGCTTCATGAGTGGCAACCAGTACGTCAAGGAAACCCTGCACGCCACGCTGTCGCCGTCGATGGACATCATGGTCTCGTCGAACTTCGAACGCCTGCTGTTCGACCTGCACGGTCGCAACGGCGCGGCAATTGCCGGGCTGATGGATTCGTTCAGGCAGGGCGGCGGTTTCAGCGTCGAACAGGAACGCTGGACCGAAGCACGCAAACTGTTCGACTCGCTGGCCGTGGACGATGCGCAAACCTGCGAAACCATCGCCGAAGTCTACGAGCAGACCGGTGAAGTGCTGGATCCGCACACCGCCATTGGCGTGAAAGCCGCGCGCGAATGCCGTCGCAGCCTGGACATCCCGATGGTGATTCTGGGCACGGCGCATCCGGTCAAGTTCCCGGACGCGGTGGAGAAAGCCGGTGTAGGAAAAGCTCTCGAACTACCTGCACATCTTTCTGATTTGTTTGAGAGAGAAGAGCGCTGCACCGTCCTGCCGAATGAGCTGAAAGCCGTGCAAGCCTTTGTCAGTCAGCATGGCAACCGAGGCAAGCCCCTCTAAGCCCGCAAAGCTGTCACATTTTGAAGCCCGTCTCCTGACGGGCTTTCTTGTTTATGCATGCCACACTGCCCGGGTTTCACCCACGAAGGACGGGTGAGTCGATGACGAAGGATGTGGCAATGCGGTTTTTTTCAGGATTGAAACCGGCGCTGTGCTGGTTGTGTGTGTGGGCGATGTTCGGGGTGTCGCAGTGGACCGAAGCGGCCCATCTGGCGAGGCATTCCGATGGGGTGACAACCGTTCAGCCTATCGAGCTGGATGAGCATGAGCGACAGTGGATTCGAGATAACCCCAGAGTGACGGTCGCCTCGGTGCAGTACCCGTTGTATCTGTTTCAGGATGAACATGGTCATTGGAGCGGCTTGAACAACGATGTGCTCACGCATATCAGCGCCATGACCGGATTGCAGTTCGTCCATCAGGAGTCGTTTTCCACCGATCACATGCTGGAACGGCTTCAGAGTGGCGTGGCCGATATCAGCACGACCCTGGCGATGAACGACGAGCGCAAGGCATTCCTGGACTTCAGTCACGCGTTCGGCGGTGCTGGCTGGGTATTCGTCGGTCATTCGGGCGAACCGGCGATACAGTCGTTCGAAGCGCTGGCAAAGCGGGTATTGGTCCTGCCGGCCCGGCATGCGCTGGAGGACAGCATTCGACGTGACTACCCGTCGATCCAGATCCGCTCGGTGAAAACGTATGCCGAGGCGCGAGCGCTGGTCGAGAGTGGCGAGGCCTACGCCACCATCGAGAACGAGATCGGGGCTCAGCTGTTTCCCTCGGGCCTGCTCAAGGTCGGCGGTCTGGTGGAGGGCAAATGGGAGGCGGATCATCTGGCGGTACGCAAAGGGCTGCCTGAGCTTGTGAGCATCCTCAACAAGGCATTGGGCGCTTTCTCGGCGGCCGAACTGCGTGCCATGCGCCTGAAATGGCTGGATGGCGTTGCTCCCGCTCCGGTTCCCTCGATCGGCTCGCTCCTGATCAAGTGGGGGTGTTGGGCGATGGGTGCGCTTGGGGTGTTCGGGCTATTGCCCTTGCTGTGGAACCGCCGTTTGGCGGCCGAGGTAAAGCAGCGACGGGCGGCTGAAAAGGATCTAAGTGATCAACTGGCTTTCCAACATGCATTGATCGATGCGATGCCCGATCCCGTATTCGTTCGCGATCTGCAGGGGCGGTTGATCATGTGCAATCGCAGTTATGAAGATGCGCTGTCGGTTCGGCTGGAACAGGTACAGGGCCGGATGCTGTTCGAGATCGATGCACTTCCGCAGGCCACGGCACTGATGCTGCACGAAGAATTCATGGCGCAGCTGGGCACTCGTAAAACACGTTTCAGCAAACGGCAGCTGGTGTTCAAGAGCGGCCCCCGTCAGATCTACCAATGGACGGTGCCGTTTTACAGTGCGGATGGAAAACTGCGTGGCCTGCTGGGTGGCTGGACGGACATCACCGAGCGGAGGAAGGAGAGCGGGTGTCAATGTCTGCATTAAAGATGGGAAAAGTCCTATAAACCGCGATTCCTTTTCTGATGGGAGGCTTAGGACGACTGCCCTAGAGTGACAGGCCACTGCGGCGTGAATCCGCGATTGTCGCTACAGAGGTCGTCCCATGCGCTCGCTCAAGATCCTGATTCTAGAACCCAATCCGTTCCAGCTGATGGCGTTGCACCAGATGCTCAACGCCATCGGTATCTATGATGTGCTGACCGCGCCGTCGCTGGGTTCGGCAAAGCGGTCACTGGAACGTCGCGGAGCGGTCGACATTACCCTGTGCAATCCACAATTACAGAACGGGGACGGGGTGGCGCTGATCCGGCATCTGGCCGACCGGCAGGACGCGCGGGCGATGATTCTGCTGGGGGCCGTGGCACCCAGCCTGCTGCAAGAGCTGGAAACCTTGCTCGGCGAACACGGGATCACCTTGCTGGGCCGCCTGCACACGCCAGTGTCGGCGGTGTTGATGAGGAGTCTGCTGGACACCTACATGACAAGCCACCGGAATTGCGTGGACGCTTGAACCCCCATGGTTATTTTCCTGTCATCTTCACCCTGCATGCTCTGATAGGCCGGTGACGCTCCGGGAGAGGCCGGCGACAAGCAGAACTTTCCTCTCGGGCCGGTGGTCATTTACTGTGAACACGCCCCAGGCACTGTGTTTTCGGACTATTGAGTGGAGATCGAGATGGAAAGTATCAGTCTATTGCTCGGTGAGGCTCTGAGCCCGTATCAAGTGACGTTGACCCCTCGGGGTCGCCATGGCGAATGCCTGGTGACCTTGAAGAACGGCAGCGGCGCGATCGTGGTGGAGCGCGAATTCAATCAGGCGCAATTGAGCGACAAGCGTCAACTGACAGATGTGGTCGACGGTCTGCAGCGTGACATCCTGATTGCCGAAGGCCGGCTGGAACCCTGTGTGATCGCCGCGTTGCGAAACGCAGCCCTCGACAAGCACCCGGCCCTCTGAAACTGATTTTTCATTTGTGGGAACCTTCCTGCATCCAGGTCGGTCAGACCCGGTAACAGCAGGAGCAAGCATTGTGCTCCGGTGCTTGTCGCTTGCTGCTACGGGTCTTTGATACAGGCCACGTTTAACCCCGAGTCGTCTCCCCACTTCTCGGGGTTTCTTTTTGCCCGGATTTCATTGCGCGGCTTGTCGCTGGAAGAAAATCCGCGCCTGTTCCAGATAATCCTGACGCCTTTCGGGGTCGAGCCAATCGGCGTAGAGCTGGTTGAGATGATCGTGGGGCAGGGTGCGCAACAGCTGATTGATCTCGGTGATCGCCTGGCGACCCGCCGTGGTGTCGGTGCAGCCGACATGGCCCGACAGGTACTTGCCCGTGCCGCGAATCGGGAAGAACAGCAGTTCGTCCTCGGTGATCTCGGCCTGGCGCGCCTGATAACGGATTTCCGGCCAGTAACCCAGCACCACCTGCAAACGTCCCAGGCGCTGCATCGACAGCAGGCTGCTGAGCGCATCGTTGCCGTAATGGGGCGTCAGCGCGCCGCTCGGTGCCTGATGCAGCAATGTATCGATGTACTCGCCATAACTGCGCTCGGCTACCACGCCGACTTTTCGCTCGCCGTTGGCCAGAAATGCCGACAGATCGACTTCATCGTCGACCAGAAACGGCTCCAGCACTTCGCGATCTCTCTGACGCACCACCAGGCCATTGCTGACAGCGCGAAACGCGGGAATGGAGAAGGCGATCCATTGTGCCCGCTCCCTGTTCCAGATCAGCGAAGGATCGCAGGCGAAGGGATGTTCATGCAGCATTTGAGTGCCACGGGCGCGATTGACCCGCAGCAAGGTGTGTTCGTATTGCGGCATGCCGGCAATGAGCATTGGCATCAATTGATCGATAACGCCCTGGCCCTTTTTCGGACCCTCGAAGATCGTCAGTGGCGGCAGGTCGCGCAACAGCCAGATCAGCGTCGGTTTGGCCTGCGCCCACGCTGGCAGTACCATCAGGAACAGCAGGCCGAACAACCGCCAGGTCCACCAATGGTGGGCGCGGTTCGAGGCCGAGGGCATCAGAGGCTTCAGCTCAGATGGCTCCGTCTTCGCGCAGCCGGGCGATCTGCTTCTCGTCGTAGCCAAGATCGTGGAGTACCTGCGCATTGTGCTCACCGAGCTGCGGTCCGACCCATTCGGACGTGCCGGGTGTCTCAGAGAGTTTCGGCACGATGCCCGGCATCTTGAAAGGTTTGCCGTCCGGCAATTTGGCGTGGAGGAACATTTCCCGGGCCAGGTATTGCGGATCGTTGAACATGTCTTCGGCACTGAAGATCCGGCTGGCCGGTACTTCGGCCTGATTCAGCAGATCCAGCACGGTTTGCAGCGGCAGCGAATTGACCCAGCGATCGATCACCCCATACAACTCGTCACGACGGCTGTCGCGCCCGTCGTTGCTGGCCAGCGCCGGGGCGTTTGCCAGATCTTCACGGCCGATGATCAGCATGAAGCGCTTGAAGATTGCATCGCCGTTGGCGCCGATCTGCACGTGTTTGCCGTCGGCGCTGGTGTGGATCGAGGACGGGGTGATGCCCGGCATGATGTTGCCGGTACGCTCGCGAATGAAGCCGAACACATCGAACTCCGGCACCATGCTTTCCATCATGGCGAAGATCGCTTCGTACAGCGCCACATCGACCACCTGGCCGAGGCCGCCGTTGACCTCGCGATGACGCAAGGCCATCAAGGCGCCGATCACGCCCCACAGGGCGGCAATCGAGTCGCCGATGGAAATTCCGGTGCGCACCGGCGGGCGGTCTTCGAAACCGGTGATGTAGCGCAGACCGCCCATGGATTCGCCGACCGCACCGAAACCTGGCTGATCCTTCATCGGCCCGGTCTGGCCGAAACCGGACAGGCGCACCATCACCAGTTTCGGGTTCAGCGCGTGCAGGGTTTCCCAGCCCAGGCCGAGTTTTTCCAGCACGCCGGGGCGGAAGTTCTCGATCAGGATGTCGGCTTCACCCAGCAGTTTTTTCAGGATCGCCAGGCCATCGGGGTGTTTGAGGTTCAGCGTCAGGGACTTTTTGTTGCGCGCCTGGACGAACCACCACAACGAAGTCCCTTCATACAGCTTGCGCCATTTGCGCAACGGATCCCCGCCGTCCGGCGACTCGATCTTGATCACTTCGGCGCCGAACTCGCCGCAGATGCGCGAAGCAAACGGCCCAGCAATCAAAGTACCCAATTCAATGACTTTCAGACCGCTGAGCGGTTTGTTGGCGAACGGCATGCGAGATCCTGTAGGACAAGGCTGAGCAGATACAGCGTTTTAACATAGCCGGCTGTCAGTCGCGCAAGGTTGATCGCCATCAATTCGTGGATTGCCTACAGCATCGGTTAGACTTGCCGACTTTCCTCGTATCAAGAAGCCCGTTCATGGCCCAGCCGTCCACTACCTACAAATTCGAACTGAACCTCACCGACCTCGACCGCAGCGTCTACGAGAACGTGAAGCAGACCATCGCCCGCCATCCTTCGGAAACCGAAGAACGCATGACCGTGCGGCTGTTGGCCTACGCGCTCTGGTACAACGAGCAACTGTCGTTCGGGCGTGGTCTGTCGGACGTGGATGAACCTGCGCTGTGGGAAAAGAGCCTGGACGACCGCGTCCTGCACTGGATCGAAGTCGGCCAGCCGGATGCCGATCGCCTGACCTGGTGCTCGCGCCGCACCGAACGCACCAGCCTGCTGGCCTACGGCAGCCTGCGCGTCTGGGAAGGCAAGGTGATTCCGGCGATCAAAAACCTGAAGAACGTCAACATTGCCGCAGTTCCGCAGGAAGTGCTGGAAACCCTGGCCAAGGACATGCCCCGCGTCATCAAGTGGGACGTGATGATCAGCGAAGGCACGATCTTCGTCACCGACGACCGTGGCCAGCACGAAGTCCAGCTCAGCTGGCTGCAAGGCGAGCGCGGTTAAGTCCGCGCTACTCCCGAAAAATCCCACGTATTCAAGAGAAGCTTCTGTCACCCCATGCGTATCGATCCTCGCCCGTTGCCCGCCACTCTGCCGTTTCTCGGTGAACTGCCACCGCTACTGACCCGCCTGTACGCGGCGCGGGGCGTGCAGTCCGAGGCGGAGTTGGACAAGAGCCTGGCGCGGCTGATTCCGTTCCAGCAGCTCAAAGGGATCGATGCGGCGGTCGATCTGCTGGTGGCGGCGCTGGAGCAGCGTCAGCGGATCCTGATCGTTGGCGACTTCGACGCCGACGGCGCGACGGCCAGCACCGTGGGCGTGCTCGGTCTGCGCCTGCTGGGCGCGGCACACGTCGATTATCTGGTGCCGAACCGCTTCGAATACGGCTACGGCCTGACCCCGGAAATCGTCGAAGTCGCGATGACTCGCAAGCCGCAACTGTTGATCACCGTCGACAACGGTATTTCCAGCGTTGAAGGTGTAGCGGCCGCGAAACGTCACGGTTTGAAGGTTTTGATCACCGACCACCACTTGCCCGGCGATGAACTGCCGCAGGCCGATGCACTGGTCAATCCGAACCAGCCCGGCTGCGAGTTCCCGAGCAAGGCGCTGGCCGGGGTCGGGGTGATTTTCTACGTGTTGATGGCTTTGCGCGCACGCCTGCGCAGCCTCGGCTGGTACGAGAGCAAACCACAGCCGAACATCGGTGAACTGCTGGATCTGGTGGCGCTGGGCAGCGTTGCCGACGTGGTGCCGCTGGATGCCAACAACCGGATTCTGGTGCACCAGGGGCTGGAACGGATTCGCGCCGGGCGTGCGCGGCCGGGGATCAAGGCGATCCTGGAAGTGGCCAAGCGTGAGGCTTCGCGCATTACGTCTACCGACCTCGGCTTCATCGTCGGCCCGCGCCTGAACGCGGCGGGGCGTCTGGATGACATGAGCCTCGGGATCGAGTGCCTGTTGACCCAGAATGCAGAGCTGGCCCGCGAAATGGCGGCGCAACTGGACGGCATGAACCAGGATCGCAAATCCATCGAGCAAGGCATGCAGCGTGAAGCGCTGGCCCAGCTCAAGGACTTGCCGGTCGAGTCGATGCCATTCGGGTTGTGCCTGTTCGATCCGGAATGGCATCAGGGTGTCATCGGTATTCTGGCTTCGCGGATGAAGGAGCGTTACTTCCGCCCGACCATCGCCTTCGCCGATGCCGGTGACGGTCTGCTCAAGGGCTCTGGGCGTTCGGTTCAGGGCTTTCATATTCGTGATGCGCTGAGCGTGGTCGCGGCGCAGCATCCGGATCTGATCGCCAAGTACGGCGGTCACGCGATGGCGGCAGGCCTGACTTTGCCGCAGGAGAATTTTCCGTTGTTCGCCGAGGCCTTCGACGCCGAAGTGCGCAGGCAGCTTCGCGAAGAGGATCTGACCGGGCGCCTGCTGTCGGACGGCACGCTGGCGGTCGAGGAATTTCATCTGGAGCTGGCCCGCGCCGTGCGTCACGCCGGGCCGTGGGGCCAGCATTTCCCGGAGCCGCTGTTTCATGGCGTGTTCCAGTTGGTCGAGCAGCGAGTGGTCGGCGAGCGGCACCTGAAAGTGGTGCTGAAAACTGAATGCGGCTCGGTGAAGCTGGATGGCATCGCCTTCGGCATCGATCGTGATATCTGGCCGAACCCGACAATCAAATGGGTCGAACTGGCGTACAAGCTCGATCTGAACGAGTTTCGCGGCAATGAGACCGTGCAACTGATGATTGCCCACATCGAACCGCGTTGACGCCTTCGCGAGCAAGCTCGCGCAGGCGGACTTACATACACAGAATTACTCTGAACCCTCCCTCATCCCCGGATGTCGACTAGGCTCTAAGCACTGCTTGATTGGCCTTGTGACGTCTTGTCGATTTTTTTGCCCGCGGGGGCGGGTGCTGCACCTTTTTCCTGTCACTCGTCGACTTTTCAAACAGAACCCTGGAGCCTGCCCACTGATTTGAGAGGTGCCCCATGAGTCTGCTGCTTGAACCCTTTACCCTTCGCCAACTGACCCTGCCCAACCGCATCGCCGTGTCGCCCATGTGCCAGTACTCCAGCGTCGATGGCCTGGCCAACGACTGGCATCTGGTGCACCTCGGCAGCCGTGCCGTGGGGGGCGCTGGCCTGGTATTCACCGAAGCCACGGCAATCACGGCCGACGGGCGGATCACCGCCGAAGACTTGGGCCTGTGGAACGACGAACAGATCGCACCGTTGCAACGCATCACCCGTTTCATCACCGCCCAAGGCGCAGTGGCCGGCATTCAACTGGCCCACGCCGGGCGCAAGGCCAGCACCCACCGGCCGTGGATCGGCAAGCACGGCAGCGTCAAACCGGAGGACGGTGGCTGGACGCCGGTCGGGCCTTCGCCGATTGCCTTCGACCCGCAACACACCCAACCGAAACAACTGGATGAAGGGCAGATCGCCCAGGTCATTCAGGACTTCGTGGCAGCGGCCAAACGCGCGCTGACCGCCGGTTTCAGTGTGGTCGAGGTGCATGCGGCGCACGGTTATCTGTTGCACCAGTTTCTGTCGCCGCTGAGCAATCAGCGCCGCGACCAGTACGGTGGTTCGTTCGAAAATCGTATTCGTCTGGTGCTGCAAGTGACTGAGGCGGTGCGCGCCGTGTGGCCGGAAGAACTGCCGGTGTTTGTGCGCCTGTCGGCTACCGACTGGGTCGAGGACGGCTGGAACCCGGATGAAACCGTGGAGCTGGCGCGCCGCCTGAAAGCCTTGGGGGCTGATTTGATCGATGTGTCATCGGGCGGCACGGCAGCCAACGCCGAAATCCCCGTGGGTCCGGGATATCAGACGCGCTTCGCCGAACGGGTGCGCAAGGAGTCAGGCATCGCCACCGGGACCGTGGGAATGATTACCGAGCCGGCCCAGGCCGAGCACATCCTGCGAACCTGTCAGGCCGACATCATCTTCCTTGCCCGTGAGCTGCTGCGTGATCCGTACTGGCCGCTGCACGCCGACGATGACCTGGGCGGCCGCAAAGCGGTGTGGCCGGCGCAGTATCAACGTGCGACCCATCGTGATCAGCCGATTCATGAGTCTGATCTGCGGGATTGATCCGACCTGTCGCAGCGCCTATAAAACCCGCCATTGAAAAGGCGGGTTTTTTCTTGCCTATCGTTTGGAATGCAAAGGAATGGATCGCATGTTGATCGAACGAGAGTTGACGGAATCCGACTTGCCGCTGCTGGCGCTGATCGACCGCAGTGAACTGGTCGAGGAATGTTATCGCGTGGAAAACGGTGAGCTGGTTCTGTATCCGGCGCGTTTCGACATGCGCGGGTGGCCCGAAGGGGAGGCGGAGGAGAATGCGCGGGTATTGGAAAAATGCTGGCGCAGCGGCGGTTGGCTACACGGGATTTTCGATGGCGAGACACTGGTGGCAGCGGTGGTTGTGGATAACCGGGTTATTCACAATCAGGGTCTGAACATGCGGCAGTTGAAGTTTCTGCACATCAGCCGTGCCTGGCGTGGGCAGGGGCTTGGCGGGCGATTGTTTTCCCTGGCCTGCGCCCATGGTCGGAGGATCGGCGCCGAGGCGCTGTATGTCTCGGCGACCGAGTCGCGCAATACCGTGGAGTTCTATCAGCGTCAGGGTTGCCGGTTGGTTGATCACCCGGATCCTGAGTTGTTTGATCAAGAGCCCAAAGACATTCATCTGTATTGCCCACTGACCTGACGCAGTGCCTTCCATCCGATGTTGAATATTCTGACGCTTTCGCGAGCAAGCCCGCTCCCACCCTGGCTCCGTGTCGGTCACACACTGTGTGATCGAACCAGATCCAATGTGGGAGCGGGCTTGCTCGCGAAGAGGCCCGCGCAGGCGCCTCAAAACATCAAGGATACTTGCGCTTGTCCGGCGCCGGCGGGAAGTACTGGTACAACCAGGTCTCGCTCAGCGTGCGGTCATTGGTGCGTATGAACAGTCGCAGCTCAACCGGCTCCACGCTGTCATTGGTCGGGTACCAGTCGAACAGAATCCGGTAACCCTTGATGTCATCCAGCACCAGCACGCTGAAATCCTGCACCTTGCCGTTGGAGCAAGTCACCACCGGTTCGATCCCGGTGCCCTGCGGCAGGCGATCCAGGCCGCCACCGGTGAAGTCCACAGCAAAGCGACGGGCCCAGACCGGAGGGTAATGCTCGCCCGGAGCCCAGCCTTCGACGAAGCCTCCCATACCCGAACGGGTCGCATGCACCCGCGCCAGCGGCGTGCCGACCGGCGGCAGGGCGCTCCAGTAGAGCTTGTAGCCGTAGTTCAGCGAATCGCCGGCGGCTACCGGTTTTTTCGGTGTCCAGAACGCAACGATGTTGTCCAGGGTTTCGCCGGTTGTAGGAATTTCCAGCAGATCGATAGAGCCTTCGCCCCACGCGGTTGTAGGTTCTACCCACAGGCTCGGACGCTTGCTGTACCAGTCGACGGTGTCCTGGTAGTTGGCGAATTCGTGGTCGGTCTGCACCAGGCCGAAACCTTTCGGATCGGTGTCGGCGAAGGCGTTGAATTGCAGGGTCGCCGGGTTGTTCAGCGGGCGGCAGATCCACTCGCCGTTGCCGCGCCACATGGCCAGACGATCCGAGTCATGGATTTGCGGGTGAATGGTGTCGCACATCCGGCGCTCGTGGGTGCCGCAGCTGAACATGCTGGTCATCGGCGCGATGCCCAATTGTTCGATGGCGGTGCGGGCGTTGATGTGGGCGTCGACTTCCATTACCACGCGTTCGGCCTGGCAATCGATGTCGAAACGATAGGCACCGGTCGCGCTCGGCGAGTCGAGCAGGGCGTAGACCACAAAGCGGGTCGCGTTCTGATCCGGGGTTTCGAACCAGAACTTGGTGAAGTCAGGGAATTCTTCGCGTTTCTTGGCGTAGGTGTCGACGGCCAGGCCACGGGCGGAGAGGCCATATTGGCCAGTGGCATCCACCGCGCGGAAGTAGCTGGCGCCGAGGAACGACACCACGTCATGCCGATCCAGTTCCGGCGCCTTGAACAGCTTGAAGCCGGCAAAACCCAGATCGCCCTTGAGCTGCTGGGTGTCGACCGAAGTGCTTTCATAGTTGAACAGCTGAGGGCGGAAATGCACCTCGCGGGCCGTGCGGGTCTTGGGATCGACGCTGTACATGCGCACCGGCTGACGGAAACCCATGCCGACGTGGAAGAACTGCACATCGAGCTGACCCTTGTTTTCCTTCCACAGCGAATGCTCGCCGTCATAGCGGATCGCATTGAAGTTCTGCGGGGTCATGGTCGCCAGGGTCGGCGGCAGCACCTGTTTGGTGTCCTGATAGGCGCTGCCGGCCAGTTGTTTGGCCTGGCGCTTCAGCGTTTCGAAGTCGAAGGCCTGTGCTTCACCGTCGGCGGCACCGCCAGAGGCGGCCCAGGCGCGTGCGGCGAGCAGGCCGGAGGCGGAAAGGCCGGTGTAAGCCGCAATGGCCATGGACGCTTTGAGCAAATTCCTGCGGTGCATAAATACAACCTGTCGTGGACAATCCCGCGCCGTTCCTGGCACGTACTGGATCAGAAATTACGGTTCGGACAAGCCTTCGGCCAAACGCTACGGACTAGTAACAGATGCCCGCTAGCTTAATCGGTTCGCCGATTTTGCAAAATTCATTGATAGCACGGCGACAGCGTCTCAATGAAACAAGACGTTACGGTTATTTATCTCACAGACTTTTCTGATTTATAGGGCATATCTGCTTTTTTCGACTAATTACTCTAAAAACAGCTTTTCAGCGCCGATTTAATTTCTATTCTATGGGCATCGCCGGTCACGACCCATCCGACCGGCAGGGCTCAAATCGCTGCTTAAAGGAGCAGGGCGATGCGGTTTTCGAGAAATTTCTGACGTACTGGAAAAGGACATCGTCCATGACAAAAGGACAAGGCATCACCGAAATGTTAGGCATCTTTCCCTGCCTCACCAACGTCCGGCGAAGACGCCGGCTCAGTCCCGACGAACTGAAACTGGTGGAGCGTTACCGGGAGTTGTCGGAGAGCGACCGGATTGCGATGCGGTATCTGGTGGATGCGATGAGGAGTGTTTCGCGGTTTTGACGTGAAAAACCAAAGGGGCGGACTGTGAAGTTCGCCCCTTTTTCATTCTTGTTTACCGGGGATGCTGTGCCTGCATCAACTCAGGCATGTCCCTCCATTTCACCCAAGCCTGTTGTTGCCAGTGCAGCAGCGGCACGGTGACGCCCGCCCAATGCATCGAGCTCAGGCTCGGGCAGTTCTCCGCTGTTACTGAGCTGGTTTCACGCAGGATGGGAATCACCTCATTGCTCAGCCATTGCCGCAGATTGCGGTTTTCCGGGATGAAATGGTGGACGAGCAGCGCGTACATGCCGGATTCGCTGACCATCGGTGTCTCGACAACTTTGCCGTACTTGCGCAGCCGAACGGTGTGGCGTTGGTCGGGGTCGAGTTTGAGCGTGACGCGTGGGTTCAAGGGATGGCCCATCATGCGGCCCAGATCTTGAGCGCAGAACCAGGCTTGATGATCAAGCAGGAGGGCGTGGAGGAAGCGGTTGTGGCGGGTGAAAACCGTAGGGATAAAGTGCGTCTGGGTCTCTGGTGAATTTGGCGCGTGCATAGTCAATTTCTACTCCATGTTGAAATGAGAGCCGCCACTAATCCTTCGACAGATTTGGGTGGCGAACCGTGCGGCGTTCGAAGTCGGAACATTCTCGATCAACATGGAAGCCGAGAGGCCCGCGCCACACGGTCCGCCATAACGCGAATCCGAAAGGCAAAAAAGCCTCGGTTTCTATGGAGGACGCAGTTGCGCCATGTTGATGATGTACCGGCTTCGACCCCGGGTCGCTGATTGGGCAGCGACGGGGTAAAGCCTATCGGTCAGGCGCTAGCGGCGCCAAGTCTACTCTGCCGACGCCATTCGTAGGAAAGGGGACTGAATGCTGAGGGTTCGGTCTGTAGGAAGCGAGTAACTGACGCTGAAAGAAATCAGCCCCGAAATTGTGATAAATCCGGGGCTGTTTTTCTTAGCGACTAACTTTCCAGGCATCCCCAGCCGGCGCCTTCCCATGGTCATACGGCTTGCCGATCCACATATAAACCAGCCCCAGCCCAATCACGATCGCCGTGCTCAGCACCATCGCGTAGTTGATGTACCACGCTGCATCCGGCGTGCGTGGCCAGGCCATGTTGATGATTGCGCCGACGCCATACACCAGCGCGCCGATGTTCACCGGCCAGCCCCACGCGCCGAGGGTGAATTTGCCGCTGGGTTTCCAGCCTTTGCTGCGGGCGTACAGGGCGGCGAGGACGATCATCTGGAATGCGAGGTAGATGCCGATGGCCGCGAAGCTGACGATGGTCGCCACGGCGTCTTGCAGGAAGAAGCCGAGGGCGATGATCAGGCCGGGCAGGACGCCGGACACGAACAGTGCGGCAACTGGAACCTGGGTCGTAGGAGAAATCTTTTTGAGCAGTCGGCTGCCGATGACCATTTCATCGCGAGCGTAGGAATACAGCAGACGACTCGCCGCAGCTTGCAAGCTGATGACGCAGGAGATGAAGGAAATCATCACCACGCCCATCACCACTTTCGAACCGACCGGGCCGAAGGCGTTGTTGAGGATGGTGGTGACCGGGTCCTTGTCGGTGCCGTTGATCACCGCTTGCATGTCCGGCACGGCGAGGATCAGCGCCAGGCAGGCGAACATCGCCGCGATGCCGCCGATGTAGATGGTCATGCGCATGGCCACCGGGATTTTCTTGCTCGGGTTCGGGGTTTCTTCGGCTACATCACCGCAGGCCTCGAAGCCGTAGTAGAGGAACATCCCCGCCAGCGACGCGGTGAGGAAGGCCGGCAAATAGGAGCCGTCGACGCTGATGTCGAAAGTGTTGAACAGCACGCTGATCGGCTGGTGACGCTCGAAAATCAGAAGGTACACGCCGACGATCACCGCGCCGACCAGTTCGCAGAGGAAGCCGAACATGGCGATCCGCGCCAGCACTTTAGTGCCGCTGAGGTTCACCAGCGTGGCGAACAGCGTCAGCACCAGGGCGATGACGATGTTGGTGTTGTTGCTCGGCTCAAAACCCAGCATGGCCGCTAGGTACGGGCCGGCGCCGACCGCCACGGCGGCGATGGTCACGCACAGGGCGATGGAGTAGATCCAGCCGACCATCCACGCCCATTTCTTGCCCACCAGCCGTCGTGCCCAAGGATATACGCCACCGGAAATCGGGAACTGCGACACCACTTCGCCGAAGATCAGGCACACCAGCAGTTGCCCGCAACCGACCAGCAAGTAAGCCCAGAACATCGGTGGCCCGCCGGCGGCCAGGCACAGGCCGAACAAGGTATAAACCCCTACGACCGGTGACAGGTAAGTGAAGCCCAACGCGAAGTTTTCCCACAGGCTCATGCTGCGGTTGAAGTTGGAGGTGTAACCCAGTTGGCGCAGTTGTTCGGCATCGCTGTCGGCAACGGCGGCTGAGAGATCGGGTGATGCACTCATGTGTGTTTGCTCCGTGAAATCGGCAGATTTCGGATGGCCGAAACCGTGGCGGGGCCTTGAAGGCGCCGCCCGGATCGGTAGTTATTGTTTTGAATGCCTGGTGATGCGGATGACCGGTTTCTGCCTTGAAGCCGGGGTGATGCCTTTAGTGCTTGAACATCACATGCCGAACCGTGGTGTAGTCCTCCAGCCCGTACATGGACATGTCCTTGCCGTAGCCGGACAGTTTCTGACCGCCGTGGGGCATTTCGCTGACGAGCATGAAGTGCGTATTCACCCAAGTGCAGCCGTACTGCAACCGCGCAGACAGTCGATGCGCACGTCCGACATCCGCCGTCCACACCGAGGACGCCAGGCCGTAGTCCGAATCGTTGGCCCACTCCAGCGCCTGAGCCTCATCGGTGAATTTGGTCACCGACACCACCGGCCCGAACACTTCGCGACGGACGATTTCGTCATCCTGCTGCGCGTCGGCCAGCACCGTCGGTTCGAAGAAGAAACCATTGCCTTCGACAGCCTTGCCGCCAGTGATCAAGCGAACGTGCGGTTGCGCCACGGCGCGTTCGACAAACCCGGCCACGCGGTCGCGATGCTGGGCGGTGATCAGCGGTCCCAGTTCGGTCGACGGATCATCCTGCAAACCGTACTTGATGCTGCTCACCGCTGCGCCAAGCTTCTCGACGAACTTGTCGTAAATACCTTGCTGGGCGTAGATCCGGCACGCCGCGGTGCAGTCCTGGCCAGCGTTGTAGAAACCGAAGGTGCGAATGCCTTCGACCGCCGCATCAATGTCGGCGTCGTCGAAGATGATCACCGGCGCCTTGCCGCCCAATTCCATGTGCATGCGTTTGACGCTGTCGGCGGTGCTGGAAATGATGTTCGAACCGGTGGCGATGGAGCCGGTCAGCGAGACCATGCGCACTTTCGGATGAGTTACCAACGGGCTGCCCACGCTCGGCCCACGACCGAACACCAGATTGAGTACACCGGCCGGGAAAATATCCGACGCCAGTTCGGCCAGACGCAACGCGGTCAGCGGGGTTTGTTCCGACGGCTTGAGCACCACGGTATTACCGGCGGCGAGGGCCGGGGCGATTTTCCAGGCGACCATCATCAGCGGGTAGTTCCACGGCGCGATGGACGCGATCACGCCCACCGGGTCGCGGCGGATCATCGAGGTGTGGCCGGGCAGGTATTCGCCGCCGGCCGAACCGCTCATGCAACGGCTGGCGCCGGCGAAGAAACGGAACACGTCGGCAATCGCCGGGATCTCGTCATTCAGCGCGGCGCTGTAGGGTTTGCCGCAGTTGTCCGATTCCAGTTTGGCCAACTCTTCGCCGTGGTCTTCGATGGCGTCGGCGAGTTTGAGCAGCAGCAGCGAACGGTCTTTCGGCGTGGTCTGCGACCATTCGGCGAAGGCACTGTCCGCAGCGCGGACGGCGGCATCGACCTGGGCTTCGGTGGCCTCGTTGATTTCCACCAGCACTTCACCGCGTGCCGGGTTGAGCACCGGTTGCGCCGGGCCTTCGCCGTTGACCAGTTGGCCGTTGATCAAGAGTTTGGTTTGCATGTCATTGTCCTCTTTCTACTGCAAATTCAGGGTGGGAAAGGTCAGGGAATTCATTTGCCGCCGCTGCCGGCCACGCTCTCGCCACCCCGGGTCAGGTAGTAGGCGCCGAGGATCGGCAGCATGGTCACCAGCATCACGAGCATCGCCACGACGTTGGTCACCGGCACGTCCCGTGGGCGGCTCAACTGGTTGAGCAACCACAGCGGCAAGGTGCGTTCATGGCCGGCGGTGAAGGTGGTGACGATGATTTCGTCGAACGACAGCGCAAACGCCAGCATGCCGCCGGCGAGCAGCGCCGAGCCGAGGTTCGGCAGGATGATGTAGCGGAAGGTCTGCCAGCCGTCGGCGCCGAGGTCCATCGACGCCTCGATCAGACTGTGTGAGGTGCGGCGCAGACGGGCGATGACGTTGTTGTAGACGATCACCACGCAGAAGGTCGCGTGGCCGACGATGATGGTGAACATCCCCGGCTCGATCCCCAGCGTCTTGAAGGTCGCCAGCAGCGCGATCCCGGTGATGATCCCCGGCAGCGCAATCGGCAGGATCAGCATCAGCGAAATGCCCTGCTTGCCGAAGAAATCCCGGCGGTACAACGCAGCGGAAGCGAGGGTGCCGAGCACCATCGCAATCAGCGTGGCAATGGCTGCGATCTGCAACGACAGCTTGATCGCTTCCAGCACGTCCGGCCGGGAAAACGCCACGCTGAACCAGTGCAGCGTGAAGCCTTTCGGTGGAAAGCTGAACGCCGCGTCTTCGGTGTTAAAGGCGTAGAGGAAGATGATCAGGATCGGGAAGTGCAGGAACACCAACCCGCCCCAGGCTGCGATTTTCAGCCCTATGGATGCTTTCTCAGAGTGCATCGAAGGCCCCCAGACGTTTGACGATGGACAGGTAAATGGCGATCAGCACGATCGGCACCAGGGTGAACGCCGCAGCCATTGGCATGTTGCCGATCGCGCCTTGCTGCGCGTAGACCATGCTGCCGACGAAGTAGCCCGGCGGGCCCACCAGTTGCGGCACGATGAAGTCGCCCAGGGTCAGCGAAAAGGTGAAGATCGAACCGGCCGCGATGCCCGGCACCGACAGCGGCAGAATCACCTGCATGAAGGTCTGACTCGGCTTGGCCCCGAGGTCGGCGGAGGCTTGCAGCAACGACGGCGGCAGGCGCTCCAGCGAGGCCTGGATCGGCAGGATCATGAACGGCAGCCAGATATAGACGAACACCATGAACCGCCCCAGATGCGAGGTCGACAAGGTGCTGCCACCGACCCCGGGAATCCCCAGAATGAACTGCAGCACCGGCTCCAGCCCCAGGTGCTGAACGAACCACTGCGCGACGCCGCCCTTGGCCAGCAGCAGCGTCCAGGCGTAAGCCTTGACGATGTAACTGGCCCACATCGGCATCATCACCGCAATGTAGAAAAACGCCTTGGTCTTGCCGGTGGTGTAGCGCGCCATGTAGTAGGCAATCGGGAACGCGACGATGGCGCTGGCGATCGACACCACGACCGCCATGCTCAGGGTGCGCAGAATGATGTCGAAGTTCGACGGCTGGAACAGCGCGGCGAAGTTGGCCAGGGTCAGGTCCGGGGTGACCGCCATGGTGAAGTCGTCGAAGGTGTAGAAACCTTGCCACAACAGCACCAGCAGCGAGCCCAGATAGATTGCGCCGAACCACAGCAGCGGCGGCACCAGCAGCATCGACAGATACAGGTTCGGCTTGCGATAGAGCAGGTTGGAAAACCTGCGCAAAGGCGCCGATTGCGGGAGGGCGAGGGCGGTCATGTCACACCCCGCTCGCAACGGTGTCGTGCAACGGAATCATCGCTTCCCGCGCCCAGCGAGCGCTGATGCGCTGACCGGTCTGGTGCTGCGCGCTGCTGTCGATCCACTGATTGTTGGCCTGGCTGATGCTCAGGGTCTGGCCGTTTTCCAGGGTCAGTTCATAGCGCGTGGCGCTGCCCTGATACTGGATGTCATGCAGCAGGCCGCTGACCTCAATCTCGTGGCTGGCCAAGGGGCCTTCTGCGAAGCGCACGTGTTCCGGACGGATCGAGAACGGCTGTGGATGGCCGCTGAGCTGGCGCGCCAGATCGCCACGAATCACGTTCGAAGTGCCGACGAATTCGGCGACGAACGTCGTGGTCGGTTTCATGTATAGATTGCGCGGGGTGTCGACCTGCTCGATGCGGCCCTTGTTGAACACGGCCACGCGGTCGGACATCGATAGTGCTTCAGTCTGATCGTGGGTAACGAAAATGAAGGTGATGCCGAGCTGGCGTTGCAGCTTCTTCAGTTCGCTCTGCATCTGTTCGCGCAGCTTCAGGTCGAGAGCGCCCAACGGCTCGTCGAGCAACAGCACGCGCGGGCGATTGACCAGCGCGCGGGCGAGGGCGACACGCTGGCGCTGACCGCCGGACAACTCCACCGGTTTACGCGCGCCGTAGCCGCCGAGGGCGACCATGTCCAACGCTTCTTCGGCGCGCTTGTGGCGCTCGGTTTTGCTCACGCCTTTGACTTTCAATCCGTAGGCGACGTTGTCCAGCACGTTCATGTGCGGGAACAGCGCGTAATCCTGAAACACCGTGTTGACGTCGCGCTGATAGGGCGGCAGACCGGCGGCTTCGGCGCCGTGAATGCGGATCGAGCCAGCGCTCGGTTGTTCGAACCCGGCGATCAGGCGCAGGCACGTGGTCTTGCCCGAACCTGAGGGGCCGAGCATGGAAAAGAACTCGCCGTCCTGGATATCGATGGACACCCGGTCAACGGCCTTCACCTCGCCGAACTGCCGGGAAACGTTGGTGAACTGGACTGCAAGCGTCATGGTGCGGTGCTCCGAAAAGGCGAGGGCCGGCGCAGCGGCCCTGCCTGGACTTCTGACAAAACTGGATCGTTTGGCGGTGTATGCGATGGTTTTTGGCTAACTCATCTGGTCGATACGCCGCGATCTGCTTTTAGCTCCCTCTCCCTCCGGGAGAGGGCGGGGGGTGAGGGCAGCTATTTCAGCCATTGCTCCAATTTCAAAAGCAAAGTCAAAAGCTACCCCCTCATCGGCACGCCGCCCGCCCAGCCCTCTCCCCCAGGGGGGGCGAGGGGAAAGGGAGCCGATCGCGTGATTTTCGAGAACTATCTACCGCCCATAATCGCAATGTAGTCCTGCGTCCACCGGCTATACGGCACAAACTTCCCACCCTCAGCCTGCGGTGTTTTCCAGAAGGCGATCTTGTCGAACTGATCAAACCCGTTGGTCTTGCAACCTTCAGCGCCGAGCAACTCACTGCCCTGACACGCCGCCGGAACCGCCGGCAACGAACCGAACCATGCCGCCACATCACCCTGGACTTTCGGCTGCAGCGACCAGTCCATCCACTTGTACGCGCAGTTCGGGTGCTTGGCCTCGGCGTGCAGCATCGTGGTGTCGGCCCAGCCGGTGGCGCCTTCTTTCGGCACGGTCGAAGCGATCGGCTGTTTCTCGTTGATCAGGCCGTTGACCTGATACGGCCATGCACTGGATGCGACTACGCCTTCGTTCTTGAAGTCGCTCATCTGCACCGTGGTGTCGTGCCAGTAGCGGTGGATCAGCTTCTGCTGAGCGCGCAACAGTTCCAGCACAGCCTTGTACTGATCTTCGGTGAGCTGGTACGGATCCTTGATCCCCAGCTCAGGCTTGGTGGATTTCAGGTACAGCGCCGCGTCGGCGATGTAGATCGGGCCGTCGTAGGCCTGCACGCGGCCCTTGTTCGGCTTGCCGTCGGGCAGGTTCTGCGCGTCGAACACCACGTTCCAGCTGGTCGGCGCGGTCTTGAAGACGTTGGTGTTGTACATCAGCACGTTCGGGCCCCACTGATACGGGGTGCCGTAGGTCTGATTGTTGACCACGTACCACGGCGCGTCTTTCAGGCGCGGGTCGAGGGATTTCCAGTTCGGGATCAACGCGGTGTTGATCGGCTGCACACGCTTGCCGACGATCAAGCGCAACGAGGCATCGCCCGACGCGGTCACCAGGTCGTAACCGCCCTTGGCCATCAGGCTGACCATTTCGTCAGAGGTGGCGGCGGTTTTTACATTGACCTTGCAGCCGGTTTCCTTCTCGAAACCGGTCACCCAGTCGTAGGCCTTGTCGCTTTCACCGCGTTCGATGTAGCCGGGCCAGGCGACGATGTCCAGCTGGCCTTCGCCGGCGCCGACGGCTTTCAGCGGCTCGGCGGCCTGCAGGCTGGCGCTGGCCAGCAGGGCCGTGGTGATTGCACTGAGCAGTGCGGTCTTGTGCACGAACATGGTGAACCCTCTTCTTCAAATTATGGTCGGGGCAGTTGTGAACGCGGTGAAGCATGCCGTGGTCGGCTTGTTATTAGCGTAGTCAGAGATGCTGGCCGTGGCGGGCCATGATGTGCCGCACCACGCTGTAGTCCTGTAGCGAATCGCTGGATAAGTCTTTGCCGTAACCGGAGCGTTTCAACCCGCCGTGGGGCATTTCGCTGACCAGCATGAAATGGCTGTTGATCCAGGTGCAGCCATATTGCAGCCGTGCGGCGACCTGCATCGCCTTGTCCAGGTTCTGGGTCCAGACCGACGAGGCGAGGCCGTATTCCGAGTCGTTGGACCAGTCCACCGCTTGCGCCAGTTCGTCGAAACGGGTCACGGTCACCACCGGGCCGAACACTTCGCGCTGGACGATTTCATCGCTCTGTTTGCAACCGGCCAGCAGGGTTGGCTGATAGAAGAACCCGGCGCCGGAATGCACCGCTGCGCCGGTCACCCGTTCGATGTGCGGCTGGCCGAGGGCACGCTCGACAAAACTGGCCACGCGGTCGCGCTGACGAGTGCTGATCAGCGGCCCGATTTCGTTATCCGCATCGCGTTTGCCGGCAAAGCGCAGGCTGCTGACCGCCGCACCGAGTTCAGCCACCAACTTGTCGTGAATTCCGGCCTGGGCGTAGATCCGGCAAGCCGCCGTGCAGTCCTGCCCGGCGTTGTAATAGCCATAAGTGCGCACGCCTTCGACCACCGCTTTGAGATCCGCGTCGTTGCAGACGATCACCGGGGCTTTGCCGCCGAGTTCGAGGTGCGTGCGTTTCAGGGTTTTGGCAGCGGCCTGGAGGATTTTCTGGCCGGTGACGATATCGCCGGTCAGCGACACCATCCGCACTTTCGGGTGGCCGACCAGGTGACTGCCGACCCCTTCGCCGTCACCGCAGACGATGTTGATCACCCCACGCGGCAGGATTTCGGCCAGTGCCGGGGCCAATGCCAGAATCGACAGCGGCGTGTGCTCGGACGGCTTGAACACCAGCGTATTGCCGGCGGCGAGAGCCGGGGCGATTTTCCACGCGGCCATCATGATCGGGTAGTTCCACGGCGCTATCGAGGCGACGACGCCAATCGGATCGCGGCGCACCATGCTGGTGTAGCCGGGCACGTATTCGCCGCTGAGCTGGCCGGTCTGGCAACGCACGGCGCCGGCGAAGAAGCGGAATACATCGACGGTGGCGGTCAAGTCGTCTTGCCGCGCCAGATGCAAAGGCTTGCCGCAGTTCAGGGCTTCGAGGCGGGCGAGGTGGTCAGCGTGTTTTTCGACGGCGTTGGCGATTTCCAGCAAGAAGTTCGAGCGTTGTTGCGGGGTGGTGCGCGACCATTCGGCAAAGGCGCGGTGGGCGGCGAGGATGGCGGCTTCGACTTGCTCGGTGCTGGCTTCAGCGATCTGGGTCAGGACTTCGCCGGTGGCCGGGTTGAGGATCGGTTCGACAAAACCCTGGCCGGCGACCAGTTCGCCGTCGATCAGCAACGCGGTGTGCATGTGGGTCTGCGCGCCAGCCATTTTCCGTGATCTCTTTTCTTGTATGGCCATGTTGCTCCCTGTTCCGGGAGCCGACCGTCTTATCGATGCAGCAAGACTAGTGCGCGGCTCCGGGGTCGACAAATTCTAAATACTGAAGGTGGCGTTCGATTAAATAGATGGCTTGCGTCCGCCGTGGGGCTGTTCGCGGGCCACGGTCAGGAAAGGATCGACCAGCGCGGGGCGGGCGGTGCCACGACGCCAGGCCAGACCGACGTCAAGGGTCTGGTTGAGATCGGCAATCGGCCGCGCTTCGATGATGTCGCCTTCGAGCGACCATGGGCGATACGTCATGTCCGGCTGGATCGAAACACCGAGGCCCGCCGCTACCAGGCTTCGCACTGCCTCGGTGGACGCGGTTCTGAGGGTGATCTTCGGTTGCAGCCCGGCGCCGCGCCACAGGCGTTGGGCGTTGCGATCCATTTCATCGACGTTCAGTTGAATCAACGGCTCCCGGGCGACATCGGCAAGGTTGATGCTGTCGTGTTCCAGCAGCGGGTGCTGGGCCGGCAGCCACAAACGGTGCGGCGAGTGGGTCAGCACTTCGGTCTGCAAGGCGTGGCGGTCTTCGAGGTTGGAGAGGATCAGCACCCCGACATCGATCTCGCCGCTGACCAGCAGGTGCTCGATGTACGGCCGCTCGTCCTCCATCACCCGAATCTCGACATTGGGGTAGGCACGCTGGAAGCGGGTGAGCAAATCCGCCAGGTAATAACCGGCCACCAGACTGGTCACGCCGACGATCAACTGCCCGGCGACCTGATCGGTGCTTTGTTGCAGGCTGCGTTTGGCATTGTCCACGGTGGCCAGAATCAGGTGCGCCTGGCGCAGGAACTGGTGGCCCTGATGGGTCAGCGTCATGCCCTTGGCGTGGCGATTGAACAGACTGACGCCGATTTCTTCCTCCAGTTGCTGGATGGCCAGGGTCAGGGTCGATTGGGAAATGAACGCGGTTTGCGCAGCGGCGGAGATCGAGCCGGTCTCGGCCACGGCGATGAAATGGCGGATCTGACGCAAGGTCATCATGGAAGGTTTACCCGGTGGGCGGTTTTTATAGATTGCCTCGAGTGTATATCTATTTTCGCGAAGGGCTGCCGTGGGCCAGGCAACATCTGGAAGCACACTCGCAACCAGGTGACGGGCACTTTCGAACTAGGCTGAGGGCCTTATTGATCCGGATAACCCCTGTTTGGAGACGGAACATGAACACCCGTGGATTGCTCGATCAACTCCTCAAGTCCGGCCAGGATCTGTTGCAGAACAAGGCGGGCGGGGCGCAGAACAAACCGGCGGCCGGTGGTTTGGGCGGCTTGCTGGGCGGATCTTCCAGTAACGGTGCACTCGGCGGCTTGCTGTCAGGCGCAGGCGGCGGTGCCCTGGCGGCCGGCGCCATGGGCCTGCTGCTGGGCAGTAAAAAGGCCCGTAAGGTTGGCGGTAAAGTCGCCCTCTACGGCGGCCTCGCCGCACTGGGCGTGATCGCCTACAAAGCCTACGGCAACTGGAACGCCCAAAAAGGCACCGCCCCACAAAGCGAACCGCAAACCCTCGATCGCCTGCCACCGGCACAAGTCGAACAACACAGCCAGGCCATCCTCAAAGCCTTGGTCGCCGCCGCCAAGGCCGACGGCCACATCGACGACCGCGAACGCCAACTGATCGAAGGCGAATTCACCAAGCTCGACAACGATCAGGAACTCAAACACTGGCTCCACGCCGAACTCAACAAACCCCTCGACCCCACCGACGTCGCCCGCGCGGCAAGTACGCCGGAGATGGCCGCCGAGATGTACGTGGCGAGCGTGATGATGGTGGATGAGGAGAATTTCATGGAGAAGAGCTATCTGGATGAACTGGCGCGGCAGTTGAAGCTGGAGCCGGGGTTGAAGGTGGAGCTTGAGAAGCAGGTTCGTGTAGCTACCCAGTAAAACTGTTGTCAGCGATATCAGAACCCGCAATCCCGCACAGGATGGCGGGTTCTTTCGTTGCAGCAGCTGAAATGACCAATCCATCGCCCCTTTTTGCCATTGCGTCACTGGCACGCCAACCTCCGATTCCTTGAAAGTCCCAATCCAGAGCCCGTCGTGTTTTATGACCGGAAGGCCTGGGCGCGGCAAACCGTCTTATAAATGAAACACCGCCCTCAGCTATACTCCCCCGCATTTCGACCCGCCCCGAGGACTGACTGTGAAGAACTGGACGTTGCGCCAACGCATTTTGGCGAGCTTTGCGGTGATTATCGCCATCATGCTGTTGATGGTGGTCGTCTCGTATTCGCGGCTGCTGAAAATCGAAGCCAGTGAAAACAGCGTCCGTGACGACGCGATTCCCGGCGTCTATTACAGCTCGATGATCCGTGGTGCTTGGGTCGATAGCTACCTGCAGACCCAGGAACTGCTGGGGCTCAAGGAAGGGCAGGGCATCAGCAGTGAAGATGCGGCCGATTACAAGGCTTTCGAATCTCGGCTTCAGGAACAGATGGCCAATTATCGTGGCACGGTGGTGACGGACGAGGACAAGCTCGAATTCGCGGCGTTCGAGAAATATCACGATGCCTACCTGAAAATTCAGGATGCGGTGCTCGATTTGCACAAGCGCAATCTGGAAGCCGACGCCGTCAAGCTGTTCCATGAGCAATTGACTCCGACCTGGTACTCGGGCCGGATGAAGCTCAACGACATCATTGGCGAGAACAAGAAAGTCGCCGACAAGGCCATGGCCAACATTGATGAGGCCGTGGCGGCGGCCAAGGTCAGCATGTTCGTCTCACTGCTGGTGGCCGTGCTGGCCGCCGGTTTCTGCGGTCTGCTGCTGATGCGCGCGATCATGGCGCCGATGAACCGCATCGTGCAGATCCTCGACATCATGCGCACCGGCGATCTGAGCAGCCGCTTGAACCTCGACCGCAAGGACGAGTTCGGTGCCGTGGAAACCGGCTTCAACGACATGATGACCGAGCTCACCTCGCTGGTGTCCCAGGCCCAGCGCTCGTCGGTACAGGTCACCACCTCGGTGACCGAGATCGCCGCCACCTCCAAGCAGCAACAGGCGACCGCCACCGAAACCGCTGCGACCACCACTGAAATTGGCGCGACATCCCGCGAAATCGCGGCAACCTCTCGCGACCTTGTACGCACCATGACTGAAGTCTCCACCGCCGCCGATCAGGCCTCGGTGCTGGCCGGTTCCGGGCAACAAGGCCTGGCGCGGATGGAAGACACCATGCACTCGGTGATGGGCGCGGCGGATCTGGTGAACGCCAAACTGGCGATCCTCAACGAGAAGGCCGGCAACATCAATCAGGTGGTGGTGACCATCGTCAAGGTCGCCGACCAGACCAACCTGCTGTCCCTGAACGCTGCGATCGAAGCGGAAAAGGCCGGCGAGTACGGTCGTGGTTTCGCCGTGGTCGCCACCGAAGTGCGGCGTCTGGCGGATCAGACTGCTGTCGCCACCTATGACATCGAACAGATGGTCCGCGAGATCCAGTCGGCGGTGTCCGCCGGGGTGATGGGCATGGACAAGTTCTCCGAGGAAGTGCGTCGCGGCATGGCTGAGGTGCAGCAAGTGGGCGAGCAGCTGTCGCAGATCATCCATCAAGTGCAGGCGCTGGCGCCGCGGGTGTTGATGGTCAACGAAGGCATGCAGGCCCAGGCCACCGGCGCCGAGCAGATCAACCACGCGCTGGTGCAGCTGGGTGATGCCAGCAGCCAGACCGTCGAATCGTTGCGTCAGGCCAGTTTCGCCATCGACGAACTGAGCCAGGTGGCCGTGGGCCTGCGCAGCGGCGTTTCGCGATTCAAAGTCTGATGAGCGAAATCACCGCCAAACGCAGCGCTGCGCCGGTGGCGAAGCAGGCGTTGTTCCTGCTGTTTCGCATCGGCAGCGAACGCTACGCCTTGCGTGCCATGGAAGTGGCCGAAGTGCTGCCGCGCCTGCCGTTGAAGCCGATTGCCCGGGCGCCGCACTGGGTGGCGGGGGTGTTCGCCTACCGTGGCACAGTGGTGCCGGTGATCGACCTCAGTGCCCTGACCTTCGGCCATCCTGCGCAAGCGCGCACCAGCACACGACTGGTGCTGGTGCATTACCGAGCGGATGACTCGCAACCCTCGCAATGGCTGGGCCTGATCCTCGAACAGGCCACCGATACCCTGCGCTGCAACCCGGCTGATTTCCAGCCGTACGGCCTCGACAATCGTCAGGCGCCGTACCTGGGCCAGGTGCGTGAGGATGCGCAGGGGCTGGTGCAGTGGGTGCGGGTCAACGACTTGCTGGACGAGTCGGTGCGCACGTTACTGTTCCCGACACCGCCGCTGGATCCGGCGCGGCTTGAGGAGCAGCCATGAGCAGCGACCAGCGCTTCTTCGATTTCCTCAAGGAACGCATCGGCCTCGACGTCGCTTCGGTCGGGCCGGCGATCATCGAACGGGCCGTGCGCCAGCGCATCACCCTGTCGCAAACGGTGAATGCCGATGAGTACTGGCAGACGCTGCAAGGCTCGCGGGATGAACAGCAGGCGCTGATCGAAGCGGTGATCGTCCCCGAGACCTGGTTTTTCCGTTACCCGGAATCCTTCGCCACGCTGGGCAAACTGGCGCGCAAACGCCTGGGTGAACTGAACAACATGCGTGCGCTGCGCATCCTCAGCCTGCCGTGTTCCACCGGTGAAGAACCCTATTCGATTGCCATGGCCTTGCTCGATGCCGGCCTCAAGCCCCATCAGTTCAAGGTCGATGGCATGGACGTCAGCCCCTTGTCAGTGGACAAGGCGCGGCGGGCGCTGTACGGCAAAAACTCGTTTCGCGGCCAGGAACTGGACTTTCGCGAGCGGCATTTTTTCGCCGAGAACGAGGGCTTTCGGGTGAATGAAATCGTCCGCGAGCAGGTGCGCCTGCAGGTCGGCAACGTGCTCGATCCGTCATTGCTGGTCAACGAGCCGCCGTTCGATTTCGTGTTCTGCCGCAACCTGCTGATCTATTTCGATCAGCCGACCCAGCAGCAGGTGTTCGCCGTGCTCAAGCGTCTGACCCATGTCGATGGCGTGCTGTTTATCGGCCCGGCCGAGGGCAGTCTGCTTGGGCGGTTGGGCATGCGTTCGATCGGGATTCCACAGTCTTTCGCCTTCAGCCGTCACAGCGATCCACAACCCGAACCGTTACCGATGCCGACCGCGATTGCGCTGCCGTTGCCTGCGCGCCAACCGCTGCGCCGCACGCCACCGCCGCCGGTGCGCAACCGTCCGTTTGCTGGCGTGACGCCTTTGCCGGCGACGGCTAAAAGCACCAACCCCGAAGCGGCGACCTTGCTGGCCAACATCGCCGCCCTGGCCAACGAAGGCAAAAGCGCCGAGGCCCGCACCGCGTGCGAGCAGTATTTGCGCAGCCATGAGCCGGTGGCCCAGGTGTTTTACTGGCTCGGCCTGCTCAGCGATGTCGCCGGCAGCGCCTTAGAAGCCCAGGGCTTTTACCGCAAAGCGTTGTACCTCGAGCCGCAACACCCCGAAGCCCTGATGCACCTGGCCGCCTTGCTGCAAGCCCAGGGCGACACGGCCGGCGCCAGACGATTGCAGGAGCGCGCCGCCCGCAGCGACCGCACCGCCGACAGTGAGCGTAAACGATGATCCCGTCCGACACCTTGAACGTCACCCACGAAGACGCCCGGGCCATCGACGATTGCTGGAACCGCATCGGCATCCATGGCGACAAGTCCTGCCCGCTGCTGGACGAGCACATCCATTGCCGCAATTGCTCGGTGTATTCCGCCGCCGCCACGCGCCTGCTCGACCGCTATGCGTTGCAGCAGGACGAGCGCGATCCGGTGGCGACCCAGGTCGAAACCGAGCTGAAGACCCGGTCGCTGCTGATGTTCCGCCTCGGCGAAGAATGGCTCGGCCTGGCCACCCGCAGTCTGGTGGAGGTCGCGCCGTTGCAGGCGATTCACTCGCTGCCGCACCAGCGCTCCCGGGCCTTGCTCGGCGTGGCGAACGTGCGCGGTGCGCTGGTGGCGTGCCTGTCGCTGGTTGAACTGCTCGACCTCGACAGCAACGCGGCCCCGGCGACCGGCGCGCGGATCATGCCGCGCATGCTGATCATCTCGGCCCAGGGCGGGCCGGTGGTGGTGCCGGTGGACGAAGTCGACGGGATTCACGCCATCGACGAGCGAATCCTCGACGCCGCGTCGCGGTCCGGCGCACAGGCCAGCGCCAAATACACCCGAGGCGTGTTGCCTTTCAAAGGTCGCAGCCTGCGTTGGCTGGATGAAGAACAGTTGCTGTCCGCCGTGTCCCGGAGCCTCACATGACCCCCGAGCAAATGCGCGACGCCTCCTTGCTCGAGCTGTTCAGCCTCGAAGCCGAAGCCCAGACTCAGGTGCTCAGCGCCGGGCTGCTGGCGCTGGAGCGCAACCCGACCCAGGCCGATCAGCTCGAGTCGTGCATGCGTGCGGCGCACTCCTTGAAAGGCGCGGCGCGGATCGTCGGCATCGACAGCGGCGTCAGCGTCGCCCACGTGATGGAAGATTGTCTGGTCAGTGCGCAGGAAGGACGGTTGTTCCTGCGCCCCGAGCATATCGACGCGCTGTTGCAGGGCACCGACTTGCTGATGCGCATTGCCACCCCGGCCAATGGCCCGCAACCGGCGGACATCGAGGCTTACGTGGCGTTGATGGGCGGTTTGCTCGATCCGACGGCACCGGCCGTGGTGCCCGCCGCTCCGAGTGCTCCAGTGATGGCGGAGTTGCAGCTTCAGCCACCGCCAGTGGTTGAATCGACCCCGGTTGAAATTCCCGTTGAGGTTGCCGAGCCGGAACCCGCACCGCGCAAGAGTAAGCGCACCACCGAAGGTGGCGAGCGGGTGCTGCGGGTCACCGCCGAACGCCTGAACAGCCTGCTCGATCTTTCGAGCAAATCCCTGGTGGAAACTCAGCGCCTCAAGCCGCACCTGGCCACGATGCAGCGCCTCAAACGCATGCAGAACAACGGCCTGCGGGCGCTGGAAAGTCTTAACGTTCATCTCAAGGAACACGCCCTGAGCCTTGAAGCTCAAGAGGCGCTGGAAGACGCGCGCCGTTTGCTCGCCGAATCCCAGCAACTGCTGGCAGAAAAAAACGCCGAACTCGACGAGTTTGCCTGGCAGGCCAGCCAGCGCGCGCAAGTGCTTTACGACACCGCACTGGCCTGCCGCATGCGGCCGTTCGCCGATGTGCTATCCGGGCAGGTGCGGATGGTGCGCGACCTCGGCCGCAGCCTCGGCAAGCAGGTACGGCTGGAGATCGAGGGCGAGAAGACCCAGGTCGACCGCGATGTGCTGGAAAAACTCGAAGCTCCGCTGACGCACCTGCTGCGCAATGCGGTCGATCACGGCATTGAAACCCCACAGGAACGCCTGATCAAGGGCAAGTCGGAGGAAGGCCTGATCCGTCTGCGCGCCTCGCATCAGGCCGGTTTGCTGGTACTGGAACTGAGCGATGACGGCAACGGCGTGGATCTGGAAAAGGTCCGGCGCAGCATCGTCGAACGTCAGTTGTCGCCCGCGGAAACCGCCGCCCAGTTGAGTGAAGAAGAACTGCTGACCTTCCTGTTTCTGCCGGGTTTCAGCCTGCGCGACAAGGTCACCGAGGTCTCCGGTCGTGGCGTCGGCCTCGATGCCGTGCAGCACATGGTCCGCCAGTTGCGCGGCGCGGTGGTGTTGGAGCAGACGGCGGGCGAGGGCAGCCGTTTCCATCTGGAGGTGCCGCTGACCCTGTCGGTGGTGCGCAGCCTGGTGGTGGAAGTCGGCGACGAGGCCTACGCCTTCCCGCTGGCGCACATCGAGCGCATGTGCGACCTGGCGCCGGAGGACATCGTGCAGGTCGAAGGGCGCCAGCATTTCTGGCACGAGGGCCGACATGTCGGGCTCGTCGCGGCCAGTCAGTTATTGCAACGTCCGGCCAGTCAGAACAGCGGCGATACGCTGAAAGTCGTGGTCATCCGCGAGCGCGATGCGATCTACGGCGTGGCGGTCGAGCGCTTCATTGGCGAGCGCACGCTGGTGGTGCTGCCGCTGGACGAGCGGCTGGGCAAGGTGCAGGACATTTCCGCCGGGGCCTTGCTCGACGATGGCTCGGTGGTGCTGATCGTCGACGTCGAAGACATGCTGCGGTCGGTGGACAAACTGCTCAACACCGGGCGTCTGGAGCGCATTGCCCGCCACGGCCATCAGGCGGCAGAAGCCGCGCGCAAGCGGATTCTGGTGGTCGACGACTCGCTGACCGTGCGCGAACTGCAACGCAAGCTGCTGCTCAATCGCGGCTACGACGTCGCCGTTGCGGTGGACGGCATGGACGGCTGGAACGCCCTGCGCTCCGAGGATTTCGATCTGCTGATCACCGACATCGACATGCCGCGTATGGACGGCATCGAGCTGGTCTCGCTGCTGCGCCGCGACAACCGTCTGCAATCGCTGCCGGTGATGGTGGTGTCCTACAAGGATCGCGAGGAAGACCGCCGTCGTGGACTGGACGCCGGGGCCGACTATTATCTGGCCAAGGCCAGTTTTCATGACGACGCCCTGCTCGACGCAGTGGTTGAGCTCATCGGAGGAGCGCGGGCATGAAGATCGCAATCGTCAACGACATGCCTTTGGCAGTGGAGGCCCTGCGTCGCGCGCTGGCCTTCGAGCCGGCGCATCAGGTGCTGTGGGTCGCCAACAACGGCGCCGAAGCGGTGCGTCTGTGCGCGGAAAACACCCCGGACCTGATCCTGATGGACCTGATCATGCCGGTGATGGATGGCGTCGAGGCCACCCGGCGGATCATGGCCGAGAGCCCGTGCGCGATCGTCATCGTCACCGTGGACCGCCAGCAGAACGTGCACCGGGTGTTCGAAGCCATGGGCCATGGCGCGCTGGACGTGGTCGACACCCCGGCCATCGGCGGTGGCAATCCTCAGGAAGCGGCGGCGCCGCTGCTGCGCAAGATCCTCAACATCGGCTGGCTGATCGGCGAGAAAACCGCCCGCTCACGTCCGGCACCTGCGACACCGCGCAGTGCCGCCTCGCGCCAGCGACTGGTGGCGATCGGCTCTTCGGCCGGTGGCCCGGCGGCGCTGGAAGTCTTGCTCAAGGGCCTGCCGCGCCACTTTTCGGCGGCCATCGTGCTGGTGCAGCATGTTGATCAGGTATTCGCCGCCGGCATGGCCGAATGGCTGGCCAGCGCCAGCGGCCTGGACGTGCGTCTGGCCCGCGAAGGCGAACCGCCGCAGGCCGGCGCGGTGCTGCTGGCCGGCACCAACCACCATATTCGTTTGCTCAAGAACGGCACGCTGGCCTACACCGCCGAGCCGGTCAACGAGATCTACCGCCCCTCGATCGACGTGTTTTTCGAAAGCGTCGCCAATTACTGGAACGGTGACGCAGTAGGGGTTTTATTGACAGGGATGGGACGCGACGGGGCGCAAGGGCTTAAGCTCATGCGCCAACAGGGTTACCTGACCATCGCGCAGGATCAGCAAAGCAGTGCGGTGTACGGCATGCCCAAGGCCGCAGCGGCCATCGACGCGGCCGTAGAAATCCGTCCACTGGAAAAGATAGCGCCACGATTGCTGGAGATATTCCCCAAATGAATACGTCCATCGGCAATCCTGGCCCCCGCAGCACTCAGGTGACCGCCCATGAATGACTTACAGATCGATGACATCAAAACCGACGAGAACGCCGCCATGGTGTTGTTGGTGGACGATCAGGCGATGATCGGCGAAGCCGTGCGCCGTGGGCTGTCGAATGAAGAGAACATCGACTTCCACTTCTGCTCCGACCCGCATCTTGCCGTGGCCCATGCGGTGCGGATCAAGCCGACCGTGATCCTGCAGGATCTGGTGATGCCGGGCCTCGACGGTCTGAGCCTGGTGCGCGAATACCGCAATCACCCGGCGACCAAGGACATTCCGATCATCGTCCTGTCGACCAAGGAAGACCCGCTGATCAAGAGCGCGGCGTTCTCCGCCGGGGCCAACGATTACCTGGTGAAACTGCCGGACAACATCGAGCTGGTGGCGCGGATCCGCTATCACTCGCGCTCCTACATGACATTGCTGCAACGGGACGCGGCCTACCGCGCGTTGCGGGTCAGCCAGCAGCAATTGCTCGACACCAACCTCGTCCTGCAGCGACTGATGAACTCCGACGGCCTGACCGGGCTGTCCAACCGCCGGCACTTCGACGAATACCTGGAGCTGGAATGGCGCCGCTCGCTGCGCGACCAGAGCCAGTTGTCGCTGCTGATGATCGACGTCGATTACTTCAAGTCCTACAACGATACCTTCGGCCACGTCGAAGGCGACGAGGCCTTGCGCAAGGTCGCCACGGCAATCCGCGAGGCCAGCGCCCGGCCGTCCGATCTGCCGGCGCGTTATGGCGGCGAAGAATTTGCGCTGGTGCTGCCCAACACCTCGCCGGGCGGGGCCCGACTGGTGGCGGAAAAGCTGCGCCAGACGGTCGCGGCGCTGAAGATTCCGCACAATGCCCCGGCCGAAGGCTCGAGCCTGACCATCAGCATCGGCCTGGCGACGATGGTGCCGGAGTCGGGCAGCGACTGCCGGTTGCTGATCTCGGCGGCGGACCGTGGCCTGTACCTGGCCAAGAACAACGGGCGCAATCAGGTGGGGATCGAATGAACCATCGGGTTCATTCGCCGCAAGAGCCGCCGGACGGGCTGCCGTGACAGCTTGATTACGTTATACTCGCCGGCTTTCAAAAGTTCGCCAACGAGTGCTGCCCGTCATGGAAATCAACCCGATCCTGAACACCATCAAGGACCTGTCCGAGCGCTCCGAAACTATTCGGGGGTATCTTTGACTACGATCAAAAGCATGAGCGTCTGATCGAAGTCAATCGCGAGCTTGAAGATCCTGCCGTCTGGAACAAACCTGAATACGCCCAGGAACTGGGCCGCGAGCGCGCTGCGCTGGCGCAGATCGTCGATACCCTCGACGAACTGAACGGTGGCCTGGCCGATTGCCGCGAGCTGCTGGACATGGCCGTTGAAGAGAACGACGAGGGCGCGGTCAACGACGTCGTCGAAGTCCTTCAAGGTCTCGAAGAGTCGCTGTCCAAGCTCGAATTCCGCCGTATGTTCAGCCACGAGATGGACCCGAACAACGCCTACCTGGACATCCAGGCCGGTTCCGGCGGCACCGAAGCCCAGGACTGGGCCAACATCCTGCTGCGCATGTACCTGCGCTGGGCCGACAAACGCGGTTTCGACGCGACCATCATGGAGCTGTCGGCCGGTGAAGTCGCCGGGATCAAGGGTGCGACCGTGCACATCAAGGGCGAATACGCCTTTGGCTGGCTGCGTACCGAGATCGGCGTGCACCGTCTGGTGCGTAAGAGCCCGTTCGACTCCGGCAACCGTCGCCACACCTCGTTCTCCGCGGTTTTCGTCTCGCCAGAGATCGACGACAAGGTGGAAATCGAAATCAACCCGGCAGACCTGCGGATCGACACCTATCGTTCCTCCGGTGCCGGTGGTCAGCACGTAAACACCACCGACTCGGCCGTACGTATCACCCACGTACCGACCAACACCGTGGTGAGCTGCCAGAACGAACGTTCCCAGCACGCCAACAAGGACACCGCCATGAAAATGCTGCGGGCCAAGTTGTACGAGCAGGAAATGCAGAAGCGCAACGCGGCGTCCCAGGCGCTGGAAGACACCAAGTCGGATATCGGCTGGGGTCACCAGATCCGTTCGTACGTGCTCGATGCGTCGCGGATCAAGGATCTGCGCACCAACATCGAACGCAGTGACTGCGACAAGGTGCTCGACGGCGACATCGACGAATACCTGGAAGCCAGCCTGAAATCGGGGCTGTAAGCTTTCAACCGACCTCAAGTCCCCCGTCGCCGGCGGGGGCAACGAACCTGTGATGGAAAATTTAAAGACATGAGCGACCTACAACTCGATCCGCAAGCCCTGCAACAGGAAGAAAACTCCCTGATCGCTCTGCGCAAGGAAAAGCTTGCTGCCGAGCGCGCCAAGGGCAATGCCTTCCCGAACGACTTCCGCCGCGACAACTACTGCGATGCGTTGCAGAAACAGTACGCGGACAAGACCAAGGAAGAGCTGGCAGAGGCTGCGATCCCGGTCAAGGTTGCAGGTCGCATCATGCTCAACCGTGGCTCGTTCATGGTGATCCAGGACATGACCGGTCGCATCCAGGTCTACGTCAACCGCAAGACCCTGTCCGAAGAAACCCTGGCCGCGGTGAAAACCTGGGACATGGGCGACATCATCGCCGCCGAAGGCACCCTGGCCCGTTCCGGCAAGGGCGACCTGTACGTCGAAATGACCAGCGTGCGCCTGCTGACCAAATCCCTGCGCCCGCTGCCGGACAAGCACCACGGGCTGACCGACACCGAACAGCGCTACCGTCAGCGCTACGTTGACCTGATCGTCAACGAAGACGTGCGCCAGACCTTCCGCGTTCGCTCGCAAGTGATCGCGCATATCCGCAGCTTCCTGATGAAGCGCGACTTCCTCGAAGTCGAAACGCCGATGCTGCAGACCATTCCTGGCGGCGCCGCAGCCAAGCCGTTCGAAACCCATCACAACGCGCTGGACATGGAAATGTTCCTGCGTATCGCGCCGGAGCTGTACCTCAAGCGCCTGGTGGTTGGCGGCTTCGAAAAAGTGTTCGAGATCAACCGCAACTTCCGTAACGAAGGCGTTTCGACTCGTCACAACCCAGAATTCACCATGTTGGAGTTCTACCAGGCTTACGCCGACTACGAAGACAACATGGACCTGACCGAAGAACTGTTCCGCGAGCTGGCGCAGCTGGTTCTGGGCAGCACCGACGTGCCGTATGGCGACAAGGTGTTCCACTTCGGCGAGCCGTTCGTGCGCCTGTCGGTGTTCGACTCGATCCTCAAGTACAACCCTGAGCTGACCGCCGATGACCTGAACGACATCGACAAGGCTCGCGCCATAGCCAAGAAGGCCGGCGCCAAGGTGCTGGGCTTCGAAGGTCTGGGCAAGCTGCAGGTGATGATTTTCGAAGAGCTGGTCGAGCACAAGCTGGAACAGCCGCACTTCATTACCCAGTATCCGTTCGAAGTGTCGCCGCTGGCTCGTCGCAACGACGACAACCCGAACGTCACCGACCGCTTCGAGCTGTTCATCGGCGGCCGTGAAATCGCCAACGCCTACTCCGAGCTGAACGACGCGGAAGACCAGGCCGAGCGTTTCATGGCGCAGGTGGCCGACAAGGACGCCGGCGACGACGAAGCCATGCATTACGACGCCGACTTCGTTCGCGCGCTGGAGTACGGCATGCCGCCGACGGCCGGTGAAGGTATCGGCATCGACCGTCTGGTGATGCTGCTGACCAACTCCCCGTCGATCCGCGACGTGATCCTGTTCCCGCACATGCGGCCGCAAGCGTAAGTGTTTCAATAAAAAAGCCGCCTGAAATGGGCGGCTTTTTATTGCCTGTCTGGTACAAACGTATCAAATGGTTAATTTTGAAGAAAACAACAGAGGTATGCCTGTCGTGATCGGTGCAATGGCTCAAGAGGGGGCAGCGGGAATCGCCACTGCGGTCGCTGAAAGTGTTCAGTACCAGGGCCGCAAGGCCAGCCGGCAGGGCAGTGAACAGCGTCGACAGGACATTCTCGATGCGGCGATGCGCATTGTCGTGCGCGACGGTGTGCGGGCCGTGCGTCATCGGGCGGTGGCCGCCGAGGCCGGTGTGCCGCTGTCGGCCACCACGTATTACTTCAAGGACATCGATGACCTGCTCACCGATACCTTTGCGCAGTACGTCGAACGCAGCGCGGCCTACATGGCCAAGCTGTGGATCAACAACGAAGGCCTGCTGCGCGAAATGGTGGTCAGCGGCGACGGCAGCCCGGAGTCGCGTTCGCAACTGGCCGACGATATCGCGCGTTTGATGGCTGATTATGTGCATCGGCAACTGGTCAACCGTCGCGAGCATTTGATGGCCGAGCAGGCGTTCCGTCAGGAAGCACTTTTAAACCCGCGGCTGGCGGAACTGGTGCGTTCCCATCAGCAGATTCTGTTGCAGGGCACCTGCCAGTTGTTCCAGGTATTGGGCTCACGCGAGCCACAGCAGGATGCCAAGGTGTTGACGGCGATTATCGGACGGATGGAATATCAGGGCCTGCTCAACGACGCCGAGCCTTTGGCCGAAGAGGACATGCTCGGCATTCTGACGCGCTATATGCACCTGGTACTCGCGTCGGTCTGATAGCCGATGGAGGTCCATTGTGGGAGCGGGCTTGCTCGCGAATACGGTGGGTCAGTCAACTGAAGTGTTGAATGCGAAACCGCTTTCGCGAGCAAGCCCGCTCCCACAGGGGAAGGTGTTTCAGGTTCTAGGGAGTGTCGAATGAAAGCCTGGCCTGGCGTGCTGATCGCCTTGTCGTTCCTGCTGCTCAGCGGATGTCTGGTGACCTTCAAGGAGCCGCTGCCCGCCAGTGAACCGGCGCCCAAGGGCCTGCTCGGCCAATGGTCGAGCACCAATGCCTGGGGCGAGCCGATGAATCTGGAGCTGACGCGCCTGGGCAACGATCGCTATCAGGCGGTTGCGTACTTCAAAGCCAAACCCCGGGAGCGTGAAGCCTATCCGTTCACGGTGTCGCGCCACGGTAACCGCTGGTACCTGTCGGCGAAAGTGCCGGCGCAATACGGCGGGCACTTCACCATCGCCGGCTTCGAGATCACCGACAAGCGCGAACTGGTGATCTACAACCTCGACCTCGAACAGATCAACCAGGCCATCGCCCAGAAAGCCCTCGACGGCCAGGGCTTCCAGACCGATGACGGCGACGGCGTGCAGGTCGACAGTCCGCTTGAAAAGGTCTTTGCTTACCTCGACGACCCGGCCAATTCCGACGTCTTCGTCGAAGCGGCGCGCTATCAGCATCAAGCCAAAGCCAAATAATTCAGTTCGTCACGTTTTCTACAGGAGTTTCGGGTGGACGATTACCAGCAGACGATACGCATTCTGTCCGATCGCATAGTGCTGGCGCAGACGCCGATCCGCGTGCTCGACGCGGTCAAGTGGGACGAGAACATCCGCAAGGGTTTCCTCAAGGCCAAGGGCAAGGAATTGCCGGCGGTGGATCGTGACTACTACCTCAACCGGCCGCTGTCCTTCGATTCGAGCAAGGTCAAGCTGGAATTCCAGAACATCGAGCGGGACATCACCCGCCAGCTCGGCCAGTTCAATCCGGTCGGCCAGATCATGCGCCGCATGTGCAAGGAATACCGGATGGTGGTGCGCATGCTCGAAGCGCGCGGCACAGAGGATTTCGGTCTGATTTCCCAGGAGCTGTACGGCGCCGCGTCCGATGCGTTCCACGCCGGTGACCCGACCCTCGCCGACCTCGGCCTGATGATGTCGGACTATCTGAACAACATCGACGGCCGTGGCGACCTGAAGGACGAACCGAAGATCCTCACCGCCAAAGACGCCGTGCACCTGCTGCAAACTCGCCTGAACAAGGTGTTCGGCGAGGCCGAGGAAACCATCCGCGTGTTCGAGTCCGACGGTATCGTCGCCGATGCGGCGGCGGGTGCCGACTACATCAAGATCCGCACCGACGCGATGTTCAACGACCGCGACGTGCGCGCGCTGGAAGTCCACGAAGGCCTGGTGCACGTCGGCACCACGCTCAACGGCTTGAACCAGCCGATCTGCACCTTCCTGTCCAAAGGGCCGCCCTCGTCAACGGTGACTCAGGAAGGCCTGGCGATCCTGATGGAAATCATCGCGTTCGCTTCCTACCCAAGCCGCCTGCGCAAACTGACCAACCGCACCCGCGCCATTCACATGGTCGAGGAGGGCGCGGACTTCCTGCAGATTTTCGAGTTCTTCCGCGAGCAGGGCTTCGAGATGGCGGAAAGCTACGGCAACGCCAGTCGGGTTTTCCGTGGTTCGACGCCGACCGGTCTGCCGTTTACCAAAGACTTGTCCTACCTCAAGGGCTTCATCATGGTTTACAACTACATTCAGTTGGCCGTGCGTAAGGGCAAGCTCGAGCAGATCCCGCTGTTGTTCTGTGGCAAGACCACGTTGGAAGATATGCGAACCCTGCGTCAGCTGGTGGACGAAGGATTGGTGGTGCCGCCGAAGTACCTGCCGGACCAGTTCCGCGACATGAATGCGTTGTCGGCGTGGATGTGCTTCTCCAACTTCCTCAATCACTTGAGCCTGGACCGGATCGAGGCGGATTACTCCAACATCCTGTAACTCCAACACCGTCCTCTGTGGGAGCGGGCTTGCCCGCGATAGCGGTCTGACATTCAACGTTGATGTCGATTGATCCTCCGCCATCGCGGGCAAGCCCGCTCCCACAAGGTCATTTGTTTTCCTCAGGGTTGTGTTTCAACTCTCTTCGCGAGGTTTCACCGGATGAGAATCCTCGGCATCCTTTGCCTGCTCCTGACCCTCGGCGGTTGCAGTTCCTTGCTGTTCTACCCTGAACCGGGGCAGATCTTCACCCCGGAAAAGGCCAAGCTCGAATACCGCACCGTCACCCTGACCACCGCCGACGGCCTCAAGCTGAATGCCTGGTGGCTGCCGGCCAAACCCGGGGTTGAGGTCAAGGGCACGGTGCTGCACCTGCACGGCAACGGCGGCAATTTGCCGATGCACCTGGGCGGGAGCTGGTGGTTGCCGAAGAACGGCTATCAAGTGCTACTGGTGGACTATCGCGGTTACGGTTTGTCCGAGGGCGAACCGAGCCTGCCGGCGATCTATCAGGACATCGATGCCGCCTTCGCCTGGCTGGACAAGGCGCCTGAGGTCAAAGGCAAGCCGCTGGTGCTGCTGGGCCAGAGTCTCGGCGGGGCGATGGCGGTGCATTGGCTGGTGCAACATCCGCAAAGGCAAAAACAGCTCAAGGCCCTGGTACTCGACGGCGTGCCCGCCAGTTACCGCAGCGTCGGCCAATACGCCCTCAGCACCTCATGGCTGACCTGGCCGTTTCAGGTGCCGCTGTCGTGGCTGGTGCCGGACGGCGACAGTGCGATCAACGCCATGCCGCAGCTCAACGGCGTGCCGAAACTGATCTTCCACAGCCTCGACGATCCGCTGGTGCCCCTTTCCAACGGCATCCGTCTGTATCAAGCTGCGCCGCCACCGCGCGTGCTGCAGCTGACCCGGGGCGGGCATGTGCAGACCTTCGGCGACCCGGTCTGGCGTCAGGTGATGCTGCGCTACCTCGATGATCCCGAACACTTCAACGGCCTGCGCCGCCTCGGCGAGATCCCGAATTATCCAACACCCCCGAATTCTGAAGACGAACCACCAGAGAGTCCGCAATGAGTGAAGAACGTAACGCCATCCCGCTGATCATCACCGGCATCTGCAGCATCCTCGGCACCGTCGGCGCCCTGTGGTACTACGGCTACCTGCACTTCGCCAAACCCGAGGATGCGTTGCTGCTCAACGACTTCACCATGCTCAAGACCGTTCCCGGCGAAGACTACAAGGTCTCACTGACCCCGGCGCCGCAAGTGGCGCAATGCATCGATGGCGTGCTGGTGCTGTTCGACACCGAACAGAAAGGCCTGACCGGGGTGCTGGTCAACAGTCAGAAAAAGGCTGTGCGCTGCATGGGCCAGGAGACGCCGCAGAAGCTCGAAGAGTAAATCTGCGACGGACAAAAAAGCCCCGCCTGATCAAATCAGGCGGGGCTTTTCATTTACCGCTCAGCGAATCAGTGCGCAGTCGAGCTAACGGCCGAACGCGGCATCACTGGCTGGTTGTCGTTGGAAATGGTCACTTCCACGCGACGGTTCATCGCACGGCCCGAGACCGAGGTGTTATCCGCCACTGGGTATTCCTTGCCATAACCCTGTACGACGATACGCGAAGGGTCTACACCCATCTTGATCAGCGCAACCTGCACCGAAGTCGCGCGACGCTCGGACAGCGACTGGTTGTAGCTCGCGGTACCGGTGCTGTCGGTGTAGCCCTCGACGATCACTTTGCGATCAGGGTTTTCCTGGAGGAACTGCGCCAGTTTGTTGATGTTCACCAGACCGCTGGATTTCAGGTCGGCCTTGTTGGTGGCGAACAGCACGTCACCGAAAGTCACCAGCGTGCCGCGATCGGTCTGCTTGGCGTTGAGGCTGTCCTGCAGCTGTTTGATCTGCTGATCGCGGGCATCCAGACGGGCCTGGGCACGTTGGGCGGCGGCGTTCTTCAGGTTGTTTTCAGCGGTGCGCAGAGCGATGGTCTGCTTGGCCACTTCCACGCGCTGGTTGGTCAGATAAGCCAGTTGATCGACCTTGGCGGCGTCCTCTTTATCCAGATAAGCCTTGTCGGCCTTGTCCAGATAGTCGCTGGCGTCCTTGGTTTCCAGCGCTGCGACCTTGCTTGCCTGCGGGTTGGCCTGCAGGCCGGCGTAGTTGGTGCGTGCCTGTTCCAGGTTCGGGTTGGGCGGCGTGGAGCAGGCAGCCAGGGCAACGCTTGCAGCCAGGAGAGCGGGGATCATCAGTTGTTTACGCATAATCGTTCGTCCTTTATATCGATAAGAGTTTCAGCCTTGCGGTCGGGATGCGCGCTTACTGCACTGGGCGCTGACTTTCCTGACGCAGTTCCTGAACACCTTTCTGGGAGTCCTTCACAGCCAGTTCGGCCTTGGCTGCCTGAGCCTTGCGTTCGGCAACGCGGGCATCCCACTCGGCCTGCTCGGACAAGCGACGGGCTTCGTCATACTTCTTGTCGTGCATGGCGATTTCGGCTTGCTTCAGCTTGTCCTGAGCCTGCTTCATCTCCACTGCGGCGAACTCGGTACCGCCAGCGCTGACCGCGCTGTTGACTGCCGATTGAGTGACTGCGTATTGCTCGGTCGGTGGATTGCCGGCACAACCGGCCAGCACGAAGCTGGTGCCGATGGCCAGAGCAGCCAGTTTCAGACCGCGCAGGTGGGAGAACGAGGTTTGGGTCTTCATGGTCTTCAACTCCATTGGTTAACTCCTTGGAAGCTTCGAAATCCATCCTGGTCGAGGAGTGACAACCGTCGTGTGTCAGCGCGTTTTGAAACGCTCGTTCCAGGCGTGGTTACCTGTTCCGACCGAAGGCATTTTTCAAAAGTTCAGAAAAGATGGCCCATCGCCAAAAAAAATTTTGACCGAACGGACAGGGCTCTAAACCGGGAACTTTGGCGGTGGGCAGAGGTACGCGCGGGCGAGAAACGGCGAAAAAGCGGAGGGGGGACACAGTCCCTGTGGGAGCTGGCTTGCCAGCGATGAGGCCATCAAATACAGCACATGTGCTGCTAAACTGACGCCATCGAGGGCAAACCATTCCCACCGTTCTGAAGGGTCAGGAATCAGTGTTTCTGCTTCCCGGCAGCAGCCGACAAGTCATGTAGATGACGCCGCGACAACGCGAGAAAACGCGGGGTCGGGCCGACATCCTCATACAGCGGATCGCCTTCTTCGTCGGTGGCGACCACGGTCGAGCCTTTCACATACGGCAGGCTCGCTTCGAACTCCTCGAGGGCGGCGCCGATCAGCTCGCCGAGCAGTTCTTCGGCATGGCGTTTGGGGTACATCTCGGCAATCGCCGCCAGCCGTGCGGCGGCTTCCACGTCCAGATGAATCGTGTAGCCGGTATCGGTCAGGCGACCCTTGGCGGTTTCTTCCCAATGCTGGGCGAGTTCACGGATTTTCATAAAAACCTCATGTCGCACCTGCTCATGGCAGGTCTTGGTGAGTGTCCGGCGTCTGCCGGCGGCAAGCCGTTGTGCGGCTTACTGTTGAGACTAGCTTCAACCCTCAAGGTTTAAAGTCCCTTCGTCGTCTGCTTGTAAGAAGCGTCCCGGAGCGGCACTCTCTGTTCATCCACTCACTTGCGATCCGTCACCGATTACTGCTGGAGAGATGCTGATGACCGATATTGATGCACGCTTGCGCGAAGACGTTCACCTGCTCGGTGAGCTGTTGGGCAACACCATTCGTGACCAGTACGGCGAGGCGTTTCTCGACAAGATCGAGCAGATCCGCAAGGGCGCCAAGGCCGACCGGCGCGGCTCGATGGACGCCGAACTCAGCGCCAGCCTCAATCAATTGAGCGAAGACGAACTGCTGCCGGTGGCGCGCGCGTTCAACCAGTTTCTCAACCTGGCGAACATCGCCGAGCAGTACCAGCTCATTCATCGCCGGGAAGAGACCCAGGCCGCGCCGTTCGAGTCCCGCGTGCTGCCGGAACTGCTCGCCCGCCTGCGCAACGAAGGGCACAGCGCCGAATCCCTGGCCCGGCAACTGGCGCGGCTGGAAATCGAACTGGTGCTCACCGCGCACCCGACCGAAGTGGCCCGGCGCACGCTGATCCAGAAGTACGACGCGATTGCCGCGCAACTGGCAGCCCAAGATCATCGTGACTTGACCACGGCCGAACGCGAGCAGATCCACAACACCCTGCAACGTTTGATCGCCGAAGCCTGGCACACCGAAGAAATTCGCCGCACCCGGCCGACTCCGGTGGACGAGGCCAAGTGGGGTTTTGCAGTGATCGAACATTCGCTGTGGCAGGCGATTCCCCACCATATGCGCAAGGCCGATCAGGCGCTGTTCGCCGCCACTGGCCTGCGTTTGCCTTTGGAAGCTGCGCCGATCCGCTTCGCTTCGTGGATGGGCGGTGACCGCGACGGCAACCCGAACGTGACCGCTGCCGTGACCCGCGAAGTGCTGTTGCTGGCGCGCTGGATGGCGGCGGATCTCTACCTGCGCGACGTCGATCACCTGGCTGCCGAATTGTCGATGCAGCAGGCCAGCGATGCGCTCAAGGCCCGGGCCGGCGACAGCGCTGAGCCGTATCGGGCGGTGCTCAAGCAATTGCGTGAACGGCTGCGCGCCACGCGTAACTGGGCCCATGCCTCGCTGACTGCGACCACGCCGGCCCCGGCCGATGTGCTGCACAACAATCGCGACCTGCTCGATCCGCTGGAGCTGTGTTTCAACTCGCTGCACGAATGCGGCATGGGCGTGATCGCTGACGGGCCGTTGCTCGATTGCCTGCGTCGGGCCGTGACCTTCGGCCTGTTCCTGGTGCGCCTTGATGTGCGTCAGGATTCGTCCCGCCACAGCGCGGCCATGACCGAAATCACCGATTACCTCGGCCTCGGCAAGTACGAAGAGTGGGACGAAGAACAACGCATCAGCTTCCTGACCCGCGAACTGCAAAACCGTCGGCCGTTGCTGCCGGCGCATTTCAAACCCTCGGCCGACACCGCCGAAGTGCTCGCCACCTGCAAGGAAATCGCCGCCGCGCCGGGCGCTTCGCTGGGCTCCTACGTGATCTCCATGGCCGGTGCCGCTTCCGATGTGCTCGCGGTGCAGTTGCTGCTCAAGGAATCCGGCGTACTGCGGCCGATGCGCGTGGTGCCGCTGTTCGAAACCCTCGCCGACCTCGACAACGCCGGCCCGGTGATCGAACGCCTGTTGCTGCTGCCGGGTTACCGCGCGCGCCTGCAAGGCCCGCAGGAAGTGATGATCGGCTATTCCGACTCGGCCAAGGACGCAGGCACCACCGCGGCGGCCTGGGCGCAGTACCGGGCGCAGGAGCGGCTGGTGGAAATCTGCCGCGAGCAGCAAGTCGAACTGCTGCTGTTCCACGGTCGCGGTGGCACCGTGGGCCGGGGTGGCGGTCCGGCGCACGCGGCGATTCTGTCGCAGCCGCCGGGGTCGGTGGCCGGACGTTTCCGCACCACCGAGCAGGGGGAAATGATTCGATTCAAATTCGGCCTGCCGGACATCGCCGAGCAGAACCTCAATCTGTATCTGGCGGCGGTGCTCGAAGCGACCCTGTTGCCTCCGCCGCCACCGACTCCCGAATGGCGGCATCTGATGGACGAACTGGCCGCCGACGGCGTCGCTGCTTACCGTGCGGTGGTGCGGGAGAATCCGCAATTCGTTGAGTATTTCCGCCAGTCCACACCGGAGCAGGAGTTGGGCCGCTTGCCATTGGGCAGCCGTCCGGCCAAGCGCCGTGCTGGTGGCATCGAAAGCCTGCGGGCGATTCCGTGGATTTTCGGTTGGACCCAGACGCGCCTGATGCTGCCGGCCTGGCTCGGCTGGGAAACCGCACTGAACAATGCGCTGGAGCGCGGCGAAGGCGAGTTGCTGGGGCAGATGCGCGAGCAGTGGCCGTTCTTCCGCACCCGCATCGACATGCTGGAAATGGTGCTGGCCAAGGCCGACGCCGATATCGCGCTGTCCTACGACGAGCGTCTGGTGGAGCCGGAGTTGCTGCCGTTGGGTGCGCACTTACGCGACCTATTGTCGCAGGCCTGTTCCGTTGTCCTCGGCCTGACCGGTCAGTCGCAGCTACTGGCACATAGCCCAGACACCCTGGAATTCATCCGTCTGCGCAACACCTACCTCGACCCGCTGCATCTATTGCAGGCCGAGTTGCTGGCGCGTTCGCGGCAGCAGAATGTCGAGCAGGGCAGCCCGGTGGAACAGGCGTTGCTGGTGTCTGTGGCGGGGATTGCCGCCGGTTTGCGAAATACCGGCTAAGGTTTTCTGCGTGGGGCGGGGCACCCGGGGCGAACCTCGGGTGCCGTTTATTGACTGTAGGAAAAATGCGGTCAGGCGACAGTTAATGATGGGGTTGCGACTTGGGGAACCGCGTCGCAAGGTCGCGGCGGGCGCCGGTTTCTCCGACTTTTGGCGTCTTGTGTGGGCGCAGCCTGCTGTGTATCTTGATCAGCCTTTGGCCGTTTGGGCGGCCACGACCCGTTTTATGAGATTGGCCCCACGAGGCGAATCCGTTGTTTTTTATATAAAAAATTGAGGAGCACATCGATGCGCGTCATTCTGCTGGGAGCTCCCGGGGCCGGTAAAGGTACTCAGGCTAAGTTCATCACCGAGAAATTCGGCATTCCGCAAATCTCCACCGGCGACATGCTGCGTGCTGCGGTCAAGGCCGGCACCGAGCTGGGCATCAAGGCCAAGAGCATCATGGATGCCGGCGGCCTGGTGTCGGATGACCTGATCATCGCGCTGGTCAAGGACCGTATCGCTCAAGCCGATTGTGCCAAGGGTTTCCTGTTCGATGGCTTCCCGCGCACCATTCCTCAGGCTGAAGCGCTGGTGACTGCCGGTGTCGAGCTGGACGCCGTGGTCGAAATCGCCGTTGAAGACGAAGAAATCGTTCAGCGTATCGCCGGTCGTCGCGTTCACGAGGCCAGCGGCCGCGTTTACCACATCGTCTACAACCCGCCGAAACTGGCCGGCAAAGACGACATCACCGGCGAAGAGCTGGTACAGCGCAAGGACGACACCGAAGAAACCGTGCGTCATCGCCTGTCGGTCTACCATTCGCAGACCAAGCCGCTGGTGGAGTTCTACCAGAACCTGTCCGCCAAGAACGGTGGCAAGCCGAAGTACAGCCATATCCCTGGCGTCGGTTCGGTTGAAGCGATCACTGCCAAGGTGCTTGAAGCCCTGAGCTGAAAAACCTGATCCGCTGCATCATCCACGGCCCGCTTGCGGGCCGTAGTTGTTTATACTGGCGCACTTTTCCCCACCTGATTTACGGACACATCGATGAGCACCTTGCTGGCCCTGGACACCGCGACTGAAGCTTGCTCCGTTGCCTTGCTGCATGACGGCAAGGTCACGAGCCATTACGAGGTGATCCCGCGCCTGCACGCGCAGAAACTGCTGCCGATGATCCAGCAACTGCTGGCCGACGCCGGCACCACCCTGCAAGCGGTGGACGCCATCGCCTTCGGACGTGGCCCGGGCGCATTCACCGGTGTACGGATTGCCATTGGCGTGGTGCAAGGCCTGGCCTTTGCGCTGGATCGCCCGGTGTTGCCGGTGTCGAACCTGGCCGTGCTGGCGCAACGCGCTTATCGCGAGCACGGCGTGAGCCAGGTTGCGGCCGCCATCGATGCGCGGATGGATGAGGTGTATTGGGGCTGCTACCGCGAGACGGCCGGGGAGATGCGTCTGGTGGGCGCCGAGGCGGTGCTGCCGCCGGAAGTCGCCGCATTGCCGGACGATGCTTCGGGTGACTGGTTCGGTGCCGGCACGGGCTGGGGTTATGGCGAACGCATCGCTGTAAACCTGAGCGGATCCGATGCCGGCATGCTGCCCCATGCCGAAGACCTGCTGACCCTGGCGCGATTTGCCTGGGAGCGCGGTGAAGCGATTCCGGCAGACGATGCCCAGCCGGTTTACCTGCGCGACAAAGTGGCCACCCCCAAGGCTCGTTGATCTTCGAAATCAAGTTTTCCCAATCGCGAGCAGGCTCGCTCCCACATGAGTGTCGCAAATCATGTGGGAGCGAGCCTGCTCGCGATGCGCTCATCGGCAAACGCCAATCGTCCGTTTCTAACCCCGCGCTTTAAACCTTTTGCCTTTTATGTGTTCTAGTTATCACTCGGCGATTTGCTAAGTCGGTCAGGTGCCGCTAAATTGCCATCATCGATACCGAGCATGACTTTATGCGTATAGACGGCGTTTCCACTCATTCCTACCCCATCAAGCGCAAGCCTCGCAAAGGCAATCCGGCGCTGGATGAGTCCGTCGACGATATCGACGGCGAGCTGGAATTCCCGACCGAAGAGCAACTGGCTGCCCGTGCCGCCAAAGCCACCGCGCAACGCCTGAGCAATCTGCCCGCCCGCCAACAAGACATGATTTATCACCGTGCGATGAAGAAAAGCGTGGCCATGGCCCTGGCCAGCTACCTGAGCACCGCCGGTTTTGTCGATTGGGATGCAGACGTGCTGGGCCTCGATCTGTACATCTGATGGATTTGCCTTACTACCTCGGTTGCCCGTCCTGGAGCGAAAACGCCTGGCGCGAGTATCTGTATCCGGTAGACGCCAAGACCTCCGATTTCCTCGGACTCTATTCACAAGTGTTCAACGCCGTGGAAGGCAACACGACCTTCTACGCCAGCCCGTCGCCGGCCACCGTGCAGCGTTGGGCCGAGGTGATGCCGGAGCACTTTCGCTTCACCGCCAAGTTTCCCGGTGACATCAGCCACAGCGGCGACCTGCGCGATCAACTGACTGCCGCCGAAACCTTCCTCCAGTTGCTCAAGCCGCTCGGTGAGCGCGTCTCGCCAATGTGGCTGCAACTGTCGAAAAGCTTCACCCCGCACCGCTTGCCGGAGCTCGCCGCGTTCATCGATGCGCTGGATTGTCCGCTGGCGGTGGAAGTGCGCCACGAACAGTTCTTCGCCAAGGGTGAGAGTGAGCGACTGCTCAACCGGCTGCTGCTGGATCGCGGCGTGGAGCGCATCTGTCTCGATCCGCGCGCACTGTTCAGTTGCCTGTCGACCGAGTCGTCGGTGATCCACGCTCAATCGAAAAAGCCCCGCGTTCCGACGCGTCCGGCGGCGTTCACCCAGTTCCCGCAGGTGCGCTTCATCGGCCATCCGGAGCTTGAGGCCAACGACCCGTTCCTGGTGCCGTGGGTGGCGAAAATCGCCGAGTGGATCGAAGAGGGCCGCACGCCGTACATCTTCCTGCACACCGCCGACAACATTCTTGCGGCGAAGCTGGCGCAACGTTTTCACGCACAACTGATGCAACGTTTGCCTGGCCTGCGACCTTTGCCTGAGCTATACAGAGAACCCGCCGCTGAGCAACTTGGCCTGCTTTGAGGCGGATTTCTTTCCTGCCCAGGAGCCTGCCGATGGACGCCCAAGCCCGTCAACAACAAGCCCGTAAAGCCGAAGCCTTCAAAGCCCTGCACGAACGCCCCGGGATTTTCGTGATTCCCAATCCGTGGGATGCCGGCTCCGCGAAGATGCTCGCCAGTCTCGGCTATCAGGCGCTGGCGACCACCAGCGCCGGTTATGCGTTTTCCCAAGGCAAGCCCGATGGTGGTCTGAGTCTTGACGATACGCTGGCCAATGTCCGGGCGATTGTCGCGGCCACGGATTTGCCGGTGGCGGTGGATCTGGAAAACGGCTTCGCCGACGCCCCGGCCGAATCGGCACAAAGTCTGATCCGCGCAGCCGAGGCGGGCGCCGTGGGTGGCTCGATCGAAGATGCCACCGGCCGGGAAGACTCGCCGATCTACTGCTTCGAACACGCGGTGGCAAGGATCGAAGCCGCCGTCGCTGCCGTGCGCACCTTGTCGTTTCCCTTCACCCTGACCGCTCGAGCGGAAAACTACCTGCACGGCAATCCCGATCTCAACGACACCATCCGCCGCTTGCAGGCCTTTGCCGAAGCTGGCGCCGATGTGTTGTACGCGCCGGGCCTGCGCACCGCCGAAGAAGTCCTCGCGGTAGTGCGCGTAGTGGCGCCGAAACCGGTCAATGTGTTGATGTCCGGCGGCTTGAAACTGACCGTGCAGGAGCTGGAAGAAATGGGCGTGAAGCGGATCAGCACCGGCTCGGCGCTGGCACTGGCGGCATTGGGTGAGTTTTTCCGCGCGGCGGAAGAAATCCAGCAGTCCGGCACCTTCACTTTCACCTCTCGTTCGATGCCGTACGCCAAGGCCAATCAATTCTTCAAGGGATGAGCATGGGGCGCTGGCTGGTGTTGGCAGGGCTGCTGATCATTGGTGGCGGGCTGATCGGCGTCTGGCGCGGTTGGCTCGATGTGCCGCCGCAGTGGAACCCGTGGGCGCCGCTGGACGTGCAGGCGACGCCCAACTGGCTCACGGGTTACAAGTTGATGCGCCTGCGCAGCGATCCGGCCCTGTGCGCACAGGCGCTGGGCAGCTCTGGCCTGCGGGTTTCGCCACAGGCCGACAGTCCGGATGCCAAATGCCCGCTGATCGGCGCTTTGCGCGTGCAGGGCGGCGGTGTGGGGCTCAGCAGCAGCTTTCTCGCCAGCTGTCCGTTGGCCGTGGCGTTCGCGATGTTCGAGCGCCACACGTTGCAACCGGCGGCGCAGCAGGTCTACGGTCAATCCGTGGCGCGGGTCGATCATCTTGGCAGCTTTGCCTGCCGCAACGTCTACAACCGCGAGAGCGGCGCGCTCAGCCGCCACGCCAGCGCCGATGCCCTGGACATCGCCGGCTTCCGCCTGGCGGATGGTCGTGCGATCAGCGTGCTCAAGGACTGGCCGAAGCAAAACCGGGACGCGCAGTTTCTACGTCAGGTGCGCGATGGCGCCTGCGAGGTGTTCAGTGTGGTGTTGAGTCCGGATTACAACGCCGCCCATCGCAATCACTTTCATGTCGATGTCGGGCGCTGGAGCGTGTGTCGCTGAGGGATCAGGCGGCGATGCGCAGGTTCTGCTGAACGATCGGGCGCACCCAGCCGTTATCGAAGTCCAGGGCTTTCTGCTGCTCGACGATGGCTTCCGGCGGGAATGGCGGGTACGGCTGCAGCAGATCCAGGTCGAACTCGGCAATCGGCAGGTACAGCGGTTTCTTCTGCGGGGCAGGGCCCGGTTCCGGAATCGGCTGGCCGTTGTTGATCACAACCGGACGAACCCAGCTGCTGTCGAAATCCTGCTGCTTTTGCTGAGTCTTGATTTCTTCTGCCGGGAACGGAGGGTACGGCTCGGCCAGTGTCATGTCGATCTCGGCGATCGGCAGGAACAGCGGCTCCGGCGGACGCACCTCGGTTTCAACCACATCGCATTCGCGCTGGCTGACGATGTGCGCGTGCAGTTCGCTGCCGACAGTCGGTTCTTCAGGGCTTTGCAGATCGACCGGCGGGAACGTGCCGCAGGCCGGCACCACATCACTCGATTGCTCGGCCAGTGCCTGGGCAAAAAAATCCTGCCACAGGTGGCTGACGCCGCCCAATGCTTGAGTGTTATGACGGCTGAAATCGCCTGTGGGCGAAATGTAGCCAATCGATGTGGGAAGAATGCCTGACATTTTTTTCGGTTGACGCTCAGCTCTGGCAAAATGCGCGTTGATTGGGTTATCGGCGGTTTTTGCCGATCCTTAACTTTTTTGAGCGTGTTTTCCATGATTGAGCAACCCGCGGCCTGCCGCATCCATGTCGAGGCCCTCGGCCCGACGTTCGAAGCGCAGGCCGAGCAGTGGGCGCAGCGCCTGGATCTGCCGTTGCAGGTGGCTGACGGCGAGTTCGCCTTGCAGGTCGGCGAGCAGGGTTTGCAGCTGCAACAGCTGGGGCCGGATGCCCCGGGGCCGGTGCGGGTGGACTTTGTCGAGGGCGGTGCGGCCCATCGTCGGTTGTACGGCGGTGGCAGCGGGCAGATGATCGCCAAGGCGGTCGGCATCGCCCAAGGCGTGCGTCCACGGGTGCTGGATGCCACGGCAGGGCTGGGCAAGGATGCGTTCGTGCTGGCCAGTCTCGGTTGCGAGATGAGCCTGATCGAGCGCCAGCCATTGATCGGCGCGTTGCTGGAAGATGGTCTGGCCCGGGCGGCGGAAGACTTCGATGTGGCGCCGATCGTGGCGCGGATGAAGCTGCTCAAGGGCAACTCCATCGACGTGATGCGCAATTGGGAGGGCGAGCCGCCGCAGGTGATCTACCTCGACCCGATGTTCCCGCACCGTGAGAAAACCGCGCTGGTGAAAAAGGAAATGCGTCTGTTCCGCCCGTTGGTGGGCGATGATCCGGATGCCCCGGCGTTGCTGGAAGCGGCGCTGGCATTGGCCACGCACCGGGTGGTGGTCAAGCGACCGCGCAAGGCGCCGTGCATCGAAGGGCCGAAACCGAGCCATGCGCTGGATGGCAAATCCAGCCGCTATGACATCTACCCGAAGAAAGCGCTCAAGGCCTGAGCCGTCGCATAAGAAAATCCCACGCATGGCGTGGGATTTTTGTTTTCAGGGTCGAAAGGCCCGCATGAACAGCCCGACCACTTCCTGCACATGACTTTCCGCTGCCTCGCCGGTCAGCGGCTCACCGCAGCCGTACAACAGGCGGAAATTCCCGGCGCCCTTGATCAGGCAAAAGAAGTGCTCGGCGGCGTTGTGCGGGTTGTCGATGCTCAGCACGCCGGTTTCGTGAATCCGCCGCAGCAAACGTTCCATGCCTTGCACCATGCGCTGAGGACCGGCCTCGAAGAAGATCAGTGACAGGTTGGGATCCTGACTGCCCAAGGCCATGATCAGGCGATGCAGGTTCACCGATTCATCGCTGTTGATCAGGTGGTGAAAGCCTCGCGCAATGTTCAGCAACACATTTTCCACCGCGATGCCGTCCGGCAATTCGAAGAACAGCGGCGGCAATTGCTCCTCGCATTTGGCCACTACAGCGGCAGAGAACAGCGTCTCCTTGTCGTTGAAATGGCTGTAGACCGTCAGCTTCGACACCCCGGCCTCGGCGGCCACCGCGTCCATGCTGGTGTTGGCATAGCCATGACTCAGAAACAGGATTTTCGCCGCCTCGAGGATCGCCTGGCGCTTGGCCGGATCCTTCGGTCGGCCCGGGCCGTTTGGAGTGGAAAGATTGTTCGACATTCTTCGCTTTTAATACTGGACTGGTGAGTTTGCTATTAATAACATACCGGCCAGTATAATTATTCCAAGCCTCCTTAGCGAAAGGTCCTTCACCATGTTCCGCCATGCGTTGTCCTTTGCGGTGCCAGTCAGTCTGGCGTTTTTGTTGTCGGCATGTGGCAAGGAAGAGGTAACGCAAGTCAGCGTGCGACCGGCCATGGTGGTGCAGCCAGAGCCTTCGGCGCAGGCGATGGAAAGTTATCCGGGCGAGGTTCGCGCCCGCTACGAACCCGATCTGGCGTTCCGCATCGGCGGCAAAGTCAGCCGACGACTGGTCGAGGAAGGCCAGCGCGTGAAGGCCGATCAGCCACTCGCCGAGCTCGATCCGCAGGATGTACGCCTGCAACTGGAAGCCACCCGGGCCCAGGTTGCGGCCGCCGAAGCCAACCTGAACCTGGTGCGTGCCGAGCGTGACCGCTACAAGACCCTGATGGAACGGCAGATGGTCAGCCGCTCGGCCTACGACAATGCCGAAAATCTCTACCGCTCCGGCGAAGCCCGCCTGAAACAGATCAAAGCCGAATTCAACGTCTCGACCAATCAGGCCAGTTACGCCGTGCTGCGCGCGCCCCAGGATGGCGTGGTGGCCAAGCGTTCGGTGGAGGTCGGGCAGGTGGTCGCCGCCGGGCAGACCGTTTTCACTCTCGCCACTGACGGCGAACGGGAAGTGCTGATCAGCCTGCCGGAGCAGAGCTTCGGCCGCTTCAAGGTCGGCCAGCCGGTCTCTGTGGAGCTATGGACGCAACAGAACCAGCGCTTTGCCGGGCAGATCCGCGAGTTGTCGCCGGCGGCCGATCCGAAATCCCGCACCTTCGCCGCACGCATTTCATTCACCGCCGGCAAGGTCCCGGCAGAACTGGGCCAGAGCGCCCGGGTCTTCGTGCAGACCGCCGATGTCATCCCGCTGTCGGTGCCGCTCTCGGCACTGACTGCCGAAAACGGCGCGACCTACGTCTGGGTCGTCAGCGCCAACAACACCCTGAAAAAGACCCCGGTGCGCGTCGGCCCGTTCGGTGAGAAAACCGTGCCGGTGCTCGAAGGCCTGAACGCCAGCGACTGGGTGGTCGCCGCTGGCGTTCACGTATTGCTGGAAGGGCAGCAGGTGCGCCCGGTGGATCGCTCCAACCGCGTGGTCAATCTGGCGGACAAGGAGTAATCCCCGATGGGTTTCAATCTTTCCGCCTGGGCGCTGCGCAATCGCCAGATTGTACTGTTCCTGATGCTTTTGCTGGCGATTGTCGGTGCCTTGTCCTACACCAAGCTCGGCCAGAGCGAAGACCCGCCGTTCACCTTCAAGGCGATGGTCATCCAGACCCGCTGGCCCGGCGCAACGGCTCAGGAAGTCTCGCGCCAGGTTACCGAACGCATCGAAAAGAAACTGATGGAAACCGGCGAGTACGAGCGGATTGTTTCGTTCTCGCGCCCCGGTGAATCCCAGGTCACGTTCATTGCCCGCGACTCGATGCATTCGGTGGAGATTCCGGATCTCTGGTATCAGGTGCGCAAGAAAGTCAGCGACATTCGCCAGACCCTGCCGCCGGGCATTCAGGGGCCGTTTTTCAACGATGAGTTCGGCACCACCTTCGGCAATATCTATGCGCTGACCGGCGACGGTTTCGACTACGCGGTGCTCAAGGATTACGCCGACCGCATCCAGATCCAGCTGCAACGGGTCAAGGACGTGGGCAAGGTCGATCTGCTCGGTTTGCAGGACGAGAAGGTCTGGGTCGAATTGTCCAACGTCAAACTCGCCACCCTCGGCTTGCCGCTGGCAGCCGTGCAGCAGGCGCTGGAGGAACAGAACGCGGTGTCCACCGCAGGGTTTTTCGAAACCGGCAGCGAGCGCTTGCAGCTGCGGGTGTCGGGGAATTTTCAGACAGTCGACGAGATCAAGAACTTCCCGATCCGGGTCGGGGATCGTACGTTCCGCATCTCCGATGTTGCCGATGTGCGGCGCGGTTTCAACGATCCCCCGGCGCCGCGCATGCGCTTCATGGGCGAGGATGCGATCGGCCTGGCGGTGGCGATGAAGGACGGCGGCGACATTCTGGTGCTGGGCAAGGCCTTGGAAATCGAATTCGCCCGCATCCAGAAAAACCTGCCGGCCGGCATGCAATTGCGCAAGGTCTCCGATCAGCCCGCAGCTGTGAAAACCGGCGTCGGCGAGTTCGTCCAGGTGCTGGTCGAAGCGCTGGCCATCGTGTTGCTGGTGAGCTTCTTTTCCCTCGGCGTGCGCACCGGCATGGTGGTGGCGCTGACCATTCCGCTGGTGCTGGCGATGACGTTCGCCTGCATGTATTACCTCGGCATCGGCCTGCACAAGATTTCCCTCGGTGCGTTGGTACTGGCGCTGGGTTTGCTGGTGGACGACGCGATCATCGCCGTGGAAATGATGGCGATCAAAATGGAGCAGGGCTTTGACCGGATCAAAGCCGCCAGTTACGCCTGGACCAGCACCGCGTTCCCGATGCTCACCGGTACGCTGATCACCGCCGCCGGTTTCCTGCCAATTGCCACGGCGCAATCCGGCACCGGCGAATACACCCGCTCGATCTTCCAGGTGGTGACCATTGCTCTGCTCGCATCCTGGGTGGCGGCCGTGGTGTTCGTGCCGTATCTGGGAGAAAAACTCCTGCCGGATCTGGCGAAAATTCACGCGGCCAAACACGGTACGGCTGACGGCCAGACCGATCCCTACGGTACGCCTTTCTACCAACGGGTACGGCGTCTGGTGGAGTGGTGCGTACGTCGGCGCAAAACCGTGATCGTGCTCACCGTGCTGCTATTTGTTGCGTCGCTGGCGTTGTTCCGGTTCGTGCCGCAGCAGTTCTTTCCGGCTTCCGGGCGACTGGAGCTGATGGTCGATCTGAAGCTTGCCGAGGGCGCCTCGCTGGCCAATACCACGGCCGAAGTCAAACGGCTGGAAGCGATGCTCAAGGATCACGCTGGCATCGACAACTATGTCGCTTACGTCGGCACCGGTTCGCCACGTTTCTATCTGCCGCTGGATCAACAACTGCCGGCGGCGAGCTTCGCCCAGTTCGTCGTTCTGGCGAAAACCATCGAGGAGCGCGAAGCGCTGCGCACTTGGCTGATCGAGACGTTGAACGAGCAGTTCCCGGCCTTGCGCTCGCGGGTCACGCGCCTGGAAAACGGCCCGCCGGTCGGTTATCCGGTGCAATTCCGTGTCACCGGCGAGCACATCGAGGAAGTCCGTGCTTTGGCGCGCAAGGTGGCGGCCAAGGTGCGCGAGAACCCGCATGTGGTGAATGTGCATCTGGACTGGGAAGAGCCGAGCAAGGTCGTGTACCTGAACATTGATCAGGATCGCGCCCGGGCACTGGGTGTGAGCACGGCGAATCTGGCGAAATTCCTCCAGAGTTCGCTGACCGGCTCCAGCGTCAGCCAGTACCGCGAGGACAACGAACTGATCGAAATCCTCCTGCGCGGCACCGTGCACGAGCGCACCGAATTGTCGTTGCTGCCGAGTCTGGCGGTGCCGACCGACAACGGTCGCAGCGTCGCGCTGTCGCAGATTGCCACGCTGGAATATGGCTTCGAGGAAGGCATCATCTGGCACCGCAATCGTCTGCCGAACGTGACCGTGCGGGCGGACATCTATGGCAAGGAACAACCGGCAACGCTGGTGAAGCAGATCATGCCGACGCTTGATCCGATCCGCGCCGAATTGCCGGACGGCTATCTGCTGGATGTCGGCGGTACGGTGGAGGATTCGGAGCGTGGGCAGAAGTCGGTGAACGCCGGCGTGCCGATGTTCATTGTCGTGGTGCTGACGTTGCTGATGGTGCAGTTGCGCAGTTTTTCGCGCACGGCGATGGTGTTTCTGACGGCGCCGCTGGGGTTGATCGGAGTGACGCTGTTTCTGCTGGTGTTCCGTCAGCCGTTCGGGTTTGTGGCGATGCTCGGGACGATCGCGCTGTCGGGGATGATCATGCGTAACTCGGTGATTCTGGTGGATCAGATCGAGCAGGACATCGCCGCCGGGCTCAAACCGTGGCAGGCGATTATCGAGGCGACCGTGCGGCGGTTCCGGCCGATTGTGTTGACGGCGCTGGCGGCGGTGCTGGCGATGATTCCGCTTTCGCGCAGTGTGTTTTTTGGGCCGATGGCGGTGGCGATTATGGGGGGGTTAATTGTTGCTACTGCTCTGACGCTTTTGTTTTTGCCGGCGTTGTATGCGGCTTGGTTCAGGGTTCGCAAGGAGTCTTGATTTGGTTTGGTGAGCTTGGCGGCCTTCGGGCCGACCAGACTCTTGGGGTTTTGGGTGAATATCCGTTTCTGCGGGTGTTGCGACTGGCGGTTCCGCTCTTACAGCGGCTCACTTTTTCAAACGCCGGAATGCCGGCCCAGCAAAAAGTAAGCAAAAGGCTTGGCCCCGGCGTTCGGCCCCTCGCTGGGGCTTGGGGTTCCTTCGCTCCGGGATTCATCCGGGGGCATCGCCTCCGGTTTGCTTCGCTGCACCTCCTCTCGATGTGTTTGGCTTCGCCAAACGGTCGCTGCGCTCCCACCCCCGGATAAATCCCTCCACTCAGCCGGCCGAAGGGGCCGGCACGTCAAAAGCGGTACTCGAGCTAACGCTCATTGTGTTGAGTGGTGGAAAGCCAAAGCCAAAGCGGGAGGGAGGGGAATAGAGCGGTATGTGTTTTAAAACCCGAGTTCACCTCGGTATTTCACGTCGGCGTACCTCTCCCAAACAACTCGGTCAGTCCCCTCTCCCTCGGGAGAGGGCTAGGGTGAGGGGGCTTCTTGAGTCGTTCAACAAAGCTTCGGAGCACCAGAAAGCTCTTGAGCGTTTTCTTCAGTTTTGCGATCTCAACCTAAGCTTTGGATGAGTTCGCTCCACAAATCTGACCCCATGAAAAAGCCCGCTGAACCTGTAAAGATCAGCGGGCTTTTCATTGCACGAAAGAGTTAAAGCGTACCAAACACTTTTTTCGCCAGACTCGTCGCCGCAGCGGCCGGGTTGTTGCGGATGGTTTCTTCCTGTTTGCCGATCATTTCGAACAGGCCGTTGAGCGCTTGTTCGGTCACGTAGCTTTCGATGTTGGCGCTCTTCGCATCCACCACGCCGAAGGTTGCGGCCTGGCCGGCGAAGGCGTTGTATTTCTGGGCTACGCCGACCTTGTCGGTCGCCTGTTTGACGATCGGCAGGAATTTGGTGCGGATCTGTTCGCGGCTGGATTTGTCCAGGTATTGAGTAGCGGAGTCGTTGCCGCCGCTGAGGATGCCTTTGGCGTCTTCCACGCTCATTTTCTTCACGGCGTCGACGAGGATCGGCTGGGCCTGGGTGACGGCGGTTTCCGCGGCCTTGTTCATGGCGGTTTCCAGTTCTTCAACTTGAGCGCCCATGCCGAAGGCTTTCATCTTGCCGGCGACTTTCCCGAGTTTGCCCGGCAGTTCGATCTTCACGTCCGGGTTGTTGCTGAAACCGCCCGGCGTGCCGAGTTGTTTCACGGCCAGTTGCGCGCCCTGGGTCAGGGCATCCTTGAGGCCACCGGTGGCGTCGCCTTGCGACAGGTCGCTGAGGGACAGGGCCAGTGCGTTGGCGGAGATCATCAGGCCCGCGCACAGGCCGGCGAAGCGAAGGGTAGGACGGAGCATGAAAGCTTCCTTGTTTGAAAAGGGCGTTAACGGGCCGAGTCGACGCGGATCTTCAGTGGCTGCGGATCCTTGCCATCAAGCTGCACGGCATGGTTTTCGGTGGTGATGAACATCAGCTCGCCGTTGACTTCAATGCGCGCGCTGACCGAGTAGCGGTGGCCGGGTTTGACCTGGGCCGGATCGTAGCTCAAGTGGAACGGCAGCGGCACCTGGCCTTTGACCGGGCCTTTCTGTTCGTCGAGTACCACGGCTGGAGCGTCGGCCAGCGAAACGTCCTGCAGGCTCACGCTCAAGGTCGCACTGGGCGGCAGGGCGATGCGTTGCAGGTAGAACACTTCGCCGTCGAGGCTGACCTTGCCGGCCGGAGCGGTCGACTGGCAGGCGCTGAGCAACGTGGCGGCGGCAAGAAGGGAAAGTTTTTTCATCGGAGATCTCCGTATCGACGGCGCCAGAAGAAGCCTGGCGCCTGTAGGAATTTAGTCGCTTTGCACAGGGGCGGCGGGCTGATCGGCCGCATCTTCACTGCGGTGCAGTGCCACCTGACGGATCGACAAGCGAATCTCCGCCGGCAACACCCGTTTGGCCGCGCCTTCGGCCAGTTCGCCGAGCAGTTCGTGGTAGCTCAACTTGCCGGCTTCGTCGCGGCGCAGCACGTCGAGGTCGAGCATTGTCTGGATGAAGTGGCGGAACAGGCTCTTGTCGAAGAACTCCGGTGCGTTCAGGCCATGCAGGATCGACAGGCGCTGGGCCATGACCGTGCACAGGTCTTCCAGTTCTTCGGCGCTGATGCTTTTCTGGCCGCTGTTGAGCAGCAGGGAAACCGTCATGTAGAAGCGTTGCAAGGTTTGGGCGATGCTCTTCGACAGCAGGGTCAGCAGCACGAAATGCCGCGAGCTCGGTGCCGGGCGCAGGTACACGTCTTTCTCGAAACGCAGCAGGCCCTGTTCGACGAACGCTTCCAGCCACTGATCGATCACCGCGTCCAGTTCGTCCAGGGTCCAGCGGATGAACAGCTCCGATTGCAGGTACGGATACAGCGCGCGGGTGTAGCGCAGGATCTGTTCGCGGCTCATGCGCGAGGTGCTCTGGAAGAAGCTCGCCAGCAGCGCCGGCAGGGCGAAGATGTGCAGCACGTTGTTGCGGTAATAGGTCATCAGGACGGCGTTCTGCTCGTCCAGATAAAGGATCTTGCCCAGCGCATCGTTCTGCTCGGACAGCAGATCCATGTCCTTCACGTGCTCGATCAGCGCGCGGCCATCGCCTTCCGGCAAGGTGGTGTGCGGTGAGTATGGCACCTTGCGCAGCAGCGCCAGATACAGATCCAGCACCCGCGCCATGGCCCGATCATCCAGCGCCAGGCGGGTGGTCGACAGCAGCGCCAGCGCCACCAGGTTGACCGGGTTGATCGCCGCCGCTTCGTTCAGGTGCTGCGCGACTTTTTCGCCGAGGCGATTGGTGGTTTCGTTGAGCCACGCCGGCTTGTACTGCGGGCCGAGTTCCTGCTGGCGCCAGTCGGGCTGTTCGCTGTCGAGGAATTCCGCCAGTTTGATCGGCTCGCCAAAGTTCACCGCCACTTGGCCGAAGCGCTGCTTTAGCGCGCCGATGACTTTGAAGATGTCGAAGATCGATTCTTTCTTCTTGCTCGCGCCACGCAGCTCGCCGAGGTAGGTGCGGCCTTCGAGCACGCGCTCATAACCGATGTACACCGGCACAAACACGATCGGCATCCGCGACGAACGCAGGAAGCTGCGCATGGTGATTGCGAGCATCCCGGTTTTCGGTTGCAGCATGCGCCCGGTACGCGAGCGACCGCCCTCGACGAAGTACTCGACCGGGAAACCTTTGGTGAACAGGGTGTGCAGGTATTCGTTGAACACCGAGGTGTACAGTGGATTGCCCTTGAACGTGCGGCGCATGAAGAACGCGCCGCCACGGCGCAGCAGGCTGCCGATCACCGGCATGTTGAGGTTGATCCCGGCGGCGATGTGCGGCGGGGTCAGGCCATTGCGGAACAGCAAGTACGACAGCAGCAGATAGTCGATGTGGCTGCGGTGGCACGGCACGTAGATCACTTCGTGACCCTGGGCGACCTTCTGCACGCCTTCAATGTGGTTGACCTTGATCCCGTCGTAGATCTTGTTCCAGAACCAGCTCAGCACCACTTCCAGAAAACGGATCGCGGTGTAGGTGTAGTCCGAGGCGATCTCGTTACCGTAGCGCAGGGCCTGGGCCTTGGCTTTTTCCGGGGAGATGTTTTCGCGCTCGGCTTCGTCGAGGATCGCTTGCTTGACCAGCGGCTGGTTGAGCAGGCCTTTGACCAGGTTGCGGCGGTGGGAAATGTCCGGACCGATCACTGCAGCCTTGAGGTTGCGGAAGTGCACCCGCAGGATCCGCTGGGCCATGCGCACCGTGCGCTCGTGGCCCTTGTTGTGTTCGATCAGTTCGCGCAGGTGGATCGGTGCGGAGAATTGCACGCGGGTCTTGCGCCCCAGAATCATGATGCTCAGCAGGCGACGCAGACGCCCGGTGACGGCCCAGCTGTCGGCGAACAGCAGTTTCCACGGACTGTTTTCGCTGTCCGGCGACTGGCCCCAGAACACGCTGACCGGAATGATCTGCGCGTCTTCGGCAGCGTTCTGGCTGAGGGCGCTGACCAGTCGGGTCAGGGTCGGCGGTGCACCGCGCTTGTCCTGGCGACCGAGCCAGTCCGGGTCTGGCGTCAGGTAGAAAAACGCCGCCGGTTCGATCAGCGAACCCACGGACACCGGCAGCACCGGGCGCGGCAGGCCGGCCTTGGTGCACTCGGTGTCGACCACCGCCAGATCAGTCAGCGATGGATTTTGCAGAACGTAGAACACCGGACGACTGCGGTCGAGGTTGAGGGTGAACGACGACTGGTTGATCGTCTCGGAGCGAACCCAGAGATACAACAGTCGGCGCAAGGTGCCAAACACAAGACGGCGGAACGGGGAACGGGTCATACGGCTTCTGCGTGAGTGGATAAACCGAGCGTTTGCTCGGGCGGTCGACAGTTTGCCGTATTGGGCGAAAATCGGCAAAAAAGCGGCGAAGTAATCTCCTGTTGAGAGTTTTGCCGCCTGTCATATACTCGGCGATCTGTCGCCGGGGCCCTTTTATGGACGTCGGACGCAGGCTGACGTTCCTCAAAGGCTTTCCTGCGAAAAGCCTGTTCAATAATAAAAAAGGAGTATGAACAGATGGCAACACGTGAAACCGGCAACGTGAAGTGGTTCAACGACGCCAAGGGCTACGGCTTCATTCAGCGCGAAGACGGGGTGGACGTGTTCGTGCACTATCGCGCGATCCGCGGCGAAGGCCATCGTTCGCTGACCGAGGGTCAGCAGGTTGAATACGCGGTGGTGGAAGGGCAGAAGGGGTTGCAGGCTGAAGACGTGGTCGGGTTGTAAACCGCACTCTTCGGATCCCCGAAAAAACACTGTGGGAGCGGGCAAGTCGAAGCGTCGAACCGCCGCTCCCACAGGTTTTGTGTACGGCTTTGTTATGCAGTTTTCCAGGTGATTTCTTCTTCACCATCGACGCTGATCCGAATCCAGCGATCCGCCGTCTCTTCACCTTCATCCTCGACCCACGTCCCCGGCGCGCAGCGCACTTCGACGTTCAGCGCGGCAAAGGCTGCCCGGGCGCAGGCGATGTCGTCGTCCCAAGGGGTCGCATCGCTTTCCAGGTACAGGCTGTTCCACTTGCCCACGGCTTTCGGCAGCCAGGTCACCGGGATGTTGCCGGCCTTGCACTTGTACGTCTGACCTTTCTGTACCCAGTCGCTGCACGGGCCGAGGGCGGCGCCCAGCCAGGCGGAAATGGCCTTGTGGTCGACGTCGGCGTCTTTCAGGTAAATCTCGATGTCCGGTTGGCGCATGGATATCCTCACTGCGGGTCTGAAAAATCCATTCGCGGATTTAGCCGGCCCCGGGTCGTTGCCCGGGACCAAAAGTTATTGAAGAACGAAATAATCGTAGCGCATCGAGACCGTGGTCACGAACGGCTCGGGCTGTTCGATCACCGCCGCGCGGCGCTCGGCACTGGCGCGCCAGCCGTGGGGCGTCATCGCCAGCAGGTTGGCGCGATCCTCGGGCTTGTCCAGCGTCAGTTTGAATTCCAGGGTTTCACTGTGCGCCAGCGCCATGCCTTCCGGCACCAGGGCCAAGTGCTTGTCGTCGGTGTATTCGCGCACTTCGTCGTACAGGCGTTCGCGCAATTCCATCAGATGGCCGCTGGTCGGGCCGACTTTCATCAGACCGCCGCCGACGCTGAGCAGGCGCTTGGCTTCTTCCCAGTCCAACGGACTGAATACACTGGCCAGAAACTGGCAACTGCCGGCGGCCAGTGGCACCCGGGCCATGCTGGCGATCAACCAGGTCAGTGCCGGATTGCGTTTACAGGCGCGTTTGACCGCTTCCTTCGAGATGTCCAGCGCGTAACCGTCGGCGTCGGGCAAAGCCTCGGCGATCTGCGCGGTGTAGTAACCCTCGCCACAACCGATATCGACCCAACGGGCTGGCGCATAACTCGCCGCCAGCTCCGCCAGACGCTTGGCCACCGGCGCGTAATGCCCGGCGTTCAGAAAGTCGCGGCGGGCCTCGACCATCGCCTGATTGTCACCGGGATCGCGGCTGTTCTTGTGCTGCACCGGCAGCAGGTTGAGGTAACCCTGGCGCGCACGGTCAAAGCGGTGGCCGGCGGGGCAGACCACGCCGTTGTCCACCGCATTCAGCGGTTCACTGCAGATCGGGCACGCGAGCATCAGACGAGCAACTTGATCAGGGTCTGGTAGTAGATCTCGGTCAGCACGTCGAGATCGGCCGCCAGCACGCGCTCGTTGACCTGGTGGATGGTCGCGTTGACCGGGCCCAGCTCAACAACCTGCGTGCCCATGGTCGCGATGAAACGACCGTCGGAGGTACCGCCGCTGGTGGACGCCTTGGTCTCGCGGCCGGTGATCTGCTTGATGCTCGAAGACACTGCGTCGAGCAGCGCACCCGGCTCGGTGAGGAACGGCAGACCGGACAGCGCCCAGTCGATGTGCCAGTCCAGGCCGTGCTTGTCGAGGATGTCGGCGACGCGTTTCTGCAGCCCTTCAACGGTCGACTCGGTGGAGAAGCGGAAGTTGAACACCGCCACCAGATCGCCCGGAATCACGTTGGTCGCGCCGGTGCCGGAGTTGACGTTGGAAATCTGGAAACTGGTCGGCGGGAAGAAGTCGTTGCCGTGATCCCAATGCTCGGCGGCCAGCTCGGCCAGAGCCGGGGCAGCGAGGTGGATCGGGTTCTTCGCCAGGTGCGGATAGGCGACGTGGCCCTGGACACCGCGCACGGTCAGTTTGGCGCCGAGGGAGCCGCGACGACCGTTCTTCACCACGTCGCCGACCAGCGTGGTGCTCGACGGTTCGCCGACGATGCACCAGTCCAGACGCTCGTTACGGGCTGCCAGGCGCTCGACCACAGCCTTGGTGCCGTGATGCGCCGGGCCTTCTTCGTCGCTGGTGATCAGGAACGCGACCTTGCCCTTGTGATCCGGGTAGTCGGCGACGAAGCGCTCGGCGGCGACTGTCATCGAAGCCAGGCTGCCTTTCATGTCCGCCGCGCCACGGCCGCAGAGCATGCCGTGCTCGTCGATCACTGCGTTGAACGGGTCGATCTGCCACGCAGTAACCGGGCCGGTTGGTACCACGTCGGTGTGGCCAGCGAAGCACAGCACCGGGCCGTCGCCTTTGCCGTGAGTCGCCCAGAAGTTATCCACATCTTCGATGCGCATCGGTTCCAGCTGGAAACCGGCATCGCCCAGGCGCTGCATCATCTGCTTCTGGCAATCGGCGTCGACCGGCGTCACGGACGGACGGCGGATCAGGTCGATGGCGAGTTGAAGGGTCGGCGAAAGGTCGGCGTGGGCCGTCATGGAAAACTCCGAAAGCTGGGGGGCAAGGCGCGCAAAATGGCGGTTATCTTAAAGCAAAACGGCGACCATTGGCCGCCGTTTAGTGCATCGGTGAGGATTTAGACCACCGGTGCCGGTTCAGGCGCAGCCGCAGGTTTTGGCAGCGACGACAGGAACGCCATGATCAGCGCCGCCACGTACGGCAGCGACTGCACCAGCAACATGGCCACCCAGAAGCGCATGTCGTTGCTCGGAATGCCCTGCACCAGGAAGATCCCCAGCGCCGCGCCCCACAACAGCAGCATGATGAACAGCTCTTCCCGGGCTTCGGAAATCGCCACCCAGAAGCCATGGTTGTCGGCGTTTTTCGGGGTGCGGAAGAACGGAATGCTGCTGGTGAAGAAGCCGTACAGCACCGCTTTGGCGATGGTGTGCGACAACGCCAGACCGGCCAGTGCCGCGCAGAATGCATCCTTGAGGTTCACGCCCACGGCGCGACGGTAGAGGAAGATGATCTTGCCGACCTTGAACACGAACAGCGCCAGTGGCGGGATCGCGAAAATCAGCAGCGGCGGATCGACCCGCTGCGGCACGATAATCATCGCCGCCGACCACAACAGCGCGCCGACGGTGAAGAAGATGTTCATGCCGTCCGCCACCCAAGGCAGCCAGCCTGCGAGGAAGTGGTAACGCTGGCCGCGAGTCAGCTCGGTGTCTTTGCCGCGCAGCAGGCTGCGGGTGTGACGCTTGATGATCTGGATCGCGCCGTAGGCCCAGCGGAAACGCTGCTTCTTGAAGTCGATGAAGGTGTCCGGCATCAGACCCTTGCCGTAACTGTCGTGGTAATACGCCGCCGACAGGCCTTTCTCGAATACCCGCAGACCGAGTTCGGCGTCTTCACAGATGCACCAGTCGGCCCAGCCCAGTTCTTCCAGAACCGAACGACGGGTCATGGTCATGGTGCCGTGCTGGATGATCGCGTCGCGGTCGTTGCGGGTGACCATGCCGATGTGGAAGAAGCCTTTGTATTCGGCGTAGCAGAGCTTTTTGAAGGTGCTTTCGTTCTGGTCGCGATAATCCTGCGGCGACTGCACCACGGCGATTTTCGGGTCGGCGAAGTGCGGCACCATGTGCTTGAGCCAGTTCGGGTGCACGCAGTAGTCGGAGTCGATCACCGCGATCACTTCGGCGTCCTTGGCGGTGTGCGGGATCAGGTAGTTCAGCGCGCCGCCCTTGAAACCGGCCAGGGGCGAGACGTGGAAGAACTTGAAGCGCGGGCCGAGCGTTTCGCAGTAGTCGCGCACCGGTTCCCAGACCGCCGGGTCCTTGGTGTTGTTGTCGATGATCAGGACTTCGAAGTCCGGATAGTCGAGGTTGGCCAGGGCGTTGAGGGTCTGTTTGACCATCTCCGGCGGCTCGTTGTAGCAGGGCACGTGGATCGAAACCTTCGGGCGGTAATCAGAATCGCCGACCACCGGCAGGAATTCACGCCGGCGTTTGTGAATCCACACCGCTTCGGCCAGTTCGTGGGCCTCGGTCAGCAACACGATGAACACCCCGAGCGCACCGAGCGCCAGCAGGAAGCCCACCGTCAGGCTGAACCACGTGCTGTATTGCTGGCTGTAGTCGTAACCGATCCACACCAGCACCGAACCGCACAGAAACGCGATAAAGGTCAGGAAGGTACGGCCGCGCTGACGCAGGGCCGAGCCGTCGATCATCAGCAGGGTCAGCGACAACAGCGCCAGCACCACCGAACCGATGGCCAGCACGCGCCATTGCGGGATCGCCACCACCGGGCCTTCGAAGTTGAATTTCTGCTGGCGTGCGGCGTTGAACACGCCCCAGTAAGCGCCGACCGAACCTTCGTCGCTGGCCTTCCACGGCTGGTCAAACGCTTCGATCACGAAATAGTTGAAGCCCTGACGGTTGAGTTTGTTGACCAGCGTGCGCAGGTAGATCGCCTGATCCGCCGGCGACGCATCGGCGCCACCGCGCATGCGGCCGTTGCTCGGCCAGCCCACTTCGGACAGCAGCAGCGGTTTTTTCGGGAACATCTTTTTCAGGTCGCGGGCGCGGTCGAAAACGAACTGCCCGGCCTTGTCCACCGGAATGAATTCCCAGTAGGGCAGAACGTGGGCGGCAATCAGGTCGACGTGTTTGGCCAGTTGCGGGTATTTCTCCCAGATATGCCATTGTTCGGAGGTGGTGACCGGTACCTTCACCGCTGCACGGACACGATCCAGCAGGACGGTCAGGGCCTCAGGCGTGATTTCCTCCCGGAATAATGCTTCGTTGCCGACCACCACGCGAACCACACTGCGCGAAGAGTTGGCCAACTCGATAGCTTTAGCGATCTCCCGCTCGTTGCGCTCCTGGTCGGGGCTGATCCAGATCCCCAGGGTCACGCGCAGACCGAATTCTTCCGCCAGTTTCGGGATGTCCTGCAGGGAACCGTCGACCGAGTAGATGCGGATGTTGTCCGTCAGCTTGCTCATGATCTCCAGGTCGCGGCGCATTTCATCGTCGGTCGGATACTGATCCTTCTGTGGGAACTGTCCCTGCTGGAACGGTGAATAGGAGAAACCGGAGATCTGCTCCGGCCAGTTCGGCGCGGAGACGGGGCGGTTGATCAGCGCCCAGAAACCGGTGAACAGGGCGGCGATTGCCAGAACCACCACCAGGTTGAGTCCAAATTTACGCGATGACATAGCTGTGTCGGGTTCCAAAGGCTGTGGAACGAAGGGTCGGCTGGTTGACGCCAGGAGGGCGCGCATCCTACACCGGCAGTTCGCCTAGTCCTACAAGAGACAGGGAAATGCCGGACGTTGGGCAATCCAACCTGACTTAAGTTCTTTCGTTTCAGCGTGTAAGACAAATCTTTGTTACGTGCAGCTTTAATTAAAGCAGGCGCATTCGCCGTTCATAGCGCAAAGATGCTCTTGGCCGCCGACGGCCCTATAATGCGCGCCGGTTTTCAGGGTAATGGTCATGAGTACAGAAGATCCGCGGTTTGCAGGCATCGCCCGTTTGTATGGCATCGAGGGCCTTGAGCGCCTGCGTGCAGCCCATGTGGCGATTGTCGGCGTTGGCGGCGTCGGTTCCTGGGCGGCGGAAGCCATGGCCCGTTGCGGGGTGGGCGAGATTTCGCTGTTCGACCTCGACGACGTCTGCGTCAGCAACGCCAACCGCCAGTTGCACGCGCTCGACAGCACCGTTGGCAAGCCCAAGGTCGAGGTGATGGCCGAGCGTCTGCGCGGGATCAACCCGGACTGCAAGGTGCACGCCGTGGCGGATTTCGTCACCCGCGACACCATGGCCGAATACATCACGCCGAACATCGACTGCGTGATCGACTGCATCGACGCGGTCAACGCCAAGGCTGCGCTGATTGCCTGGTGCAAGCGCCGCAAGATTCAGATCATCACTACCGGTGGAGCTGGCGGGCAGATCGATCCGACGTTGATTCAGGTCTGCGACCTCAACCGCACCTTCAACGACCCACTGGCCTCGAAAGTGCGCTCGACGCTGCGTCGCGACTACGGCTTCTCGCGCACAGTGACTCGCCATTACAGCGTGCCGTGTGTGTTCTCCACCGAACAGCTGCGCTATCCGAAACCGGACGGCAGTATTTGCCTGCAGAAGAGTTTCGTCGGTGACGGCGTGAAACTGGACTGCGCCGGCGGGTTTGGCGCGGTGATGATGGTGACGGCGACGTTCGGCATGGTCGCGGCGACCAAGGCTGTGGACAAGATTGTGGCGGGCGTGCGGCGACCGGCGGATCGGGTCAAGTCTCAGGCCTGAAGCATAGGGCTGCCCAGCAGCCCTTTTACTGCGCCAGCTCGTTCATCCGCTGCAGCACGGCATTCAAGCCATTGCTGCGCGAAGGCGACAACTGCCGCGACAGTCCCAACTGATTGAACCAGTCCGGCAGATCCACCTGCTGCAACTCGCCCGCGGTCAAGCCGTTGACCCGCAACAGCAACAACGCCACCAACCCTCGAATCATCCGTGCATCGCTGCTCGCCGCGAAATGCCAGTGACCGTCGCGCAACTCTCCAACCAGCCACACCTGACTTTCACAGCCGTGCACTCGATTGGCCTCGCACTTGTCCGCATCGCTCAACGGCGGCAGGCGGTCACCAAATTGCATCAACAGCCGCGCCCGCTGTTCCCAGCCGGCGGCGTTCTGAAACGTTTGCAGCGCGTCGGCGGCCTCGACCGGCAGACTCATCGCAACAACTCCAGCGCTTGATCCAGCGCTTCAAAGAACCGCTCCAGATCTTCGGAATCGTTGTACAGCGCCAGCGACACGCGAATCGCCCCGGCCAGTTCGAAACGCTTGAGCAGCGGCATCGCGCAGTGGTGCCCGGCACGCACGGCGATGCCCTGTTCGGTCAGCAAGTGCGCCAGATCGGCGTTGTGCACGCCTTCGACGACAAAACTGGCCAACGCCAGTTGCGGCTTGCCCAGCAGACGAATGCCATTGCGGGCGGCGAGACCGCGTAACAGGTAATCGTGCAGCGCGGCTTCGTGGGCGGACACGGCGTCCTGATCCAGACCGGCCAGATAATCGAGGGTCGCGCCGAGGCCGATCACGCTGGCAATCGGCGGCGTTCCCGCTTCGAAGCCCAGTGGCGCCGGGCGGAAACGCGCATCGTGATAATTGGCTTCCAGCACCATTTCGCCACCGAACTGCCACGGGCGCAGTTGTTCGAGCGCGGCGTTGCGCCCGAACAGCACGCCAAGGCCATCGGGGCCGTACAGCTTGTGGCTGGAAAACACGTAAAAGTCGCAACCCAGCGCCTGCACGTCATGCCGGCCGTGGACCACGCCTTGAGCGCCATCGACCACGGTCAGCGCGTTGTGCGCCTTGGCCATCGCCAGCAACGCCGGCAACGGTTGCCAGGCGCCCAGTACGTTGGACAACTGGCTGACCGCCAGCAAGCGAGTGCGCGGACCGATCAGGTGAACGGCAGCAGCGAGGTCGATGACCCCGTCATCGTCCAGCGGCAGGATCACCAGTTTGAGGTCGCGACGTTGTGCCAGTTGCTGCCACGGCAGCAGATTGGCGTGATGCTCCAGGGCGCTGATGACAATTTCATCGCCTGGAAGGAAAAGATGTTCCAGGCCGTAAGCCAGGAGATTCAGCGCGCTGGTGGCGCCGTGGGTGAAGATGATCCGCCCGCTGTCACCGGCATTCAGCCACTGGGCGACCTTCAGGCGGCTGTCCTCGAACGCCTGCGTGGCGTGGGCGCCGGGCAGATGCTGGGCACGATGCACGTTGGCCGCGCCATTGGCGTAGTAATGCGCCAGCGCGTCGAGCAGGGCCTGGGGTTTTTGCGTGGTGGCGGCGTTGTCCAGATAGGTCTGGTCTTGCCGTTGCAGGGCGGCGATGGCCGGGAAATCGGCGCGCCAGGGGGAGGGAATCATCACGGTTTCAAGCCCTGGTGAAGATGGGCGGGTTAACGCCGAACCCTGTGGGAGCGGGCTTGCCCGCGAATGCGTCGTGTCAGTCAAAATGAAGGGTGACTGACACACCGTCTTCGCGAGCAAGCCCGCTCCCACAGGAGGTCACAGCGGCGCTTAGTTGTGAGCGTGCAGTGCTTCGTTCAGTTCGATCGCCGATTTGTGGGTTTTGCATTCCACGGCACCGGTTTCCGAATTGCGACGGAACAGCAGATCGGTCTGACCGGCCAGTTCACGGGCCTTGACCACTTTGACCAGGTTGTTGTGCTCGTCCAGCAGCGCGACCTTGGTGCCGGCGGTCACGTACAGGCCCGACTCGACGGTGTTGCGGTCGCCCAGGGGGATACCGATACCGGCGTTGGCGCCGATCAGGCAGCCTTCGCCGACCTTGATCACGATGTTGCCGCCGCCCGACAGGGTGCCCATGGTCGAGCAGCCGCCGCCCAGGTCCGAACCCTTGCCGACGAAGACGCCAGCGGAGACGCGGCCTTCGATCATGCCCGGGCCTTCGGTGCCGGCGTTGAAGTTGATGAAACCTTCGTGCATCACGGTGGTGCCTTCGCCCACGTAGGCGCCCAGACGCAGACGTGCGGCGTCAGCGATACGCACGCCGGCCGGTACCACGTAGTCGGTCATTTTCGGGAACTTGTCCACCGAGAACACTTCCAGCAGCTCGCCGCGCAGACGGGCTTCGAGTTGCAGCTCGGCCAGTTCGCTCAGGTCGATCGCGCCCTGGCTGGTCCAGGCCACGTTCGGCAGCAGCGGGAAGATCCCGGCCAGGCTCACGCCGTGCGGCTTGACCAGGCGATGGGACAACAGGTGCAGCTTGAGGTAAGCCTCAGGAGTCGAAGTCAGTTGCGCGTCTTCGGCCAGCAGGGTCGCGACCAGCGGCTTGTGGCTTTCGGCCAGGCGGGTCAGCAGCTTGCCTTGTACCGCGTCGATGCCTTTCACGGCTTCAGCCAGTTGCGCAGCCTGTGCGGTGGTGAAGGTGATGGCCTGGTTGCCTTCGGTGTAGCCGAGGATCGGTGCAACTGCGGCAACCAGTTCGGCCGAAGGGTTCAACAGCGGCTGGGCGTAGAACACTTCCAGCCACGCGCCTTGACGGTTCTGGGTGCCGACGCCGAAGGCGATACTGAAAAGGGAGTTGGACATGTGAATACCTCTACAAAAAGTGACGGGCTGCTTACTTGAGCGCGGCCGCGTAGATGTCTGGCTTGAAGCCAATCAGGGTTCGGTCACCGAGATCGAGCACCGGGCGCTTGATCATCGAGGGTTGAGCGAGCATCAGTTCGATGGCTTTCGACTGGTCGAGATCGGCTTTGCGTTCGTCGTCGAGTTTGCGAAAGGTCGTTCCTGCGCGGTTCAACACCGTTTGCCAGCCATGCTCGTCGCACCATTGGGTCAGGTGCTCGCGGTCAATGCCGGCGGTCTTGTAATCGTGGAAGTCATAGCTGACAGCGTGTTCATCGAGCCAGGTGCGCGCCTTTTTCATGGTGTCGCAGGCTTTGATGCCGAAAAGGTGCAACGTTTTGCTTGAAACGGTCAAGGAATTGCCCCCTTTACAGGTGCTGGAAAAAAATGGTGTCGGATTATGCCATGACCAGACGGTTTCGCGGCGCCGAGGTTGCTTTTGCTGAGGGGGCTGCGACATAGGTGCAACGGCCACGCACAGCCTAAGCGGCTAATATGGCAGTTCAACGCTGTCGATTGTCCGGGATTTCCGCTTTATGCAAACCGCTTATACCGTCCTGATTCTGCTGATGCTGGTCAGTGTCTCGCGCCTGATTGGACGGGTGATTCCGCTGCCGCTGCCACTGGTGCAGATCGCCGCCGGTGCCTTGCTGGCCTGGCCGACCCTCGGCCTGCACGTGGCCCTTGATCCGGAACTGTTCCTCTTTCTGTTCCTGCCACCGCTGCTGTTTTCCGATGGCTGGCGCATGCCCAAGCGGGAATTGTGGCGCCTGCGCGGGCCGGTGCTGACACTGGCGGTCGGGTTGGTGCTGTTTACCGTAGTCGGGGCGGGCTACTTCATTCATTGGCTGCTGCCGACGATTCCCTTGCCGGTTGCCTTTGCGCTGGCGGCGGTGCTGTCGCCAACGGATGCCGTGGCCGTCTCGGCCATTTCGCAGAACCGCTTGCCCACGCCGTTGATGCACATGCTGCAAGGCGAGGCGCTGATGAACGATGCCTCGGGCCTGGTGACGTTCAAGTTCGCCCTGGTCGCGGCGGTCACCGGTGCGTTTTCCCTGGCCAACGCCAGCCTGACCTTCGTGCTGGTCGCGGTCGGCGGCCTAGCGGTGGGTGTGGCGCTGAGCTGGCTGGTTGGTCGGTTGCGCGCCTGGATGATCGCCCGGGGCTGGGACGATCCGGCGACCCACGTGGTGTTCATGTTGCTGTTGCCATTCGCCGCTTACGTGCTGGCCGAACGACTCGGCGCGTCGGGCATTCTTTCGGCAGTGGCGGCGGGGATGATGCAGAGCTGGCTCGATCTGCTGCCGCGCCAGACCAGCACCCGGTTGCTCAATCGCAGCGTGTGGTCGTTGCTGGAGTTTGCCTTCAACGGCCTGATCTTCCTGCTGCTCGGTCTGCAACTGCCGGACATCATTAAAGCGGTGGTCAGCCACGAGACCTCGTTATGGCCGACCCTGTTCTATCGCTGTCTCGATGTGGTGGCGATCTTTCTGGCGCTGGTGCTGTTGCGTTTTATCTGGGTGCAGAGCATCTGGCGTCTTTCGGTGCTGTTGCGTCGCCTGCGTGGGAAGGGGGATCTGACGCAGGTGCCGACCGCCCGTTCCTGCTGGTTGCTGACCGTTGGCGGTGTGCGCGGTGCGGTGACCCTGGCGGGTGTGATGTCGGTGCCGATGCTGATGGGCAGCGAGGTGTTTCCCGAGCGCGACCTGCTGATCTTCATCGCCGCCGGGGTGATTCTGTTGTCGCTGGTGGCGGCGTGTATTGCGCTGCCATTGCTGTTGCGCGGCCTCGAAAAGAGCCCGGACGACAAGCGTCGTCAGGAAGTGCGCGACGCCTGGCGCAAGACGGCGGAAGCGGCGATTCACGCGCTGGAAATCGAAGAAGTCAACCCGCAGGATGCCGCGCAAGCCGCGCTGGCGGCGGAACTCAAGGCGCGGATCATGTCCGAGTACCGCCATCAGCTGGAGGTGTTCAACGATTCCGCCGAAGCCCAGGCATTGGCGTTCCAGATGGATCTGCTTGAACGCCGCTTGCGCCTCAAGGCATTGCGGGCGCAGCGCCTTGAGTTGTACAGCCTCAGTCGTCAGCATCAGATTGGTGATGACGTTTTACGGGAAGTGTTGGGAGAACTGGATTTGAGTGAGGCCAATCTGGGGCAGGTCAAATAATCCAGGAGGCCCGGTCCACCGATTACGCCGTTTGTGCAGCAGGGTACGGATAGACCTTCGCCATGAAGGCCTTGTCTTTTTCACTGAGCACTCGATTCAGATAAATCTTGAAATCGCCGTGGGTCCAGTCCTGGCGAACGGGGTAATGCATGATCGATTTCGGATCGTAAGGCGAATAGTCGAACGAGCCTGCATCGAGCAGGTTGAAGTAGCGTTCATCGACAGACTGGCGCGCGTAATCGTCTTCATCGGCGTCTTCGGCCACGCCGTGTGAGGCGTAAACCGCAGGTTTGTTCCAGGGAATGTTTGACTCCGGGTGCAGGTGCTCATGTTCGGCTCCCAATGCGTGCCCGAACTCATGCATGACATTGGCGGCGAAGAACGCTGGTGCTCGCAGGTCCGGTGACAGCCTCATGGTCGGGTCTGGCGCTTCGACCAATAGGGCGTTGTTACCGATGACAGACCAGTAAATACCGGGCTCGCTTTTGATACGAATATCCCCTGAGTCGCCCTCGACAAAATCGAACTTCAGGTTGATGTGAGGCAGCCAGTTGCTCGCTGCGGTTTTGACAGCCTCTTTGAACGCCTGGTCGCCATTCAGAAAGGCAATTCGCAATGTCTGGCCAGGCGTCCAGAAGTGAGCCGGTTTGCCGGCTGCGCGTTTTTTTCGGCGGGACTGGGTGATTGTTTGAATCATGTTCAAGTGTCCTTACTTGCAGGAAATAATTAACGTGTCCAGCAACGCGATGAGTTCGGGTGGTGAAGTTATTGTTGATCGTGAAAGTATGAAAGTTGTTTGATGTAAGTAGGTGTGTGTTCAATCCAGGTTCGTCAGGCGTTGCACCTGACGAATATTGTTTTGAAGCAGGAATTTATTTCGGATAAAGCAGTTTCATCAATTGTTTGTCTTTTTTACTGATCTTGCGGTTGATCGGGACTTGCCAGTTGCCGATGGTCAAATCGTTCGATACGGGATGGTGCATGATCGATCGCCTGTCGTAATTCGTATAAAGCGCGTCCAGCGTATCGAAGGAGGCGAACAGATTGCGGTCGACCTGTTCGCGGGTCAGCGGATTCATTTCCCGATTTCGGTAAAACGCGTACACCTTGGGTTTGTCCCACGGAATATTGGCTTGAGGGTGCTGATGTTCGTGCAGGGCCCCCAGCACGTGGCCGAACTCGTGAACCACGATGGTTTCGAAATCGGCATGTTCCGGTTTGACGCCCAGATTCATCGTTGGATGGTCGGGATGAATCAATAGCGCATCAGTGCCGAGCACCGAACTGTTGTTATTGTTCCGAGTGGCGATGCGGATATCACCTTTCAGATCGTCGACGAATTCAAACTTGAGGTTGATATAGGGCAGCCATTTACAGGCCGCCTTGATAATCGCGGCCTTAAGGTCTGCGTCGGGTGCATCCGTGAATGCGATTTTTAACGTGCGGCCATTTGCCCAGAGTTTCGAGTAATTGATCACGGAGCGTTTGCGGCGAGAGCCGGGTGCGCTGTGGGTACCGGCATTTGCCGGATTCTCGTTGATGGCGGCTGTGTAAGCGGCCTGATCGTCAGGCCATTGAATCAGTTGGCAATCCAGAAGTTCTTTCATTGTTCACTTCTTCCATGAAGTTAAAGTTGGCGTTGGTTCACGCGCAGCGAATAGCGCGACTCAAGACTAACGTCTGGCCGGCACAGGAATGGGGTACAAAAAACAGGGGAAGTGTTACGTGATATTTGACCACCCGTGCCGGATTGCCCGGCACGGGCATTCAGACATTACTTGTGGCGCAGGACGAAGTCGCGAATACGCTCGGCAGCCTCGACGCATTCCGCCAGCGGCGCAACCAGCGCCATCCGCACGCGCCCGGCGCCCGGATTGACGCCATCGACGTCGCGCGACAGGTACGAGCCCGGCACCACGGTCACGTGTTCTTCGGCAAACAGATCACGGCAGAACGCGGCATCGTCGCCTTGCACATTCGGCCACAGATAGAAGCTACCATCAGGGCGCTGCACGTCCATCACCGGGCTGAGGATCGCCAGCACGGCATCGAATTTCTCGCGATACAGCGCACGGTTGGCGCGTACATGCACTTCGTCATTCCACGCAGCGACGCTGGCGAGTTGGGTCTGAACCGGCATCGCGCAGCCGTGGTAAGTGCGGTACAGCAGGAAGCCCTTGAGGATGTCGGCGTCGCCGGCGACGAAACCGGAACGCAGCCCCGGCAGGTTCGAGCGCTTGGACAGGCTGTGGAACACCACGCAGCGCTTGAAGTCCTGGCGGCCCAGTTCTGCGCAGGCACTGAGCAGGGCCGGCGGCGGGGTTTGTTCGTCGAAGTACAGTTCGCTGTAGCACTCGTCGGCGGCGATCACGAAGTCGTATTCGTCGGCCAGGGCGATCAGCTTTTTCAGCACGTCGACCGGAATCAGCGCACCGGTCGGGTTGCCTGGCGAGCAGAGGAACAGGATCTGGCAGCGCTTCCAGATCTCCGGCGATACGGCGTCGAAATCCGGATTGAAGCCGTTCTCGTCCAGGCACGGCAGGTAATGCGGCTTGGCCCCGGCGAGGAACGCTGCGCCTTCGTAGATCTGATAGAACGGGTTCGGGCTGACCACCAGTGCGTCGTCGCCACGGTTGACCACGGTCTGGGTGAAAGCGAACAGCGCTTCACGGGTGCCGTTGACCGGCAGCACGTTGCGCGCCGGGTCGATCCAGCCGCTCGGTACGTTGAAACGACGTTCGCACCAGGCCGCGATGGCTTCGCGCAGGGCCGGAATGCCGAGGGTGGTCGGGTACACCGCCATCTGATCCAGATTGTTGGCCAGCGCCTCGGCGACGAAGCTTGGCGAGCGATGCTTCGGTTCGCCGATGGACAGCGCGATCGGGCGCTTGTCCGGGTTTGGCGTAACGCTGCCGAGCAGGGCGCGGAGCTTTTCGAACGGGTAGGGCTGAAGCTGGGACAGAGCGTTGTTCATCGGTGCGGGATCTCGTGCAAAGCGGTTGAATCCGGGCGCGCAATCAAATGCTGATGCGCGACAGGTTGATATCGGGTTCCTGATTGACGCTCAACTGTTCGACGATGGCATCCTGCAAACGGCTGCACAGCAGCGGGTCGGACAGCGGTTGATTGTGGGCGTCGGTGATGAAGAACACGTCTTCCACCCGCTCGCCCAGGGTGGCGATTTTGGCGTTCTGCAGCGACAGGTCGAACTCGAGGAAAATCCCGCCGACCCGTGCCAGCAGGCCTGGACGATCCGGCGCAGTGAGTTCCAGTACGGTTACCGGACGCTGGGCGTCGTTGTGGATCGTCACCTGCGGGGCGAACGCAAAATGCTTGAGCTGGCGTGGCACCCGACGCTGGATGATCGTCGGGTAGTCGGCCGGGTTGCGCAGGGCTTCGGTCAGTCCCTCGCGAATCTGCTTGACCCGGACCGGATTGTCGCCGATCGAGTCGCCATCGGTATCGAGCACGATGTAGGTGTCGAGGGTGAACTGGCTGCTGGACGTGATGACCCGGGCGTCGTGAATGTTCAGGTTGAGCTGATCCATCGCAGCCACGGTCACGGCGAAGAAGTCGTGCTGGTCCGGCGCATAGATGAAGATCTGCGTGCCGCCCTCGAATTCTCGCTGGGTGGTTTCCTTGATCAGCACCAGCGGGCCGCCGTCAGCCGGTTGCTGGAGAATGGCGTCGGTGTGCCAGGCCACATCCCCGGCGGTGTGGCGCAGGAAGTAGTCGTCGCCCAGCTGCGCCCACAACTGCTCGACGTCATCCGGGTCGGTGCCGCCGCGCACCAGAATGTCCAGTGCTGCGCTCTGGGTCTGGCGGATCTGTTCTTCGCGATCCACCGGGTTCTCCAGGCCGCGGCGCAGTGCACGCTTGGTTTCGGTGTAGAGCTGGCGCAGCAGACTGGCGCGCCACGAGTTCCACAGCGTCGGGTTGGTCGCGTTGATGTCGGCCACGGTCAGCACGTACAGGTAGTCGAGACGTGTCTCGTCACCGACCGCCAGCGCGAAGTCGTGGATTACCTGCGGGTCGGACAGGTCCTTGCGCTGGGCGGTGGTCGACATCACCAGGTGGTTCTGCACCAGCCACACGATCAGGCGGCTGTCCCACACCGGCAATTGATGGCGCTGACAGAACGCTTCAGCGTCCACGGCACCAATTTCCGAGTGATCACCATGCCGGCCCTTGCCGATGTCGTGGTACAGGCCGGCCATATAAATGAGTTCAGGCTTGGGCAGCTTAGCCATGAGCTTGGCGGCCAGTGGGAATTTCTCCGACACCTGGGTGTACTGCAATTTGCGCAGATGTTTGATCAGGTTCAGCGTGTGCGCATCGACCGTATAGATGTGGAACAGGTCGTGCTGCATCTGCCCGACGATGAAGCCGAACTCCGGCAGGTAGCGCCCGAGAATGCCGTAACGGTTCATCCGCCGCAGGTTGCGGTGGATGCCGATCTTGCACTTGAACAGCTCGATGAACAGGCTGGTGTTGCGGATATCGTTGCGAAAGTTGTCGTCGATCAGGTGACGGTTTTCCCGCAGCAGACGAATGGTGTCGGCGCGTACGCCTTTGATTTCCGGCTGCTGGGCCATCAGCACGAAGATCTCGAGCATGGCGAACGGCGTACGGCGGAACACATTGTCGTTGCGTGCCTCGATGTAGCCGTCGTGAAGCTGGAAGCGCGAGTTGATCGGCTGTGGCGGCGCTTCGTCTTCCGGGGCGAGGATGACTTCCTCGAAGTGCTGGATGATCAGGTCGCTGAGCTGGGCAATGCTCATCACCACCCGGAAATACTGCTGCATGAAGTTTTCGACGGCCTGTTTGGCGTCGTCGCCTTCAAAACCCAGCAGCCCGGCAATGGTGCGCTGGTGATCAAACAGCAGGCGGTCTTCGGAGCGACCGGCCAGCATGTGCAGGGCGTAACGCACTTTCCAGAGGAATTCTTGAGAGGACGCCAGCAGGGCGTTTTCACTCTCGACCAGAAAGCCTTCGCCGGCCAGGGCACGCAGGTTCAGGGTGCCGTACTGACGACGGGCTACCCACAGAATGGTCTGAATATCCCGTAGTCCGCCGGGCGAGCCTTTGACGTTGGGTTCGAGGTTGTATTCGGTGTCGTTGTACTTGTGGTGGCGAGCCTTCTGCTCGGCGCGCTTGGCCAGGAAGAACTCCTTGCTCGGCCACATGTGTGCGGTGCTGGTGACGTCGAGCATGCGCTGGCGCAGGCGCTCGGGGCCGCAGATGGTGCGGCTTTCCATCAGGTTGGTGACCACCGTCAGGTCGGCGCGCGCCTCTTCGGCGCATTCGTCCACCGAACGAACGCTCTGACCGACTTCCAGGCCGATGTCCCACAGCAGGGTGAGAAAACGCTCGATGGAATCGCGGAAGATTTCGTGGTCGGCGCTGTCCAGCAGGATCAGCAGGTCGATGTCGGAGTAGGGGTGCAATTCACCGCGACCGTAGCCGCCGACCGCGACCAGCGCGATGTCGGCGTCTTCGCTCCAGTCGAACTGGTCCCAAGCCTTTTGCAGGATGTTATCGACGAACCACGCCCGATCTTCGATCAGTCGCCGGATGTCGCGACCGGCCCGAAAACGTGCATCGAGCACTTCGCGGGCCTGGCGGATCGCCTTCTTGAACGCCGCGATGGGACTCGCTTTCAGGGCCAGTTCAGCCTGGAACTGGCCGCGGTCGAAGAGTTCGGGATCCACCTGCGGCATCGATTGGCTTTCCTTCTATAGGCTGGGAACGGTGTCTGGGTCAGGCCGAGATGCGCGGGATCGTGTCGTCGCTGCGCAGGGTGAAGATCTCGTAGCCGGTGTCGGTGACAAGCAAGGTGTGTTCCCACTGTGCCGACAGCTTGCGATCCTTGGTGATCGCGGTCCAGCCGTCGCCCAGTACTTTGGTGTCGGCCTTGCCCTGGTTGATCATCGGCTCGATGGTGAAGGTCATGCCGGCCTTCAGTTCCATGCCGGTGCCGGCACGGCCGTAGTGCAGGATCTGCGGTTCTTCGTGGAACACCTTGCCGATGCCGTGGCCGCAGAATTCACGTACCACCGAGAAGCCGTTCTTTTCCGCGTGCTTCTGGATAATTTCGCCGATGTCGCCGAGGCGGCAGCCGGGTTTGACGATCTCGATCGCCTTGTACATGCATTCCTGGGTGACCTGCGACAGGCGCTCGGCCCAGACCGGCACGGTGCCGACGTGGAACATGCGGCTGGTGTCGCCGTGGTAACCGTCCTTGATCACGGTGACGTCGATGTTCAGGGTGTCGCCGTTTTTCAGCGGCTTGTCGTTCGGGATGCCGTGGCAGACCACGTGGTTGATCGAGGTGCAGATCGACTTCGGGTAGCCCTTGTAGTTGAGCGGGGCAGGGATGGCCTGCTGCACGTTGACGATATAGTCGTGGCAGATCTGGTTCAGCTCATCGGTGGTCACGCCAGGCTTAACGTGCTCGGCAATCATTTCCAGCACATCGGCGGCCAGTTTGCCGGCGACACGCATGCCAGCGATGTCCTCGGGGGTTTTGAGGGTGACGGTCATACAGGCTCTCTCTGCGCTCGACGGCGCTTGCTGATACGAACAGGGGCGCGGCTGTTGATTTGGCGGCCCCGAAAAACGCGATTCTAACAGACCAAAGGCGCAAATCCGCGCCTGCGTGTATCGCTTCTCTCTATACAATGCGGCGCATTGTCCCGATTCCAAGGGGCTGGCGCGCATGTCCCTGACGCGATTGCAGATTCCGGGTTCCGTTTGCGTCGCCCCTGTGGTATAAAATGCGCCGCTTTCCGGGGATAGCTCCGGGAGCATTAACCCACACACGTGTCGACACGATGGCCTGGGTGCCTTTGATCCTCGGATCAATGGTTGGTCATTGGGATACGTGGAGGCCCAACCCGACTTATCAAGGAACTATCATGTCCCAAGTCAACATGCGCGATATGCTGAAGGCCGGTGTGCACTTCGGTCACCAAACCCGTTACTGGAATCCGAAAATGGGTAAATACATTTTCGGCGCGCGTAACAAGATTCACATCATCAACCTTGAAAAAACCCTGCCAATGTTCAACGAAGCTCTGACTTTCGTAGAGCGTCTGGCCCAGGGCAAAAACAAGATTCTGTTCGTCGGCACCAAGCGTTCCGCTGGCAAGATCGTTGCTGAAGAAGCAGCACGTTGCGGTTCGCCGTACGTCGATCACCGCTGGTTGGGCGGCATGCTGACCAACTTCAAGACCATTCGTGCTTCCATCAAGCGTCTGCGTGACCTTGAAGTACAAGCCGAAGACGGTACTTTCGCCAAGCTGACCAAGAAAGAAGCGCTGATGCGCACTCGCGATCTTGAGAAGCTGGATCGCTCCCTGGGCGGCATCAAGGACATGGGCGGTCTGCCAGACGCACTGTTCGTGATCGACGTTGACCACGAGCGCATCGCGATCACCGAAGCCAACAAGCTGGGCATCCCGGTCATCGGCGTTGTCGATACCAACAGCAGCCCGGAAGGCGTTGACTACATCATCCCAGGCAACGATGACGCAATCCGCGCTATCCAGCTGTACATGGGTTCGATGGCTGACGCAGTCATCCGCGGTCGCAACAACGTTGCTGGCGGTACTGTAGAATTCGCAGCTGAAGAAACTCAGGCTGCAGCTGAGTAATTGACGCCCTGGCGTTGACTCAGTAAGCAAAAAGGGGGCTTGGCCCCCTTTTTGCCACCTCGAAAACCATCTGTCGGCAGCGCAGCTACAGCATCTGTAACGTGCAGCGGCTACAAACAGGTTCGGGAAGAATTGAACGCCCGTTCGATCGGGTGGAATGGTTGAAAACCTATCCAAGAGGAATTTGAAAATGGCAGCAATTACTGCAGCGTTGGTCAAAGAACTGCGCGAGCGTACCGGCGAAGGCATGATGGATTGCAAGAAAGCCCTGGAAAAGGCTGGCGGCGACATCGAAAAAGCCATTGATGACATGCGTGCTTCGGGCGCCATCAAGGCTGCCAAGAAAGCTGGTAACGTTGCCGCTGAAGGCGCTATCGCCATCAAGGACGACGGCAAGGCTGCCGTTCTGATCGAAGTCAACTCGCAGACCGACTTCCTGGCTCTGCAGGACGACTTCAAAAACTTCGTTGCTGCCAGCGTTGACAAAGCATTCGCTGACAAGCTGACCGATGCAGCTCCGCTGATCGCTTCTCAAGAAGCCGCTCGCGAAGCACTGGTTGCCAAAGTAGGCGAGAACGTCAACATCCGTCGCCTGGTGCGCGTAGAAGGCGACGTAGTCGGCACCTACCTGCACGGCAACAAGATCGGTGTTGCTGTTGTCCTGAAAGGTGGCGACGTCGAGCTGGCCAAAGACATCGCAATGCACGTTGCTGCAAGCAACCCTGAGTTCCTGCTGCCTTCGCAAGTCTCCGACGAAGCGATCGAGCGTGAAAAGGCTGTGTTCCTGCAGCTGAACGAAGAAAAAATCAAAGGCAAGCCAGAAAACATTGTTGAGAACATGGTCAAAGGCCGTATCAGCAAGTTCCTGGCAGAAGCAAGCCTGGTTGAGCAGGCGTTCGTCAAGAACCCTGAAATCAAGGTTGGCGAGCTGGCCAAGAAAGGCGGCGCTGAAATCGTTTCCTTCACCTACTTCAAAGTAGGCGAAGGCATCGAGAAGCCGGTCGACAACTTCGCTGAAGAAGTTGCTGCCCAGCTGGCTGCCGCCAAGCAATAAGACGGTTTTTCAACTGTCGCCCGAAAGAGGCTGCCCGCTCACGCGCGCAGCCTCTTTTCAGATAGGGTTACCAATTTTTAATTGGTTTCCCCTTGGAACTGACTTACAAAGCCATGTTCCGATGGCGCTGAAGCAGCGCCAAGCTAGAGTGAACGCCAGCTGTAAACAGCTCGCAAAGAATTTTTAAAATACGCCGCAGGAGAGATTCGCAATGGCTCAGCAGGGCAGTGGTTATCAGGCTCGCTATAAACGCATTCTACTCAAGCTTAGCGGCGAGGCCCTGATGGGCTCGGAAGAGTTCGGGATCGATCCGAAAGTGCTCGATCGCATGGCGCTGGAAGTCGGCCAACTGGTCGGCATCGGCGTTCAGGTCGGTCTGGTGATCGGCGGTGGCAACCTGTTCCGCGGTGAAGCGCTGAGCAAGGCCGGCATGGATCGGGTCACGGGCGACCACATGGGCATGCTGGCCACTGTGATGAACGCCCTGGCCATGCGCGACGCGCTGGAACGTGCCAATATCTCCGCCATCGTGATGTCGGCCATCTCCATGGTCGGTGTAACCGATCACTATGACCGTCGCAAGGCCATGCGCCACCTGAACTCCAAGGACGTGGTGATCTTCGCGGCCGGTACCGGCAATCCGTTCTTTACCACGGATTCGGCAGCCTGCCTGCGCGCTATTGAAATCGACGCTGATGTCGTGCTCAAGGCGACCAAGGTCGATGGCGTCTACACCGCTGACCCGTTCAAAGACCCGCATGCCGAGAAGTTCGATCATCTGACATACGATGAAGTACTGGATCGCAAGCTGGGTGTAATGGATCTGACGGCTATCTGCCTGTGCCGCGATCACAAGATGCCGCTGCGCGTATTTAACATGAACAAGCCGGGCGCCCTGCTGAACATCGTGCATGGTGGCGCTGAAGGCACTCTGATCGAGGAAGTCCAACAATGATCAACGAAATCAAGAAAGACGCTAAAGAGCGCATGACGAAGTCCGTTGAGTCCCTGGCTCACAACTTCGGCCGTATCCGCACCGGTCAGGCGCACCCGAGCATCCTGGAAGGCGTGATGGTGCCTTACTACGGCGCTGATACCCCGATCAAACAAGTGGCCAACATCACCGTCAAGGATGCCCGTACCCTGCAAGTCGTTGCGTTCGAGCGCAACATGCTGGGTGCCGTGGACAAGGCCATCGGCAGTGCAGGTCTGAACCTGAACCCTACCAACCTGGGTGAGTTGCTGCTGATCAGCATGCCGGCCCTGACTGAAGAAACCCGTCGCGGTTTCACCAAGCAGGCGCGTGATGTGGCTGAAGACGCTCGTGTTGCCGTGCGCAACATCCGTCGCGATGCCAACAGCTCCCTTAAGGATCTGGTCAAGGAAAAGGAAATCAGTGAAGACGAAGAGCGTCGCGCAGCCGGCGAGATCGACGATCTGACCAAGAAGTTCGTGGCTGAAATCGACGCCAAGCTGGCCGAGAAAGAAAAAGACCTGATGGCCGTATAAGGGTCGAGTTTTAAATGGACAAGACCAAGCAGACTGCGCCGTCCGCGGTGCCGCGCCATGTCGCGATCATCATGGATGGCAACAATCGCTGGGCGAAAAAACGCTTCATGCCGGGTGTCGCCGGGCATAAAGCGGGCGTGGACGCTGTACGGGCGGTGATCGAGGTGTGTGCCGAGGCCAAGGTCGAGGTGCTCACCCTGTTCGCTTTTTCCAGTGAAAACTGGCAGCGCCCGGCCGATGAGGTGAGCGCCTTGATGGATCTGTTCTTCAAGGCGTTGCGTCGTGAGGCAAAGCGCCTGAACGACAACAACATCAGTCTGCGCATCATTGGTGACCGTACGCGGTTTCATCCTGAGCTTCAGGCAGCCATGCGTGAAGCCGAAGCGATGACCGCCGGTGCCAACCGTTTCATCCTGCAAATCGCTGCCAACTACGGCGGTCAGTGGGACATTGCGCAAGCGGCACAGCGTCTGGCGCGTGAGGTTCAGGCCGGGCATTTGCGGCCGGAAGACATCACCCCGGATCTGCTGCAGACCTGTCTGGTCACTGGTGATCTGCCGTTGCCTGATTTGTGCATCCGCACCGGCGGCGAGCATCGCATCAGCAACTTCCTCTTGTGGCAGTTGGCCTACGCCGAGTTGTACTTCTCCGACCTGTTCTGGCCGGACTTCAAACACGAAGCCATGCGCAATGCGCTGGCCGATTTCGCTTTGCGCCAGCGTCGCTTCGGTAAAACGAGCGAGCAGGTCGAAGCTGGAGCCCGGGTTTAATGCTTAAACAACGCATCATCACTGCACTGATTCTATTGCCGATCGCCCTGGGTGGTTTTTTCCTGCTCGAAGGGTCCGGTTTTGCCCTGTTCATCGGGCTGGTCGTGAGTCTGGGTGCCTGGGAGTGGGCGCGCCTGGCCGGCTTCACCGCGCAGGCATTCCGTGTCGGCTACGCGGCGGTGGTCGCGCTGATGCTGTTCGTCATGTACATCCTGCCGGGGTTGGCACCATGGGTGCTGGGCGCGTCGGTGATCTGGTGGGTGCTGGCGACCTGGCTGGTGCTGACGTATCCGCGCTCCAGCGAGCATTGGTCCAGCGCCGCCGCCAAGCTGGTAATCGGTTTGCTGATTCTGTTGCCTGCCTGGCAAGGGCTGATGTTGATCAAGCAATACCCGCTCGGTAACTGGTTGATCATGGCGGTGATGGTGCTGGTCTGGGGGGCTGATATCGGGGCGTACTTCTCCGGTCGTGCGTTCGGCAAGCGCAAGCTGGCTCCGCAAGTCAGTCCCGGCAAAAGCTGGGAGGGCGTGTATGGCGGTCTGGCGTTAAGTCTGGTCACCACCACGTTGGTCGCGCTGTTCCGTGACTGGACAGTGGCACAACTGTTCAAGGGTTTGATCGGTGCGGCGGTGATTGTCTTCATCTCGGTGGTGGGCGATCTGACCGAAAGCATGTTCAAGCGCCAGTCCGGCATCAAGGACAGCAGTAATCTGCTGCCCGGCCATGGTGGTGTACTGGATCGCATCGACAGCCTGACGGCGGCGATCCCGGTATTCGCGGTGCTGTTGTGGATGGCGGCGTCGTGAGTCGCCCACAGCAGATTACCGTCCTGGGCGCGACCGGTTCGATCGGTCTGAGCACCCTGGATGTCATCGCCCGGCATCCGGAGCGTTATCAGGCCTTCGCCCTGAGCGGTTTTACCCGCCTGAGCGAACTGTTTGCCCTGTGTGTCCGTCATCTTCCTAAATATGCTGTAGTGCCGGAGGTCGGCGCCGCTCGCAACCTGCAGGATGATTTACGAGCCGCGGGCCTGCCGACGCAGGTGCTGGTCGGCGAGGAAGGATTGTGTCAGGTCGCTGCGGCACCCGAGGTGGATGCCGTCATGGCCGCCATCGTCGGCGCTGCCGGCCTGCGCCCGACTCTCGCGGCAGTCGAGGCGGGCAAGAAGATTCTTCTGGCCAACAAGGAAGCGCTGGTCATGTCCGGCGCCTTGTTCATGCAGGCGGTGCGCAAGAGCGGTTCGGTCCTGTTGCCGATCGACAGCGAACACAACGCGATTTTTCAGTGCATGCCGCAGGACTATGCTCGCGGGCTGAGTAACGTTGGGGTCCGTCGGATTTTGCTGACGGCTTCCGGTGGTCCGTTTCGCCAAACGCCGATGGCCGAACTGGCGCATGTTTCACCGGATCAGGCCTGTGCGCACCCGAACTGGTCCATGGGGCGCAAGATTTCGGTGGATTCGGCCAGCATGATGAACAAGGGGCTCGAACTGATAGAGGCCTGCTGGTTGTTCGATGCCAAGCCATCGCAAGTCGAAGTGGTGATTCACCCGCAGAGCGTGATTCACTCGCTGGTCGATTATGTGGACGGCTCGGTGCTGGCGCAGTTGGGCAATCCCGATATGCGCACGCCGATTGCCAACGCCCTGGCCTGGCCAGAGCGCATTGATTCGGGCGTGGCGCCGCTGGATCTGTTCGCTGTGGCGCGCCTGGATTTCGAAGCTCCCGACGAGGAGCGTTTCCCGTGCCTGCGCCTGGCGCGGCAGGCCGCCGAGGCGGGAAACAGTGCCCCGGCCATGCTCAACGCGGCGAATGAAGTGGCGGTTGCCGCGTTTCTCGACGGACGGGTTCGCTACCTGGAAATCGCGAGTATCATCGAGGAAGTCTTGAATCTCGAGCCTGTGGTGGCGCTGGATGATCTCGATGCGGTGTTCGCCGCTGATGCAACCGCCCGGACATTGGCCGGGCAGTGGTTGAGTCGTCACGGCCGATAGGTCTTGCAATACATGGCTTCACGCGGCACTGGACAGGATTGCGGAGAAAGTAGATGAGCGCGCTCTATATGATTGCCGGCACCCTGATCGCTCTGGGTGTGCTGGTCACCTTTCACGAATTCGGCCACTTCTGGGTCGCGCGTCGCTGTGGCGTCAAGGTTCTGCGTTTCTCCGTTGGCTTCGGCATGCCGCTGCTGCGCTGGCATGACAAGCAGGGTACGGAGTTTGTAGTCGCCGCGATTCCGCTGGGTGGCTACGTCAAGATGCTCGACGAGCGCGAAGGCGAAGTGCCGGCCGATCAGCTTCATCAGTCATTCAATCGCAAGTCCGTGCGTCAGCGCATCGCCATCGTCGCGGCCGGCCCTGTGGCCAACTTCCTGCTCGCGCTGGTGTTCTTCTGGGTGCTGGCGATGCTCGGCAGCGAGCAGATTCGTCCGGTCATCGGTTCGGTGGAGTCCGGCAGCATCGCTGCGACAGCGGGGCTGAGCGCTGGTCAGGAAATCGTTGCCATCGACGGTGAGCCGACCTCGGGCTGGGCTGCGGTCAACCTGCAGTTGGTGCGACGCCTGGGGGAAAGCGGCTCACTGCAATTGATGGTGCGCGAGCCTGGCTCCACGGCTGACTCACCTCGTGAGCTGGCGCTCGATAAATGGCTCAAAGGGGCTGACGAGCCGGACCCGATTCGCTCCCTCGGTATTCGTCCTTGGCGCCCGGCATTGCCGCCGGTGCTGGCCGAACTTGATCCGAAAGGCCCTGCCCAGACAGCCGGGCTGAAAACCGGTGATCGTCTGTTGACGCTTGATGGCAAGGCGCTGGATGACTGGCAGCAGGTGGTCGATACCGTTCGTACGCGTCCTGATACCAAAATCGTGCTGCGCGTCGAGCGCGACGGTGTTCAAATCGACGTCCCTGTGACATTGGCTGCGCGTGGCGATAAAAAGTCGCCAAGCGGTTACCTGGGGGCAGGTGTCAAGGCTGTCGACTGGCCGCCGGAAATGATTCGCGAGGTCAGTTACGGGCCTTTGGCGGCGATTGGCGAGGGTGCCCGTCGTACCTGGACCATGAGCGTACTGACGCTGGATTCACTGAAGAAAATGCTCTTCGGCGAGCTCTCGGTAAAAAACTTGAGTGGACCGATAACCATTGCTAAAGTGGCGGGCGCTTCTGCCCAGTCGGGCGTCGCTGATTTCCTGAATTTCCTTGCTTATCTGAGTATTAGCCTGGGGGTTCTGAATTTGCTGCCCATTCCTGTACTGGATGGGGGGCATTTGTTGTTTTATCTGATCGAGTGGGCGCGTGGTCGTCCCTTGTCGGATCGGGTGCAAGGTTGGGGGATACAGATCGGTATCAGCTTGGTGGTCGGGGTGATGTTGCTTGCTCTGGTCAACGATCTGGGTCGTCTGTAACGCTTCGCTGAATTGCGAATCTGCCGCATTTTGCGGCAGTTTGTTTATTGCCAGTTGGAATAAGAAAGGACTTCATGAAACGTCTGCTGCTAACTGCGGTTCTCACCGTATTGATGATCGCCGAAGTTCACGCCGAGTCCTTCACTATCTCTGATATTCGCGTCAATGGCCTCCAGCGGGTCTCCGCGGGTAGCGTCTTTGGTGCCTTGCCGTTGAACGTCGGCGAGCAGGCGGATGATCGTCGCCTGGTGGAATCCACTCGTGCGCTGTTCAAAACCGGTTTCTTTCAAGATATCCAGCTGGGCCGCGAAGGCAACGTTCTGGTGATCACGGTCGTCGAGCGTCCCTCGGTCGCCAGCATCGAGATCGAAGGCAACAAGGCGATCTCCACCGAAGACCTGATGAAAGGCCTCAAGCAGTCCGGTCTGGCCGAAGGCGAGATCTTCCAGCGCGCGACCCTCGAAGGCGTGCGTAACGAGCTGCAACGTCAATACGTTGCACAAGGTCGTTACTCGGCTACCGTCGATACCGAAGTGGTCTCGCAGCCGCGCAACCGCGTCGGCCTGAAAGTGAAGATCAACGAAGGCACCGTCGCCGCCATTCAGCACATCAACGTGGTGGGCAACACGGTTTTCCCCGAGGAAGACCTGACCGACCTGTTCGAACTGAAAACCACCAACTGGCTGTCGTTCTTCAAGAACGACGACAAGTATGCCCGTGAAAAACTGTCCGGTGACCTGGAGCGTCTGCGTTCCTACTACCTGGACCGTGGCTATATCAACATGGATATCGCTTCGACCCAGGTGTCCATCACCCCGGACAAGAAGCACGTCTACATCACCGTCAACGTCAACGAAGGCGAGAAGTACACCGTTCGTGACGTCAAGCTCAGCGGTGACCTGAAAGTCCCTGAGGACCAGGTCAAGTCGCTGTTGCTGGTGCAGAAGGGTCAGGTGTTCTCGCGCAAGCTGATGACCACCACTTCCGAACTGATCACCCGTCGTCTGGGTAACGAGGGTTACACCTTCGCCAACGTCAACGGCGTGCCACAACCGCACGATGAAGATCACACCGTCGATATCCTGTTCGCTGTCGATCCGGGCAAGCGTGCCTACGTCAACCGCATCAACTTCCGTGGCAACACCAAGTCCGAGGACGAAGTGCTGCGTCGTGAAATGCGTCAGATGGAAGGTGGCTGGGCTTCGACCTACCTGATCGACCAGTCCAAGACCCGTCTGGAGCGTCTGGGCTTCTTTAAAGAAGTCAACGTCGAGACCCCGGCTGTGCCAGGTGTCGATGACCAGGTTGACGTGAACTACAGCGTTGAAGAGCAGGCTTCCGGTTCGATCACCGCCAGCGTCGGTTTCGCCCAGAGTGCCGGTCTGATCCTCGGTGGTTCGATCACCCAGAACAACTTCCTCGGTACCGGTAACCGCGTCAGCGTCGGCCTGACCCGCAGCGAATACCAGAGCCGCTACAACTTCGGCTACGTTGACCCGTACTGGACCGCCGATGGCGTGAGCCTGGGTTACAACGCTTTCTATCGCACCACCGACTACAAAGACCTCGATGTCGACGTAGCGAGCTATGCGGTAGACAGCCTGGGTGCCGGCGTGAACGTGGGCTACCCGATCAGCGAGACTTCGCGTCTGACCTTCGGCCTGTCCGCTCAGCAGGACAAGATCAAGACCGGCCAGTACACCGTTGACGAGATTTTCGACTTCGTTAAGCGTGAAGGCGACAACTACCTGAACTTCAAGGCTTCGGCCGGCTGGTCCGAGTCGACCCTGAACAAGGGTGTGCTGCCAACCCGTGGTCGTTCCCAGAGCCTGACCCTGGAAACCACCATTCCAGGCAGCGATCTGTCGTTCTTCAAGCTCGATTACCGTGGCCAGTTGTTCCAGCCTTTGAGCGAGAACTACACCATGCGCCTGCACACCGAGCTGGGCTATGGCGATGGTTACGGTTCGACCGACGGCTTGCCGTTCTATGAAAACTACTATGCTGGTGGTTTCAACTCGGTTCGTGGCTTTAAAGACAGCACGCTGGGTCCACGCAGTACCCCTAGTCGTGGCGCCGGTGTGACCGGTAACGCCGGTACGTTGCGTGACCCGGATCAGGATCCGCTGCCGTTCGGTGGCAACGTGTTGATCCAGGGTGGTGTCGAGGTGTTGTTCCCGCTGCCATTCGTCAAGGATCAGCGTTCGCTGCGTACTTCGGTATTCTGGGACGTGGGTAACGTATTTGACTCCAAGTGCGAGAAGACTACCAACGCGACTGTCGGCTCGACTTCTGCCACTCAGTGCAACGACATCAGCCTCAGCAACATGGCCAGCTCCGTCGGTGTCGGCGTGACCTGGGTCACCGCACTGGGCCCGCTGAGCTTTGCACTGGCGATGCCGATCAAGAAACCGGATGAAGCTGAAACTCAAGTGTTCCAATTCTCCCTGGGCCAGACGTTCTAAGCGTCTGACCCAAGACAACGACAATGGATTTTGTAGGAGTGCATCGTGCGTAAGTTGACTCAATTGGTTCTCCTGGCCTCCGTACTGGTGGCAGGCCCGGCATTTGCCGACATGAAAATCGCCGTCCTGAACTATCAGATGGCTCTGCTGGAATCCGACGCGGCGAAGAAGTACGCCGTGGATGCCGAGAAGAAGTTTGGCCCGCAACTGACCAAGCTCAAGACCCTGGAAAGCAGTGCCAAGGGCATTCAGGATCGTCTGATGGCCGGTGGCGACAAGATGCAGCAAGGCGAGCGCGAGCGTCTGGAGCTTGAGTTCAAGCAAAAGGCTCGTGACTTCCAGTTCCAGTCCAAGGAGCTGAACGAAGCCAAGGCTGTTGCCGACCGCGAAATGCTCAAGCAACTGAAGCCGAAACTGGATAGCGCAGTGGAAGAAGTCATCAAGAAAGGTGGTTTTGACCTGGTGTTCGAGCGTGGCGCAGTAATCGATGTCAAACCTCAGTACGACATCACGCGCCAGGTTATCGAGCGCATGAATCAGCTGAAGTAACCCATGACCGTGACTATCAAGCTCGGCCAGTTGGCCGAGTTCCTCGGCGCCACCCTGAGTGGCGACCCCGAGAAGCAAATCACTGGGCTAGCCACCTTGCAGGAGGCTGGCCCAGCTCAGTTGAGCTTTCTGGCAAACCCCCAATACCGTAAATACCTGGCTGGCTCGCAGGCCGCAGCCCTGTTGCTCAAGGCTGCCGACGCGGAAGGTTATGCCGGTAATGCGCTGGTGGTGCCGGATCCTTACCTGGCTTACGCACGCATTTCCCATCTGTTCGATCCGAAGCCCAAGGCCACTGCCGGCATTCATCCGACGGCAGTGATTGCCGAGGATGCCGTGGTCGATCCGAGCGCCAGTGTTGGTCCCTTCGTGGTGATTGAGGCTGGTGCGCGAATCGGCGCAGGCGTGACGCTCGGTGCACATTGCGTCGTCGGTGCACGCAGTGAAATCGGCGAGGGCGGCTGGCTGGCCCCGCGGGTCACGCTGTATCACGATGTGCGGATCGGCAAACGCGTGGTGATCCAGTCTGGTGCCGTACTTGGTGGTGAAGGCTTCGGCTTCGCCAACGAGAAGGGCATCTGGCAGAAAATTGCCCAGATCGGTGGCGTGACCATCGGTGACGATGTGGAGATTGGCGTGAATACCGCCATCGACCGCGGTGCGCTGGCCGATACCGTGATCGGCAATGGCGTGAAGCTCGACAACCAGATTCAGATCGCCCACAACGTGCAGGTCGGTGACCACACCGCCATGGCCGCGTGCGTGGGGATTTCCGGCAGCACCAAAATCGGCAAGCACTGCATGCTCGCCGGGGGTGTTGGCCTGGTAGGGCACATCGATATTTGCGACAACGTATTCCTGACCGGGATGACCATGGTGACCCACTCGATTACCGAGCCGGGTGCCTATTCTTCCGGCACAGCCATGCAACCGGCGGCCGAATGGCGCAAAAGCGCGGCCCGTATTCGTCAGCTCGATGACATCGCGCGACGTTTGAAACAGCTGGAAAAGCGCTCCGGGGAAGTGACCCCTGGCGGTAATGCTTCATCTGAAGGCTGATACCATTTCCATATCAAGTGTGCACAGCCTCTGGACTGCCTCCTTGATTTGCTAGAGGAGTGCGCGTCAGTCGCGCTCCCAATCTTTACATAGGCTTCCCCCCGAAATGATGGACATCAACGAGATTCGCGAATACCTGCCTCACCGTTACCCGTTCCTGCTGGTGGACCGGGTAGTGGAGCTGGATACGGAAGGCAAGCGCATTCGCGCCTACAAGAATGTCAGCATCAACGAACCGTTCTTCAACGGTCACTTCCCAGCGCACCCGATCATGCCGGGCGTGCTGATTATCGAAGCCATGGCTCAGGCTGCCGGGATCCTCGGTTTCAAGATGCTTGACGTGAAACCGGCCGACGGCACCCTTTATTACTTTGTCGGCTCCGACAAACTGCGTTTCCGCCAGCCAGTGCTGCCGGGGGATCAGTTGATCCTCGAAGCCAAGTTCATCAGCTGCAAGCGTCAGATCTGGAAGTTCGAATGCCAGGCTTCGGTCGACGGCAAACCGGTCTGCTCGGCTGAAATCATCTGTGCGGAACGCAAGCTATGAGTTTGATTGACCCTCGCGCAATCATCGATCCGTCGGCCGTGTTGGGCGATGGCGTCGAGGTCGGCCCGTGGTCGATCATCGGTGCAGGTGTGGAAATCGGCGAGGGTACGGTCATCGGGCCACACGTGATCCTCAAAGGTCCGACCCGTATCGGCAAGCACAACCGCATCTACCAGTTTTCCTCGGTAGGCGAAGACACGCCGGACCTGAAATACAAGGGCGAAGAAACCCGTCTGGTGATCGGTGACCACAACGTCATCCGTGAAGGTGTGACAATCCACCGTGGCACCGTTCAGGATCGTTCCGAAACGACTCTGGGTGATCACAACCTGATCATGGCCTATGCCCACATCGGACATGACAGCGTCATCGGCAACCACTGCATTCTGGTCAACAACACCGCGCTGGCCGGCCATGTGCACGTTGATGACTGGGCAATCCTGTCCGGTTTCACCCTGGTTCATCAGTACTGCCACATTGGCGCCCACAGCTTTTCCGGCATGGGTACAGCGATCGGCAAGGACGTCCCGGCGTTCGTCACCGTATTCGGCAACCCGGCCGAAGCGCGCAGCATGAACTTCGAGGGCATGCGCCGTCGCGGTTTCAGTGAAGACGCCATTCACGCGCTGCGCCGTGCGTACAAAACGGTGTATCGCCAGGGACTGACCGTCGAGCAGGCGCTGGCCGAACTGGCCGAGCCGTCCGCCCAGTTCCCGGAGGTCGCGATGTTCCGTGACTCCATCCAGTCGTCGACCCGCGGCATCACCCGCTGACCATGGCTAATCTGCGTATTGCGCTGGTGGCGGGGGAGGCTTCCGGTGACATTTTGGGCGCAGGCCTGATGCGTGCCCTCAAGGCACAGCACCCTGCGGTGGAGTTCATCGGTGTCGGTGGCCCGCTGATGCAGGCCGAAGGCCTGACTTCCTATTTTCCGATGGAGCGTCTGTCGGTCATGGGCCTGGTGGAAGTCCTGGGACGCTTGCGTGAACTGCTCAAGCGCCGCAAAGACCTGATCGCTACGCTTATCGCTGAAAAACCGGATGTGTTCATCGGCATCGACGCACCGGATTTCAACCTCAATATCGAACTCAAGCTACGTCAGGCCGGAATCAAGACCGTGCACTACGTCAGCCCATCGGTGTGGGCGTGGCGGCAGAAGCGGGTGCTGAAGATCCGCGAAGGCTGCGACCTGATGCTCACGCTGCTGCCGTTCGAAGCCAGCTTCTACGAAGAGAAGGGCGTGCCGGTGCGGTTCGTCGGCCATACGCTGGCCGATACCATTCCGCTGGAGGCTGATCGCGCCGCCGCGCGTGCCGAACTCGGTCTGCCGGACGGTCCGCTGGTGGCTTTGATGCCGGGCAGCCGGGGCGGCGAAGTCAGCCGTCTGGGTGCGTTGTTCCTTGATACCGCCGAACGCTTGCGGGCCATGCGCCCGGGTGTGCGTTTCGTCATCCCGTGCGCCAGCCCCGAGCGTCGTGCCCAGCTTGAAGAATTGCTGGCTGGCCGCGATCTGCCAGTGACCCTGCTCGATGGCAAATCCCATCTGGCGCTGGCGGCGTGCAACGCGGTTCTGATTGCATCCGGTACTGCCACGCTGGAAGCGCTGCTGTACAAGCGCCCGATGGTGGTGGCGTACCGTCTTGCGCCGCTGACGTTCTGGATTCTCAAACGCATGGTCAAGAGTCCGTACGTCTCCCTGCCGAACCTGCTGGCCCAGCGACTGCTGGTGCCGGAATTGTTGCAGGATGATGCGACGGTCGAGGCGCTTGCCCAGACCCTGTCGCCATTGATCGACGGTGGCGAAGAGCAGACCCGTGGCTTCGACGAGATCCATCGCACTCTACGCCTGGACGCTTCCAATCAGGCGGCTGACGCCGTTCTGAACCTGATCGGGCAAACACGATGAGCAAGACAAGCATGCAGATGGGCCTGGATTTCACCCTGGTCGCCGAAGTCGAAGAGCTGGTGGCCGGCGTGGATGAAGTCGGTCGCGGTCCGTTGTGCGGAGCGGTCGTCACCGCAGCGGTGATCCTCGATCCGAATCGGCCGATCCTCGGTCTCAACGACTCGAAAAAACTCACCGAAGCCAAGCGCGAAAAGCTCTACGACGAAATCTGCGAGAAGGCGCTCAGCTGGTGCATCGCCCGCGCCGAGGTCGAAGAAATCGACGAGCTGAACATCCTTCACGCCACCATGCTGGCGATGCAACGCGCGGTCGCTGGCCTGCACATCCAGCCGAAACTGGCGATGATCGACGGCAATCGCTGCCCGAAACTGCCGATGCGTTCCGAAGCGGTGGTGCAGGGCGACGGCAAGGTGCCGGCGATTGCAGCGGCATCGATTCTGGCCAAGGTCAGCCGCGACCGCGAGATGGCGGCGTTCGAATTGATCTACCCGGGTTACGGCATCGGCGGCCATAAGGGCTATCCGACCCCCGTTCATCTGGAAGCGCTGTCACGCCTCGGGCCGACGCCGATTCACCGGCGTTCGTTTGCCCCGGTGCGTCAGGCTTACGAAGCGCTGGAAGGCCTGACGCAGGTTTAGCGGCAAGGCTGATGTTTTGTTCGGGGCCCGGTACAATCCGGGCCTTGTTGTCTCTATGTAACTGGACAGGATCACTATGCCGGCTTCATTCGTTCATCTACGCCTGCACACTGAATACTCCCTGGTCGATGGGCTCGTGCGGATCAAGCCGCTGGTCAAGGCCCTGACCGGCATGGGCATGCCGGCCGTTGCGGTGACCGACCAGAACAACATGTGTTCGCTGGTCAAATTCTATAAAAACACCATGGGTGCCGGGATCAAGCCGATCTGCGGCGCCGACCTGTGGCTGTCGAACAAGGACCCGGATGGTCCGCTGAGCCGCATCAGCCTGCTGGTCATGAATGCCCAGGGCTATCGCAACCTGACCGAATTGATTTCCCGTGGCTTCATCGACGGTCAGCGCAACGGCATGGTCATCATCGAGCGCGAGTGGGTCGCCGAGGCCAACGAAGGCCTGATCATGCTGTCCGCCGCGAAGGAAGGCGAGATCGGCATGGCCATGATCGGCGGCAACCCCGCCGAAGCTGAAACCCTGGCGCGCGAATGGATGGCGGTGTTCCCGGATCGTTTCTATCTGGAAATTCAGCGTACCAATCGTCCGAACGACGAAGAACAGTTGCACGGTGCCGTGGCCCTGGCGGACAAGCTCGGCGCGCCGCTGGTAGCCACCAACGACGTGCGCTTCATCAAGCAGGAAGACTTCGCCGCCCACGAAACCCGCGTCTGCATCGGTGAGGGCCGGGCTCTCGACGATCCGCGGCGTTCGAAGAACTACAGCGACCAGCAGTATCTGAAAAGCGCCGAGGAAATGGCCGAGCTGTTCAGCGACCTGCCGGATGCGATCGAGAACACCGTCGAGATCGCCAAGCGTTGCAACATTGATGTGAAGCTGGGCAAGCACTTCCTGCCGGATTACCCGATTCCCGATGGCATGACCATCGACGAGTATTTCCGCAAGGTCTCGTTCGATGGGCTGGAAGAACGCCTCAGCGTGCTGCTGCCCAAGGACACCACCGAGGACTACGAGGCCAAGCGTCAGGTCTACGTTGACCGGCTGAATTTCGAGCTGGATATCATCATCCAGATGGGGTTCCCCGGTTACTTCCTGATCGTGATGGACTTTATCCAGTGGGCCAAGAACAACGGCGTGCCGGTGGGCCCTGGCCGGGGGTCGGGTGCCGGATCGCTGGTGGCCTATGTACAGAAGATCACCGACCTCGACCCGCTGGAATATGACCTACTGTTCGAACGTTTCCTCAATCCGGAACGGGTATCGATGCCCGACTTCGACGTCGACTTCTGCATGGATGGTCGCGACCGGGTGATCGATTACGTGGCCGAAAAGTACGGCCGCAACGCGGTGAGCCAGATCATCACCTTCGGTTCCATGGCAGCGAAGGCTGTGGTCCGCGACGTGGCGCGGGCCCAGGGCAAGTCGTTCGGCCTGGCCGATCGCCTGTCGAAGATGATTCCGTTCGAAGTCGGCATGACCCTGGAAAAAGCCTACGAGCAGGAAGAAATCCTGCGCGACTTCATCAAGGTCGATGAAGAAGCGGCGGAAATCTGGGAGATGGCGCGCAAGCTCGAAGGTGTGGTGCGTAACGTCGGTAAACACGCCGGTGGTGTGGTGATCGCGCCAACCAAGCTGACCGACTTCTCGCCGATCTATTGCGACGAGGCCGGCGACGGTCTGGTGACCCAGTTCGACAAGGACGACGTCGAGGCGGCCGGTCTGGTGAAGTTCGACTTCCTCGGCCTGCGGACCCTGACGATCATCGACTGGGCGCTGAAGACCATCAACCGCGACCGCGCCAAGGTCAACGAACCGCCGCTGGACATCGCGTTCATCCCGCTGGATGACAAGCCGACTTATCAGCTGCTGCAAAAAGCTGAAACCACCGCGGTGTTCCAGCTTGAATCCCGCGGCATGAAAGAGCTGATCAAAAAGCTCAAGCCCGACTGCCTCGAAGACCTGATCGCACTGGTGGCCCTGTTCCGTCCGGGCCCGCTGCAATCGGGCATGGTGGATGACTTCATTAACCGTAAGCACGGTCGCGCGGAGCTTGCGTATCCGCACCCGGATTACCAGTACGAAGGTTTGCAGCCGGTACTGGCGCCGACGTACGGCATCATCCTGTATCAGGAACAGGTGATGCAGATCGCCCAGGTCATGGCCGGTTACACCCTCGGTGGTGCGGACATGCTGCGTCGGGCGATGGGCAAGAAGAAACCCGAGGAAATGGCCAAGCAGCGCGGCGGTTTCATTGAGGGTTGTGCGTCGAACAATATCGACGCGGATCTGGCCGGTAACATTTTCGATCTGGTGGAAAAATTCGCCGGTTACGGCTTCAACAAATCCCACTCCGCCGCCTACGGCCTGGTCTCGTACCAGACCGCCTGGCTGAAAGCCCACTACCCGGCGCCGTTCATGGCCGCGGTACTGTCGGCGGATATGCACAACACCGACAAGGTTGTGACCTTGATCGAAGAAGTGCGCACGATGAAGCTGCGCCTCGACGCGCCGGACGTGAACACCTCGGAGTTCAAGTTCACGGTGAACGACGAAGGCCGCATCGTGTATGGCCTGGGCGCGATCAAAGGTGTCGGTGAAGGCCCGGTGGAAGCGATCACCGAGGCCCGTCAGGCCGGTCCGTTCAAGGATCTGTTCGACTTCTGCGCCCGGGTCGACCTCAAACGCATCAACAAACGCACGCTGGACGGTCTGATCCGCAGCGGCGCGCTGGATCGCCTCGGCCCGTACTTCCATGACGAGCAAAAGGCTTACCAGGCCAATATCGACCGCAACCGCGCCGTGCTGCTGGCGGCGATGGAAGAGGCGATCAAGTCGGCCGAGCAGACCGCGCGCACCCGCGACAGTGGTCACGCCGACCTGTTCGGCGGGTTGTTCGTCGAGGAAGACGCGGACGTTTACGCGGTCCACCGCAAGGCGAAAGAGCTGACCCTCAAGGAACGGCTCAAAGGTGAAAAAGACACCTTGGGCCTGTACCTGACCGGCCACCCGATCGACGAATACGAAGGCGAAATCCGCCGTTTCGCCCGCCAGCGCATCATCGACCTGAAACCGGCCCGGGACACCCAGACCGTGGCGGGGATGATCATCGCCCTGCGGGTGATGAAGAACAAAAAGGGCGACAAGATGGGCTTCATCACCCTCGACGACCGCTCCGGGCGGATCGAGGCATCGCTGTTCGCCGATGCGTTCCACTCCGCGCAATCGCTGCTGCAGACCGACGCAATGGTGGTGGTCGAAGGCGAGGTCAGCAACGACGATTTCTCTGGCGGTCTGCGCCTGCGGGTCAAGCGGGTGATGAGCATGGAAGATGCACGCACCAATCTTGCCGAGAGCCTGCGCCTGAAGTTGCAGACACAGGATCTGAAAGGCGATCAGCTACGCTGGTTGGGTGATTTGCTCAAGCGTCATCGCGGTGCGTGCCCGATCACCATGGAATACACCAGTCCCGATGCGAAGACCTTGCTGCAGTTTGGCGAGACCTGGCGGATTGACCCGGCGGATGCCTTGATTCAAGCCCTGCGTGACCAGTTCGGGCGAGACAACGTCTTCCTCCAATACCGTTGACCGGCAGGTGCCATCAAAGCGCCTGCCCACAACCTGAATTTTTAATCTCGACCTCAGCGCGCCTCTCCCTTAAGGTAGGGCGCGAATAGACAACCGGCCGGCCCAAGCTCATTTGGGACACGACCCAAGACGGACGCCTATGAACCCGAATTTTCTAGATTTCGAACAGCCGATCGCCGACCTGCAAGCCAAGATCGAAGAGTTGCGCTTGGTCGGTAATGACAATTCGCTGAATATCGGCGATGAGATCTCCCGCCTGCAGGACAAGAGCAAGACGCTGACCGAAGACATCTTCGGCAAGCTGACCAGCTGGCAGATCGCACGTCTGGCGCGTCACCCGAAACGTCCTTACACCCTGGACTACATCGAGCACATCTTCACCGAGTTCGACGAACTGCACGGTGACCGTCACTTCTCCGACGACGCGGCCATTGTGGGCGGCGTGGCACGTCTGGAAGACCAGCCAGTGATGGTGATCGGTCACCAGAAGGGCCGTGAAGTGCGTGAAAAGGTACGCCGCAACTTCGGCATGCCGCGTCCGGAAGGTTACCGCAAGGCCTGCCGCCTGATGGAAATGGCCGAGCGTTTCAAGATGCCGATCCTGACCTTCATCGACACCCCGGGCGCGTACCCTGGGATCGATGCTGAAGAGCGCAACCAGAGCGAAGCGATCGCCTGGAACCTGCGCGTCATGGCCCGCCTGAAAACCCCGATCATCGCCACCGTGATTGGTGAAGGTGGTTCCGGCGGTGCACTGGCGATCGGCGTGTGCGACCAGTTGAACATGCTGCAGTACTCGACCTACGCGGTGATCTCGCCGGAAGGCTGCGCTTCGATTCTGTGGAAAACCGCAGAGAAGGCGCCGGATGCTGCTGAAGCGATGGGCATCACCGCCGAGCGTCTGAAAGGTCTGGGCATCGTCGACAAGGTGATCAGCGAGCCCCTGGGCGGCGCCCACCGTGATCCGGCCGCTGCCGCAGCATCGATCCGCGCCGAGCTGAGCTCGCAACTGGCGATGCTGAAGAAGTTCGACAACGAAGCGCTGCTCAAGCGTCGTTATGATCGTCTGATGAGCTACGGTCTCTAAGTCGAGCCGTTTCGGCCAACGATGCAAAACACTGTGGGAGCGGGCTTGCCCGCGAATGCGATGTAACATTCAACAATTGTGTTGGCTGTTTCATCGCTTTCGCGAGCAAGCCCGCTCCCACATTTGGTTTGTGAAAAGGTAGAAAAATGGGTCAGCCCTCGATTGATTTGCCTTCCAGGCTTCTGCGCAATCTCAAGCCCTGGCTCGGTGCTTCCCATTGGCGCATCGCCTTCTCCGGCGGCCTCGACTCCACCGTTCTGCTGCACCTCCTGGCCAATCTCGCCAAAACCGAATCCCTTCCGGCGCTAAGCGCCATTCATGTTCATCACGGCCTTCAGGCTGCGGCCGATGCGTGGCCGGCGCATTGTCAGGATGTCTGCGACGAACTGTCGGTGCCGTTGCAAGTGCAGCGTGTGCAGGTGCAGCCGGGGGCGAGTGTAGAGCGCGCGGCACGGGATGCTCGCTATGCGGCGTTCAGTGCGGCGACTCAGGCCAATGATGTGCTGCTGACCGGGCAGCATCGCGATGATCAGGCTGAAACGCTGTTGTTCCGTCTGCTGCGTGGCGCCGGCGTGCGTGGGTTGTCCGGAATGCCGGCCACGCGAGCGCTGGGGCAGGGCAGTCTGGTGCGGCCGTTGCTCGACGTCACACGTGCCGAGCTGGAAGCCTATGCGCAGGACCACGGCTTGCGCTGGGTCGAGGACCCTTCGAATCAGGATCGACAGTTTTCGCGCAACTACATACGGCATCAGGTTCTGCCGTTGCTGAGCGGTCGCTGGCCTCAGGCGCACGCCAGCATGGCCCGCAGCGCGGCGCATCTGCGTGAGGCGCAAGGTTTGCTCGATGAGCTGGCGCAAATCGATCTGGCTACTGCGAAATTGCCCGCTGAGTTCGAGTGGTCGGGATTGCCATCGCTGGAGTTTGCGGCCATCGCGAAATTGTCCGATGCCCGTCAGCGAAATGCACTCAGCCACTGGCTTGGACCTTTGACCCGACTGCCGGATACCGACCATTGGTCGGGTTGGGTCGATGTGCGTGACGCCGGCAACGATGCCTCGCCGATCTGGCGTCTGGCGGATGGCGAGTTGCACCGAAGCGCCGGTCGCCTGTGGTGGCTCAGTGGACAATGGTTGAGAACGCCGATGGTCAGCGGCGACTGGCACGAGCCGTCGCTGGCGCTACGCTTGCCCGATAACGGACGTGTCATGTTCAGCGGTCAGACTCCCGTCGGGCCGCTGCAAGTCCGCTATCGGCAGGGCGGCGAGGTGATGCATCTGGCGGATCGCGGTCATCGTGATCTCAAGCGCCTGCTTAATGAGCGCGCGGTGCCGGGCTTCGTGCGTGGCAGATTGCCGCTGCTGTTTCGCGATGAAGAATTGCTCGCCGTGGCGAACCTGCCGGGGCTCGACGGCCATGTGCTGGAAGGCTGGCGATTGCATTGGCAGCCTTCGGACGAAGATCAAGGTTTGAGATGAAGGGGGCATTCCGGTAGACTACGCTCCCTTCTTGATACAACTTCTGTGGATTCGCCTGAATTGCAGGAGTTGCCGATTACCAAGCAGTCTTTGCTGGGCGATTCCAAAAAATGTGTAGCGAGCAACGTACCGGTGTTTTTACTTCCGGTCTGTCCCAACGCGGCGGTTTTTTTGAAAGGTGCACTGTGATTAATGCAGGTGATCGGGGGCTTCGGCCTTCCTTCGCTTTCCCCGGCGGCTCGGACCGCTTTAACGCAGACTTCTAGGGTTTTTCATGACGCGCTACATATTCGTCACGGGCGGTGTTGTTTCTTCTTTGGGGAAAGGCATTGCATCGGCTTCATTGGCGGCCATCCTGGAGGCGCGGGGGCTTAAGGTCACCATGCTGAAGCTGGATCCGTACATCAACGTCGACCCGGGCACCATGAGCCCGTTCCAGCACGGTGAAGTGTTCGTCACCCACGACGGCGCCGAGACCGACCTGGACCTGGGCCACTACGAGCGGTTCATCCGCACGACCATGACCCAGAACAACAACTTCACCACCGGCCGTGTCTACGAGCACGTGCTGCGCAAAGAGCGCCGTGGTGACTACCTGGGTGCAACCATCCAGGTGATTCCGCACATCACCGACGAAATCAAGCGTCGCATCATCAAGGGCGCCGGCGATGCCGACGTGGCCCTGGTGGAAATCGGCGGTACCGTGGGTGACATCGAATCGCAACCGTTCCTCGAAGCCATCCGCCAGCTGCGTGTGGAAGTCGGCTCCAAGCGCGCGATGCTGATGCACCTGACCCTGGTTCCGTACATCGCCACCGCTGGCGAGACCAAGACCAAGCCGACCCAGCACTCCGTGAAGGAACTGCGTTCGATCGGCCTGCAGCCAGACGTGCTGATCTGCCGCTCCGACCATCCGGTGGATGTGTCGTCGCGTCGCAAGATCGCGCTGTTCACCAACGTTGAAGAGCGTGCGGTGATCTCCCTGGAAGACGTCGACACCATCTACAAGATCCCGGCCGTACTGCACGCCCAGGGTCTGGACGATTTCGTCGTCGAGCGTTTCGGCCTGCAATGCAATGGCGCCGACCTGTCCGAGTGGGAAAAGGTTGTCGATGCCAAGCTGAACCCAGAGCACGAAGTCACCATCGCGATGGTCGGCAAGTACATGGAACTGCTGGATGCCTACAAGTCGCTGATCGAAGCGATGAGTCATGCCGGCATCACCAACCGCACCAAGGTCAACCTGCGCTACATCGATTCCGAAGACATCGAGAACCAAGGCACCGCGCTGCTGGAAGGCGTCGACGCGATCCTCGTACCGGGCGGCTTCGGTCTGCGCGGCGTGGAAGGCAAGATCACTGCCGTTCAGTACGCTCGCGAAAACAAGGTTCCGTACCTGGGTATCTGCCTGGGCATGCAAGTGGCGGTCATCGAGTTCGCCCGTAACGTGCTGGGCTGGAAAGACGCCAACTCCACCGAGTTCGATCGTGCCAGCGGCCATCCGGTTGTCGGCCTGATCACCGAGTGGGAAGACGCTACCGGTGCCGTTGAAGTGCGTACCGAAGCGTCCGACCTGGGCGGCACCATGCGCCTCGGCGCTCAGGAATGCCTGCTCGAAGCCGGCTCCAAGGTGCACGACTGCTACGGCAAGGATGTGATTGTCGAACGTCACCGTCACCGTTACGAAGTGAACAACAACCTGCTGCCGCAAATCATTGAAGCCGGCCTGAAGATTTCCGGTCGTTCTTCCGATGCCGCGCTGGTTGAAGTGGTCGAAGCTCCGGATCATCCATGGTTCGTCGCTTGCCAGTTCCACCCAGAGTTCACCTCGACGCCACGCGATGGCCATCCGCTGTTCAGCGGCTTCGTCAAAGCGGCATTGGCTCAACACCAGAAGAAGGCGTAACCCCGATGGCACAGAAGATCATCCGCGTCGGCGACATCGAGATTGCCAACGACAAACCCATGGTGCTGTTCGGCGGCATGAACGTGCTGGAAAGCCGTGACATGGCCATGCAGGTTTGCGAAGAGTACGTGAAGGTCACCGAAAAGCTCGGTATCCCTTACGTGTTCAAAGCCAGCTTCGACAAGGCCAACCGTTCTTCTGTGACCTCCTATCGCGGTCCTGGCCTGGAAGAGGGCATGCGCATCTTCCAGGACATCAAACAAGCCTTCGGCGTGCCGATCATCACCGACGTCCACGAGCCTGACCAGGCCGCGGTCGTCGCCGAGGTCTGCGACATCATCCAGCTGCCGGCCTTCCTGTCGCGCCAGACCGATCTGGTCGTCGCGATGGCCAAGACCAATGCCGTCATCAACATCAAGAAAGCCCAGTTCCTCGCGCCTCAGGAAATGAAACACATCCTGAACAAGTGCGTGGAAGCGGGTAACGATCAGTTGATCCTCTGCGAGCGCGGTTCGAGCTTCGGCTACAACAACCTCGTGGTCGACATGCTCGGCTTCGGCATCATGAAGCAGTTCGAGTACCCGGTATTCTTCGACGTGACCCATTCGCTGCAGATGCCTGGCGGTCGTTCCGATTCCGCCGGCGGTCGCCGCGCCCAGGTCACCGACCTGGCCAAGGCTGGCATGAGCCAGTCGCTGGCAGGCCTGTTCCTCGAAGCGCACCCGGATCCCGACAACGCCAAATGCGACGGCCCTTGCGCCTTGCGTCTGGACAAACTGGAGCCATTCCTGGCCCAGCTCAAAGCCTTGGACGAACTGGTGAAGAGTTTTCCGACGGTAGAAACCGCGTAAACCTCAATTCTCCGGTAAAGTACCGCACGATTTGTCGCTCATGCCCTCGGGTATGAGCGTTGTCGTCTGCAAGCTGCCCGCTGCACACCACTTGCCGACGGTAAAAAGATTTCCTCTAGCTGCGTCGTTTTCGTCAACTTTGGAGTGTTTACAACAATGGCAAAAATCGTCGACATCAAAGGTCGTGAAGTTCTCGACTCCCGTGGCAATCCCACCGTGGAAGCGGACGTGCTTCTCGACAACGGCATCATCGGCAGCGCCTGTGCGCCGTCCGGTGCATCCACTGGCTCGCGTGAAGCGCTCGAGCTGCGTGATGGCGACAAGAGCCGTTACCTGGGCAAGGGCGTGCTCAAGGCGGTAGCCAACATCAACGGTCCGATCCGCGATCTGCTGCTGGGTACCGACCCAAGCGACCAGAAAGCCCTGGATCACGCGATGATCAAGCTGGACGGTACTGAAAACAAAGCGACCCTGGGCGCCAACGCCATCCTCGCCGTATCCCTGGCCGCGGCCAAGGCGGCTGCACAGGATCAGGACCTGCCGCTGTACGCTCACATCGCCAATCTGAACGGCACTCCGGGTGTGTACTCGATGCCGGTTCCGATGATGAACATCATCAACGGTGGCGAACACGCCGACAACAACGTCGACATCCAGGAATTCATGGTTCAGCCGGTTGGCGCCAAGTCCTTCTCGGAAGGTCTGCGCATGGGCACCGAGATTTTCCATCACCTCAAAGCTGTGCTGAAGGCCCGTGGCCTGAGCACCGCCGTCGGTGACGAAGGTGGTTTCGCGCCGAACCTGGCGTCCAACGAAGACGCACTGAAAGTGATCTCCGAAGCTGTTGCCAACGCCGGTTACAAGTTGGGCACCGACGTGACCCTGGCTCTGGACTGCGCAGCCAGCGAATTCTTCGAAGACGGCAAGTACAACCTGTCCGGCGAAGGCCAGGTGTTCACCGCTGAAGGTTTCGCCGACTACCTGAAAGGTCTGACCGAGCGTTACCCGATCATCTCGATCGAAGACGGTCTGGACGAGTCCGACTGGGCTGGCTGGAAGATCCTCACCGACAAGATCGGCGAGAAGACCCAACTGGTCGGTGACGACCTGTTCGTGACCAACACCAAGATCCTGAAAGAAGGCATCGATAAAAAGATCGCCAACTCGATCCTGATCAAGTTCAACCAGATCGGCACCCTGACCGAAACCCTGGAAGCCATCCAGATGGCCAAGGCTGCCGGTTACACCGCCGTGATCTCGCACCGCTCCGGCGAAACCGAAGACTCGACCATTGCAGACCTGGCCGTGGGTACTTCGGCTGGCCAGATCAAGACCGGTTCGCTGTGCCGTTCCGACCGTGTTTCCAAGTACAACCAACTGCTGCGTATCGAAGAGCAGTTGAATGGCAAGGCCAAGTACAACGGTCGCAGCGAGTTTCGCGGCTGAGCAGTAAATGATAGAAAGACACCGGATTGTGTCGGAAAAGTCGTGACAGCGATGGATTTGCCACTAATCTGATGCCTTATATGCACAAGCCTGGATATTCCAGGCTTCGTGCTATCAGATGCTTCAAAGTTTTGGCGTGGCTGTCTTTTTTCACTGGATACCTGATATTCGATGCGCAGTCCTTACTGGTTGTTTCTCGTTTTGCTCTTGCTGCTGGCCGGTCTGCAGTACCGCCTGTGGGTGGGCAATGGCAGTCTGGCGCAAGTCGCCGAACTGAATCAGCAGATTGCTGATCAACACGCCGAGAACGAAGCCTTGTTGGAGCGCAACCGGGTGATGGACGCTGAAGTCAGCGAGTTGAAGAAGGGCATGGAGACCGTTGAAGAGCGGGCTCGTCACGAACTGGGCATGGTCAAGGACGGCGAAACCCTTTACCAGTTGGCCCAATGATCGATTCCCTGCCGGCCTTCTGGGCCGTGATTCCTGCCGCGGGCGTCGGTGCCCGAATGGCCGCGGACCGTCCCAAGCAATACCTGCAACTGGGCGGGCGCACAATTCTCGAACACAGCCTCGGCTGTTTCCTCGATCACCCGAGCCTCAAGGGCCTGGTGGTCAGTCTTGCCGTTGATGATCCTTATTGGCCGAACCTGGCCAGCGCCAGCGATCCGCGTATTCAGCGGGTCGACGGTGGTGCCGAACGTTCCGGCTCGGTGCTCAACGCCTTGCTGCATCTGCATGCGCAAGGTGCCGACGACGAGGACTGGGTGCTGGTGCACGATGCGGCACGGCCCAATCTGAGCCGTGACGATCTCGACAAATTGCTTACTGAACTGGCGAACGATCCGGTCGGCGGCTTGCTGGCCGTGCCGGCGCGCGACACCCTGAAACGGGTCGACAAGCACGGTCGTGTGGTGGAAACCGTGGATCGCAGCGTGATCTGGCAGGCCTACACGCCGCAGATGTTCCGCCTCGGTGCCTTGCACCGTGCACTGGCCGACAGTCTGGTGGCTGATGCTGTGATCACCGATGAAGCCTCGGCAATGGAGTGGTCCGGCATGGCGCCGCGTCTGATCGAAGGTCGTGCGGACAATCTCAAGGTCACTCGGCCTGAAGATCTGGAATGGCTGCGCCAGCGCTGGACCAACCGTCGTTAAATCCGATACTCAGGCCGTTCGGCCAAACCTTCCTTGAGAAAATCCACCAGTTTGCGCACCTTGGGCGACAAGTGCCGTTGCTGCGGATACAGCGCCCACACCGCTGTATTCGGCGGTTGATGCGCCTCCAGCAAAGAAATCAACGCGCCGCTGTGCAGATGCTCCAGCACGTAATAGTCCGGCAACTGACACAGCCCGACGCCTTGCAGTGCGGCATCCAGCACCGCTTGCCCACTGTTGCAGCGCCAGTTTCCCTGTACCCGCTGGGAAAATTCCCGCCCGTTTTGTTCAAGCTGCCAGATGTCCGAGCTGCCGATCAGGCAATTGTGCCGTCCCAGTTCCGACAAACTGTGTGGGCGCCCGTACCGTTCCAGGTAGGAAGGCGACGCACACAGATACATGCGCCGGGGTGCCAGTCGGGTCGCTACAAGCCGGGAATCCTGAAGTCGACCAAGACGGATCGCCAGATCCAGGCCTTCATGCACAAGATCGAGCTGGCGGTTGGTCAATTCAATGTCGATGCGCAGTTGCGGGTAGTGCCCCATGAACCGGGTCACCAGCGGCACGATGAAGCGTTCGCCATAGGCCACGGCGCAGGTCATGCGCAGCATGCCTTTGGGTTCGCTGGTCAGATCGCCGACTGCACGCAACGCTTCTTCACGACCGTCTTGCAGACGCTGGCAATGTTGCAGGAAAGTCTGACCCGCCTCGGTCAGGGTGACGCGCCGAGTACTGCGATACAGCAGTCGCGTCTGCAAACGCTCCTCAAGCCGTACGATTTGTCGACTGATGTGCGAGGAAGAAACGCCCAGGCGTTCCGCAGCGGCGGTGAATTGGCTGCATTCGGCAACGGCGACGAACTCGTCAATACCTTCCCAGCGGTTTTCGGACATGGGGATTATCCCTGTATGGCAATAATGTTTTGCTTTTGCCCGGATTATTCATCAAGAGGCGCTGGACTACACTCCCTGTCTGCTTTTTTATTCAATGGATTCACTGGAGAGTCAGCATGATCAAGTCGCGCGCCGCCGTTGCCTTCGAGGCCAAGAAGCCGCTGGAAATCGTAGAAGTCGATGTCGCCATGCCCAAGGCCGGTGAAGTATTGCTGCGCGTGGTGGCTTCCGGGGTTTGCCACACTGACGCTTACACCCTGTCCGGCGCGGACCCGGAAGGTATCTTCCCGTCGATCCTCGGCCACGAAGGCGGCGCCATCGTTGAAGCGATCGGCGAAGGCGTGACCTCGGTGGCCGTCGGCGACCATGTGATTCCGCTGTACACCCCGGAATGTGGCCAGTGCAAATTCTGTAAGTCGGGCAAGACCAACCTGTGTCAGGCCATTCGGGCCACCCAGGGCAAGGGCCTGATGCCGGACGGCACTTCGCGCTTTTCCTACAAGGGCCAAACGATTTTCCACTACATGGGTACTTCGACCTTTTCCGAATATACCGTGCTGCCGGAAATCTCCGTGGCCAAGATCTCCAAGGATGCACCGCTGGAAAAGGTCTGCCTGCTCGGTTGCGGCGTGACCACCGGTATCGGTGCGGTGATCAACACCGCCAAGGTGAAGCCGGGTGACACCGTGGCCATCTTCGGTCTCGGCGGCATTGGCCTGTCGGCCGTGATCGGTGCAGTGAAGGCCAAGGCCTCACGGATCATCGCTATCGACATCAACCCGGCCAAGTTCGAAATCGCCAAACAATTGGGCGCTACCGACTGCGTGAACCCGAAAGATTTCGATCGTCCGATCCAGGAAGTGATCGTCGACATGACCGACGGTGGCGTCGACTTCTCCTTCGAATGCATCGGCAACGTGCAGCTGATGCGCGCGGCCCTCGAGTGCTGCCATAAAGGTTGGGGTGAGTCGGTGATCATCGGTGTTGCCGGCGCCGGCCAGGAAATCGCCACCCGTCCGTTCCAACTGGTGACCGGTCGCGTCTGGCGCGGTTCGGCGTTCGGTGGCGTGCGTGGCCGGACCGAACTGCCAAGCTATGTCGACATGGCGCAAAGCGGCGAAATCCCGCTGGATACCTTCATCACCCACACCATGGGTCTGGAAGATATCAACAAGGCCTTCGACCTGATGCACGAAGGCAAGAGCATCCGTACCGTCATTCATTTCTGATCAATCCCGATGCCACGGCCGCCACCGCGCGGCCGTGGTTGCGTAGGAGTCCTACATGAGTCTGGAAAACATCTCCTGTCAGAAGAGTTTCGGCGGATGGCACAAGCGCTATCGCCATCGTTCCGAAGTGCTCGGTTGTGACATGGTGTTCGCCGTGTACCTGCCGCCCCAGGCAGAGCAGGGCGGCAAGTTGCCGGTGCTGTACTGGCTGTCGGGCCTGACCTGCACGGACGAGAACTTCATGCAGAAGGCCGGTGCCATGCGCATGGCGGCTGAACTGGGGCTGATCATCGTGGCACCTGACACCAGTCCGCGCGGCCCGGATGTACCGGGTGATCCCGACGGGGCCTGGGATTTCGGTCTCGGTGCAGGGTTTTATTTGAATGCCACGCAGGAACCGTGGTCGCGGCACTATCGGATGCATGACTACGTCGTGCAGGAATTGCCGTCACTGGTTGAAGCGCATTTCCCGGCGTCGGACAAACGCAGCATCAGCGGCCATTCCATGGGTGGTCACGGTGCGCTGGTCTGTGCGTTGCGCAATCCGGGGCGTTATGAGTCAGTGTCAGCGTTCTCGCCGATCAATAATCCGATTGATTGTCCGTGGGGCCAGAAAGCGTTCTCCCGCTATCTGGGCGAAGACCGTTCGAAGTGGCGCGAGTGGGATGCCTGTGCACTGATCGCCGAAGCGGACGAGAAACTGCCACTGCTGGTCGATCAGGGTGACCGCGACGATTTCCTCGCCACCCAACTCAAACCGGAAGCCCTGCAACAAGCCGCAAAACAAGCGGGCCACCCGCTGACGTTGCGTCTGCAACCGGGCTACGACCACAGCTATTTCTTCATCGCCAGCTTCATTGACGACCACTTGCAGCATCACGCGCGCGCCCTCAAGGCCTAATGCAGGTAGAATCACGCCCTGACAAAATTCGGGGCGTTTTTTTATGCGTATTGGCCACGGCTATGATGTGCACCGTTTCGCTGAAGGCGATTTCATTACTCTGGGCGGCGTGCGAATCGCACACGGCTTCGGGCTGCTCGCTCACTCCGACGGTGACGTCCTGCTGCATGCCTTGAGCGACGCCTTGCTCGGCGCGGCTGCGCTGGGTGATATCGGCAAGCATTTCCCGGATACCGACCCGCAATTCAAGGGCGCCGACAGCCGAGTGCTGCTGCGTCACGTGGTCAGTCTGATCCACGCCAAAGGCTGGAAGGTCGGCAACGTCGACAACACCATCGTTGCCCAGGCGCCGAAAATGGCCCCTCATATCGAATCGATGCGCGCGCTGATTGCCGCGGATCTGCAAGTAGAACCGGATCAAGTGAACGTGAAAGCCACCACCACCGAGAAGCTCGGCTTCGTCGGTCGCGAAGAAGGCATCGCCGTGCATTCCGTTGCCTTGTTGCTGCGCGCATGAACGAACTGCAACTGCTCGGCCCGCGGGCCTATGGCGATGCCCTCGGCACCGCGGTCCTGAAAGCCATCGCCGAAGATTTCCAGGTCGATGAAGTCCTCGACATTCCGTTCAGCGGTGACGGCGAGCACCTGTGGATCTGGGTCGAAAAGCGCGGCCTGAATACAGAAGAGGCCGCACGCCGTATCGCCAAGGCCGCCGGCGTGCCGCTACGCACGGTGAGTTACGCCGGTCTGAAAGACCGTCAGGCGCTGACCCGCCAGTGGTTCAGCGTGCAATTGCCGGGCAAGGCCGATCCGGATCTGTCGGCGGCGGAAAACGACACGCTGAAAATCCTCAAGACCACTCGCCACAAGCGCAAGCTGCAACGCGGTGCGCATTCGGCCAACGGTTTCACGCTGCGTCTGACTCAGTTCAATGGCGACAAGGCCGCCATCGACGAGCGTCTGCAACTGATTGCCAAACAGGGCATCCCGAATTACTTCGGCGCCCAGCGTTTCGGCCATGACGGTGGCAACGTTGTCGATGCCCGCTCCTGGGCCGCGCGCAAGGCACTGCCGGAGCAGCGCAATGTGCGCTCGCGCCTGCTGTCGACCGCGCGCAGTTTTCTGTTCAATCAGGTGCTCGCAGCACGGGTCGCCGATGGCACCTGGCAGCGTGCCCAGGTCGGCGATCTGCTGGCGTTCACCGATAGCCGCAGCTTTTTCCCGGCCGGTGAAGCCGAGTGCAGTGATCCGCGTCTGGCGATTCTCGACCTGCACCCGACCGGTCCGCAGTGGGGCGAAGGTGACTCGCCGGCGGCCGGGGTTGTCCATGATCTGGAGCAGGGGATTGCCGCACGCGAGGCGGATCTGCGCGATTGGTTGATTAATGCCGGTATGAGCCACGAACGTCGCATCCTGCGGCTGCCCATTGGCGGGTTGACGTGGCATTATCCCGAGCCTGACATTCTGCAACTGGAATTCGTCCTCCCGGCCGGATGCTTCGCCACCGTATTGGTGCGCGAACTCGTTGATCTGGTGCCGGTGGGGCAGACGGACAGCCCATGCGTATTCTGATTTCTAACGACGATGGGGTGACTGCGCCCGGTCTTGCCGCGCTTTATGCTGCGCTGGCGGATTACACCGAGTGCGTGGTTATCGCCCCGGAACAGGACAAGAGCGGTGCCAGCAGTTCGCTGACACTCGATCGTCCGTTGCACCCGCAATACCTGGCCAACGGCTTTATCAGCCTCAATGGCACGCCTACCGACTGCGTTCATCTGGGCCTCAACGGTTTGCTTGAACGTGAGCCGGACATGGTGGTGTCGGGGATCAACCTGGGCGCCAACCTGGGTGATGACGTGCTGTATTCCGGGACCGTGGCAGCCGCCCTCGAGGGCCGCTTTCTCGAGCGCCCGTCGTTTGCCTTCTCGCTGGTTTCGCGGCAGGTCGACAACTTGCCCACGGCCGCCTACTTTGCGCGCAAACTGGTCGAAGCCCATGCCGGGCTCGATCTGCCTCCGCGCACGGTATTGAACGTGAATATTCCGAATCTGCCGATCGATCACATTCGCGGCATTCAACTGACCCGTCTCGGCCATCGCGCCCGTGCGGCGGCGCCGATGAAAGTCGTGGACCCGCGCGGCAAGGCCGGTTACTGGATTGCAGCGGCAGGTGATGCGGAAGACGGCGGGCCGGGCACCGATTTCCATGCGGTGATGCAGGGTTACGTATCCATCACTCCGTTGCAGCTCGATCGCACCTTCAATGATGCCTTCAGAGGTCTCGACGGCTGGCTGGAGGGGCTCAATTAATGGCTCGTGAACAAGACGACAGGCTGCGCAGCGGCATCGGGATGACGTCCCAGCGAACCCGTGAGCGCCTGATCCAGCGTCTGTATGAAGAGGGCGTTTCCAACGCCAGCGTGCTGGAAGTGATCCGTCGCACCCCGCGGCACCTGTTCGTCGATGAAGCGCTGGCGCACCGGGCCTATGAGGACACCGCGCTGCCGATCGGCAACAACCAGACCATTTCCCAGCCTTATATGGTGGCGCGCATGAGCGAGCTGCTGCTGGAGGCCGGGCCGCTGGATAAAGTGCTGGAGATCGGCACTGGTTCCGGTTACCAGACAGCGGTGCTATCGCAACTGGTCGAGCGGGTGTTCTCGGTCGAGCGCATCAAGGTGCTGCAGGATCGGGCCAAGGAACGCCTGGTCGAGCTCAACTTGCGCAACGTGGTGTTTCGCTGGGGCGATGGCTGGGAAGGCTGGCCGGCGCTGGCGCCGTACAACGGCATCATCGTCACGGCAGTCGCCACCGACGTGCCTCAGGCGTTGCTCGACCAACTGGCACCGGGCGGGCGGATGGTGATCCCGGTCGGCTCTGGTGAAGTGCAGCAATTGATGCTGATCGTGCGTGAAGAAAACGGCTTCTCCCGACACGTTCTGGGGGCGGTGCGTTTCGTGCCATTGCTTAATGGCCCGCTGGCCTGAGCATTTGTTCGAAGCCGCTGAATTCCTTTCGCGCGTGCCTGTCTTACAGCGGCAGCGAGTGTTTAAACAGGACGGATCGTCTACAAGCAAACGTGTGCGCCGAGCGATAGCGCTTCTATAAAGGTAAAGCCGGTTGCGCCCGTTATACTTGCGAAGTTTCATGCCGGAATCGGTATTCCACATTTTTCAGCCACCACAAAGGGAGCGGCGGGTGAGTCTCACAGTCATTGCGCAGCGTATGGGTAACACGAGCTTTCAGCGCCTGGTGACTGGCCTTGTCTTGAGCACCTTGCTGGTCGGTTGCTCCAGCACAAAATCGAGCAACGTTCGGGTCGTCGATCGCAACAATACGGTGGCCCAGCGTCCGGTCGTGACGACCGGGCAGTATGTAGTCCGTCCGGGCGATACCCTGTTTTCCATCGCTTTTCGCTACGGCTGGGACTACAAAGCCCTCGCCGCCCGGAACAATATTCCTACGCCATACACGATACATCCGGGTCAGACGATTCGCTTCGACGGCCGTACCGGTTCAACGTCGACGGCGGTCGTCAGCAACTCCGGCTCTTCAGCGTCTTCGTCCAGCAAAACCACGGTTATCCGGCGCCAGGCAAATGGCACGACAACCACCACAACCACGGGTTCCGGCGCGGCTTCAACGACGGTTGTACCGTCCGTCGCCAACAAGTCAACACCCGCTCCACTGCCTCCACCGGGCCCAGCCCCGACCGGCTGGGGATGGCCATCTAATGGCATTCTCATTGGAAAATTCTCTTCAAACGGTAGTTTGAATAAAGGAATTGATATCGCCGGAGATTTGGGACAGCCTGTTTTAGCTGCGTCTGATGGGACGGTGGTATACGCCGGGAGTGGCTTAAGGGGCTACGGCGAATTGGTCATCATCAAACACAGCGAAACCTACGTCAGTGCTTACGGACACAACCGTCGGCTGTTGGTACGGGAGGGGCAGCAGGTCAAGGTCGGACAGACAATTGCCGAAATGGGGTCAACGGGTACAGACCGGGTGAAACTGCATTTTGAGATTCGCCGACAAGGTAAACCTGTAGATCCGCTGCAGTTCCTGCCAAGACGTTGATTTGCAGACCAGCCTGTTCCGTCACGTAGAGGGGACAGGCTCCAGCGTTGCCAAGGATAAAGGCGTCGCTTGAGCTTGGGGTCGAACTCACCAAAGGACTATAACAATGGCTCTCAGTAAAGAAGTGCCGGAGTTTGACATCGACGATGAGGTTCTCCTGATGGAGACCGGCATCGATTCGGATTCGATGTCGAATGATGAAGGGGCTGCTCCACCTTCCGTTCGTGCCAAATCCAAACACTCCGCTTCACTTAAACAACATAAGTACATCGATTACACTCGGGCACTTGATGCCACGCAGCTGTACCTCAACGAAATCGGCTTTTCCCCTCTGCTCTCCCCGGAAGAAGAAGTTCATTTTGCGCGCTTGTCGCAAAGTGGCGATCCTGCCGGGCGCAAGCGCATGATCGAAAGTAACCTGCGGCTGGTGGTCAAAATCGCTCGGCGTTACGTCAATCGGGGGCTGTCGCTGCTGGATCTGATCGAAGAGGGCAACCTCGGACTGATCCGCGCGGTGGAAAAGTTCGATCCCGAACGCGGCTTCCGCTTCTCGACCTACGCGACCTGGTGGATCCGTCAGACCATCGAACGCGCAATCATGAATCAGACCCGGACCATCCGGTTGCCGATCCATGTAGTCAAGGAGCTCAACGTGTACCTGCGGGCTGCACGGGAGCTGACGCAAAAGCTCGATCACGAACCTTCACCCGAAGAAATTGCCAACCTGCTGGAAAAACCGGTGGGCGAGGTCAAGCGCATGCTGGGCCTGAACGAGCGGGTTTCTTCGGTCGACGTCTCGCTGGGTCCGGATTCGGATAAAACCCTGCTCGACACCCTGACGGATGACCGTCCGACCGATCCGTGCGAACTGCTGCAGGATGACGACCTGTCGCAGAGCATCGATCAATGGCTCTCAGAGCTGACCGACAAGCAACGCGAAGTGGTGGTACGCCGCTTCGGCCTGCGCGGCCACGAGAGCAGCACGCTGGAAGATGTAGGCCTGGAGATCGGCCTGACCCGGGAACGGGTGAGACAGATCCAGGTGGAAGGCCTCAAACGCCTTCGGGAAATTCTCGAGAAAAACGGCCTGTCGAGCGAGTCGCTGTTTCAATAAGCCGCCCGCCTGACCGCTATGCAGAAAGCCCCGACTGGTTCGGGGCTTTTTGTTTGTGTGCTGAAAGCGGGAGGCATTCCCACCTTGTAGGTTTGCGCTGTAAGCCTTTGCTGACTGTATCGTAAGTGTTCGTTATTTTTACACTGCTGCCGAAGGCGATTGCGCTCATCGATGATCAATAAGATATTGATTTATATAGTTATTTTTTAATGTTAAGGGCTTATGACAACAGGTTCATGCGCTGAGAGCCGGTTGCCCCCTGCGGGGAACTCGCTAGTATCTGGGTTGTGTCGACGGATAGACACGCCCTTCAAGGAAGAGGGGAATGGACATCGCAGGACGCGATTCATCAGGACGATGAAAAGGAACACAGGGAATAGGGAAAAAATGTGGGCGGGTCAAACCGCCCCTTTTTTTGCCTGAAGAAAAGCCAAACCCGCAAAAACAAAAAGGCCCGCGAGGGGCCTTTTCATTCGAACGCGGGACAGATCAGCGTTCGAGGTCTTTGATCTTGCCTTTGACGCCATCCCACTCTTCGGCATCCGGCAGCGATTCTTTCTTCTCGGTGATGTTCGGCCAGATTTCGGCCAGCTCGACGTTCAGCTGAATGAATTCCTGCATTTCTTCCGGAACCTCGTCCTCGGAGAAAATGGCCACGGCCGGGCATTCCGGTTCGCACAGGGCGCAGTCGATGCACTCATCCGGGTGAATCACCAGGAAGTTCGGGCCTTCGTAAAAGCAGTCCACCGGACAGACTTCTACGCAGTCGGTGTACTTGCACTTGATGCAGTTGTCGGTGACGACGAAGGTCATTTCTAATTTTCTCCTCAGGCGGCGGCAGCGTTGCCCCTTCACGGTTGGGGTCGCCAGGTTCGGGAGCGATGTCTGCCAGCCAGGCTATTAGCCAGCAGCATCCCAAACCGCGCGAGATTCTAACAGCTTGAAGCCGTTTGCGTTATATCCGGTTCGTCGGTGCTTAGATCCGGTTCTTTAGTGCATAGAGCATTTCGAGTGCACGACGCGGTGTGACGTCATCCAGATCCAGCTTGGCCAACTCATCCAGCACCGGGTGCGGCAGGCTGGCGAACATGTCGCTCTGCTGCGGCGTCGCCGGTTTGCCCTTGACGGCCGGTTTTGGCGCCTCATGCGGCAGCGCGGTATCTTCCAGGCGGCTCAAGTGCTCACGAGCACGTACGATCACTTCGCTTGGCACACCGGCCAACTGTGCGACCGCGAGGCCGTAACTCTGGCTTGCCGGCCCCGGCAACACGTGGTGCAGGAACACAATGCGTTCGTTGTGCTCGGTGGCGTTGAGGTGCACGTTGGCCACCAGCGGTTCGGCTTCCGGCAACACGGTCAGTTCGAAATAGTGTGTCGCGAACAGAGTATAGGCCCGCAATTGCGCCAGACGCTCAGCCGCTGCCCAGGCCAGGGACAGGCCGTCGAAGGTGCTGGTGCCGCGACCAACTTCGTCCATCAGCACCAGACTGCGCTCGGTGGCGTTGTGCAGGATATTCGCGGTCTCGCTCATTTCCACCATGAAGGTCGAGCGCCCGCCGGCGAGGTCGTCGCTGGAACCGATCCGGGTAAAGATCCGGTCCACCAGCGACAGTTCGCAGCTGGCCGCCGGCACGAAGCTGCCGATGTGTGCCAGCAGCACGATCAGCGCAGTCTGGCGCATATAGGTGGATTTACCGCCCATGTTCGGACCAGTGATCACCAGCATGCGGGTGTGGTCGTCCAGGCTCAGGTCGTTGGCCACGAACGGCGTGGTCAGCACTTGCTCGACCACCGGGTGACGGCCCTGGGTGATACGCATGCACGGTTCGCTGACGAACGTCGGGCAATTCAGGTCGAGATTCAGTGCACGCTCGGCGAGGTTGCTCAGCACGTCCAGTTCGGCGAGAGCCGAAGCGGTGTCCTGCAATGGGGGCAACTGGCTGATCAGATCTTCCAGCAATGCTTCATAAAGCATCTTCTCGCGGGCCAGGGCACGGCTCTTGGCCGACAGTGCCTTGTCTTCGAACTCTTTCAGCTCTGGTGTGATGAAGCGCTCGGCACCTTTAAGGGTCTGACGGCGGATGTAATCTGCCGGCGCCGACTCGGCCTGCTTGCTCGGCAATTCGATGAAGTAACCGTGGATGCGGTTGTAGCCGACTTTCAGGTTGGCGAGGCCGGTGCGGGCCTTTTCCCGGGCTTCCAGATCGATCAGGAACTGGCCGGCGTTCTCGCTCAGCGATTGCAGCTCGTCGAGTTCGCTGTCGTAACCGGTTTTCAGCACGCCGCCGTCGCGGATCACCGCCGGCGGGTTGTCGATGATGGCTTTTTCCAGCAGCGCGGCCAGTTCCGGGTAAGTGCTGGTGGTGGTCGCCAAGCGTTGCAGGTGCGGCGCTTCCAGGTCAGCCATTGCCACTTGCAGTTCAGGCAACGCACCGAGCGCATCACGCAGGCGTGCAAGGTCGCGAGGGCGGGCATTGCGCAGGCCGATCCGCGCCAGAATCCGCTCGATGTCGCCGATTTCCTTGAGCTGCGGCTGCAGGTCTTCAAAGCGATAGCGGTCGAGCAGACAAGTGATCGAGGTCTGGCGAGCCAGCAGCACGGTCAGATCGCGCAGCGGACGGTTGAGCCAGCGGGTCAGCAAGCGGCTGCCCATGGCGGTCTGGCAACGGTCGACCACCGATTGCAGGGTGTTGTCGCGGCCACCGGCCAGGTTGGTGTCGAGTTCCAGGTTGCGGCGGCTGGCGCCGTCCAGCACCACGGTGTCGTCCAGCCGTTCATGACGCAGGCTGCGCAGATGGGGCAGGGCGGTGCGCTGGGTTTCCTTGGCATACGCCAGCAGGCAACCGGCGGCACCGATCGCCAGAGTCAGGGTTTCGCAGCCAAAACCTTTCAGGTCCTGGGTGGAGAATTGCTGGCAGAGACTTTTCAGCGCCGAATCACGCTCGAAATCCCACGGCGCGCGGCGACGAACGCCACGGCGTTTTTCCGCCGGCAGATCCTTCGGCCAGTCATCCGGGATCAGCAACTCGACCGGGTTGACCCGCTCCAGCTCCGCCAGCAGGTTTTCCCAGCCCTTGATCTCCAGCACGGTGAAGTTGCCGCTGGTGATGTCCAGCACCGCCAGGCCGAACAGGCGCTCGTCGCCCAGCACCGCCGCGATCAGGTTATCGCGACGCTCATCGAGCAACGCCTCGTCACTGACCGTACCCGGGGTGATGATCCGCACCACCTGACGTTCCACCGGGCCTTTACTGGTGGCCGGGTCGCCGACCTGTTCGCAGATCACCACCGACTCGCCGAGCTTGACCAGCTTCGCCAGGTAGCCTTCCGCCGCGTGATACGGAATCCCGCACATCGGAATCGCCTGACCCGCCGACTGCCCGCGCGCGGTCAGGGTGATGTCCAGCAACTTGGCCGCCTTCTTCGCGTCTTCGTAGAAGATCTCGTAGAAGTCGCCCATGCGGTAGAACATCAGCTGGTCCGGGTGCTGATTCTTCAGGCGCCAGTACTGCTGCATCATCGGAGTGTGGGAGGACAGGTCGGAGACGGCTTTATTCATCGGATTGTCAGGCAACTCGTTCAAAGGTGTGGGGCAAAAGCGCGGCAGTGGCCGGGCTTTTCCGCGATGGGCGCAAGATTACCATGGGCGGTCTGTCGGACGCAGGCATCGCGGCCGGGTGACAGCGATCTGGCTTAAAAGGTCGACTATGCACGATTTATGCAAATCAGCATTTGTCTTCGCGAAAAACTTCAAGCACTATGCGCGTTATGCAAAAACGCAACGTATCTACCGTCTTAAGAGCACTGCTCGACCAGCACGGGATCTCCCCCACGGAGCTTCACCGTCGCACCGGCGTGCCTCAATCCACGCTCTCGCGGATTCTCAGCGGGAAGATCGTCGATCCTTCGGACAAACACATCTCGAAGATCGCCGAATACTTCGCCGTGAGCACCGATCAGTTGCGCGGGCGCGCGGATGTTGCGCCCGCCAGCAACGGCGGACGCGACGAGTTGCATTCCGAACTCAAGGACATAAGCCTGTGGGACGACGACACCCCCGTCGATGACGACGAGGTGTCGGTGCCCTTTCTTCGCGAGGTTGAATTGGCTGCTGGATCAGGAAGATTCGTCATTGAAGAGAGCGAGCGCTCGAGCCTGCGCTTCGGCAAGCGCAGCCTGCGCCATAACGGTGTGCAGTTCGATCAGGCCAAATGCGTGACGGTACGAGGCAACAGCATGTTGCCGGTGCTGCGCGACGGTGCCACGGTCGGGGTCAACGCGGGAAAATGCGGGATTGGCGACATCATTGATGGCGACCTTTATGCGATCAACCACAACGGTCAACTGCGGGTGAAGCAGCTCTATCGCCTGCCTACCGGTATCCGCCTGCGCAGCTTCAACCGCGATGAACACCCGGACGAGGACTACAGCTTCCAGGACATGCAGGAAGAGCAGATCGTCATCCTCGGTCACGTCTTCTGGTGGGGCATGTACGCCCGGTAACCTGATTCCTTTCTGACAAAACCCGCCTCGGCGGGTTTTTTTTCGCCTGTAGAAAACCGGCCAACCCTTGAGCGGCGGGGCTTTCATGCATTCGCGCATTTCTTGTGCATAAATAAATGCATTTACGCATTGACTGTATATGCATCCATGCATATTCTTGCCACCAAGCCGCTCGACAAAGCGGCTGGCAACAACAGCTCTTTAGTTCCACAAGAACAGGCAGCGATGAACCGGCCTCAACGGTTCAGAGGGTTGGCAACTGACCCGGGTGTGCAGCGTAAAGCACCAGAAGCAGTTATCCGGCGGGCAGGGACCGCGGTCGGAAAAACAATTTGAATGGACTCGTACCGCGCCAGTAGCGCCGAAAAGTCAGCTTCCTTCACGTACACAGAATTGAAGGAAGGCGAAGGAGCGCATTACTGAAAAGCCCGGCGAGCTGCCGGGCTTTTTGGAATGCCTACCTCAAGAGAAACCGATTGAACCCAACACACACTATTCATCCATCACACCAGGAGGCGTGACATGACAAACGAGCAACAAGCGTTGGCGGACATGCCGATCTGGCTGGTCATTCTGCTCGCCTTGGTGGGCGGCGTATCCGGCGAAATGTGGCGCGCTGACAAGGAGGGCGCCCGCGGCTGGGCGTTGATCCGGCGTCTGGCTTTGCGTTCCGGGGCCTGCGTTATCTGCGGGGTATCGGCGATCATGCTGCTGTATGCCGCCGGTATGTCCATCTGGGCCGCGTGCGCGATCGGTTGCCTGACGGCCATGGCCGGCGCCGACGTGGCCATCGGTCTTTATGAACGCTGGGCTGCCAAGCGCATTGGCGTCTGCGAAATCCCGCCCCGCGACTCACAGTAACCCCTTCACTTTCCTGTCTCGCTGCACGCCGTGCGGCGGGACTTCGCGTGGACATCAGAAAAGGAGGTCAAGCATGCCCACACCGATCCAGCAGCCTTCGCAGCTGTTCACGGCGATGGCGACAGCCTTGCGCAACAGCTCCGAGCTGAACGTGCAGGTCGGCAATCACGATGACTTCACCGCACCCGGCGACAAGGCCTGGGTGCTGATCGACATCGAGCGAAATGCACCGGGAGAGCGCGCCGCCAACGGGCGGATTGCCCATGTGCTGACGCTGTCGCTGCAAGTCATTCCGGCGCTGTCGGCCACGGCGTTTGCCGCCTGTGACCTGATCGCCGCCCTGAAGAATCTGGTCACCGACAACCGCTGGGGCCTGTCCGGCGATCAATGCGATCTGCCGATGAACATTGATGGATTGCCGTCAGTGCTCATCCGCGCCGATCAGCCGAGCAAAGCCTGGACGCTGACTTTCAACCAGACCCTCTACCTCGGTCCGACCCTGCTGGACGACCCGCTCGGCACACCGAAATTCGCCCGTACCTGGGAGGTCAGCGACATCGACGATCCCGACCAATACACCTCGCTGGAGGCCTGATCGATGTTCGACGCATTACTTCGAATGCAGCTGGGTCCGATCATCGAGCGCCTGGCGGAGATGGAAGCGGAGATCGAAGACCTGCACCGGCGCGCCGAGAGTTATTGCCGCATCGGTATCTGTCAGGACGTCGACGCCGCCAGTAACACCTGCAGGGTCAGCCACGGTGGATTGCTCACCCCGGCCATCAAGTTCTTCAACCCGAGTGCCGGCGCGCAGAGCGAGTCGCGGATCCCGACGGTGGGCGAACAGTGTCTGCTGTTCAACTACGGCAGCGGTGAAAGCGGCGCGCAAAGTGTGGCGCTGTTCGGCCTGAACAGTGACCGTTTTCCACCGACCTCGACGGTGCCGACGTTGACTCGTCGTGTTCATCAGGACGGCAGCGAAAGCGGCTACGACGACGCCACGCACACGCTGCATTGGCAAAACGGGCCGGCCGCCTTCAACGGTTCTCGCGAGTCGCTTGAGCTGAGTATTGGGCCGGCGCGGCTGGCGATGACCCCGCAAGCGATCAACCTGCAACTGGGCGCCGTCGGCCTGACCATCGACGCCTCTGGCGTGCACTTCAGCGGTCCGCTGGTGGATCACCAGGGCCGCGTCATCAGCCCCTGAATCAAGAGCTTCCCATGATCGGAATCGATAGAGACAGCGGGGCCACGGTCGACGACTGGCTGCAATTCGTGCAGCGCGCGACCCGGGCCCTGACCACGCCGCTGGGCACCCGGCAAAAACGGCCCTTGTACGGTTCGCTGATCCCCACGCTGCTGGGGCAGAACCTGGGCGACGACATCCTGTTACTCGCCCAGAGCCACGCGGCCCAGGCGTTCTATAACCCGCAAAACGGCATCGGCGATTTCCAGCCCGGCGTGATCGTCGCCACCCGACAGGGCGCCGGTTTGCTGCTGCGGTTTGCCGGTACCTGGAAAAACCGCCAACAGACTTTCGAGGTCGTGACATGAGCATGTTGATCCCCGGCCAGAATCAGTTGGCCGAACCCTCCTTGATCAAGGTCGATGCCTTCGAGGATCTGCTCGCCGAGTTCAAGACCTTCGTGGTCGAGTACGTCGGCGCACGTTCGCCGCAGAGCGCGGAAAAGCTCAAGACCAGCCTGGAAAACGAAAGCGAACTGCTGACCTTGGCTCTGGAGGCCTTTTGCGTTCGCCTGCAAACCCACGAACGCAAATACAACGCCCGCATCAAGCAGATGCTGGCGTGGTGGGCCACCGGCAGCAACCTTGATGCGCGGCTGGCGGACATGGGCCTGGAGCGACAGTTGCTCGATCCGGGCGATCCGGCGGCATTCCCGCCGGTGCCGGCGATCTACGAGAGCGATGATGACGCCCGGCTGCGCTATTACCTGGCGCCCCATGCGCCGGCGGCGGGTTCGCGGATGCAGTATCGTCGCGAGGTGTTCACCCTCGGCGAACGGCCGGCGGTGAAAGTCGAATCCACCGATGCGGGTGTCGTGAACGTCACTTACACCTTCGCCCCGGATGGCCTCGCCGCGCAGGTCAAGGATGGCAATGGTCGCCGCACCGCGCCTGGTGAAGTGCAAGTCACCGTGCTTGCCCGCGAGGGCGACGGTACACCGTCCCCGACGTTGCTCGACGGCGTGCGCCGACACTTTGCTCGGCCTGATGTGTGTCCCGAGACGGACAGGGTGACGGTGCAGGCCGCCGAGATTCAGCGCTACAAAATCCGCGTCGTGGCCAAGATCAATTCCGGCCCGGATTCGGGCCTGACCAAGGTCGCTGCGCAGCAACACCTGCAGGCCTACGCCGACAGCTGCCATCGTTTGGAAGGCCGGGTCGATCCGAGCTGGATCGACTACACGCTGCACAGCGCCGGTGCCGTGCAATTGCAGATTCTTGAACCGCTGACGCCCATCGTCTGCAGCGCATTTCAAGCGCCGTACTGCACGGCGGTCGAGGTCGAGGTACAGACGCTATGACCGATCAGACACCGCGTCCGACCCTGCTGCCGGCCAACAGCTCGGCGCTGGAACGGGCCCTCGACATCGGCTTCGGCGCATTGCTTGATCGCGTCGCGCCGCCGTTTCCCGAACTGATGAATCCGGCTTCAACTCCCGTCGCGTTCCTGCCGTATCTCGCGGCAGATCGTGGGGTTGCCGAGTGGAGCACCGATGCACCGGAAGCGGAAAAGCGCCTGACCGTCGAACTGGCCTGGCCCACCGCGCGCCAGGCCGGCACTCGCAAGGCGCTGGAGAACGCCGCCAAGGGTTTGCAGCTTCGGCCGGAAATCCGCGCCTGGTACGAACAGACACCGCCCGGCGAGCCTTACAGCTTTTCCGTGCGGGCCTTCAGCGAACAACCCTACAGCGAAGAAATCGACGCCCGTCTCGACCGGCGCCTGGCTGATGCCAAGAGCGAGCGGGACGTGCTGTCGGTGTCGGTAGGGCTTAGCGCCTTCGGCAATCACGTCATCGGCGCCGCGACCTTCTGCGGTGAGCTGACCACGGTTTATCCGGTGTTCCTCGAAGGGCTCGAGACATCTGGCGAGGCCTTCATGGCGGCTGCGCTGTACACCGTCGAAACATCCACTATTTATCCTCAGGGGGCCTGAATGGCTGACTATTACACCCTGCTCACCAACGCAGGGATTGCCTACGAAACGGCGTGCAAGGCCGCGGGCCTGCCGATCAAGCTGACGCAGATTTCCGTCGGCGATGGCGGCGGCGCGGTCTACAACCCGGCCGCGACGGCTACCGCGCTGAAACGCGAAGTCTGGCGCGGGCCGCTCAACGCCCTGTTCCAGGACGAGAAGAATCCGAGCTGGCTGCTCGCCGAAGTCACCATCCCGCCGGACGTCGGCGGCTGGTATGTGCGTGAAGCAGGTCTGTGGACCGACACCGGCATTCTCTATGCCATCGTCAAATATCCGGAATCGTTCAAACCGGTTCTGGCAACGTCCGGCTCGGGCAAAGAGTTCTACATCCGCTCGATTTTCGAGACCAGCAATGCCTCGCTGGTGACGCTGCTGATCGATGACACCGTGGTCAAGGCCACTCGCGCCTGGGTCATGAGCTACCTCGCCGAAGAACTCGGCAAACTCGACGGCAAGCAATCGGTACGTGTCGCCGCCACCGCCAACGTGGTGTTGAACGGTGCGCAGCAGATCGACGGCGTGGCGGTGATTGCCGGCGACCGTGTGCTGCTGCCGAACCAGACCCTGGCCAAGGACAACGGCCTGTGGATCGTCGCCAACGGCGACTGGGTTCGGGCCAACGATGCCAACGTCAGCGCCAAGGTCACGCCCGGCCTGACGGTGATGGTGGAAGAGGGCACGCTCAACGGCGATTCGCTGTGGCACCTGACCACCAATGCGCCGATCACTCTTGGCACTACCGCGCTGACATTCAAGATGCTGGCAGGGCGCACCGGGATTGCTGCCGGGACTTACAAAAGTCTGAGCGTCGACGAATATGGCCGCGCGACAGCCGGGTCGAATCCCGACACGCTGGCCGGTTTTGGCATCAAGGACTCATACACCAAGGCTGAAGTCGAAGCGCTGATTGCCAAGGCGTCCGCTTTGCCGGTGGGTTCGATTGTGGCGTTCCCTGTCGATACGCCGCCACCGGGTTTCCTGGAGCTGGATAACAGCGTCAAGAGCAGCGCGACTTACCCTGACTTGAGCGCCTATCTGGGCGGCAAGTTCAACAAGGGGGATGAGGGTGTCGGGAATTTCCGCTTGCCTGAGGCGCGTGGGGAGTTTTTGCGCGGTTGGGATCATGGGCGTGGGGTGGATGGCGGACGTGCTCAAGGAAGTTCTCAGACGGATAGTCTGAAGGCTCACTACCATTTCCTTCCGACAGGCTCGGGAGGTGGACAGGCCGTTGACCCGAACGGAGAGATTCCGACAGTAGTGTTGAAGGATACGGCTGCTGACTGGGTATTGCGTACGGAAGGTGACAATGCTGAGCTGAGTATCGGTCGTGTAAGAACCTATAACTTCGGCGCCGCTACAGAAACCCGCCCCCGCAACATCGCCGTCATGTGGTGCATCAAGGCCTGGAACGCTCCGGTCAATCAGGGAAACATCGACGTCGCCGCCCTGACCGCCGAACTGGAGAAAATGAAATCGGCGGTACCGGTGGGCGCCCTGATGCCGTTCCCAGCTGGCGTGGTGCCGCCTGGCTATCTGGAAGCGGACGGCAGCCTGTTTCAGGATGCGCTCTATCCACACCTTGCCGCTTACCTGAACAAGAAATTCAACATTGCCGGTGACGACGCGAGCTATACGCGGCTACCGGATACGCGTGGTGAGTTCTTGCGTGGCTGGGACCATGGGCGAGGTGTCGATGCGGGTCGAGCATTGGGCAGCTATCAACTTGATGCGCTGCAAAACATTACAGGGTCTATGACGGCCAGTAATGGTGTGCAACTCGCTGGCGGCGCATATGGAGCTTTCAATATCCAGACCAACGGCGCGGTTTCTCTGCCGGGTGGTGGGGCGACAAACGCGCCCATCTCGATGGTCTTTGACGCATCAAGAGTCGCGCGAACTTCAACCGAAACTCGGCCGCACAACTTGGCGGTGATGTGGTGCATCAAGGCCTGGAACACACCGGTTAACCAAGGAACGATTGATATCGCCGCGCTTGAGCAGCGGGTGATTAAAAACGAGTTTGGACGCCTTCTGAATATTCAGAAATTCACGGAAAACGGCACCTACATTCCGACGCCGGGGATGAAGAAGGTGAGGATTCGAATTGTGGGCGCTGGTGCAGGATCTGGCGGTGCGTCTGCTACGGCAGCTGGCCAAGTCTCGGCGTCTGGTGGTGGCGCGGCTGGTGGCTATGCGGAAGCGTTACTTACGGCAGCGGACATTGGCGCGAGTCAGTCGGTAATCGTAGGGCTCGGCGGGATCGCTGGAACGGCTTCAGGCACAACAGGAACCAGTGGCGGTACAGGCGGCGCCACCTCGGTGGGGGCACTGTTGTCTGCCCCGGGCGGTCTGGGGTCAATCTTTTCTATTGCTGTATCGACGGTAGGTTATGCCTTGTACGTGGGCGGCTATCCGGGGGCGCCATCCTCTGGAGGCAATTTACTCAACATGCCTGGTGCGCCTGGATATCCCGGTATATCCGTCAATGGGTCGACTCTGGCTGGTCATGGCGGTAGCGGACCACTTGGTGCAGGGGGAAGTGGGTACGGTATCGGCGCTTCGATTCAGAACGGTACGGGATACGGGGGCGGTGGTGGTGGTGTGGCCAACGGCCCATCTATGGCAGCGCGCAACGGCGCACCGGGCGCTGGCGGTGTTGTGATTTTCGAGGAATACGCCTGATGAAAAAATACGCCCTTCTTTACATGGGTAAGGCCGTTCAGTTGTTCGAAACCGACGGCGACATAAAGACGATGTTTCACCCGGATATGAATTGGATCGAATGCCCCGGCGAGGTCGAAGAGGGTTGGCTGTACGACGGCGAGCGTTTTGCGCCAGAAGGCGTTCCGGTGGTCTCGCTGGATGAACTCAAGGCCGCTGTGGCGGCTGAGCGCTTCGCTCGGGAGGGCGTCGGCATTGTCGTCGGCAGCCTGCAAATCGAGACAACCCGCGACAGCCAGGCGCTGATCGCAAGCATGGGGCTCTCAGCCATTTTCGATCCTGAATACCGCTGCAATTTCAAAACAACGAAAGGATTCGTCGAGATTGGCGCTGCGCAAATCATCGATATTGCGAAGGCAGTACGGGCGCACGTCCAGGCTTGCTTTGACCGGGAGCTGACGTTGTTACGCGCAATCGAGACAGGCGAGTACCACGACGAAATGCTTACCGAGGGTTGGCCGGACTCATCGTCTGCCGATACCGCAGATCTCAAATAAACGCCCCGCATCCCGGGGCGTTTTCTTTCCCCCAAAAAACACTCAACACCCACCAAGCCCCCACCCAACGAGGGGCTTTCCCGTTTATGGAGAAACGAAAAATGGCAACCCGCCAAACCTACACCGTGCTCGTTCCATTTCCCACCGGCGGTGGGCACTGGTCGAGCGTCGGCCAGGAACTCGATCTGCTCGATGTCGAGGCCAGTGCGCTGCACAGCGCCGGTCGACTGGAGCTGAAAACAACTACCACCAAGGCCGTGAAGGCCGCTGCCAAGAAGGCTGACTGACTATGGCTGAGGTTCTGAACTTCGAGCACAACGGCATTACCGTCAATGCCACCGAATCCCCCGAGGCCATGGGTGGCCTGGGTGACAACGTTATCGGTCTGGTCGGCACCGCGCCGAAAGCCGATCCGCTGATTCCGCGCAACGCACCGTTTCGCATCAACAGCTTCACCACCCACGCGCTGCTCGATCCGACAGGTTCGGAAGAGGGCACCCTGTACCACGCCGTTTACCAGATCCTCAAAGTGGTCAAGGTGCCGGTCTACGTGGTGATCGTCGAAGCGGGCGCGACTCCGGCCGATACCGTTAACGCCGTGATCGGCGGTGTTGAGCCGGCGACCGGCCGCAAGCTCGGTCTGGCGGCACTGGGCAGTGTCCCGGAAGACCTGACCATCATCGGCGCACCGGGCTTCACCGGCACCAAGGCGGTGGCCAGCGAGTTCGCCTCGTTCGGCAAACGCATCAAGGCCCGTGTGGTGCTGGACGGCAAGGACGTCTCGGTCGCCGATCAGGTGCTGTACAGCCAGGAACTGGGCGGTGCCGACCTCGGTTTCGACCGTTGCCTGGTGGTGCACAACATGCCGGCCGTGTACTCGAAAGCCGCGAAGAAAAACGTATTCCTCGCGCCATCCAGCCTGGCGATCGCCGCGCTGGCCAAGGTCAAGCAATGGGAAAGCCCGGGCAACCAGGTGACCTACGCCGAAGACGTGTCGCGGGTCGTTGAGTACAACATCCTCGACACCTCCACCGAAGGCGATCTGCTCAACCGCTACGGCGTCAGCTATTACGCCCGCACCATCCTTGGCGGCTTCTCGCTGCTGGGCAACCGCTCGATCACCGGCAAGTTCATCAGCTACGTCGGTCTGGAGGACGCCATTAGCCGCAAGCTGGTGAAGGCCGGCCAGAAAGCCATGGCCAAGAACCTGACCAAGTCGTTCATGGATCAGGAAGTCAAACGCATCAACGACTGGCTGCAGACCCTGGTCGCCGACGAAACCATTCCCGGCGGCAGCGTGTATCTGCACCCGGAACTCAACAGCGTCGAGAAGTACAAGAACGGCACCTGGTACGTGGTCATCGACTACGGCCGCTACGCGCCGAACGAACACATGGTTTATCAACTCAACGCCCGCGATGAAATCATCGAGCAGTTCCTGGAGGACGTTCTCTAATGTTTACCAACCGCGTAAGACAGGCCATCGCGGCCACCCTGCAAGGCCTGCCGCTGTCGGCGACCGTGGAAGAATTCACTCCGCCGAAGATCGACTTCGACATGGAAAGCATGACGGGCGGGCGCTTCATCGTTGAGGAAATGGCCAAGAGTGCCAAGCCGCTGAATGCTCAGATCAAACTGCAGGGCACGGGCGCAGAAGTGTTGCTCGCCATGGGTGTGAAACTGGGCGACGACATTCTGCTGAACGTGCGTGAAGCCGGTCAGGATCAGGACGGCAATACCTGGTTCACGTATCACACCATCGGCGGCAAGCTCAAAACCATGGGTGAAGACGCAATCAAGATGGGCGGCAAAGCCCTGACGACGCTGGACTTCTCCTGCCGCACCTACAACCGCCTGGAAAACGGCATTCCGGTGATCGACATCGACGTGCGCACGCAGAAGTTCGTCCTCAACGGCGTCGATATCCTCGGCGATGCCCGTCGTGCGGTGCTGATGCCGTAAGCCTCGGCCGGAAAAGCAAGACCCAACCCTGTGGGAGCGAGCCTGCTCGCGATGAAGCCATCACATTCAACATCGATGTTGACTGACCCGCCGCCATCGCCAGCAGGCTGGCTCCCACAGGTTGTACCCAAGAATCACCAAGGAATTCCTTTCATGTCGTGGATGCCACCCAAGCATGACCTGTTGTCGCCGATCACCGGTGACGACGGCTCGCAGATCGAATCGATCCAGCTCAAGCCGCTGTTCTACGCCGCCCAGAAAGAAGCGCTGGAACGCGCAGGCGACGATGAAGACGACCAGTTCTTCGAACTGGCGCTGCTGGCCACCGGCTTGTCGGTCAAGGAACTCGACCAGCTCAAGCGCCCGGACTACGTGACCATCGCGCAGTACGTGCACGAATTCTCGACCCGTCCGGCATCGTTCTTTCTCGAACAGGTCGAAGACGCGGAAAAATCCGACGATCCAGATCAGGTGCAACTGCTGTTGCCGCTCGCCGTCACCGGCCGCACCGTGACTTCGCTGAGCCTGGAAATGCCGGCGCTGCGGGCCACCAAAGTGATGAAGAAACTGAAAACGGCCAAGGAACGCGCCGAGTTCATCACCGCCCATTGCACCGGTCTGATGATTCCCGACCTGGCCCTGATGAGCGTGCCGGACTGGACGCAATTGCAGGTGCGCATCGACGATTTTTTAAACCAGCCGGCGGCCTTCTTTCAGAACGCGACATCGAAGTAATCCTCGATATCGTGCCGCTCATTTACCCGGTAAGTGAGGCGGAGATTCTGGAGTGGGACGCCGAAAAGGCGTTGCGCCGCTACGACATAGCGATCACTCGCCTTGGCGTGAAAAAGGAGTAGAGCGGCATGGCAGAGAGCAAGTTTGTGCTCATGAATGCCGGTGAAAGCGCCGGCGCAGGATTTGGCAGTGTCTCCCTGAGCACTGCCGCGCTGAACGCAGGTGTCGGGCAACTTGCGGTGGAGCAGACCAACAGCTTGCGCCAGGTCCTGCTGACAGTCAGTGGAAAAATCGTGCTGCTGACGACGGCAATCGATGCATTGAGCGTGACCCTGACCGCCTTGCGTGCGTTGCCGCAGGCAGCCAGTGCCGGAGCGAAGGGTGAGTCTGGCGGAGGGCAGAAAACGCCGGAAAAATCCTCCGCGGGGGCTGAGCCTTCCGAGACGCGCAAGGCCGCGATGGCCATGGATTCGGCGGCGGCCACGCTTGCGAGTGTGGCGCAGCTCTCCCGCGATGACGGGAAAGACATGGCACTCACGAGCTTGAAAATGGCCAGTGCCACCCTGGTGGCTGCCGGAGGCACTACCGGGGTCGAGCTGGTCAGGATTGAAACGCTTGCAGCCAAGGCGGGAATCGGCAACGAAGCGGTAAACGACGAGGCGAAGAAACTCGAGTTGCTGAACTTTGCCAGCGATGCGGCGATCACCGCATCGGCATTCAAGGTTACAGGGCTGGAAGCCGGCGAAATGTTGAAGGTCTGGCGCACCTCGATGAAGCTCTCGCGTGATCAAGCCCTTGATCTGGCGGACGCGGTCAATCATCTCGGCAAAATGCCCGGCGATGTGCAGACCGCGGACATCGGTTCTGTCTTGCAGCAGTCGGGCGAAGCGGCAATCAGCGCAGGCTTGCAACCGGAACAGGCTGCGGCGTTGACGGCAGCGTTGCTCAACAGCGGCACGAAAAAAGACGATGCCGGCAATGCGCTGAAGAACATTTCCAGTGCGTTGGGCAAGGGCGATCAAGCATCAATGGCCGAGAAAGGTGCCTGGAAGCAATTGGGCCTGGATCCCAAGGCTGTGGCCGAAGCCATGCGTGATCCTGACCAAAAGAATGCCCAGGGCGCTGTGTTATCGGTGCTTGCGGCGCTGAATGCCAAACCGCTGGAGCAGCGTTCGACTTTGGCCCGGACATTGTTTGCGGACAGTGGAGACGCTGCGTTGTCGCTGTCCCAGGACCTCGGCAAGGTGAATCAAGCCTTTTACCTCGTGAGTGACAAAAGCCGATACGCGACATCAAAGCTGGGTGATAAAAGCTCGGTAAGAGAGTCCGCACAGGCACTTGCCGATACTCAGCAGGGGCAGTGGAACATCAAGAATGCCCGTGAGGAACGTTTGGCGGTCGCCAAAGGCAATGCACTGGCGCCGGATATCGAAACGCCCGGTGAGAGCCATTCGATAGACAGGCTGAGCGATCTGGCCGAAACCTACCCGAAAACCACGGGTGCAGTTCTGACGGCGACGGCCTGGATCAAACCGGTGTTCGACGCCGTGACCGATGCGGTTGTCGGTGAGCTGAAAGACCGGGGAGGCAAATGGATCGTTGATAAAGCTGCCAGTTACCTTCCCGGTCGTTCAAAGCTCGGCTTGTCTGCAGCAACCTCTGCGACTGCCGTGGCTGAATCTCAGGGCCTGGCTCTGACCGGTCGCAGTGCCAGCGCTGGCAACGGTCTGAAAATACTCGAACAGACTGCAAGGGTTGCTACACCGCGGCTGGAGCCTGTGCTTGCATCGGTGCAGCCGGCCTCGCGCTGGATGCCTTGGCAGGCGAAGGCGGCGATTGGGGCTTCGCTTGTCGCCGAAGGTATTGCCAGCGGTGACAAACAACAGATTGGCAAAGGACTCGGTGCCGCCGGTGGTGCGTGGGCCGGCGCAGTCGCCGGCAGCTCGATCGGCGCCTCCATAGGAAGTGTGGGACTGGCGCCGGGCATGGCACTTGGCGGTCTGATTGGTGGACTGGTCGGGGGATGGCTGGGCGCTGAAGGAGGAGGTTTTTTGGGTGAGAAACTGACGACCACCGCGCCGGACAAACTCGCCCCGCCGGCCGAAGTCGCTAAAGACCTGGCGGGTGCACAGACGCAGAACCAGCAGGTTTCCTTCTCTCCGACGATCCAGGTCACCTGTCCTGCGCCCGACACGGCCCAGCAAATTCATTCGATCATCGAGCAACAGCTGTCCGGCCAGTTTCATGGCCAATTCATGCCGCTGCTAATGGGCGGTAACCCACTCGGGACGCGCCGCGATGCAGCCCTGACTGACGGAGCCGGTACATGAAACAACAAATGGCACTGGGCAGTTTCATCTTCGGTTTGTCCCGGGATTTTGCGTACAGCACGCTGTCGCGAAAATCCGAGGGTGGCTGGACCGAGTTGCAGATCCTCAACAGCAAACCCAGATCCCATCAGACAGGGCAGAAGCCTGAAACCCTGACCATCTCCGGCACCTCGATGTACGCCGTGGGGATGGAACGGCTCGATGAACTGCGTGCGCTGCAAGCACTGCGTGCACCGTTGCCGTTGATTGACGGCATCGGCCGCAACTGGGGTTTGTGGCGGATCAACAGCATCGACGAAAACCAGAGCGAGGTCATCGATGACGGCACCGCGATGGTGATCAAGTGGGTCATCGGATTGTCGGAGTTCAACAATGCGTAAGGTACGAAGCGTGGCCGGTGACTCGCTGAATCTGTTGCTCTACCGCGAAACCGGTCGCAGCGATGACAGCGCCGAAGAAACCCTCTGGAAACTCAACCCGACCCTGGCCGAGCACGGCCCGATCCTGCCGGCAGGTGTCTGGGTGACGCTGCCGGAACTCGACAGCAGACCGGCCGCAATCAAACCGGTTCTGGCCTGGGATTAAGGAGGCTGCATGGCACAGGGATTTACGCCGGCGATTGAAATCTACGGCGCCAACAAGGACCTGCTCAACCAGCGCCTGATCAGTTGGGAACACATCGATGCCGCTGGAATGCAGTCCGATCAACTGACGCTGGTGCTCGATCTGGAAGGCCTTGAAGGCTTGCCGACCCTGGGCGGCACCATCGGCCTGCGGGTGGGCTATCTGGAGACCGGACTGGTGGAAAAAGGCCAGTTCAAGGTCACTCGACTGACACCGACGCTGTTCCCGCTGCGTCTGACACTGGTCGCAACTGCAGCGCCTTTCAGCGGCAAGGACGACACCGGATTCAAGGAACGGCGCACGGCCAGTCATGGCCCTATAACCCTTGGCGGACTGTTTCGCGAGCTGGTCTCGAGACACGGATTCTCGCCGCGTGTGGATCCCGAACTGGCGCTGATCAGGATCGCCCATGTCGACCAGTCGAACGAAACCGACATGAGCTTCATCACACGCCTGGCGAAAAAGTACGACGCGGTGGCCAAACCGTTCAACGACCTTTACGTACTGGCGAAACCGGCACAGCTCAAAAACCTGTCGGGCCAGGTGATACCGGACGTCAGGCTGTCGGTGACCCACAACAACCGGCCGGGCGATCACGCCTTCATCAGCGCCACGCTGGAAGAGACTGCCCGCACCCAGAATCAGGGTTGCAAAACCTCATTCTGGGACGGTGCTCTCGGCAAGCTGCGGGAGGTGATCACCGGTTCCGAACCCTACAAGGTCATCCGCCAGAAACTGGCCAGCGAAGAAGAAGCCAAAGCCATCGGCGAGGCCGAAGTGCGCAAGATGCTGCGCGAGAAATACAAGCTGAAGGTCACCTGCCCGGGCGATCCCCTGCTGGCAGCCGAAGGTCTGCTGGTACTCGACGATACCTGGCCGGACTTCATGCGCGGTCGCTGGTCGATTGAAAAGGTCACGGCCAGCGGCAAGCGCGAGGAAAGCTATCGCTGCCTGATCGAAGCGACCGGCCGGGATCCCGAGGCAAAAGCCAAGGACTGATCCCCCGGTCTCACCGCCACACCTCTCTGTGGTCATTCACAAAACCTGGAACGCTCCCCATGAAGATCTCCCCGATCCTCACGCAGCTGCGTGCGCAATGCCCAAGCCTTGCCGGCCATATCGCGACAGGTTTCGACCTGGCGCTATTGCAAGGCGACCCGAATCTGCCGATGCCCTCGGCCCATGTTTCACCGCTGGCCGACCTGGCCAGCACCAGCACTGCCCAGAACACCGCCAGCCAACCGATCCGCGACCGCTTCGAAATCATCCTGGCACTCGATGCCACGGACGCCACAAAAGCGCTGGATCTGTTGCACGACCTGCGCGCCGAACTTTGGCGTGCGCTGGTGGGTTTCAAACCCGATTCCAACTACAGCGCCATCGTTTACGACGGCGGCGAAACGGTCTCGATCAACAGCAGCCGCGCGTTCTACCGGCTGCGCTTTTTTGCCGAGTTCCAGCTGGGCCGCAATCTGCCAAGTCAGCCTGCGGAGAGTTGGCACGAACGCGAACTGGACGGTTTGTCGTCCTTTACCGGGGCCACCGTGCGGGTCGATGCGATCGACCCGGCCGACCCCAACCTGAAACGCCCGGGCCCTGACGGGCGCGTGGAAATGACTTTCTCTGGAGACGTAACCCCATGAGCAACCGCATCACCGTAGTGCCGGCCCCTGGCCGTGCCGTGCCGGACCCGGAAGCCGGCGACCTGCTGCCACTGGAAGGCCGTGAAGTGCTGGACAGCGCCTGGTGGCGCCGGCGTCTGGCCGACGGCGATATCACCCTCAAAACCGCAACAGCCAAACAAAAGGGAGCCAAATAATGGCGATCGGATTCAGCAACATCCCTGCGGACATTCGTGTACCGCTGTTCTATGCCGAAATGGACAACTCGGCCGCCAATAGCGCGTCCTCGTCCATGCGCCGCCTGATCGTGGCGCAGGTCAACGACAACATCGCTCCGACTGAAGTCGGCAAACTGGTGCTGGTCTCCAGCGTGGCGCTGGCCAAGAGCATTGGCGGCCAGGGCTCGATGCTCGCCTCGATGTACGAGACTTTCCGCAAGGCCGACCCGATCGGTGAGATCTGGTGCCTGCCGCTGCACAACGCCACCGGCGCCATCGCCAAAGGCGTATTGACCCTGACCGGCACCGCGACTCAGGCCGGCGTGCTCAACCTGTATGTCGGCGGCGTTCGCGTCCAGGCCACCGTGGTCAACGGTGCCACCGCTGCCCAGGCGGCCACCGCCCTGGCACAGAAAATCAACGCCACCGCCGATCTGCCGGTGAGCGCTGCGGCCGCTGAAGGCGTCGTCACTCTGAACGCCAAATGGACCGGCGAGAGCGGCAACGACATCAGCCTGCAATTCAATCGCCTGGGCAAGAGCAACGGCGAAGAAACCCCGGCCGGCCTGACCACCGCGATCACCGCCATGACCGGCGGCGTCGGTGTGCCTGACCAGGTTGAAGCGGTTGCCGCACTGGGTGATGAGCCGTTCGAATTCATCGCGCTGCCATGGTCCGACCTGGCCACCCTCAACACCTGGCAAGCGGTGATGGATGACAGCACCGGTCGCTGGTCGTGGGCCAAGCAACTGTTCGGTCACGTCTACAGCGCCAAGCGCGGCACCGTCGGCACGCTGGTGGCAGCCGGTCAGGCACGCAACGACCAGCACATGACCATTCAGGCGCTGGAGCCGGGCGTTCCACAACCGGTGTGGGTACAAGCTGCAGCACTGGCCGCGCGCACGGCGGTGTTCATCTCCGCCGACGCCAGCCGTCCGACCCAGAGCGGCAGCCTGCCGGGCGTCGATCCGGCCCCGGCGAGCGAGCGCTTCACCCTGACCGAGCGTCAGTCGCTGCTCAACTACGGCATCGCCACCGCGTACTACGAAGGCGGCTACGTGCGCATCCAGCGCTCGATCACCACCTACCAGAAGAACGCTTACGGCCAGGCCGACAACTCGTACCTGGACAGCGAAACCATGCACCAGTCGGCGTTCATCGTGCGTCGTCTGCAAAGCGTGATCACCAGCAAGTACGGTCGCCACAAACTGGCTTCCGACGGCACCCGTTTCGGCGCCGGCCAGCCGATCGTCACCCCGGCGACCATTCGCGGCGAGCTGATCGCCCAGTACGCCAAGCTCGAACTCGAAGGCCACGTGGAAAACGCCGAGCTGTTCGCCGAGCACCTGATCGTCGAGCGCGACGTGCAGGACCCGAGCCGCGTGAACGTGCTGTTCCCGCCGGATTACATCAACGGTCTGCGCGTGTTCGCACTGCTCAACCAGTTCCGCCTGCAGTACGACGACGTCGCCTGATCGGCCCGTCTGACACTGTGATTTCAGCCCACCTTGCGTGGGCTTTTTATTTGAAGGGAGTAACACCATGGGTCAACTGATTGCAGGCACCTGCTACGTCAAGGTCGACGGTGCACAACTGACTATCAATGGCGGCTGCGAAGCCCCGCTGATGGCCGTCAAACGCGAAACCGTCGTGCCGGGTTTCTACAAGGAAACCGACATCGCGCCATCGTTCAAGGTGACCGCGCTGCACACCGCCGACTTCCCGTTGAAGAAGCTGATCGAAGGCACCGACATCACCGTCACCTGCGAATTCAGCAACGGCAAAGTCTACGTACTGGCCGGTGCCTACCTGGTCGAAGAACCCGTCTCCAAAGGCGATGACGCCACCATCGAACTGAAATTCGAAGGCATCAAGGGGACCTGGCAATGAGCGGCGCCGTGAAGCTTCAGGTTGCGATCGAAGCTCACGGCGAGCCCCTGACCGAACTCGTCCTGCGCCGCCCGACGGTGCAGGAAGTGCGAGCGATCAAGGCGCTGCCGTACAAGATCGACAAGAGCGAAGAGGTCAGCCTCGACATGGACGTGGCGGCCAAATACATCGCCGTGTGCGCCGGCATTCCGCCGTCGTCGGTCAACCAGCTGGACCTGGCTGACCTCAACGCGCTGAGTTGGGCCGTTGCGAGTTTTTTCATGAGTGCGGCGTCGGAGCCATCACCGACCTGATTTCGGTCGCCTATGACCTGGCCTGGTTCTGGAAGGTTGACCCCGAACAGATGATGGCCAGGCCACTGGATGTGCTTCGCGAATCGCTGGAGCACGCGCAACGGATCAATGCGATGCAGCAGGTGCAGTGATGGCAGAAGAAACCAAAGCTAAAGCGTCGGTGCTGCTTACCGGCATCGACGAACTGTCACCCAAACTCGGCGCCCTGCGAGTGAAGGTCGATGACTTCAAGAAAAACCTCGAACAGACCGGCCTCGGCAAACTGGACATCAGCGGTCTGTTCAAGGGCGGCAGCGTGATTACGCCGTTCGTGGACGGCATCAAGTCGGCTGCGGCGTTTCAGGGCAAATTGACCGAGGTCAGCGAGACGGCGAAAACCGTCGACCTGCCGGACACTCCCAAAGCCGCCGCGCAGAACATGAACGTGTTCAGCGCATCCATGGAGAAGGTATCCGCTGCGGTGGACGCCGCACTGGTGCCGGCGGTGGGCGCATTGGTCGTCGGGCTGGAGCCGATGCTGACCCAGGTCGGCAGCCTGCTGGCCGACAACCCGAAACTGGTCGAAGGCCTGGCAGCGGGGGCGATTGCGTTTTCCGCCATGCAAACCGCCGTCACCGGCATGACCCAGGTGATGGACGTCATGAGCATGGTGCTCAAGACCAACCCGATCATGCTGATCGCCATGGGCATTGCCGTGGCGGCCGGTCTGATCGTGGCCAACTGGACACCGATTTCCGCGTTCTTCACCGGATTGTGGGAGGGCGTGAAAAACGCCGGAGCCAGTGCAATGGCGACGTTGCGCTCGGTGCTCGACTGGCGGCCGCTGGATGCACTGGCGGCGTTGTGGGAACCGGTCACCGGTTTCTTCTCGGGAATCTGGGACAAGGTCAAGGCTGTGACCGCGCCGGTGATCGACTTCTTCAAGTCGGTTTTCTCGTGGTCGCCCGCAGGCCTGATCCTGGAAAACTGGGGACCGTTGACCGGTCTGTTTTCGGCAATCTGGGAACTGCTCAAGGCCTTGAGTGTGCCGGTGATGGCGCTCCTCAGAAACCTGTTTGACTTCTCGCCAATGCAGATGATCGACAGTGCATGGGGCGGTGTGGTCCGGTTCTTCGAACCGATGTTCAGCAGCCTGCGAAAAGCCGCGCAACCGGCCAAAGAATTCCTGGTGTCGTTGTTCGACTTCTCGCCGATGCAGATGATCACAAGCGCTTGGGGCGGTGTTGTTGCGTACTTTCAGCCGGTGTGGACGACGCTGCAATCGGCCGTGCAAATCACCCGGGATACGCTGCGGGCACTGTTCGATTTTTTCCCGATGGAAATGATCACCAGCGCCTGGGGTGGTGTCGTCGGATTCTTCGAACCGATCTGGACGGCACTGCAAACGTCAGTGCAACAGGTCAAAGGCTTTTTCACCGGTCTGTTCGAGTGGTCGCCGCTGGAGCAGATTGCGCAGTACTGGCAGCCCATCGGTGAGGTTTTCTCGGCGCTGTGGGGTGTTGTGCTGGCGCTGTCCGCGCCGGTCGTGGATTTTTTGCACGGCCTGTTCGAATGGAAACCCCTGGATCAGATCATCGAGAGCTGGGGGCCGATTGTCGGGTGGTTCGGCGAGCTGTGGCAAAAGCTGCAAACCGTCATTGCACCGATCAAGGAACTGTTCGACGGTGGCTTCGCCGGGCTGATCGCCAAGGTCACCGGCAAGGTCGAAACCCTGACCGAAGCGCAACGCCAGACCAATGCCGAAGGCAAGGGCGAACTGGCGCCAGCGTTCTTCGGTGCCAGTGCGAAATCCGAGGGTGGCAGTGCGTTGCAGGGCGGTTCGTTGCCGCAATCCTCAGGCGCCCTGATCCAGCAAAGCGCCGCCAACAACCGCACGCAACTCGAAGGCGGCCTGACAGTACGCTTCGAAAACGCGCCGGCGGGGCTGCGCACCGATCAACCGCAAACCAATCAACCGGGGCTGGCGCTCAGTTCGCGCATCGGCTATCGCTCGCTCTCCATGGGAGGTTCCAATGAACTGGCGTGACCGTTTGTTGCCGGCATCCTTTCGCGGTGTCGGTTTCTGGATCGACCAGGCGAAAACCCCGGTCGGTCGCAAGGGGCAGCTGCACGAATATCCGCAACGCGACCTGCCGTTTTTCGAGGACCTCGGCCAGCAGGCCAAGACCCACGACCTGACGGCGTTCATCATCGGTGCCGATTGCCTGGAGCAGCGCGACAAGCTGCTCCAGGCCCTGGAGCAGGGCAGCGGCGAACTGGTGCATCCGTGGCTGGGACGCTTGCAGGTCAAGGTCGGCGAGTGCGACATGACCCACACCCGCCAGGACGGCGGGATGGTGACGTTCAGTCTGAAGTTCTACCCGGACCGACCGCTGCCGTTTCCGACGGCGACGGTCAGCACGCAAAAAGTCCTGCTGATCAAGGCCGAAGGTTTACTCGGCTCGGCGGTGGCGCGTTTCGAACAGGCGATGACCCTGATCAAGGCCGCGCGGATCGGCATCGCCAATCTGCGCAACAGCCTCACCGGCGTGTACGACGTGATCAAGGAGCAGCTCAAGCCGCTGATCGCGCAGTACAAGCAGATCACCGAGCTGGTCAGGGCCGTGAAGGAGCTGCCCAAGGAAGTGGCGGCGGAGTTCAAGGGGTTGCTCGGCGATATCAAGGAGCTGAAGGCATTCGCGAAGGAGGGCTACCGTGGCGTGATTGCCGACGTGTCCCAACAGATCGAAGCCATCCGCAAGGCCGATGCGCCGAAAATCACCACCGGCAAGGACACCAACGCCGCCGCGCAAGCGATGGCCAACCTGGTGCAGGACACGCTGATCGTCAAAGTGGCGCAGTGGGTGGCCTCGATGCCGGTGGCGTCGACGCCGGTGAAACTGACCTCGACACCCTCGCTGGACCAGCAATCGAAGCAGCCGGTCACGCGTCAGGAAGTGCCGGTCACCGACGATCTGCAAACGCTGCAGAAAGAGTTGAACGAAGCGCTGCAAAAGGCTCAGGACAAGGCCGACCCCGCGCACTACCAGGCCATCGCCGATGTGAAGGAAGCGCTGATCGCGCACCTCAAGGCCGTGGCTTCGTCCGGAGTGCGACTGGTCAGCAAAACCTTTCAGGAAACCTTTCCGGCAGTGGTCGTGGCCTACAAACAGTTTGGCGACGCCACCCGGGTGACCGAGGTCATTCAGCGCAACGGTCTGTCTCATCCGAGCTTCCCACCCAACGAAGTCAAAGTTTCCAGGGAGTGAGCCATGAGCGAGATGGACAACCGCGTCACGCTGACCGTCGACAACATGGAATACGGCGGCTGGAAAAGCGTGCAGATCACCGCGGACCTGGAGCGCCAGTTCCGTACCTTCAAACTCGACATCACCTGGCAATGGCCGGGGCAGACCGTGGATCAGCGGATCAAGGCCGGCGACCCGTGCGAAGTGCGGATCGGCCAGGATCTGGTGCTCACCGGTTATGTGTTCAAGGCCCCGATCAGCTATGACGGGCGGCAGATCAGCCTGAGCATCGAAGGCAGTTCCAAGACCCAGGATCTGGTCGATTGTGCGGCGCGAAACATCCCCGGCCAATGGCAGGAACAGCCGCTGTTGAACATCGTCCAGGCCCTGGCCGGGGAATACTCGCAGTTTGTGGTCAACGAGATTCCCGAGACCGCACGCCTGAGCAAACACACCATCGTTCCGGGTGAAACGGTGTTTCAGTCGATCGACCGTTTGCTCTCGCTGTACCGGGTGTTTTCCACCGATGACGCCGAAGGTCGGCTGGTGCTGGCCAAACCGGGCAGCGGCGGCCGCGCGAGCGATGCGCTGGAGCTGGGCAAGAACATTCTCTCGGCCAATGCGCCGATGGATCACAGCCAGGTGTTCTCCGAATACCGGGTGATCGGCCAGCAAAAGGGCAACGACAAGAAGAGCGGGGCGGCGGTCAGCGAGGTTGAATCCAGCGCCACCGACCTGAGCTTCAAGCGTCGGCGCACCACGATCATCAACGAAGGTTCGCAACTGACGTTCGAACTGGCCCAGCAGCGGGCCCAGTGGGAAAGCGCCACGCGCATGGGCCGGGCGCTGACCACCACGTATCAGGTGCAGGGCTGGCGCCAGTCCAACGGCGATCTGTGGCGCCACAACACGCTGGTGAAGGTCAAGGATCCGGTACTCGGTTTCGATGGCGACATGCTGATCTCCAAGGTGACGTACTCGCTGTCGGCACAAGGCTCGGTGACCACGCTGCAAGTGGCGCCGCCGCATACCTTCGATCCTGACCCGACGCCCCCCAAAAAAACCTGAGCCTGACGCCGAACCTGACTGGCATCACCTGGCCCTGTGGGAGCGGGCTTGCCCGCGATAGCGGTAGTTACCGCAAACACTACTTTGCCTGACACACCGCCATCGCGGGCAAGCCCGCTCCCACAGGTTTTGTGTTGGCAAAGTCCTGAGGACAATTCATGAGCCTACTGACACGCCTGCTGGCGCGCGGCACTGTCGTGCTCGCCAATTCGGCATCCAAGCTGCAATCGCTGCAAATGCGCCTCACCGCCGGTGAAGTGAACGACGACCTGGAGCACTTCGAACCCTACGGTTTCACCAGCCATCCGCTGGCCGGTGCCGAAGGCGTCGTCACGTTTCTCGGCGGCGACCGTTCCCACGCCATCGCCCTGGTGGTCGCCGACCGCCGTTACCGCCTGCAATCGCTGGCGGCCGGCGAGGTGGCGATCTACACCGACGAGGGCGACAAAATTCACTTCAAGCGGGGGCGGATCATCGACATCGAAACCGCCACGCTCAATATCCGCGCGAGCACCGCCGTGAACTTCGACACGCCGGTGATCAACCAGACCGGCAAGATCGTCTCAACCGGCGATCAGCTGGCCGGCGGCATCAGCCAGATCAAACACGTGCACGTTGGCGTGCAGGCCGGCAGTGGCCAGACCGGCGCGCCGGCGGGAGGTCAGTGATGCTGTTCAGTCAGAACCTCCACGCCGCGCTGACCCGTGCGGTGCTGATCAGCCTGTTCACCTGGCGCCGTGCCGCCGACGACGATGCCCTCGATGACGAGGAGCGTTTCGGCTGGTGGGGCGACACCTTTCCCACCGTGGCTGACGATCGCATTGGCTCGCGGCTGTGGCTGCTGCGCCGGGTCAAGCTGACCCGCCAGACCCAGATGGACGCCGAGTTCTATGCCCGCGAAGCCTTGCAATGGCTGATCGATGACGGCCACTGCAGCGCCATCGACATCATCAGCGAACGCCTCGACGCCCAGCGCCTGAACCTGCGCACGGTCCTGACCCTGGCCGACGGCGAACGCCTGGACATCAACCCCGATAACAGTTGGCAGGTGATCTATGCCGTTTGAAACCCCTTCGCTGCCGGTGCTGATCAAGCGCACCCAAAGCGACCTGGCCGGCGATTCGCTGCGCCAGTCCGATGCGCAAGTCCTGGCCCGCACACTCGGCGGCGCCGCTTATGGCCTGTACGGCTACCTCGACTGGATTGCCGAGCAGATCCTGCCCGACACCGCCGATGAATCGACCCTGGAACGCATCGCCGCACTGCGCCTGAACCAGCCGCGCAAACCGGCGCAGGTCGCCACCGGCAACGTCAGCTTCAACGCGACGGCGGGTGCGGTGCTGGACGCCGATACGTTGCTGCAGTCGAGTGACGGCCGCACCTTCAAAGTCACCGCCACCCGCACCACCGTCAATGGCGTCAACAGCACCAGCATCGCCGCGCTGGAGGCCGGCAGCCTGGGCAATGCCGAGGCCGGGCTGGCGTTGACGCCGGTGCAGCCGATCACCGGCGTGGTCGGCAACAGTTTTGTGGTGCTGGCGCCGGGGCTCAATGGCGGCGTGGCGCGGGAAAGCCTGGAGTCGTTGCGCTCGCGGGTGATCCGTTCCTACCGCGTGATCCCTCACGGCGGTTCGGCCAGTGACTACGAGACCTGGGCGCTGGAAGTGCCGGGCGTGACTCGTGCCTGGTGCCGAGGCGGCTTCCTCGGGCCGGGCACCGTCGGCGTGTACATCATGCGCGACGATGATCCGCAACCGGTGCCGAATGCCGATCAACTGGCCGAAGTGCAGGCCTACATCGAACCGCTGCGCCCGGTGACCGCCGAAGTCCATGTGCGTCCGCCTGTGCAGAAACCGGTGACCTATCAACTGAAGCTGACCCCCGACACCACCGCCGTGCGTGCCGCCGTCGAAACCCAGTTGCGCGACCTGCACAACCGTGAAGCCGACCTGGGCGAGGATCTGTTGATCAGCCACATCCGCGAAGCGATCAGCAGCGCGGCGGGAGAAACCGATCACGTCTTGTCAGCCCCGGTGGCGAACGTGGCCGCGGGTGACAGCGAACTGCTCACCTTCGGGGGTTGCGTATGGCTGCCATAAGAACCGCCGCGCAATACCAGGCGCAATTGCGCGCCTTGCTGCCGAGTGGTCCGGCGTGGGATCCGGAGCGCGTGCCGGAGCTCGAGGAAGTGCTGGAAGGCGTCGCCGTCGAACTGGCGCGCCTCGACGCCCGCGCCGCCGACCTGCTCAACGAAATGGACCCGGCCGGCGTCAGCGAACTGGTGCCGGACTGGGAGCAGGTGATGAACCTGCCCGACCCGTGCCTCGGCGCCACGCCGCTGTTCGACGACCGCCGCCTCGCCGTGCGCCGCCGCTTGCTGGCGGTCGGCAGCCAGGCCGTCGGCTACTACCTGGAAATCGCCAAAAGCCAGGGTTACCCCAACGCCACCATTACCGAACTCGAAGCCCCGCGCATGGGCCGTTCGCGTTTTGGCGCAGCGCATTGGGGCACCTGGGAAGCGCAGTTCATGTGGACGCTCAACACTGGCGGCCGCTTGCTGCTCGGCCGGCGTTATGGCGCGAGTTACTGGGGCGAGCGCTTCGGCGTGAATCCGGGCTCGGCGCTGGAGTGCCTGATTCATCGGGCGGCACCGGCGCATACCAAGGTGCACATCAACTATGACTAGGAAGGAGTGACGGGATGGATTATCCGAAGAGTGTGCCCAGCTCCGGGCTGGTGGATGGACGGTTTGTCGATGAAAACCCGCTGACCGGAACACCGGGCTCGTTGATTCCCGCAACTTGGGGTAATGGTGTAACGGAAGAGCTGCTGAACGTGATCCGTGCGGCGGGGATGGTCCCCTCCGAAAGCGAGTCGGATCAGTTGCTCAAGGCACTGAAGAATGTCTTGTCTCAGGATGCGATGCCGTTCGCCGCATTGGCTTTTCCAACAGTGGCCACTGCCGACGGGCGCATTCCGGTCAGTGCTGCGAGTGCTGCCGCTGGCGGCACCGTGTCAGTGCCGGGCGGTGTGCTGGTCTGCCTCGGCGAAGAAATTGGCGCTGGCATGACGGCCCGCCCGCGTACGTTGCTGACCTCTGCGTGGACCTCCGCCGGACTGGATATCAACAGCACCTATTTTCTACGGATGCAGATCCGCAACGGGGCACTGGTCTGCTACACGCAAAAAGGTCTCGATACCGATGTGATCCCGGCAGGGATGAAGGCGGGAACCGGGAGCAGTGGCGGTGGTTTCGACTCCACCTGCATCGACATGCTGGTGGCCAGAGTGGTGACCGCAGGAGCCGGGACTTTACCCAAGCTCACGCTGTTGGCGAACAAGGCCCGCATGGAAGCGGTCGGTGTCTGGTCCGGTGCCAATGGCAATTACTCGGTCCCGTTGAACTGGGCGCGCAAACCTCGCGCGTACATTGCAGGGATTTATGATTTTGATGACAACGTCAAAACCGACTATGGCGTGATCAGTGAGGAGATCGGGGTCAACTTTGTCGGTACTCAGTTCATGCCAGAGGGTGGTTTTACTGACCGTTATACGGCGCGTGTAGCGATCGCTGCGTGGTCACAGAACCTGAGCACTTCAGGCCGAATCAACGCTCGCGTCAGATGGGAGGTATGAGGATGAAGGCCATTATCGAAAATGGAGTGGTGACGGCGCTGATGACGGGGGACGTCGATTGCGGCATTCCGGTGCCGGTCGGCCTCCCGGTTTCCACCGGATGGCTGTTCGACAACGAGCGCTTCAGTGCGCCGCCGCAAGTCGATGTTTCGCCGGATGCGCAAATCGAGGCAGAGCGTCAATGGCGCATGGCTGAGCTCATGGCCACTGACTGGCTGGTGACCCGTCATCGCGACGAGCTGGACGTCGGGGCGCAACCGTCCCTGAGCAACAAACAGTTCTCGAAATTGCAGGCCTGGCGTCAGGCGCTGCGCAACTGGCCGGCCTCCAGCGACACGCCGGATAACCCGTCGCGCCCCGAACCGCCCAAGTGGCTGGCGCGGTTGCCCCTTCGGGCACAGTGAACAAGCGCTCCACCTCTGGCCCGACGCCCGCCCTGTGCGGGCGTTTTTCATCGGTGCGCAAGCTGACAGCCGATCGCTGGAGCCACAGCGAATACCTACAGGAATTGAACAGTGGACTACCCAAAGAGTGTCCCCAGCGCCGGTCTGGTGAATGGGAAATTTGTTGATGAGAACCCGCTGACCGGGATGCCGGGATCGTTGATTCCGGCGGATTGGGGGAACAGCGTCACGCAGGAAATTCTCAACGTGATCAAGGCCGGGGATCTGAACCCGGACGAGAAGAAATACGATCAACTGCTGCAAGCGATTCAGAGCGTTTCGGCCAAGGGCTGGAGTCTGGATTCAGCATTGCCCGTCGGCTCATTGCCGTTGCCGACCGTCGCGACGCCTGATGGGCGCTTGCCGATCACGCCAACGGCGGTGTTGACCAGCGGCGGACGTGTGTCGATTCCTGCGGGCGTGTTTGTGAGCATTGGCCAGGAGGTGGTTTCAGGCCAGTTGGGCAGGTCTCGCACGTTCACCACTCAGGCCTGGAGCAGTGCGGATCTGTTGCCGGCCACCGGCTACTTCCTGAGGGCACAGGTCATTAGCGGTGCACTGACGTTCTACATGCAGCGCGGAACGATCTATGACCCGGCACCTGAAGGATTGAAGGGCACCGTCAACAGTGCAGCAGGGGGTGGTTTTCAATCCACGCCGCTGGATATGTGCCTGGCCTGGGTGGTGACTGCCGGGCCCGGCTCGGTACCGATCGTCAGACCGGTCTACAACCGCAAGCATCTGGCATGGAGCCAGACCGTCAACGGCAATGGCGTGGTCTATTTGCCTGTCGATCCCCACACCCGAGCGGCTCGACTGGTGGTGGGCAACCCGACACCGCATCCTACAGGCATTACCGGCGTGTCCTTTGCACCGGGCGGTTGGTTGGGCGGCAACTATTGCTACCTGAATCCGACCGTGGGGACTTCGGGCAACTGGGACGGTTGGTCCACTGCAGGTGCGATGGCGTGCATCTTCACCAGCAACGTGCTCAACGACACAACCGTATCGACCCTGACAGCGAGCTTCGACCACAACGAATTGCGCTCTCTCTGGCAGGTCTATCAGGCCGAGCACACTTTGGGCGCCAGTAATGCTTCCAGCGATGAACTGCTGTTCAGCATGGGTCTGAAAAACCTGTCACCCGGCGACTACTCCAATGGGATCGCCATCAATTTCAGCTCTGCGGTCAACGTCAATTTTTCATGGGAATTGATCCGATGAACATCATTCAGGAACTGCATCAATTCGAAGAGGGGTTGCGTCCACTTCAGCCGTCCGCTGCCCATGACTGGGATGGAAAAACCTGGGTAATGGACAGCGCACGAGGCAGTCAGCTGGATCAGCAGGAAGGCGAAGGGCTTTGCGTTCGGGTCGATGCGGCCGCCGACAGCGCCCGTGCGGTGCTGGCCGGCGATCCGCTCAAGGCGCTGGAGTACGCTCAAGCGGCTGTCGACGCGCAGTCCTTTCAGGACGCGGGCTACCCGAGAAACGATGTGCCACTGTCCGTCGCAGCCTGGGTCGCCAGAGGGCGCAGTGCCAGGCAGGCAGCCGATCAGATTCTCGACAAGGCGACCCGGCTCAGCAACAGCCTGCTGACCCTGCGCACCTTGCGCCTGAAAGCCAAGACCCGGATCCGCACCTTAGCAACCAACAGTCAGATGGATCAGGCCCGCGCTGCTGCCGATGAGGCGCTGCAGGCCATTCGTGAACTGATCGCCAATCCGACCTCGTAACCGCAGTCAGCGTTATCCAGGCCCACTTCATTGTGGGCTTTTTATTTTCAGGAACAGAAACGTCGGCACCGTCGCGAAGGCTTGCCCGCTGCTGCGTTTGATTTGTCATTACAGAGGAACGAACACCAATGGACTATCCAAAAAGCGTCCCCAGCGTCGGCTTGGTCGATGGCCGGTTCGTCGATGAAAATCCGGTGGCGGGAACGCCGGGTTCATTGATACCGGCGGTGTGGGGCAACAGCGTAACCCAGGAAATCCTGAACGTGATCACGGGGGCCGGAATGACGGCTGCCGAGGCGGATACCGGTCAGTTGTTCAAAGCCATTCAATCGATCATCGGTGCTACCAGCCCAATGCGCTCGGTGGTAACGCGGCTTGTCGCTTCGAAGGCTCTGAGCGACCAGGAGCTGGGTCTGGTATTGATCGATGGCAGCCCCGGTGCCACGACGATCACCTTGCCCGGCGCTAATGTCGGGTTGGGTGTGCGCGACGTGATTGTTCGTCGTGTCGACAACAGCGGCAATCGAATGGTGGTGCAGGCATCCGGAACCGACCGGATCCGTTTTCACACGCATTTGTCTGCTAGCGGATACCCGTTTCTGGTGCTGATGGGTGGCGGTGACTGGTGGCATTTGCGCAGCGACGGCGCGGGTAGCTGGTGGCCGGTCGGACGTTTGGACGGTTCGTCACTGGGCCACATTGCCTTTGAGACAACTCTCTCGGTCTTACCGGGTGGCTATGCCGCTTTGAATGGCTCGTTACTCAGCCGCTCGGACTGGCCTTGGCTTTGGGACCACGCGCAACAGTCCGGCATGTTGCGTTCCGAAGCTGATCGTGCCGGTGCATGGTCCTTGGGGGATGGAGCTACAAACTTCCGATTACCAGAAGCCCGTGGCGAGTTTCTAAGGGTACTGGCTGAGGGTGGCCTGATTGATCCGGGACGTATGCCGGGCTCTTGGCAAAAAGGCTCGTTGGTCCAGGGCGACAATGGCATTGGCGACAATATCTTGTTTGCTACGCACATCAGTACCCAAAAGGCCCAGTTGGGGTTCGATATGGGGAATTACACCGATTACTCGGGCTCCACCGTCAAATACATCACCCCTTCTGAGACTGTTTCGCCGATTTCGGACGCAGACCTGTTGAATCATGGCGGCATCACGCGTCCTCGAAACATCGCCTATCCGGGTCGGATCAAACTTATCTGAGGTGCTCATGTTTAATTACTTGTTTGATCACGTGGGCTGTCTGTCTGGTCCCGTTGAGTTTGTCGAAACTCCTGGTCTTGGCGTCCAGTTGCCCAGTAATTCGGTGCAACTGCCTTTTGAATTGCCATCGGCTGGAAGTGGTCGTGTCTGGGCTCTGGTGAACAACATTCCTCGTGAGGTAAGCGATCACCGAGGAGTGGTTTACAGAACGGACAGTGGGGCGAAACAGATGTGGGGTGAACCAGGTGAATTACCGGATTACCTCACTGCCGAGCTCTGGCCTGGGGAGGGGTATATCTGGAACGGTCAGGCATGGAAGCTCGATGAAGCGGCACACTTGTCCGCGATCAAGTCTGTCCTTGTCGACAAGCGCGACACGCTGCTGCGCGACGCCATCCTGCGCATCGCTCCCCTGCAATACGCCGAGGACATCGGCGACGCCAGCCACGAAGAGCAACTGCAATTGCTCGAGTGGAAGCTCTACAGCGTGGAGCTGAACCGTATCGAAAAACAGGCCGGTTTCCCGGAGCAAATCACCTGGCCTTCAGTGCCTGGCACCCGCACAGCAGATTGATAAGGAGATGAATCTTGGACTATCCCAAAAGCGTACCCAGCGTCGGGCTGGTGAACGGGCAATTTGTCGATGAGGATCCTGTCGCCGGAAAACCCGGCTCGCTGATTCCCGCCACATGGGGCAATGGCGTCACGCAGGAAATTCTCAGCGTCGTGCAGGCCGCCGGCATGACCCCTAACGAGGGGAACACTCATCAACTGCTCGACGCACTGCGCAGTCCGGCGTTGTTCACGACGGCTGCACAATTTGATGTCAGTCGCTCTGCCGCGACCACCGAGTTTGTCCAGCGGGCACTTGGCAACTACGCCAGTGCGCGCGGCATCTCCGGCTCGACCCAACTGACCCTGGCGGATATCGGCTGTTCGGTCGGGATGGGCGGAAATGCTGCGTACACCGTGACCTTGCCGGACGCCACTGCGGTGCCCAGCGGTGCAACGATCAGCCTGCATTGCCGAAACAGCGCAGCGGTCACGGTTGCCAGTAAAACCGGTACGCAGATCAGCCCCCAGGGGGCGTATCTGGGGTCGATCACGATGAACGGCGGTGAGAGTGCGACCTTCGTCCGGGAGTCGGGTGTCTGGGTCGTTTACGGCACCGCTGCGTTGAAGTATTCGGCGCTCTATGCGTCGCAGTTCGCCACGGCCGGATATCAGAAACTTCCCAGCGGCTTGATTGTGCAGTGGGTGACCGGGGGCTCCGATGTGAATGGAATCATGACGGTGTCGTTACCAATGATGTTTCCCAATGCTGTCCTCGGCGGGATCGCCAATGAAGGCTATCCGGCAGGCTGGGGCAGTTCCAACGTCACTGTCTGGGCATTCGACGGGGCCAACTCCACGACATCGACGGTTGTTGCCAGGGTTCGCAATGTCCTGGCGTCGAGTGTGAAGGCTGAACCTGGAATCTCGGGGCGCATATTGGTTTGGGGACGATAACCATGGCTATTTATTTTCATGCACAGACACGCGGCTTTGAACTGGTCGACAGCCCCTATCCGGAACCACCTGAAGGCGCCGTGGAAATCACCCGCGCCCAATACGCCGAACTGTTTGCCGGGCAGGCAAGCGGCAAGGTCATCAGCGCCAGTGCCAGCGGTCAGCCCGTATTGAACGACCCGGTCATCTCCCCGCAGGCACTGGCTTCCCGGGAGCGCGCGTGGCGCGACAACGTCCTGCAAGACACTCAATGGCTGGTGTGGCGTGACGCTGAAGAGCTGGAAGTCGGCGAGGGCACGACGCTGCGTACCGAAGAATTCAAACAGCTTCTTGCCTATCGGCAGGCACTGCGCGACTGGCCCAATGATCCGGAATTTCCGGATGCCCAGGCTCGCCCTGTAGAGCCCGACTGGCTTGAAGGCTTGCTGCGGTCGAACGGCTGAACCGTTGACCCGATCAATGAGGAATCAAAGTGGATTATCCGAAAAGCGTTCCCGGCTCAGGCCTGGAGAATGGCAAGTTCGTCGATGAAGACCCGATTGCCGGAAAACCGGGATCGTTGATCCCGGCCAGTTGGGGCAACAGTGTGACCCAGGAAATTCTCAACGCGATCACGGCCGCCGGCCTGACGCCGGATGAGGAGCAGACCGATCAACTGGCCCAGGCCATCCGGCAACTGGCGAAACCGGATCCGTTGCAGCAGTTTCCTGTGCAGGTGTATCGCAAGAATCTGTTGATCAATGGCGGATTCAATATCTGGCAACGCGGCACGACCAATCAGGCGCCGAACATCGGTGGGTATGTGGCGGATCGCTTCCGGTGCGACTGGAACGGCAACGCTGGTGTCAGCATTTCGCGCCAGGAATTTGCCCTCGGTCAAACGGAAGTCGTGGGTGAACCCGCTTATTTCCTGCGCTGGCAGCAGGCCACCGCAGGCACGGGAGCAACGGTGCATAAAGTCGCCCAGAGCATTGAATCGGTCAGGACCCTGGCCGGACGAATGGCGACAGTCAGCTTCTGGGCGCGATCCGATGCGACGCGTCCTTTGCGTGTCACGATTGCCCAGCAATTCGGGGCGGGCGGTTCGGAGGGTGTCGTGAAGGTTGTCGACGTCTTTCAACTGAGTACGTCGTGGAAGAAATACAGCGCAACGTTTCAGGTGCCAACCATCGCCGGGAAAATGCTAGGCGTGAATGACTGCCTGACCTTGTCGTTCGATCTGCCGCTCAACGTGTTGCAGACCGTCGATCTGGCACAGATGCAATTGGAGGAGGGGCCGGTTGCGACACCATTTGAATACCGTCCAGCGGCGGAAGAGTTGACTCTCTGTCAGCGCTATTTCGAAAAATCTTTTGTAAACCGTTTGCCGATCCGTTCGAACAACGGTCCAGGAACCTGTATCGCCACCTTTTCCCAGGTAGCGGCAGCCAATTCCGGCCAATATGGAATGTGCATCGATATGCAGGTGCCCAAGCGAGTTCAGCCAACGGTCGTGACGTATTGCCCTGGTGAGGCGAGCAATCAAGTCTGGCATTCATCACTTGCGAAGGCCTGCACAGGCACCATCCTGCAAAGTGTGAGCGAGCGAGGGTTTGCGCTTGCCACCGTGACGCCCGTAGGCAGCTTTCCCGGGCAGGCATTGCAGGTCGATTGGACCGCGGACGCGGAAATCTAGGGGACAAGTCCATGAGTTATCAGCTCACATCGTATGGCGTTCTGCGCCTGAGTGATTCAGCGTTTATTCCACAGGATCCCGTTAATCGGGACTGGCTTGAGTACCAGGAGTGGCTGGTGTCCGGAGGGCAGGTACTGCCACTGGACCCGCCGATAGAGAGTCTGACGGCCAATCAAGGCATGCTGGGGTTGTTCAAGCGAATGATCCAGGTGTCCCCGGACAGCATGCTGAAAACTGAGGTAAACAATGGCTGATCAGCTTTGGTCGCCAACCGTGATTCAATCGGCGCATCCAGGGAGGATCGAGCATTATGCAAATCACTGAAGACAATCTACTCACCATCATGCCCAACGCCCGCCGCCAAGCGGGCGTTTTTGTTTCTGCACTCAACGATGCCATGGCGCGCCATCGCATCGACACGCCCAAGCGTATTGCCGCGTTTCTCGCCCAGATCGGACACGAGTCGGGGCATTTTCAGTACGTGCGTGAACTAGGCAACAACCAATACCTGAGCAAATACGACACCGGTACGCTGGCGTTGCGTCTGGGCAACACGCCCGAGGCCGATGGCGACGGGCAGAAGTATCGCGGTCGTGGACTGATCCAGATCACCGGTCGCAGCAATTACCGCCAGTGCAGTCTCGGGCTGTTCGGCGATGAACGTCTGCTGGCGCTGCCGGAACTGCTGGAGCAACCGCAATGGGCGGCCGAGTCCGCCGCGTGGTTCTGGGCGCAGAACGGCCTGAACGAGCTGGCGGATCAGGATCAGTTCAACAGCATCACTCGGCGAATCAACGGCGGGTTGAACGGTTTGCAGGATCGCCTGGAACTCTGGGGGCGGGCGAGGGCGGTGCTATGCCTGCCTTCGGTCTGAGCGTCTGGCGGCTGATCGGCCTGATGCTGCTGGCCGCAGGGTCGGCGGCGCTGGCCTGGCAGTTTCAGGACTGGCGCTACGGTCGCCAATTGGCCGAACAGGCGCGGTTGCACACCGAAATCCTCAATCAACTGACCCTGACGGCCGCCACCGCGCAACAGGCCGAACAGGACAAGCGTCTGGCCCTGGAGCAACGGCTCACGGCCAGTGAACAAACCCATTATCGAGCACTGAACGATGCCCAACGTGATCAGGATCGTCTGCGTGATCGTCTTGCCACTGCTGATCTGCGCCTGTCAGTCCTCATCGACGCAGGCGACGCTGCCCAAGGCTGCGGTGTGCGAGCCGCCTCCGGCACCGGCGGCGTGGATCATGCAACCGTACGCGCCCGACTTGACCCGGCGCATGCTCGACGAATTGTCGCCATCACCGGCGAAGGCGACCGCGGACTGATTGCCTTGCAGGCCTGTCAGGCCTATATCAGAGCGCTGGCGCCTGCACATTTTGAATAAGCTTGTGTATTGAAAGCGCAACCGGCTCGTGTACGGTGGTACCCATTCCATCCGATCCGGAGCGCGCCGTGAAAGAAATCACTCAACTGGCGGCCGAACTTGGCCGACGTCTGCAATTGCTAAATGCCCACGTCACTACGGCCGAGTCCTGTACCGGTGGCGGGATTGCCGAAGCCATTACCCGGATTCCGGGGAGTTCGGCGTGGTTCGAGGCGGGTTACGTGACTTACTCCAACCGCCAGAAAACTCAGCAATTGAATGTGCCGACGGAGCTGTTCGGCACCGTGGGTGCGGTCAGTCGCGAGGTGGTCGAGGCCATGGTGCGGGGCGCCCAGGACAAAAGCCTGGCGCGGTTTGCCGTGGCGGTCAGCGGCGTGGCCGGGCCGGACGGTGGTTCGCCGAACAAACCGGTGGGCACTGTCTGGCTGGCGTGGGGCGTGGGCGACCAGGTTTCCAGCGAGATCCAGCACTTCCCCGGCAACCGCGACGAAGTCCGCCGACAAACGGTGAAGGCCGCGCTAGAGGGCTTGCTGCGACTAGCGGCACGAGAAATCGAAAATCAGGGGTAGGCGATCCGTGAACGCTGTGGAATAATACTGGCTACTTATACAGGTGTTGGCCGTCAGGCCTTATTGATTACGTGAGGACTTTAATGGACGACAACAAGAAGAAAGCCTTGGCTGCGGCCCTGGGTCAGATCGAACGTCAATTCGGCAAGGGTGCCGTAATGCGTATGGGCGATCAGGACCGTCAGGCGATCCCGGCCATTTCCACCGGCTCTCTGGGTCTGGACATCGCACTCGGCATCGGCGGCCTGCCAAAAGGCCGTATCGTTGAAATCTACGGTCCTGAATCTTCCGGTAAAACCACACTGACGCTGTCCGTGATCGCCCAGGCTCAAAAAGCCGGCGCGACCTGCGCCTTCGTCGACGCCGAACACGCCCTCGACCCTGAGTACGCCGGCAAGTTGGGCGTCAACGTCGACGACCTGCTGGTTTCCCAGCCGGACACCGGCGAACAGGCCCTGGAAATCACCGACATGCTGGTGCGCTCCAACGCCGTTGACGTGATCATCGTCGACTCCGTGGCCGCTTTGGTGCCAAAGGCTGAAATCGAAGGCGAAATGGGTGACATGCACGTGGGCCTGCAAGCCCGTCTGATGTCCCAGGCGCTGCGTAAAATCACCGGTAACATCAAGAACGCCAACTGCCTGGTGATCTTCATCAACCAGATCCGCATGAAGATCGGCGTGATGTTCGGCAGCCCGGAAACCACCACCGGTGGTAACGCGCTGAAGTTCTACGCCTCGGTTCGTCTCGACATCCGCCGTACTGGCGCGGTGAAGGAAGGCGACGAAGTGGTCGGCAGCGAAACCCGCGTCAAGGTTGTGAAGAACAAGGTGGCTTCGCCGTTCCGTCAGGCCGAGTTCCAGATTCTCTACGGCAAGGGTATCTACCTGAACGGCGAGATGATCGACCTGGGCGTGCTGCACGGTTTCGTCGAGAAGTCCGGCGCCTGGTATGCCTACGAAGGCACCAAGATCGGTCAGGGCAAGGCCAACTCGGCCAAGTTCCTGGCGGACAACCCGGAAGTCGCGGCCAAGCTCGAGAAGCAACTGCGTGACAAACTGCTGTCGCCAGCAGTGATCGCCGACTCCAAGGCTTCTGCGGTCAAAGAGACCGAAGACGACCTGGCTGACGCTGACATCTGATTGCACCGATGACAACTGCCGTACTCGATACCCTCGTCGCGGTGCGGCGAACCGCCATGGACCTGCTCGCACGCCGCGAGCATGGTCGAGTCGAGCTGACGCGCAAACTGCGTCAGCGTGGCGCTCCCCCCGAGATGATCGAAACAGCCCTCGACCGTTTGACGGAAGAAGGGCTGCTTTCCGAAGCCCGTTATCTTGAAAGCTTTGTTTCCTATCGCGCCCGCTCCGGTTACGGCCCTCTGCGGATTCGCGAAGAACTGAGCCAACGCGGTTTGCAACGCGCCGATATCGAACTCGCCTTGCGTGAGAGTGGTATCAACTGGCAGGAGCAGCTAACGGACACGTGGCAACGGAAGTTCTCCGGACAGCTTCCCGGCGATGCCAAGGAACGCGCCAGACAAGGTCGATTCCTGGCGTACCGGGGATTCTCGATGGAGATGATCAACCGTTTGTTCAGCGGAAGAGGGATGGACGATTAAATCGCTCCAGCTTCAGCTCAGCTTCATCTAAAAAGTAAAAACGGCCCGCTATTTCGATAGCGGGCCGTTTTTTTTGCCTTCACGTTACCTTCGACGGTTCGCGGGTGCGTTGCGCGGTCTGGGGTTTTGACTGGGCCCAGTTTTCCGGCTGGTTGATGTAGTCCACCAGTTCCCGCAGCCGCCCGTGGTTTCGGGCATTGAACGCGAATGCCAGGCGCGTCAGGTGGCTGAATTGAGCTTCGTCGTGCTCTTCGCCGGCGTAGGCGTGTTGATGGAACTGATCACTCAGGCACAGATCGGCAAAAGCCTCCTGCATATGGTCGAGGGCCTGATCGCTAAGTTTGTGATTCATGCGAATGACAAACTGGCGCTTGAGCCAGCGGCTGGAATGGAAGTTGCCGTAGAACTGGTTGATCTGCTCCACCGCCTCTTCAACGTTGTAGACCAGGCGCATCAGCTTCAAGTCGGTCGGCAGGATGTAGCGGTTTTCCTCTAGTTGCTGACGGATGAAGTCCAGCGCGCCTTGCCAGAACGTGCCGCCCGGTGCGTCCAGCAGCACCACCGGCACCAGGGGGCTTTTGCCGGTCTGGATCAGCGTGAGCACTTCCAAAGCTTCGTCCAGGGTGCCGAACCCCCCTGGGCACAAGACCAGCGCATCGGCTTCCTTGACGAAGAACAGCTTGCGGGTGAAGAAGAAATGGAACGGCAGCAGGTTATTGGTACCGTCCACGGTGGGGTTGGCGTGTTGCTCGAAGGGCAGGGTGATGTTGAAGCCCAGGCTGTGATCGCGGCCGGCACCTTCATGGGCGGCGGCCATGATTCCGCCGCCGGCACCGGTGATGACCATCATGTTCGAGCGAGCCAGCGATGCCCCGAGTTCCCGAGCCATGGCGTAAAGGGGATGTTCGACCGGTGTACGAGCCGAGCCGAACACCGTGACCTTGCGTCGTCCCTTGAACTGTTCGAGCGTGCGAAAGGCCTGCTCCAGTTCGCGCAGGGCTTGCAGGGTGATCTTGGCATTCCAGCGGTTGTGATCTTCCTGGGCCATGCGCAGCACGGTCAGGATCATGTCGCGGTAGATGGGGGAATTCGGGCTGTTGGGTGACACCAGGTTGAGTTGTTCTTCGACCTTGTTGATGAGGTCGGGGCCGCTTTCCTGAAAATGACGGCTGAGCAGGTCATTCGGTTGGTAAGGCATGCAACTTCTCCTTCTGCACAGAGCTTCCGGCCCTGACGTGCGACGTCAGTGCCGCGCTGCAAGAAAACAAACAGCCGGCAGCTCCTTTCCTGCCGTTAATAAAGATCGGGAATACGTTGAATCTAGACCCTCAATGCATTTTTCGCTCATTGAGCATCGCGCCGCAAAGTCTTTGCTGGCAACTGCTTATTGCCGCTTTGCGAGGTGTTTTCACCGCTCGTCCGATGCAGCGTCGAGGGCTGAATGCTCTGATTTACTAAGTTAAAGGCGCCGTACGACAACTTTGCGTCAACGAGCGTACGCAAGGTGCACGCTATTCAAGGATTTGCGGGTGGCAAGGAGGCGGGACACATGACCAGAGTCATTCTGGAGATCGATGCGCAGCTGTATCGATTGTTAAAAGCATCGGCCGAGACCAACCATGTGAGTCTCGAAGAGGAGTGCTGCCGACGCCTGGCGGGAGGGGAGCGCCGCTCGCGTTACTTGCAGGCCTTGCTGGCCGAACTGCGCGCCGAGGATGAACAGCGGCGCGCCACGTCGAGATGATTACTTCTTCTTCGCTGGAGCCGCTTTCGGGCAATCCGATTCCTGGTAGCTGGCGGAGCCGATCGCCTTGTTGGTTTTCACTTCGGTGAAGTCGTAACGCATGATCGCGCCCTTGGCCATCAGCTTGCGGTACGACGGGTTGTTGCAGACCGAAGCGCCCAGCTGGAAATACACGGCTTTGGGATCGGCGCGCATTTTGTCGGCGTGGCTCTTTTGCACGCTCAGGTGATTGACCAGCGTGGTGCCTTCGACGGTGTAGCCCTGATCAAGAATGTCTTCGTTGATCGCCCGTGGCGTGCCGACGCTGCTTTGTGCGGCGACATTGCGCAGCTCTCGGTTCAGATTCTGCTCACTCAGGGATGCAGCCTGAGCGCTGAAGGACGAAGCCAGCAGAATGGCAGCGGTGGGAACGATAAGGCGCAGCATGAAACTCTCCTGGTTCAGTGACTGGTGGTTCGACCAGCCACGTGACTGTGCGTTCAGTGGCGGCGAATTATAGGGGAGCCGGTCGGGAGGGTACAGGCTTGTCCCCGTCGCTCTGGTAAACTGCCGCCCTTTATTGCCCTGCCGAGTGTCGTTCGTGTCGAGTTTTCCTGTCTGCCGGTGCCGCCTGCGATGAATCATGCCCCCAACGCCGTGGCCCGCCTGCGCGATCAGCGCGAGGATGAAGGCATCAAGCCGATCCAGGCCCGTGGCTTTCGCTCCCCGCGCTGCCGCGATTGCCGGGTGATCATCAGCCATTGCCTGTGTGCCTGGCGGCCCACGGTCGATGCGCGCTCGGGCGTTTGCCTGATCATGACCGGCAAGGAAGTGTTCAAACCCAGCAATACCGGCTGGCTGATCGCCGACATCGTGCGCGACAACCATGCCTTTATCTGGTCGCGGACCGAGCCCGACGAGCAACTGCTGGCGCTGCTGAACGACCCGCAATGGCAGCCGTATCTGGTGTTTCCCGGCGAGTACGTCGAACCTTCGCGGGTGACCAACACCGTGGATCTCGATAGCAGCAAGCGCCCGCTGTTCATTCTGCTGGACGCGACCTGGACCGAAGCCCGGAAGATTTTCCGCAAGAGCCCGTATTTCGACCGTTTGCCGATCCTCAGCCTGTTGCCCGACAAACTGTCGCGCTATCGCCTGCGCCGTTCGACCCGCAGCGAGCACCTGTGCACCGCCGAAGTGGCGGCATTGTGCCTGGAACTGGCCGGCGATTCGGACGCGGCGTCGGCGCTGGATGCCTATTTCGATGTGTTCAGCCAGCATTACCTGGGGGCCAAGCAGCAACTGGACGTCAATGTGTCGACGCCGGCCCACGCCGAATTGCTGCCCTATATCCGAAACGCGGCGCCAGTACCGGCCTGATCCTGGCCCATACTGCTAAAGCAGTGGCCGTGCGGCTTGACCACCCCGGCTTCGCTGGTCATGCTTGGCGCCGATTGGGGTGCGGCCAAGGTTTGAAACGCCGCTTTTGTTCGTGATTGGCGTTGAACGTGCCCCTGTGGATGCCGCTGCCGGGCGGTATCTGGATTTGCTTTGGCACGACCCGAATGCGCGGGCCTGCCATCAAAAACAGGATCATTTGAAAAATGGCCACATACGACATCCTGATTGCCGATGATCACCCTCTTTTTCGTAGCGCACTGCATCAAGCGGTGACGATGGGCCTTGGCCCGGATGTACGCATGGTAGAAGTGGCGAGCATCGCGGAGCTGGAAACCCGCCTGACCGAAAAGGCTGACTGGGATCTGGTGCTGCTGGACCTGAACATGCCGGGTGCTTTCGGGTTTTCCGGGCTGGTGATGCTGCGCGGCCAATACCCGCAGATTCCGGTGGTGATGGTTTCGGCCCAGGAAGAAGCCTCGGTGATGGTCAAGTCCCGGGAATTCGGCGCCAGTGGTTTCATTCCCAAGTCCAGCGACCTGAGCGTGATTCAGGAAGCGGTGCGCAAAGTGCTGGACGGCGACGTGTTCTGGCCGCCCCAGGCATTCGAGGCGGTCAGCGTTTCGGATGAAGCCAAGGCCGCCAGCGATGGCCTTGCGAGCCTGACACCGCAGCAGTTCCGGGTGTTGACCATGGTCTGCGAAGGCTTGCTGAACAAGCAGATCGCCTATGAGCTGAGTGTGTCGGAAGCGACCATCAAGGCCCACGTCACGGCGATTTTCCGCAAGTTGAACGTGCGGACCCGGACCCAGGCAGCTTTACTGCTGCAACAACTTGAGTCAATTCCGAGCCAGTAAGCACTGGCGTCTTCACGCTTTTTTGACTTTCGTTGATCTAGCTTCCCCACTTCCTTTCGGTCGGTTATCTACTTTATGTCACCTTTCAAGGGCCAGACGGGCCTGAAACGCATCCTCAATGCATCCGGTTATTCGCTGGACGGCTTGCGCGCCGCCTTCACCGGCGAAGCCGCTTTCCGCCAATTGGTACTGCTTAACGTGGTGCTGATTCCGCTGACGTTTTTCCTCAATGTCAGCCGGGTCGAGCAGGCGCTGCTGATCGCGGTGTGCCTGCTGGCGCTGATCGTCGAGCTGTTGAATTCGGCGGTGGAGGCGGCTATCGACCGCATCTCGCTGGAGTTGCACCCGCTGTCCAAGAACGCCAAGGACATGGGCAGTGCCGCACAATTCGTGGCACTGAGCATGATCGCGCTGGTGTGGGCGGTGATTCTGCTTTAAGCGATGCTCGGCAGAACGATCTCGTCGCTGCGTTGCACCCCGGCGGTGAAGGCGCGGCACAGATCGAGGAATTCGCGCATGGCAGAGGTCTGGTACTTCTGCTTGTGCCAGATGAAATAGAACTGCCGCGCCAGATCCAGATCCGGCGTCTCCACCGGTACCAGGCTGCCGCGACGGAAGGCGTCACGCAGCGCCAGACGCGAAATACAGCCAATCCCCAGACCTGATTCCACGGCGCGCTTGATCGCTTCGGTGTGTTCCAGCTCCAGCCGGATGTTCAGCGCGCTGCGGTGATGCCGCATCGCCTGATCGAAGGTCAGGCGCGTCCCCGAACCCTGTTCCCGCAAAATCCACGCTTCATGGGTCAGTTCCTCCATGGTCGCGCTGCCGCGTTTGGCCAACGGATGTTGTGGGGCGCAGAACACCACCAATTCATCCTCGACCCAGCTCTGTACTTCGATGTCCGGGTGGCTGCAATCGCCCTCGATTAGGCCCAGATCAATTTCGTAATGAGCCACTTGTTGCACGATATTGGCAGTGTTCTGCACATGCAGCTTCACCTGGCTTTCCGGGTGGCGCTGCATGAAACCGCCGATCAGCAGCGTCGCCAGGTAATTGCCGATGGTCAGGGTCGCGCCCACCGACAGCGAGCCGAAACCGGATTTGCCGTTAAGCAGGTCTTCGATTTCCTTGGCCTGATCGAGCAGGGCCACCGCTTGCGGCAGCAACTGTTTGCCGAGGGCGTTGAGGCTCAGGCGTTTACCGGCGCGATCGAACAGCTGGCAGCTGGACTGGCGCTCCAGTTCGGTGATGGACGTGCTGGCGGCCGATTGCGACAGGTTGAGCAGACCCGCAGCACGGGACACGCTTTCCTGCTGGGCGACAGCGACGAAGACTTGCAGTTGACGAAGAGTAAATCGCATATCGATATAACCGATAACCCTTATCTTAATAATCCAGTTAACAGATATTGTCGGCGCTATTAGAATGCGATGCAATTGCGCACCGTCGGCATTCTTCAACACGAGCCGGGCAGGCGCAGATCAATCTCCAGGAGTCCCACGTACATGAGCAACATGAACCACGAGCGTGTCCTCAGTGTTCATCACTGGAACGACACTCTGTTCAGCTTCAAGTGCACCCGCGATCCGGGCCTGCGCTTCGAGAACGGTCAGTTCGTGATGATCGGCCTGCAACAGCCAAACGGCCGCCCGCTTATGCGCGCTTATTCGATCGCCAGCCCGAACTGGGAAGAGCATCTCGAGTTCTTCAGCATCAAGGTGCAGGACGGTCCGCTGACCTCCCAGCTGCAGCACCTGAAGGAAGGCGATGAGATCATCATCTCGAAAAAACCGACCGGCACCCTGGTGCTGGACGACCTGAACCCGGGCAAGCATTTGTATCTGCTGAGCACTGGCACCGGTCTGGCGCCGTTCATGAGCGTGATCCAGGACCCGGAAACCTACGAGCGCTTCGAGAAAGTGATCCTGGTTCACGGTGTTCGTTACGTCAACGAAGTCGCCTACCGCGAATTCATCACCGAGCACCTGCCGCAGAACGAGTTCTTCGGCGAAGCGCTGCGTGACAAGCTGATCTACTACCCGACCGTGACCCGCGAGCCGTTCGAAAATCAGGGCCGTCTGACTGACCTGATGCGCAGCGGCAAGCTGTTCAGCGACATCGGCCTGCCACCGATCAACCCGCAGGACGACCGCGCGATGATCTGCGGCAGCCCGAGCATGCTCGACGAGACCAGCGAAGTGCTCGACAGCTTCGGCCTGAAGATCTCGGCGCGGATGCGCGAGCCGGGTGACTACCTGATCGAGCGCGCATTCGTCGAGAAGTAATCCCGACGATGCCGACAGAAAAGCCCGCGTTGCCTGAGAAGGCAGCGCGTGCTTTTTCGTTTTCGCGATTCAGTCAGCGGCGGGAATCACTTCCAGGACGCGGATCTGCTCAGGCACAGGGTAGTGCCAGCGCACATCCAGATCCCAGAACTGCGCGCCGTATTCGCGTTCGGGCGCGGGCGTCTGATAGGCCGGGCGCGGATCCTGGGCCAGGCATTGCTCGATCAGCTCGACCAGCGGCTCGGCCAGGCGCTGAGCGTGCGTGTGCGCCTGTTGCAGCGCCGCGTCCGTCCACTGCACGTCGATCAGGTGCGGCGCGGCACTGGCGATGCTGTTGGAGGCGTCAGCAATGATGTCGGCGTACGGCACGTAGGGTTTGACGTCGAGAATCGGCGTGCCGTCCAGCAGGTCGATGCCGGAGATAAACAGGCGATTGGCCTCGACCTTGTCCAGCTTCACCACTGACTGGCCGATGCCGTTCGGCCGGTGCGTGGCGCGGGTGGCGAACACGCCCATGGACTTGTTGCCACCCAGGCGAGGAGGGCGGACCTTGAGGCGTGGTTTTTCTTCCAGCGCCTGATGGAACAGGAATAGCAGCCAGACATGACTGACCTGCTCCAGCCCTTGCACCGCGTCACCCTGATCGAACGGCGCCACCAGTTCCAGCACGCCACGGGCAGCGGGGGCCAGTTGCGGCTGGCGCGGGATGGCGAACTTCTCCTTGAAGCAGGAGCGGACGAAGCCGATGGGGGAGACGCTGTAAGTCATGGTGTGCATTCGAAGCGGAGCAGGGCGGACATGATAACCCGGCAGGCTTCAAGTCTGGTGCTAACAGATCTGGCGCCATCGCTGGCTTGCCAGCGATAGCTTCACCGCCGATGTCAGAGGCTGAACCCTCCATCCAGTGGAATGATATTCCCGGTCATGTAGGCCCCGGCAGTACTCGCCAGGCTGATCGCCAGCGCCGCCATTTCCTCTTCGCGACCCCAACGTTTCATCGGGATCAGCGCGGTGTCTTCGGCAAGCGCCTGCTGGTCGTTGCCGATGTGCTGGGTCATCTTGCTCGGGAAGCGCCCCGGTGCGATGACGTTGACGTTGATGTGCTGGCTCACCAGTTCCCGGGCGAGAATTCGTGACAGTTGATGCAGGGCAGCCTTGCTCGGCCCATAGGCATAGGCCTGTTCGCCAAAGGAAGAAATCCCCGCCACCGAACCAATATTGATAATCCGCGCCGGATTGGCCGCCGATCCGGATTTGCGCAGCAATGGCAGAAATTGCTGGATGCAACTGAACACCGAGGTCACGTTGAGCTGCATGACCTTCTCCCAGCCCTTGACCGGGTAGCTCTCCAGCGGCGCGCCCCAGGTGGTGCCGGCGTTGTTCACCAGAATGTCCAGATGAGTGATCTGCTCGCCCATTCGCGCAACCAGCTCTTTCACGCCTTCTTCGGTCGCCAGATTCGCCGCCATGCCCTGACAAGTGCCCAGAGCACTGAGTTCTTCAGCGGTTTGATGACAGGCTTCAGCGTCACGGGAGCAGACGTATACGCGGGCGCCGGCTTCGACAAAGGCCTTGGCGATCATTTTGCCGATACCACGGGTGCCGCCGGTCACCAGGGCGGTGCGGCCTTGCAGGGAGAAATACGGGTGCATGGCGAATCCTGAGGGCTAGGGGTTCAGTACACCCTAGTCGTCGGCCGCGAAAAGCGGAGCCACTATTTTTCGAGGGAATGGAGGGGCATGCATGAAAACGGCGACCGAAGTCGCCGTGATCGAATGGGTCAGCCGCGAACGCGCAGGGTCAGCCCCTTGAGGAAATTGCGCAGCAACTGATCGCCACACGGGCGGTAGTTGGTGTGGCCTACTTTGCGGAACAAAGCGCTCAGCTCAGGCTTGGACACCGGGAAGTCGGCGGCCTTGAGGATCGCGTGCATGTCGTCTTCCTTCAGTTCGAAGGCCACGCGCAGCTTTTTCAGGATGATGTTATTGGTCACCGGCACTTCGATCGGCAACGGCGGACGGCTTTCGTCCTTGCCGCGCTTGAAGATCACCAGACCGTCGAGGAAGTGCGCGATGACTTCGTCCGGGCAGCGCACGAAGCCTTCTTCGTCTTCTTCTTTCTTGTCGAGGTACGTCACGACATCAGCCAGCGTGACGTCCAGGCCGCCGAGTTTGATGATCTCGACCACTTTCTTGTCGCTGATGTCGAGCATGTAGCGCACGCTGCGCAGAACGTCGTTATGAACCATGTGTGCAATCCTGATCTTTTCGCTGTGGGCATCACGCGGACGCGATGCCGGAAATGTAGGGTGGCTTGCGAGCCTTAGAATTTCTCTTTGCCGGACAGGTAGCGCCACTGGCCGACCGGCACCTTGCCGATGGACACGCCGCCGATGCGGATGCGGCGGATGCCGATCACCTTCAGGCCGACCGCTTCGCAGAACTGAGCGATGATCCCCGGCTGCGGGTTCTTCATGGCGAAGCGCAGACGGTTTTCGTTCTGCCAGCTGGCCTTGACCGGCGGCAGCTCCTTGCCCTTGTGGGTGAGGCCGTGCTGCAGGCGATTGAGACCGTGGGCAACCATGTCGCCTTCGACTTCGACCACGTATTCCTGCTCGATCTTGGCCGCGTCGGCGGTGAGCTTGCGCAGCACCTTCCAGTCCTGGGTGAACACCAGCAGGCCGCTCGCCTTGGGTTGCAGGTCGGCGCTGGCGGTCAGGCGCAGGAAATGCCCGCGCAGCGGACGCTTGCCGTAGCGGTGTTCTTCGCTGAGGGTTTCGGCGTTCAGCGACTGCATGGCGCTGTCGACATCCATGCCGGCCGGCACGTTGAGCAGGATAGTCACCGGCTCTGGCGCGGTGGCCTTGGCGTCCTTGTCGAGCTCGACTTTCTGGTCGCCGACCTTGAACTGCGGCTCGTCGATGACTTCGCCGTCCACGGTGACCCAGCCGCCCTCGATGAACAGCTCGGCCTCCCGGCGGGAGCAACCGACCAGCTCGATGAGGCGTTTGGAGAGGCGAATCGGGTCAGTCATGACAGGGGCCGTAACAAAAAAGGGGGGGCATTGTACCTGCCTGGGGCCGGTTAAGCCCGATTGCATTTGCGCCGTGTGGCTTTTAGCCGCGTACCGCGCGCTGCTCCGGTTGTTTCAGACGCATATGCAGCAGTGGATACGGCTGGCCCATGCCATCGACTTCCGAGCGGCCAATCACCTCGAACCCTTGCTTGAAGTAAAACCCCAGGGCCTGCGGATTCTGCTCGTTGACGTCCAGTTCGTCGGCGTTCAGGTGTTCCATAGCGTACTTCAGCAGTTTCTTGCCAAGGCCCTGGCCGCGATGAGCCGGGTCGATGAACAGCATTTCGATCTTGCCCGCCGCGACACCGGCAAACCCGGTGATGCGCTGGTGGCTGTCCCGGGTGCAGATCAACATCACCGCATCGAGGTACCGGGTCAGCACCAGACTCTTCAGCAACTCGATGTAGGATTCCGGCAGGAAATCATGAGTCGCACGGACCGAGGCCTCCCAGACCCGGGTCAGTTCCTGGTAATCGCTGAGTTTCGGCGTGTGGATGACCGAATGCTGACGCATGCCCGATAGCCTCTTTGTCATGGATGAGGGAGTCCTTCCCCTCACAAACTCTAGCCGTAAAAAAGCCCCGCATCTCGTAAAAGAGAGCGGGGCTTTCTGTATTTTTCGCGCTTAGATCTGTTCGGCCCAGAGGTCGTATTCGTCGGCGTCGGTCACCTTGCACCAGACCTTGTCGCCCGGCTTGAGGTTGCTGCCGTTGTCGATGAACACGTTGCCGTCGATTTCCGGGGCGTCGAAGAAGCAGCGGCCGACCGCGCCTTGCTCGTCGACTTCATCCACCAGCACTTCGATTTCACGGCCGATGCGCATTTGCAGGCGCGCCGAGCTGATGGCCTGCTGGTGCGCCATGAAGCGCTCCCAGCGATCCTGCTTGACGTCGTCCGGAACGATGTCGAGGTTCAGGTCATTGGCCGGCGCGCCTTCGACCGGCGAGTACTGGAAGCAGCCGACGCGGTCGAGCTGGGCTTCGGTCAGCCAGTTCAGCAGGTATTGGAAGTCTTCTTCGGTTTCGCCCGGGAAGCCGACGATGAAGGTCGAACGGATGATCAGGTCCGGGCAGATTTCGCGCCAGTTCTTGATCCGCGCCAGGGTCTTGTCTTCGAACGCCGGGCGTTTCATCGACTTCAGGACTTTCGGGCTGGCGTGCTGGAACGGGATGTCCAGGTACGGCAGGATCTTGCCGGCGGCCATCAGCGGGATCAGTTCGTCGACGTGCGGGTACGGGTAAACGTAGTGCAGACGGACCCAGACGCCGAGGGTGCTCAGTGCTTCGCACAGTTCGGTCATGCGGGTTTTCACCGGTGCGCCGTTCCAGAAGCCGGTGCGGTACTTGACGTCAACGCCGTAGGCGCTGGTGTCTTGGGAAATCACCAGCAGTTCTTTCACGCCGGATTTGACCAGACGCTGGGCTTCGTCGAGCACATCGCCCACTGGACGGCTGACCAGTTTGCCGCGCATCGACGGGATGATGCAGAAGCTGCAGCTGTGGTTGCAGCCTTCGGAAATCTTCAGGTACGCGTAGTGACGTGGGGTCAGCTTGATGCCTTGCGGCGGCACCAGGTCGATCAGCGGGTTGTGATCCTGCTTCGGCGGCACGACTTCGTGCACGGCGTTGACCACTTGCTCGTACTGCTGCGGACCGGTGACGGCCAGCACGCTCGGGTGCACGTCACGGATGTTGCCTTCTTCCACGCCCATGCAGCCGGTCACGATGACCTTGCCGTTTTCCTTGATCGCTTCGCCGATGACTTCCAGCGATTCGGCCTTGGCCGAGTCGATGAAGCCGCAGGTGTTGACCACGACCACGTCGGCGTCCTGATAGGTGGACACCACGTCATAGCCTTCCATGCGCAGCTGGGTCAGGATGCGCTCGGAGTCGACCAGTGCTTTCGGGCAACCCAGAGAAACGAAGCCAACCTTTGGATTGGCCGGCGCAGGAGTGGTGGACATGTCTAACCTCGGTGTTTTGTGACATCGATTACCTGATTCAGGAACCGACGGACGGGCGCTTAAGGCGCGCCTCTGATCAAAAAGTGCGCAATTCTAGCGACGAGCAGCGCACTTGACCAGCTTTATGCAGGGAAATACGACGAGTGCTGCGCTATGCTTCGCGCCGTTGCGCTTTACTGAATTTTTACAGTCAAGAAAACGTCTGTTACAGGGCGTAAAAACGCGCATGCTGCACACAAAGCATAGTGCTTCATATAAGAAGCCGGTCTGGGAATCAGGAGTGTTGGATGGGTCAGGCAAGTAGTCACGCGGCGGGCGCCGAAGGTTCGGCCACCAAGCCGCTGAGCATGCTGGTCGCGGCGGTCGGGGTAGTTTACGGCGACATCGGCACGAGCCCGTTGTACACCCTCAAAGAAGTGTTTTCCGGCGCTTACGGTGTGCCCGTCAATCACGACGGAGTGCTCGGCATTCTGTCGCTGATTTTCTGGTCGCTGATCTGGGTCGTTTCAATCAAGTACATGATGTTCGTCCTGCGCGCCGACAACCAGGGCGAAGGCGGGATCATGGCGCTCACCGCGCTGGCGCGGCGGGCAGCGGCGGGGCGCAAGCGATTGCGTACGTTGCTGGTGGTCTGCGGGCTGATCGGCGCGGCGCTGTTCTATGGCGACAGCATGATCACCCCGGCGATTTCCGTGCTCTCGGCCATTGAAGGTCTGGGCCTGGCCTTCGACGGCATCGACCACTGGGTCGTGCCGCTGTCGCTGGTGGTGCTGGTGGCGCTGTTTCTGATCCAGAAGCACGGCACGGCGCGGATCGGTATTCTGTTCGGGCCGATCATGGTCACCTGGTTCCTGGTGCTCGGCGCCCTCGGCGTGTACGGCATCAGCCACACCCCGGAAGTGCTGCACGCGATGAACCCTGTGTGGGCGGTGCGGTTCTTCACCGTCCATCCGGGCATGGGCGTGGCGATCCTCGGCGCCGTGGTGCTGGCGCTGACCGGTGCCGAAGCGCTGTACGCCGACATGGGCCACTTCGGTCGCAAGCCGATTGCCCGTGCGTGGTTCCTGCTGGTGCTGCCGGCGCTGGTGCTCAACTACTTCGGTCAGGGCGCCTTGTTGCTGGAGAACCCGGACGCCGCGCGCAACCCGTTCTACCTGCTGGCCCCGAGCTGGGCGCTGATTCCGCTGGTCGGTCTGTCGACCCTGGCCACGGTGATCGCTTCCCAGGCGGTGATTTCCGGCGCGTTCTCCCTGACCCGTCAGGCGATCCAGCTCGGTTACATCCCGCGCATGTACATCCAGCACACCTCCAGCGACGAGCAGGGCCAGATCTACATCGGTGCCGTGAACTGGTCGCTGATGGTCGGCGTGGTGTTGCTGGTGATCGGCTTCGAATCCTCCGGCGCCCTGGCCTCGGCCTACGGCGTGGCTGTCACTGGCACCATGCTGATGACCACGATTCTGGTGTCGGCAGTCATGTTGCTGCTGTGGAAATGGCCACCGATTCTGGCGGTGCCGGTGCTGCTCGGCTTCCTGCTGGTGGACGGTCTGTACTTTGCCGCCAACGTGCCGAAGATCGTCCAGGGCGGTGCCTTCCCGGTGATCGCCGGTATCGCGCTGTTCGTGCTGATGACCACCTGGAAACGCGGCAAGCAACTGCTGGTCGAGCGCCTCGACGAAGGCGCGCTGCCGCTGCCGATCTTCATCAGCAGCATCCGCGTGCAACCACCGCATCGCGTGCAGGGCACCGCCGTGTTCCTCACCGCCCGCTCCGACGCGGTGCCGCACGCGTTGTTGCACAACCTGCTGCACAACCAGGTGCTGCATGAGCAAGTGGTGCTGCTGACTGTCGTTTACGAAGACATCCCGCGCGTCCCGCCATCCCGGCGCTTCGAAGTCGAAGCCCACGGCGAAGGCTTCTTCCGGGTGATCCTGCACTTCGGCTTCACCGACGAGCCTGACGTGCCGCAGGCGCTGAAGCTGTGCCATCTGGATGATCTGGACTTCAGCCCGATGCGTACCACCTACTTCCTCAGCCGCGAAACGGTGATCGCCTCGAAACTCGAAGGCATGGCCCGTTGGCGAGAGGCGCTGTTTGCGTTCATGTTGAAGAATGCCAACGGCAACCTGCGCTTCTTCAATCTGCCGCTGAACCGGGTGATTGAGTTGGGGACGCAGGTGGAGATGTAGGTTGCGTCTCGATTGAATAGCCCCCGTCAGCTTTGCGGCTGGCGGGGGCTTTTTTGTGTTTGTGGACTTATCAGAATCCAGTGGAGATCCCTGTGGGAGCGGGCTTGCCCGCGAATGCGGTGTATCAGTTTACAAATCAGCTGCCTGACCCATCGCCATCGCGGGCAAGCCCGGCTTCCACAAGGATCTCGGGCGTTTGCCAAAACGAAAAAGCCCCCGCAACTGTGAAGTTGCGGGGGCTTTCGTTGGTGCGCTTCAGATCACTCTTCCGCTACCTGCGCCGTGTTCTGGCGCTTCTCGATCAAGTCCACCAGTCGCTTGGCCAGCGCCGGGTAGTTCTCGTCGAAGTGGTGGCCACCAGGCAGTTTCACTGCTTCGCCCACCGCCGTTTTGTCGGTGCAGCCGCTTTCGTCAGTTTCTTCTTCACCGTAGATGCACACGACCTTGGCCGGTGGCAACTTGGCCATTTCCGGGCCGGTGGCGGCTTCTTTGCCGGCGTTGCCGAGCCAGCCTTCGACTTCGATTTCGAAGCTGCCGGTGCGGGCGAAGGCCAGCAGGATGATTGCGTCGACACGTTGCTGCTCGGTTTCCGGCAGGCGGTTGTAGATCGCCGGGAGGACGTCGGCGCCGAACGAGTAGCCGGTCAGGATGAAGCGTTTGGTGCCCCATTTCTGGCGGTAGTGCTGCATCAGTTCGGTCAGGTCCAGCGCGCTCTGTTCCGGGCTCTTGTGCTGCCAGTAGTAGCGAAGAGTGTCGATGCCGACTACCGGGTAACCGATCTTGGCCATTTCACCGGCCACGTCGCGGTCCAGATCGCGCCAGCCGCCGTCACCGGACAGGAACAGGGTGACAGTGTCCTTGGCCTGGCCGGCCGGGACTTCCACCACCGGGATCTGCAGGCCGCCGTTGGCCTTGTCGCCGCCGACGAGGATCTTGCGCAGTTCGTTGTTCAGCACTTGCGGCAGGTTGATGTCGTAGTCGCTGATGCTGGTTTCGGCGTTCGGTTGGTCGCGCACGAAACCGGCGCTGGTGTCGTCCGGGTTGTCGTTCCACGCCACCAGCCAGTGGCCGTGGGCGGCGGCTTTTGGCAGCAGGTGAGTGCAGCCGGGTTTTTCCAGGGCCAGGTCGACCGATACCGCCTGGGCCTTGTCGTCTTTCTGTTCGGACAGCCAGCGCCACGCCAGGACGGCGCCGGGGCCGATGCCGCTGACCAGGGTCGCCGGGCCGTTCAGTTCACGCAGGCCGGCTTGCAGGGCGCGGCTTTGCAGCAGGCAGTCCTTGGGCAGGATCACCTGGACGATCTGCGCCGAGGCGCTGCGGCTCAGGGTGCTCAGTTGCTTGTCGCTGAGTTTCTGGTCGTCGTTGACCGCCACCAGCACCTGCGCCTTGGGCTTGGTGCCAGGGATAACCCGGGTCATGGCGGCGCCATCGGCCGGGTTGAGCTGTTCGAGGGTCGGTTCCGGTGCCGGGCGTTTGAGGTACCAGAAACCGCCACCGGCAATCGCGGCCAGCACCAGCAGTGCGACCAGGATGTACTTCAGGGAGCGTTGAATCATCAGCGTTTCACCAATCCAGTCAAGCCGCCCGCGATCAGGGCAGCAGTGTCGGCCAGCGCCACCAGCGGATCCAGTCCGGCGGGCACGGCCATATAACGGGGTTCCCAGTCAGGCTGGAACTTGTCTTTGAAGCGGCGCAAGCCTTGGAAGTTGTACAGCTGCTCACCACGGCGGAAAACCATCGAGCCCAGACGCTGGGTCAGCGGTGCCCCGCGCCGGGGTTGCAACCCCGACAGCGGCACCATGCCCAGGCTGAAGCGCGCGTATCCGTGACTCTTATAGTGTTGAATCAGACCGACCATCATGAATTCCATGGTCAGCTTGGGGGCGTCCGGGTGCGCGCGCATCAGGTCGAGACTGGCCAGGTCATGGCTGTAGGTCTCGAGCAGGTTGGCGAATGCCACCGGGCGCCCTTCGAAGCGAATCACCGCGATGCGGAAATGCTTCAGGTAATCGTCGCTGAAACGGCCGAGGGAGAAGCCTTTCTCGCGCACGTTCTTGCCGGTCAGCCAGGCATCGGAAATCACCTTGAGCTCATCCATCGGCGCCTGGCCCGGCTCATGGATCTCCAGCGACAGGCCGTCACGGGTGCCACGGTTCCAGGTGTAGCGCAGGTCCTTCATCTCCTTGCCCTTGGCTTCCAGGTCAAAGCGATGCAGATCGACCCGGGCTTCCTCGCCCAGCTTGATCGCGGTCAGGCCGATGTCCATGTAGTACGGCAGGTTTTCGGCGCGCACCTGATAGAACACCGGACGGGCGTGATGGATGTCGCACAGGTCGCGGAACTGCCAGATCATCTCGGCCCGTTGCTGGCCAGGGCCGATCGGGTCGTACAGGGCCACCAGACTGCGGCCGCGGCGGGCGTACATCAGGAAGGCTTCGTCGTTGGGATGAAACAGCAGCGCCTTGTCACCGGTCAGGGCGAGGCCGCCGTCCGGTTGCGAGGAGGCCATCAGAATCTTCGAGGCGCGTTCCAGCTCATCGGGTGTCGGCAGATGGATCACCGGGCGAGCGGTGCGCAGCAGCCAGGTCAGGGCGATCACCAGTAGCAATACGGCGGCGCCGAGCAGCGAGCGCAGGCCGCGCGGGGCGTCGGCATCGAGGGTGAACTGCCACCACAGTTGATGGCTGTACGGAACGTCCTGATAAGCGAACAGCAACAGCCAGGTCGAAGCACCGAGTACGCACAGGCTGGCCACCAGATACAGCGGCGAGAACGGCAGTTCGGTCAGGCGGCTCGGGCGGTAGAACGAGCGACGGAACACCCCCAACAGCGCGGCGGTGAGGGTCATCAGGGTCGCTTCTTCCCAGTCGAAACCCTTGAGCAGCGAGAGCAGGGCGCCCACCAGCAACAGAATGGTGGTCAGCATCCATGCCGCCGACAACCGGCGACGCAGGCCCTGGGCGAGCATCAGGCACAGCACGCCGATCAGGCTGGCGCCAAAGTGCGAGGCGTCGACCAGGCGGTGAGGAATCAGAAAGCCGATGTGTTCCAGACGGGTGTCGATCTCTGGCGTCGCGCCGGAAAACAGCAGCACCACGCCGGACAGGAACACCAGCACCGCGAGAATCGGTGCCGCCAGACCGGAGGCTGCACGCATCGTCTGCGACTGAAACAGACGCTGGCCTTCGTTGAGCAGCAACAGCACGCAGGCCACCAGCAACGGCAGCACCACATAGATCAGGCGATACAGGAGCAGGGCAGCGGCCAGTGGCGCGGCGCCAAGCTTGTCGGCGAACGCCGCGAGCAGAATCGCTTCGAAGACACCCACACCACCCGGCACGTGACTGAGTACGCCCGCCGCCAGCGCCAGCAGATAAACCAGCAGGAACGCACCGAAGGGCGGCGCTTCCGGCAGCAGCAGATAAAGGACGGTCGCAGCGGCAGCCACGTCGAGGGCGGTGATGACCAGTTGCAGGAACGTCAGGCGACGACCTGGCAGGCGCAGGGTACGGCGACCGGCCCGAACCAGCAGGTTGTCCGGATAAGGTTGTTCCGGCAGGCGACGGCGATAGATGCCGATGGCCAGGATCGCGCCGAGCAGCAGCACCACGCCGGCAATCGTCCCCAACAAGGTCTCGGACAACCCCAGTGCCTGCGATGCAGCAGGCAGGTTGCTCAGGGTCGCAAGAGCAGCCAGCGGCGGCAGGGCGCAGCCCAGCGACAGGCTGGCGAACAGCGTCATGTGCGCGACTTCGGACGCGCCCAGGCCATGCCGTGCATATAAACGGTAACGCACCGAACCGCCGGACAGCATCGACAGGCCGATGGCGTTGCCGATGGCAAACGCGGTGAAGCCGCCAAGGGCCAGAACTTTCGGTGCCAGCGTCACGCGGGCGTAACGACTGGCCGACCATTCATAGCCGAGCAGAATGATGAAGCCGACGAATGTCGCACCGAGGGCACCGAGCAGGGCCGGTTTCGGCACTTCCAGAATCGAGTCGTGCAGGGCGTCGAGATCGAGTTCGCTGAGCAGATGGCGACAGGCAATCAGCGCGATGGCGAACAGCAGCAAAGTAACCGCCAGACCGATCGGTTGCCGGTATTTGCTGATCCGATCCAGCAGGCGCAGACGCTCAGGCTTGATCGGTGGGGTCGCTGTGACGGTGTCTTGTGAATCAGACGAGTTGGCGCGCATCAATCACCTCTTGGATTGTGCGCGACAGGATGGAGGTATCCAGCCAAGTAACCAATCCCTGTAGAAAAAAATAATCACAAAATACTACGCCTCTCACCGGGTATCGGCGAGGGCAGCTCCTGGATTGCAGATGCCTTGTCCGCGACTCAAGCATAGTCGCAACTCGGCGGGTCTGAAGATCCTGAACGGTTCACTGCACAGTGACAGATCATTGTTGCGAAAGGACTTTTTCCACAGATACAAAAAAGGCCACTCTTTCGAGTAGCCTTTTTTGATGTTTGGTTGCGGGAGCCGGATTTGAACCGACGACCTTCGGGTTATGAGCCCGACGAGCTACCAGACTGCTCCATCCCGCGTCTGTGTGGCGGCATTCTACAGGCGAACGGCGAGGTGTCAACCGATAATCCCGTGATGGGTCAAATAAGTGTGCAATCGCGGCAAACGGTCGCAGGGGGAGCGCTAAGTTTCGGAATCGGAACGATTTCCGCTTGGCGCGACTGGATCCGAAAAACCGACGCGCACAAAAAAGGCCAATCTTTCGATTGGCCTTTTTTGATGTTTGGTTGCGGGAGCCGGATTTGAACCGACGACCTTCGGGTTATGAGCCCGACGAGCTACCAGAC
>NZ_JBJYZK010000003.1:0-19666 GCF_048654275.1 Candidatus Pseudomonas auctus | reverse complement strand
GTCTGCTCCATCCCGCGTCTGTGTGGCGGCATTCTACAGAGGAACGCCGGAGTGTCAACCTTCAATTCGGATAAAACCTGTTCAGCTTCAATTGGTTAGCGCTGACGGACGGTCTTTTGCTCGGCTGCAGGTCAGGCAGCGCAAGGGTTTCAGCTCTATTGGAGGTTGCTTTTCGATTGAGAAAATAAATTCAAAGGCGGTTTCCTACAAACTGAAAAGAACATTCATACCACTGGTGCTATATACAGGTGTCAGTGAGATACTGCCGGTCCGGCTCGCCATGTTTCCTTTTCTGTCATGACTCAGCGAAAAATCATCCACGTCGACTGTGACTGTTTCTACGCCGCCATCGAGATGCGGGATGACCCGAGCCTCGCCGGCAAGCCGTTGGCGGTCGGTGGTTCGGCGGACCGGCGCGGAGTGATCGCCACCTGCAACTATGAGGCGCGGGCTTATGGGGTTCGCTCGGCGATGTCGTCCGGACATGCCTTGAAGCTGTGCCCGGACCTGACCATCGTCAAGCCACGCATGGATGCCTATCGCGAGGCGTCGAAGGAAATTCATACGATCTTCAGCGATTACACCGACCTTATCGAGCCGCTTTCCCTGGACGAAGCCTATCTCGACGTCTCGGACAGCGCGCACTTCGGCGGCAGCGCCACGCGGATCGCCCAGGACATTCGCCGCCGGGTTTCCAATCAATTGCACATCACCGTCTCCGCCGGCGTGGCGCCGAACAAGTTTCTGGCCAAGATCGCCAGCGACTGGAAAAAGCCCAACGGCTTGTTCGTGATCACCCCGGACCAGGTCGAAGACTTCGTCAGTGGCCTGCCGGTGAGCAAGCTGCACGGGGTGGGCAAGGTCACGGCCGACAAGCTGGGCAAGCTCGGTATCAGTGACTGTCTGCAATTGCGCGAGTGGGACAAGCTGGCGCTGGTGCGGGAATTCGGCAGTTTCGGCGAGCGTTTGTGGAGTCTGGCGCGTGGGATCGATGAGCGGCTGGTGCACAACGACAGTCGTCGTCAGTCAATCAGTGTGGAAAACACCTACGACGTCGATCTGCCGGATCTGCACAGTTGCCTCGACAAGCTTCCGGAACTGTTGGAAACCCTGAAAACCCGTATGGCGCGGATCGACAGCAGCTACCGGCCGGGCAAGCCGTTCGTCAAAGTGAAGTTTCACGATTTCACCCAGACCACACTGGAGCAGGCCGGGGCAGGGCGGGATCTGGGCAGTTACCAGTTGATGCTGACCCAGGCGTTCAACCGAGGTGGCAAACCGGTGCGGCTATTGGGAGTAGGCGTGCGGCTGGAGGATTTGCGCGGCGGTTTTGAGCAGATGGAGTTGTTTGAGCGATAAGCGGACAAAAAAATGCCCGAAGCAGGTTCGGGCATTTTTTCAGGGGGTTCAGTTCGGCCCCGGATCCGCCACCAGACGCCCCGCATCCCGGGTCAGGGACTTGAGGAATTCGGCCTGCAACTCAGGATCGTTGCGGGTCAGTTCAATCAGGCTTTGTTCCAGTTCACTGGCTTCTTCTTCCAGACCCAGTTCCGACAGACGCTTGACCCGGTGCACCCATTGGCTCACTTCGTCGTCTTCCAGATCGTCGTAGATCAGCCCGTGAGCTTCCAGCAGCTTGCCACGCAGATGACTGCTGATCGCCAGAGATGAATCGGAATGCACGTCATCCTTGCCGTCTTCGACGCTGATCTGCAGTTTGCCTACATGATTGAGGTCGTTTTCGGCGAACGGGCTGTCCAGCAGGTTTAGACGCAACACGCCGTTGCGATCGGTGGTCATGTCGAAGGTCTGCTTGCCGGCCTTGACCTGAACCGGGCGCTCGCTCCATGGCAGGCTCGAATATTCCGTGCGCTTGTCGCGCTGGACTTCGTCGATGCCGGCCAGGTTCTGTTGCGCGCGACCATTGGATTGCACGTTCATGAACGGGTTGAGCCCGGCGAAACCGTAGCTGAGCCAGTCACGTGTCACGCTGTCGGGCAGATTGCCGAGGGCAAACACGTTGACCACATTCGCGCCGACGCCGCCGACCACCGCCACCGCGCCCAGCGGTATCTCGTAGATCTCCCGCCATGGCTGGTAAGGCGTGTAACGGTCGTAATGGCGGGTGACCTCGAACTCGGTGACTTCGAAAGTCTTCTGTTCGTTGATCTTCACGCGCCGTTGCGGCAGCTCAAGCACCTTGGGCTCGCCGACATCGATCTGCAGGCTGTGATCGAGCAGTTTGCGCTCGACACGTTCCTCGTGCTCGCTGCGTTGTGACATGTGATTGGCACAGCCGCTGACCAGCAGGGTGCCGCACAGGGCGGCACCACCGAGGCCTAAGGTGTTTCGCTTGAACATGACGTCTCTATCTGGTTTCAGCGGCGGATACGGGCCTGAAGGAAGGACAGCACGTCGGCAACCGGCAGCGCTTGCGCCTGGCCTTCGGTACGGCTCTTGTATTCCAGGTTGCCTTCGGCGAGGCCGCGGTCGCTGACCACGATCCGGTGCGGAATGCCGATCAGCTCCATGTCCGCGAACTTGATGCCCGGGCTGGTTTTTTTGTCGCGGTCGTCCAGCAGCACTTCGAAGCCGGCCGCGGTCAGTTCCGCGTACAGCTTGTCGGTGGCTTCACGCACCAGCTCGGTTTCATAGCGCAGTGGCACCAGAGCGATCTGGAACGGTGCCAGGGCGTCGCTCCAGATGATGCCGTTTTCGTCGTTGTTCTGCTCGATGGCGGCAGCCACCACGCGGGACACGCCGATACCGTAGCAACCCATTTCCAGGGTCACCGGCTTGCCGTTCTCGCCCAGCACTTCGCACTTCATCGCCTTGCTGTACTTGTTGCCCAGCTGGAAGATGTGCCCGACTTCGATGCCGCGCTTGATTTCCAGGGTGCCCTTGCCGTCCGGGCTCGGGTCGCCGGCCACGACGTTGCGCAGGTCGGCCACGGTCGGAACCGGCAGATCACGCTCCCAGTTCACGCCGAAGTAGTGCTTGTCGTCGATGTTGGCACCGATGGCGAAGTCGCTCATCAGCTCCACCGAACGGTCGATGATGATCGGCAGCGGCAGGTTCAGCGGGCCGAGGGAGCCGGCGCCGGCGCCGATGGCGTCACGCAGTTCGGCATCGGAGGCCATGACCAGCGGGCTGGCAACGCCTGGCTGGTTGGCAGCCTTGATTTCGTTCAGCTCGTGGTCGCCGCGAATGATCAGGGCGATCAGCTTGCCTTCTTCTTCGGCGTGCACGATCAGGGTCTTGATGGTCTTTTCGATCGGCAGACCGAATTTCTCCACCAGGGCCGCGATGGTCTTGGTGTCTGGCGTATCGACCAGACGCAGCTCTTCGCTTGGCGCGGCGCGCGAGGTTTCACGCGGCACGGCTTCGGCTTTCTCGATGTTCGCTGCGTAGTCGGAACCGTTGCTGAAGACGATATCGTCTTCGCCGGACTCGGCCAGCACGTGGAACTCGTGGGAACCGGCGCCACCGATCGAACCGTTGTCGGCTTCCACCGGACGGAATTTCAGGCCCAGGCGGGTGAAGATGTTGCAGTACGCTTCGTGCATGCGGTCATAAGTGATCTGCAGCGACGCCTGATCCGCATGGAACGAGTAGGAGTCCTTCATGATGAATTCGCGACCGCGCATCAGGCCGAAGCGTGGACGGATTTCGTCACGGAATTTGGTCTGGATCTGGTACAGGTTGATAGGCAGCTGTTTGTAGCTGCTCAACTCGTTGCGCATCAGATCGGTGATCACTTCTTCGTGGGTCGGGCCCGCGCAGAAATCACGACCGTGGCGGTCTTTGATGCGCAGCAGCTCAGGGCCGTATTCTTCCCAGCGCCCCGATTCCTGCCACAACTCGGCCGGTTGGGTGCTCGGCATCAACACTTCCAGAGAGCCGGCGGCGTCCATTTCTTCACGAACGATGGCTTCCACCTTGCGCATCACTCGCAAGCCCATCGGCAGCCAGGTGTACAGGCCCGAGGCGAGTTTGCGGATCATGCCGGCGCGCAGCATCAGCTGATGGCTGATCACGACCGCGTCGGAAGGCGTTTCTTTCTGTGTGGCGAGCAAAAATTGACTGGTGCGCATGGTTGGCCGTTGTCGGTTGCTATGACTGGAAATGACGGAGCAGTGTAACGGCGAGATCCGCCGACGTACAGAAGTGCAGCCCCGGCGCAAACCCTCTCGCCGGGTGCGAGATGTCTTACGATTCTTCCACGACGGAGGTCGGTGCAGGTTCCGGGGTCGGCGTCGGGCCTTCGCGGCGGCTTTCCTGGAACCAGTGCAGGGCGATCAGCACCAGGGTCGGAACGCCGAGCAGCGCGGTGATCAGGAAGAAGTTGTGATAACCGAACTTCTCCACCATCACCCCGGAGTAGCCGCCGATCAGGCGTGGCAGCAAGAGCATGATCGAGCTGAGCAGGGCGTACTGGGTGGCGGAGAACTTCAAGTTGGTCAAGCTCGACAGGTAGGCGACGAACGCTGAGGTGGCCAGGCCGGAGCTGAAGTTGTCGAGAGAGATCGTCACCACCAGCATCTGCAGGTTCGGGCCCATGTCGGCCAGCATCAGGAACAGCAGATTGGTGCCCGCCGACGCGGCACCGCCGATGAACAGGATCGGCAGGATGCCGAAGCGCACGATCAGCAGACCGCCCATGCCGGCGCCGACGAGGGTCATGATCAGACCGAAGATCTTGCTGACGCTGGCGATCTGGTCCTTGGTGAAACCCTGGTCGATATAGAACACGTTGGCCATCACGCCCATCACCGTGTCGGACATCCGATAGGTGGCGATCAGGCCGAGCAGCAGCAACGCCTGCCAGCGGTAGCGCAGGATGAAGTCGTTGACCGGCGTCAGCACTGGCGCCAGGCCGCGACGGCCCATGGCCGAGAGGCACAGGCAGGTCAGCGTGGTGTAGAGAATTGCGCGCAGGAACGCCCGGTCTTCCAGCAGCAGGTCCAGCGGGCTCATGTCGCCAAACAGCACGCTGGCGAAATCGGTGTTGTAGAGCTGGGTGAACATGGCCGGCACGGAGACCAGCAAAATGATCAGCACGAACACCGACATCAACTGATGCATGAAGGTGTAACGCCCCGCCTGCAACTGGGTGCGCAACGGCACCGGCGGCTCGCGCATCAGCAGAGTGGTGAGCAGGGCAGGCACCATCAGGGCACCGAACAGCACGTAGGTGCCGGTCCAGGCCGAATGCTGGTACTTGAAGCCTGTAGAGCCGAAGCCCTCGGCGAAGAACAGCGCACCCGCGGTCGCGAGCAGGGCGGCGATCCGATAGCCGGACATATAGCTGGCGGCCAGCGCGGCCTGACGGCTGTCTTCGGCGATTTCCAGGCGATAGGCGTCGACCGCGATATCCTGGGTGGCGGAAGCGAACGCCACGACCACGGCGATGGCGATCAGCCAGGACAGGTGTTTCTGCGGGTCGCAAAAACCCATGCCGATCAGGCCGAGGATTACCAGCGTCTGTGAGAGCACCAGCCACGAACGGCGGCGACCCAGCTTGCCCAGCAACGGCAGGCGCCATTGGTCGAGCAGGGGCGACCAGACCCATTTGAAGGCGTAGGCAAGACCGATCAGGCTGGCGTAGCCGATCGTCTCGCGGGCTACACCGGCTTCACGCAGCCAGACCGAAAGTGTCGAGAACACCAGCATGTACGGCAGGCCGGCGGCGAAACCCAGCAACAACAGCACGAGCGTCGAAGGACTGGCATAGGCGGCGAGCGCGGCGCGCCAGGTTTTACGGGGCATGGGCTGAAGTCTGCCTCAAGATTGCGAAAACAAAGCGCGCACTCTAACCGCTGTGCTCTACCGGACGCCAGCCATGGCGCCGAATATCCACACGATTGTTCAGGACGGTGATGCCTTCCATGCGCAATCGCGCCCGCTGTTCGTCCCCGGACGGGCTGCCCGCCGGCAGGCTGATCCGACCGCCGGCGCCGAGCACGCGGTGCCAGGGCAGTTTGGTGTCGCCGGGCAATTGGCTCAGGGTCCGGCCGACCCAGCGGGCGGCGCGCCCCAACCCCGCCAGTTCGGCCAACTGACCATAGCTGACGACTTTGCCCTCAGGCACTTGGGCGAGGGTGGAATAGAGTGCCGTGCGTCGGATTTGCGGATCGTTTTCGCAGGCATGCATCGGGTCTGTCACGTGCGCGGTTCCTGAACTTGATCGCGTTATGTGCTTAAGCGTAATCGGTGGATGGGCAATTGAGAAATGAACTCAACAGAATTAGCCGGGTCACTCCTTGTCAGGGAATTATTCCTACGGATAATGCCGACCCTTTTTCGCAAACTTGAGTCTTCGATTCGCTTATGTTGTCCAGAACCCTGCTGTGCCTTGCTGTCTTCAGTGCGTCCACACCTTTGCTTGCCGACACCGTCTGGTTGAAGAACGGTGACAAGCTGAGCGGCAAAATCACGCTGTTCGACGGTGGCAAGTTGCTGGTCCAGACCCAGTACGCGGGTGCCGTCACCATCGACTGGAAGCAGGTCAAGACCCTGGAGAGCGATCAGGAACTGCTGGTCAAGCAGGACGCCTACAACGGCGAGAAGGCCAAGTCCCTGAGTGCTGCCGAAGAGGGCAAGGTCACATTGGCCAACGGCGAGGCGCCGAAAACCGTGGAGCTGGCGAGCATTCAGCAGATTCTCAAGCCCAAGCCGGTGGTCGAGGATCTGGTGTGGAAGGGCAACGTCGATCTGGCGCTCGACTACCAGCGTGCCGAGAAAGATACCGACGACTACGATGTCGGCTTCAAGACCACTGCTCGTCACGGCCGCTGGCGCCATATCGCCGAGGGCGAATACAACCGCGAAGTGCAGGACGACGTGACCACCACCGACAACTGGCGCGCCGAGTACTCGCTCGACCGCTTCCTCACTGATCAATGGTTCTGGCAGGGGCGGTTGAATTACAAGCGCGATCACATCGAAGAGCTGGCGCGCCAGCGTGTGGTGGGTACCGGCCCGGGTTACCAGTTCTGGGATGACGAGCTGGGAGCGTTCTCCCTGGGTTCGCTGCTCAACCGAACCGATTACGAGTACCGCGATGGCAGCAAGGACAACTTCTATTCGGTCGCCATGAAGTGGGACTACAACCGCTACCTGATCGGCAAGAAGGTCGAGTTCTTCACCAATGGCGAAGTCGGCAAGCCACTGTCCGGCGTCGCCGATTACGCGCTGGATGCGGAAATGGGCCTGCGCTACAAAGTCACCGAGTGGGCCTCGCTCAACCTCAAGGCCGAACGCGATATCATCAGCGGCACCGAGGATGCGGACCTGAGCAAGACCCGCTACACCGCCGGTTTCGGCGTGGCCTGGTAAGCAACGCAAAAGATCGCAGCCTTCACGGGCTGCGATCTTTTTTGCGCCCGGAAAAACAGACGCCCACAAAAAAGCCCCGCTTTTGAGGGCGGGGCCTTTTTCTAAAGAAGCTACAAGTTAGATAACTTGTACTTCTTCAGCTTGCATGCCTTTCTGACCGCGGGTAGCGATGAAAGAAACCTGTTGGCCTTCTTTCAGGCTTTTGAAGCCGTCGGATTGGATAGCTTTGAAGTGAACGAACAGGTCGTCACCGGATTGTGGAGTGATGAAGCCGAAGCCTTTTTCATCGTTGAACCACTTAACGGTACCGGTTTGGCGATTAGACATGGTGTAACTCCTTGAACAAAGATAACTGCGACTCAGGAAGAACCCTGGCCGAGACTGAGTGCAAAGAGCAGGAAAAATTCTTGTAGATGGTTGGATCGAAATTCAACATATCGTGTAGAGATTCTCAGTGACACAAGCAGCACAGTGGCGCCACCTTAACCCTTTTTCCGGAACGTGCCAATGCTTCTTGCGAAGGTTTCTCTGTTTTAGGGATCGACGGTGTGACGGTTCGTCGCGAAGCCGCGTAAATCCCGCACGTTCGGCGAGAATTGCACCCCGCACTTTGAACCCGGCGGCGCGCCCGGTAAGATGCCGGACAGATTTTTTCCACCTCGCTATTCAGGACACCCGCCATGAGCATCAAATCGGACAAGTGGATTCGCCGCATGGCGCAGGAACACGGCATGATCGAGCCGTTCGTCGAGCGCCAGGTACGCGGCAGCGACGACAGCCGTGTGATCTCCTACGGTGTGTCGAGCTACGGCTACGATGTGCGCTGCACCAATCATTTCAAGGTGTTCACCAACATCAATTCGGCCATCGTCGATCCGAAGAATTTCGACGCCGGCAGCTTCGTCGACGTCCACAGCGACGTCTGCATCATCCCGCCAAACTCCTTCGCCCTGGCCACGACCGTTGAATACTTCCGTATTCCACGCAATGTCCTGACCATCTGCCTGGGCAAGAGCACCTACGCCCGCTGCGGCATCATCGTCAACGTCACCCCGCTCGAGCCGGAGTGGGAAGGCCAGGTCACCCTGGAATTCTCCAACACCACCAACCTGCCGGCGAAGATCTACGCCAACGAAGGTGTGGCGCAGATGCTGTTCCTGGAATCCGATGAGGAATGTGAAGTCTCCTACAAGGACCGTGCCGGCAAGTATCAGGGCCAGCGTGGCGTGACCCTGCCGCGTACCTGATCCGTCCATCCGGCAGTTACCGGGAATTCTTCGGCGGGTAGACACTCTATGAGGTGTACTGCCCGTTTCGCGAACAGCGGGACGGGCCTTCGCCGAGGAGTGCTCCATGAAGATCGATCCGCAAATCACTGCCGAACTGGCAAGGCTCGAGCCCAATCAGGTTGGCGTATTGGCCTGGTCCTTGTTGGCACACCCGCCCATCGCAATGGCTGGCGGAATCCCTCACCAGCCCGATCCCGATACCCCCAACGAAGAACCGACCGAGCCCGGCGAGCCTACGTTGCCGGACAAACCGCCACCCGCGCCCGTCGCCTGATTGAACGTATGGCCCGTCGGCTGAATCCTGAACAGGACGTCAGCCGACGGGCCATATTTCGTTGTCGCCAATGACGAAGATCCGACAGCTGTCTTCCTTCTCTACCGCATAACCGCCGGTGAAGGCGCCGAAGGCCGGCAACAGGCTGATGCGTTCCCCCAGTCTGAAACACGCCAGCCGCAAACGCTGGCGCCCCTTGCCGATCAATCGATAAACCGGGTGTACGTGCCCGGCGAGGACGTGCCGTTCAGGGTGCGGATCCGGCTCGTGCTGCAGCGAGAAGGGGCCCAGCAGCATGGGCTCCGGCACCACCCTGATATTCAGCGACTGCGGCGGATCGCCCGCCCGCTTGTCATGATTGCCGCGAATCAGCGTGATGGGCAGATCCTTATGCCGTTCGCGCCACCGAGCCAATTCGTTCAAGGTGCCCGTGGCGTGGGAGCCGGGCCCGTGCAGAAAGTCCCCAAGAAAGATCAATTGCCGACATGGCAGTTTCGCCAGCAGCTGCTCGATCACGGCAATGTTGCTGGTCGTAGTGCCCTGCGGCACCGGCTGCCCCAGGCGACGATAAGCGGCCGCTTTGCCGAAATGCACATCGGCAATCAGCAGCGTCTGTTGCGCCGGCCAGTACAGCGCCTTTTCCGGCAGCAACCAGAGGTCTTCGCCCGCCAGACGTACGGGATAAGGCGCGTTCATCAGGATTGGCCCTTGTCGGCGGTGTTCTCCAGATCGCCGACCATACGCCGGATGCGGTCAGCGAGTTTTTCCGAGCTCATGCTTTCGCGCATGCGTTCCACCAGCAATGGAAAGCCGAGCGGTGTCGGACGTTTGATCAAGTGCATATCGAGTTTCATCCGGTTGATTCGCTCCAGTGTCTGCTCCAGCCGACGAATATCCAGTTCTTCCCGCAGGACTTCTTCCCCGGCCTGCGCCAGCAGCAGGTTGTCGGCGTCGTATTGTTTGAACACTTCGAAGAACAGCCCGCTGGAAGCCTGGACCTGACGGGTACTTTTCGGCGCGCCGGGGTAACCGGCGAACACCAGTCCGGCAATCCGCGCAATTTCCCGAAATCTGCGCAGCGCCAGTTCGCCCGCGTTGAGGCTGGCCAGCACATCCCTCAACAAACCCTCGGGACCGAGCAGGGCGCCATCCAGTTGCACAGACCAGTCAACGGGCGTGGCGCTGAGCAATTCCAGTCCGTAATCGTTGACCGCAATCGAGAAGGTTACAGGCAGGCGCTGACTGACCCGCCACGCCAGCAGGCTGGCCAGCCCCAGATGCACCTGACGTCCGGCAAACGGGTAGAGGAAAAGGTGCCAGCCTTCGCGGGATTTCAGCACTTCGGCCAGCAGATTGTTGACTGTCGGCAGGCCTGACCAGCGCATCTGGGTTTCCAGCAGCGGTCGCAAGGCCTGCATTTCCGGTCCGGCAAACTCACCGTGCGCCGCAGCGCTGAAACGGCTGACCACCGCTTCGGCCAATTCATTGGAGAGCGGCATGCGCCCGCCATTCCAGCGCGGCACCGCGGCTTTTTTCGCGGTGCTGCGTTTGACGTAGGCGGTCATGTTTTCCACCCGCACCAGCTCCAGCAAGCGACCGGCGAACAGAAACCCATCGCCAGGTTTGAGGCGAGCGATAAAGCCTTCTTCAACGCTGCCCAGCTGTTTGCCGCCTCCGCCCTTGCTCCAGAACTTCAGATGAATGCTGGCATCGCTGACGATGGTGCCGATGCTCATGCGATGGCGGCGCGCCAGGCGGGCGTCGGGGACGCGCCAGATCCCGTGTTCATCCGGCTCGACCCGGCGGTAATCCGGATACGCCGTCAGCGACATCCCGCCGTGGCGTACGAACGCCAGCGCCCAGGCCCAGTCCGCGAGCGTCAGGTCACGATAGGCCCAGGCACCACGGACTTCTTCGTACAGCTCATCGGGAACAAAGCCACCGCCCAGGGCCATGCTGACCAGATGTTGCACCAGCACATCCAGCGGTTTGTGCGGTGACAGTCGCGGTTCGATCCGCCGCTGTGCCACGGCATCGCCAGCGGCCGCAGCTTCGATCAGCTCCAGGCTGTGGGTCGGCACCAGGGTGACCCGCGACGTTCTGCCGGGCGCATGCCCCGAACGTCCGGCACGCTGCATCAGCCGCGCCACGCCTTTGGCCGAGCCAATCTGCAGCACCCGCTCCACGGGCAGGAAATCCACCCCCAGGTCCAGACTGGAAGTGCAGACCACGGCTTTGAGTTGGCCATTCTTCAGCGCTTGCTCGACCCAGTCGCGAGTGTCGCGGGACAGCGAGCTGTGATGTAGCGCGATCAACCCGGCCCAATCTGGCCGCGCTTCCAGCAAGGCCTGATACCAGATTTCCGATTGCGCCCGGGTGTTGGTGAACACCAGGCTGCTGGCGCAAACGTCCAGTTCGGCGACCACCTGCGGCAACATCTTCAGACCGATGTGCCCGGCCCAGGGAAAACGTTCGATCGCCGGTGGGAGCAAGGTGTCGACCTTGAGTGACTTTTCGCTTTGCCCCTGAATACTCACGCCACCGCCCTGTGGGATCAGCACTTGTTCGGCGTGGGACTGATTGCCGAGCGTTGCGGAAACGCCCCAGACGATCAGCCCCGGGTGCCAGCGGCGCAGTCGGGCGAGGGCCAGTTGCAATTGCACGCCGCGCTTGTTGCCGAGCAATTCGTGCCACTCGTCCACCACGACCATGCGCAGCGTCGACAGCGCCGTTTGTGCGTCCGCCCGGGCGAGCATCAGGGTCAGGCTTTCCGGGGTGGTGATCAACGTGGTGGGCAGGCGTCGGTTCTGCCGGGCGCGCTCGCTGCTGCCGGTGTCGCCGGTGCGCAGGCCGACGCTCCAGGGGATCTGCAGATCGTCCAGCGGCGCTTGCAGGGCGCGCGCGGTGTCGGCGGCCAGCGCCCGCATCGGGGTGATCCACAAGACAGTCAGCGGTTCGGCGGGTGGTTTGCGTTTACGGGTGGTTTCAGCAACAGGCCCGGAGCGGGCAAAGCGATTGAGCGCGGCAAACCAAACCGCGTAGGTTTTACCTGCGCCGGTGCTGGCATGCAGCAGGCCTGATTCGCCACGTTTGACTGCGGCCCACACCTGTTTCTGAAAGGCGAACGGCTTCCAGTCGCGGGCGCTGAACCAGTGTTTGGCGAAGTCGGTGGAAGTGCCCATGCCGGCGACGTGTGCTCTGAAGATGTTCCTTCAATGACCGCGCCGACCGGGCAATAGTTTTACTTGAGATTGCCGCTGAGAAATTGCTTCAGGCGTTCGCTCTTCGGATTGCCCAGCACTTCTTCCGGCGCGCCTTCTTCCTCCACCAGCCCTTGATGCAGGAACAGCACCTGGCTCGAGACCTTGCGGGCAAAGCTCATTTCGTGGGTGACCATGATCATGGTCCGGCCTTCTTCGGCCAGGCCCTGAATCACCTTGAGCACTTCGCCGACCAGCTCCGGATCGAGCGCCGAGGTCGGTTCGTCGAACAGCATGACTTCCGGCTCCATCGCCAAAGCCCGGGCAATCGCCACCCGTTGCTGCTGGCCGCCGGAGAGGAACGCCGGGTACTGATCCGCCACCCGCGCCGGCAAACCGACCTTTTCCAGATAACGCCGCGCGCGGTCGTCGGCTTCCTGTTTGCTGCAGCCCAGCACCCGGCGCGGGGCCATGGTGATGTTTTCCAGCACGGTCATGTGGCTCCACAGATTGAAATGCTGGAACACCATGGCCAGGCGGGTGCGCAGGCGTTGCAGTTCATCGGCGTCGGCGACGTGCATGCCGTGGCGGTCGGTGACCATGCGGATCGCCTGGCCGTCGAGGCTCATCGCGCCGTCGTTGGGTTGTTCGAGAAAGTTGATGCAGCGCAAAAAGGTGCTTTTGCCCGAGCCGCTGGCGCCGATCAGGCTGATCACGTCGCCGGTCTTGGCCTTGAGCGAGACGCCTTTGAGCACCTGATGGTCGCCATAGCTTTTGTGCAGGCCTTCAACGGTCAATTTGTACATGGGGCAGGCATCCTCAAGGCGAAAGTAGATAGCCGCTGCGATAGGCTTCGGCGCCCGCGACGTGGGCGATCACCATCCCGGCGGTGGCCATGCGCCGCAGCGAGCGGGCATAGAGCAGGCCGGAAGCGGTGCAATGGACTGGCGTAACCCGGTCGTTGATCGGGTCGATGATTTCGGCGATTTTCTGCCCGGCTTCCAGAAACTGGCCGGGCGTGGCGGTATAGACCAGCAGGCCGCCGACAGGAGTGGCCACCGGTTCCACGCCGGCCAGCGGTGTGGCGGGGTGTGGCAGGGCGGGCAAGGCTTTTGGGTCGCCGACGATGGCGCCGAAGTGGATCAGGTAATCGATCAGCGCCTGGCAATCGCGACTGGCCAGCGGATGGGTGACATCCCCCTGACCGCGCAACTCGACGGTGACCGAGAAACTGCCCAGTGGAATCTCGAAGTGGTCGCCGAAGCGCTCCTTCAATTGCCACCACAGCAGGGTGAAGCACTCATCGAATGACTGGCCGCCGGAGTCGGTGGCCAGCAGGCTCGCCTGGGATTCGATATATCGCGCCAGCGGCTCGACCTGCGACCAGGCCTCGGGCGTGGTATAGAGGTGAACCACAGATTCGAAATCGCAATGCAGGTCGAGCACCATGTCCGCATCGCAGGCCAGCCGTTGCAGGGTCAGGCGCTGGGATTGCAGCTGAGTCGTGGCGGTGTGGCGGGCGAGGGCGTTGCGCAGGCTGGCGCGGATCAGCTCGAGGTTGCGCTGCGGGTCGTCGCACAGCTGTGTTTCGATCTCGTTGCCGATTTCCTCGCTGAGGTCGACGAACCAGCGGTTGAAATTCTGTCCGCTCTCCAGTTCGTAGCGGCCCAGCGGCACGTCCATCAGCACCTGTTCGAGGCCGACCGGGTTGGCTACCGGCACCAGCACGATTTCGCTGCGCAGGCGGCCGGCGGCTTCCAGCTCCGCCAGACGCTGCTTGAGATGCCAGGCCACGAGCATGCCGGGCAGTTCGTCGGCGTGCAGCGATGACTGGATGTAGATCTTGCCCTGGGCCTTGTCCGGGCCGAAATGAAAGCTGTGGATCTGTCGAGCGGTCCCCGGCAGCGGGGCCAGCAGGTCGTGTATCTGATGACGCATCTCTAAAGGGTCCTAGTGGGTCGGGCCGAGGAACGCAAGCCATCGGCGTTCGGCAAGACGGAACAGGCCGACCAGCGCAAAGGTGATGGTCAGGTAGATCAGCGCGGCGATGCCGAACGCCTGGAAGGTCAGGAAGGTCGCCGAGTTGGCGTCCCGCGCGACTTTCAGGATGTCGGGGATGGTCGCGGTGAAGGCCACGGTGGTCGAATGCAGCATCAGGATCACTTCGTTGCTGTAGTACGGCAACGAACGGCGCAGCGCCGACGGCATGATCACGTAGGCATACAACTTCCAGCCGGTCAGGCCGTAGGCCTTGGCCGCTTCGACTTCGCCGTGGTTCATGCTGCGGATCGCCCCGGCGAAAATCTCCGTGGTGTAGGCGCAGGTGTTGAGGGCGAAGGCCAGGATCGTGCAGTTCATCGCATCGCGAAAGAAACTGTCGAGCAGCGGTTGCGCGCGCACGGCGGCCAGGCTGTAGATCCCGGTGTAGCAGATCAGCAGCTGGATATAGAGCGGCGTGCCACGGAACAGGTAGGTGTAGAACTGCACCGGCCAACGAATGTAGAAATGCGGCGAGACCCGGGCGATCGACAGCGGAATCGACACGAGGAAACCGAAGAAGATCGACGCGCTGAGCAGCCACATCGTCATCGCCAGCCCGGTGATGTTCTGGCCGTCGGTATAAAGGAAGGCTTTCCAGTATTCCTGCAGGAGTTCGATCATCGTACGGCCTCCCGGGCACCGGCGGCGTAGCGGCGTTCGAGCCAGCGCAGGATGATGTTCGAGGCACTGGTGATCAGCAGGTAGATCAACGCGGCGAGGACCAGGAAGTAAAACAGTTGATAGGTGCTCTTGCCGGCGTCCTGCGCGGCCTTGACCAGATCGGCCAGGCCGATGATCGAAACCAGCGCGGTGGCCTTGAGCATCACCATCCAGTTGTTGCCGATGCCCGGCAGGGCGAAGCGCATCATTTGCGGGAACACCACGAAGCGAAAGCGCTGGCCGCGCTTGAGACCATACGCGGTGGCGGCTTCGACCTGCCCGCGCGGCACGGCGAGAATCGCCCCACGGAAGGTTTCAGTGAAGTACGCGCCATAAATGAAGCCCAAGGTCAGGACCCCGGCGCTGAACGGGTCGATCTCGATGTATTCCCATTCCAGGTAATCGGTGAGCGTCGTCAGCCAGGTTTGCAGGCTGTAGAAGATCAGCAGCATCAGCACCAGGTCCGGCACCCCGCGAATCAGCGTGGTGTAGAGCTGGGCGGGCAGGCGCAGCAGTTTGACTTTTGACAGCTTGGCACTCGCACCGAGCAGGCCGAGCAACACGGCCACCAGCAGCGACAACGCCGACAATTTGATGGTCATCCAGGTGCCTTCCAACAGCAAAGGGCCAAAACCCTTGAGGCTGAAGGCGGAGAGCCCCAGATTTTGTAAGAGGTTTTCGAACATAAATCAGCAACCTGACTGAATGAAAAAGGCGCCCATCGAGGATGGGCGCCGGGGCATTATTTGCCGCTGTACAGATTCAGATCGCCAAAGTGTTTCTTTTGAATCTCTGCGTATTTGCCATCATCGTGTAACGCTTTGATACCTTTATCCAAAAGCGCTTTCAGCTCGGTGTTACCTTTCTTAATACCGACAGCGGTCTTGGCTGGCAGCAAGTGGTTGTCGACCGGCTTGCTGACTTCATAATCGGCGCCCTGCGGCGACTTCAGAAAGCCCAGTTCGGCCTGCAACATGTCCTGAATGCCCGCATCGAGACGGCCGGAGGTCAGGTCGGAATACACCTGGTCCTGGTTCTGATAGGCCTGGGTTTTCACGCCCGCCTTGTCCAGCACGGCTTTGGCATAGGCTTCCTGGATGGTGCCTTGTTCGTAGCCGACGGTTTTGCCTTTCAGGGAAGCGACGTCGTCGGTGATGCCCGAACCTTTTTTCGACACGTAGGCCGTCGGGCCGGAGAACAGCTCGCTGGAGAAGTCGATGACTTTTTCACGGGCTTCGGTAACGGTCATCGACGAGATCACGCCGTCGAATTTATTGGCCTTGAGGCCCGGAATCATGCCGTCGAAGTCACTTTCGACCCATTTGCACTTGACCTTCAGCTCGGCGCAGATCGCGTTGCCCAGATCGATGTCGAAGCCAACCAGGCTGCCGTCTGCCGCTTTCGACTCGAACGGTGCGTAGGAAGGGTCAACGCCAAACCGCAGTTCTTTGTATTCCTTGGCCAGCGCGGAGCCGGCGGCCATGCACAACGCCAGTGCAGAAAGGGTCAGCAATGCTTTTTTCATTATTCAATCCCTAAGAACCAATATGAGCGCTTGTGGCGCGGAATGATTGTTACTGGAGCGCTTACGACTTATAGAAAGTAGCAATTTCCGAACCAGAGTCCCGAACAAGTGTTTTAAAAGGTGTAGCAAGTGCATGCCGGGGGCAGCCGGTGCACGAAAACGGGCGCGCCGGAAAAGCTGCACCAGGTTGGTTCGGTGCAGGGATGATCGTTCCCACGCGGAGCGTGGGAACGATCATTGCTGAGTATTAGGGGAAGGGGTCAGGCCAACAGGTTCTGCAAGGTTGCCAGGCTGTCGGCTTCTTCGACGGTTTTGTCCTGGCGCCAGCGCAGCATGCGCGGGAAGCGCACGGCGATGCCGCTCTTGTGTCGACGGGAGAGGGCGATGCCTTCGAAGCCCAGTTCGAACACCAGGCTCGGCTTCACACTGCTGACCGGGCCGAATTTTTCCACTGTGGTCTTGCGCACGATGCTGTCGACTTCGCGCATTTCCGCATCGGTCAGCCCGGAATAGGCCTTGGCGAAGGGCACCAACGCCCGGGCACTGGAACCGGGCGGGCCGTCCCACACCGCAAAGGTGTAATCGCTGTAGAGGCTCGCGCGGCGACCATGCCCGCGCTGGGCGTAGATCAGCACCGCGTCGACGCTGAACGGGTCGACCTTCCATTTCCACCACACGCCCATGTCCTTGGTGCGACCGACGCCATACATCGCATCCCTGGCCTTGAGCATCATGCCTTCTACCCCCAGTCGTCTGGAGGCTTCGCGCTGGCGGGCGAGGTCGAACCAGTCATCACCCGTCAGAATCGGCGAAGGCAGCAGCACCGGGTTGTTGCAGCGGGCGATGACCTGCTCCAGTTGCTCGCGACGCCTGGCCTGGGGCTGGTTGCGCCAGTCTTCGCCCTGCCATTCGAGCAGGTCGTAGGCGAGTATCACCACCGGCGCGTCTTCGAGGATTTTGCGGTCCAGCGACTTGCGGCCGATCCGTTGTTGCAACAGTGCGAAGGGTTGCACCGCCGGGGCTTCTGTCGACTGCGGATCGAACGCGTCTTCGGTGACCGGGCGGTTGTTCTTCCAGACCACGATCTCGCCGTCGATCACCGTGCCGTCGGGTAAACCGTGCAGCAGCGTGTCGAATTCGGGAAAACGCTCGGTGACCAATTCCTCGCCGCGCGACCAGACCCACAGTTTCCCTTCACGCTTGACCACCTGTGCGCGAATGCCGTCCCACTTCCATTCCACCTGCCAGTTGCTCGGCGGCCCGAGCAGGGCCTCGAACGTTTCAACCGGTTGCGCCAGCGCATGGGCAAGGAAGAACGGGTAGGGCTGGCCGCCGCGCTGGGCGTGCTCGTCGCTGGATTCGGGGGCGATCAGTTTCAGGTAAGCGGCGGCGTTCGGCCGGTTGGACAGGTCGGTGTAACCCACCAGCCGTTGCGCCACGCGTTTGCTGTCGAGCCCGGCCATGGCGGCCAGAGCGCGGGTCACCAGCAATTTGGACACGCCGACCCGGAAGCTGCCGGTGATCAGTTTGATGCACAGCATCAGGCTCGGCCGATCCAGTTGCGCCCACAGAGCGGGCAATTGGTGGGCGAGGTATTCCGGGGTTTCACCGCGCAGGGGCAGCAGTTTGTCTTCGATCCATTCGGCGAGCCCGGCCTGCGACGTGTGCGGGTGTTCCGGCAGCACCAGCGAAATGGTTTCCGCCAGATCGCCGACCGCTTGATAGCTCTCCTCGAACAGCCATGGCTCAAGCCCCGACGTTTCAACAGCGAGTTCGCGCAGTACTCTCACCGGAACCAGTTGCCGTGGCCGCCCGCCGGACAAAAAGTACACGGCCCAGGCGGCATCTTGCGGTTGCGCCTGGGCGAAGTAGGTTTGCATCGCCGCCAGTTTGGCGTTGCTCGAGGTGGTGGCGTCGAGTTCGGCGTACAACCCGGCGAAGTCTTTCATGGTTGCACCTCGGCCATCGCAGGCGTGGCGCTGGAAAGCTCTTCTTCATCGTCACCGTATTCGGTGTTGAAACCTTGTGCGTCGAGCCCTTTTTCGCGCAGATGGCGCACCAGTACGCCAATCGAGCCGTGGGTGACCATCACCCGCTCGGCGCCGGTCTGTTCGATGGCCCACAACAGGCCGGGCCAGTCGGCGTGATCCGAAAGCACGAAACCGCGATCCACGCCGCGCCGCCGACGGGTGCCGCGCAGGCGCATCCAGCCGCTGGCGAAGCTGTCGCTGTAATCGCCGAACCGGCGCATCCAGCTGCTGCCGCCGGCAGAGGGCGGGGCGATGACCAGCGCCTGGCGCATCATCGGGTCGTTCTTCTTCACCTCGCCGGCGTAGATCGTTGGCGGCAGGTAGACGCCGGCTTCGCGGTACACGCGGTTCAGTGGCTCGACCGCGCCGTGGCTGAGGATCGGCCCGAGGGTTTCGTCGATGCCGTGGAGAATCCGCTGGGCCTTGCCGAACGAATAGCAGAACAGCACGCTGGCCTTGCCGGCCTCGATGTTGGCTTGCCACCACTGATTGATTTCGGCGAACACCTGCGCCTGCGGCTGCCAGCGGTAGATCGGCAGGCCGAAGGTCGATTCGGTAATGAAGGTGTGGCAGCGCACCGGTTCGAACGGCGCGCAGGTGCCGTCGGGTTCGATCTTGTAATCGCCTGACGCGACCCAGACTTCGCCGCCGTATTCCAGCCGCACCTGGGCCGAGCCGAGCACATGACCGGCGGGATGAAAGCTTAGGGTGACGCCGTGGTGGGTCAGGCGCTGGCCGTAGTCGAGGGTTTGCAAGTTGATGTCCGCGCCCAGACGCGCACGCAGAATCCCTTCGCCGGCGCTGGCGGCCAGGTAATGCTGATTGCCGCCACGGGCGTGGTCGCCGTGGGCATGGGTGATCACCGAACGCTCGACGGGCCGCCACGGGTCAATGTAGAAGTCCCCGGCAGGGCAGTAGAGGCCTTCGGGGCGGGCGATAACAAGGTCCATGGCATTACCGGAATGGAGGGACTTGTTAGCTATGAGGTTGGCGCGAAGTCAGAAGTTCTATTGATTTTCAAAAGCACCCTCACCCCAGCCCTCCCGAAGCGTCGGACCGCCCGGAGGGAGAGGGAGCCTACGGGGGTGTTTGGCGAGGGACATCGACCTGTGAGATCGCGTCGATTATGGATCTTTCAAGCAGCAATACGAATCTGGATTCGGTGCAGCAAGTTCAGGTCGGCGAACCTCTTGAATATTCCCCGATCAGTCCCCTCTCCCTAAGGGAGAGGGTTAGGGTGGGTAAAGACCGGGTACATCCTTTACGTTTGAGACCGGGGACATGGTTTACAGGTATCAATCATGGTCAGG